>JBHGXW010000020.1:0-252344 GCA_041920465.1 Paenibacillaceae bacterium | reverse complement strand
GCTCGGTGTGGAAGCACGGCAACGTGTGGAGCTGACGAGTACTAATCGGTCGAGGACTTATCCACGTCCATTCCTTAGCTTATATTGGAGCGAGCATCATTCACCTGAGCAACTTTTGCCTTACGGGCAGGGGGAGCGAATAGAGAAGCTGATGCGAGCAACTCGTTATCCAGTTTTGAAGGTGCAACCTTCTACAATCTTTATTGTTCCTCAGTAGCTCAATGGTGGAGCAACCGGCTGTTAACCGGTAGGCTGGCGGTTCGAGTCCGTCCTGAGGAGCCATTACGGAGAGTTACCCAAGAGGCCGAAGGGGACGGTTTGCTAAACCGTTAGTATGCGTAAGCGTAGCGAGGGTTCGAATCCCTCACTCTCCGCCACTTATACTAGATAGCAGTTTTTATGGCGGTGTAGCTCAGCTGGCTAGAGCGTTCGGTTCATACCCGAAAGGTCGGGGGTTCGATCCCCTCCGCCGCTACCATTTAAATAAACGTAATCTTTTGCCTTGTGCGGTCGTGGTGGAATTGGCAGACACACCATCTTGAGGGGGTGGCGGGGCGACCCGTGCGAGTTCGAGTCTCGCCGACCGCACCATAAAAAATGGCCCGTTGGTGAAGCGGTTTAACACAGCAGCCTTTCACGCTGTCATACAGGGGTTCGAATCCCCTACGGGTCACCATTTAATTTACCCTAAAAAGTGACGTAGGTCTTAGAAGTTTACACCGAGTATTGTTCGGAGACCCCAGAACATAATAGCGGAGGCTTAGCTCAGCTGGGAGAGCATCTGCCTTACAAGCAGAGGGTCGGCGGTTCGATCCCGTCAGCCTCCACCATATTTACCTGGAGCTGTGGTGAAGTTGGAGTTCACGCCGGTCTGTCACACCGGAGGTCGCGGGTTCGAGTCCCGTCAGCTCCGCCATTTAATCATAAGAAGTAACGGAGACTCTCACCCGTGCCGGGTTCACCCTCGAAGCTAGCACACAATGAAGTTTAGCTCGGGTACCACCGATATTGGCTTGCATGGGAGAGAAATCGACGTCGAATCGCCAGTAGTTGCGAGTCCCGTCAGCTCCGCCATCTTTTAAAAAAGAAGGTTACTTTGGTTCGGTAGCTCAGTCGGTAGAGCAGAGGACTGAAAATCCTCGTGTCGGCGGTTCGATTCCGTCCCGAACCACCATCATTTCCATATCTTTTGTGCCGGTGTAGCTCAATTGGTAGAGCACCTGACTTGTAATCAGGGGGTTGTGGGTTCAAGTCCTATCGCCGGCACCATTTTTTTGGGGTATAGCCAAGCGGTAAGGCAACGGACTTTGACTCCGTCATTCCTAGGTTCGAATCCTAGTACCCCAGCCATTTGTATGATGAGCCATTAGCTCAGTTGGTAGAGCATCTGACTTTTAATCAGAGGGTCGAAGGTTCGAGTCCTTCATGGCTCACCAGATTGTTTACCTCAAAAAGTTAAGAGGCGCTTCGATATTTAGGCCGAATGCTTTTCGGAGGTCCATGCAACAAAACTTGCGGGTGTGGCGGAATTGGCAGACGCACCAGATTTAGGTTCTGGCGGGCAACCGTGGGGGTTCAAGTCCCTTCACCCGCACCATCGCTGGTCACATCGAGAAAATTAGGGGTTTCAACCGAATGGTTGAAGCCTTTTTCCATTTGGTTTAAGTGATTTGCTAACATTTTACTAACATCGCTTATTGGTTGAGATATACCATACAATTTTGGAGCGAACAGCGGCCGATCTCGGTAATCGGGTGTCCAGTCTCATTCTTAACAATCAGATTCTTGAGTTTCGCTTCCAGTTTGGTGTGAAAGGAAATGCAGCATAAATGCCGTATAATGCAAAACTTGACTGGACTGATCAAACTCCAGTAGCGGATACCGATATAAATCGCTAGGAACAAGGGATTTGCTCATGCTCAAACTCTTTTGGCCCAAAACGGAACAGCCATTTCTTACTTGCAAAACCGAATGAACGTCATGGAATCAACTCTTTCCGAGAACTTCACGCACAATTTGCTCATCGAGGATCTAACCACATTGAGTTCCATCATGCTTTTAACGGATAGGTAGTTCACCTATTTAAGACCAAGTGAGTAACTTGTTACTGAAGGTGACTTTACTAAATGGAGGAATCCGCGTGGGGAACTATGTTAGAGTAGAGCCAGACGTAAAAATTTATGTAGAAGATGTTAACCCAGGGGGCAGGAAGCCAATCTTGTTTATACACGGTTGGCCTGCAAACCATAATCTGTTTGAATATCAGTTTGATCAACTTCCCAAAATGGGATATCGATGCATCGGAATGGATATCAGAGGATTCGGCAATTCCGATAAGCCTTGGAGAGGATACAACTACGATCGATTGGCAGACGACGTCCGAGGTGTGGTTGAAGCACTTAAATTACAAAATTTCACACTCGGGGGCCACTCCGTGGGGGGAGCGATTGCTATTCGATACATGGCTCGCCACAACGGATATGGGGTATCCAAACTCGCTTTGTTCGCTGCCGCAGCTCCCAGCTTCACAAGACGTCCCGATTTTCCATATGGGTTGCCGAAGGAAGATGTAAGTAAACTCATTCAGGAAACGTATAATGACCGTCCTAAAATGCTTCAGGGATTTGGAGACATGTTTTTCTTCCAGAATGTAACGGGGCCTTTCTCAGATTGGTTCTTCCAATTGGGACTACAGGCAGCCGGTTGGTCCACCGCGGCGCTTGCAGCCTCGCTTAGAGACGAATGTTTGTTTTCTGATCTTGGCAAAATACGCGTTCCCACTTTAATTCTTCATGGTATTCATGACAAAGTTTGTCCATTCGAATTAGCTGAAGCACTAGAAGAAGGGATTGAAAACTCCGAGCTTGTGCCGTTTGTAAACAGCGGTCACGGATTGTTTTGGGAAGAGCGTGATAAATTTAACAAGGAATTGGCACAGTTTATCGAGGAATAAGCTTTTTTGTTGCGAAATTAAAATTATTTTCGAAGAAGTTATTCAACTAAAGGCTGATCAGTCAATCAAACTTGTGATTTCGATAAATAAAAAAGGTGAGCCGAATGATACGTTCATTTAAAGCGGAAGATGCTGGATTCATAATAAATTCACACTATGATATTTACGCCAATGAATACAATTTCGATTTATCTTTCAAAAATTTTATCGCTAAGAGTGTGGATGATTTTATAAAAAGGTCTGATCATGTAAACGAAAATATTTGGATTTTAGAAATTGATGAAGAGGCTAAAGGTTCAATTGGAATCACAAAAGTAAATGAAAATGTAGCTCAATTACGTTTGTTTCTTGTTGACCCAAGTTTAAGAGGAGCTGGGTTGGGGGGGCAATTAGTACAAAAAGCAATTGACTTTTGTCGAGAGAAAAATTATAAAACCATAATACTCTGGACGAATAGTGAACTTAAGGCGGCCAGACACCTTTATAAAAAATTTGGATTTAGAATAATGGAAACAAGAAAAGAAACATTGTCTAATCAGGAACTTGTTGAAGAACGATGGGAGTTGTCTCTTTCATAATCTTGTATCTGTATTGAAGCTACCCCATCCCGGCAGCCATTTTAGATCGTTTCAAACACCGGTTAAATACTATTATTTCGATTATAATTAAAATCTGGTGTTAGCTTGGTACTATCTTTTTTGTTAGGATTTTTTTACTATATTAATAAGGCCAAAAACGATGAAATTAAGACTTATCCTTATTAATTGGAGGTACAGCATGAAATGGACAATTGGCAAGAAATTAATTGGCGGATTTTTATCAGTCGCTCTACTTTTGGTTATTGTGAGCGGAATGTCTCTTTACTTTCTAAAGAAAGTAGATAGCTCGTATTCTGATTTAGTTGACAGAAGGGCTACTATACTCATTAACGCTAAGGATATTCAAGTAAATGCTACTCAATTGAATAACAGTTTGAGGGACTACATACTTACACAAAATGCTGATGCCATGAAAAAATTGGAGGACGCAAGCAATCAATTATCTACATTGGTATCCACAGCCATGGGAATGGCCGAAACTCAAGAAACCAAGGATTCATTGAGCAAGATCGAACAATTAAACAAGCAATATTATGAGTCGAGAAATCTAATTGCCTCGGCAAAGAAAGAGCAAGCCTTGAGTATTGCCAACACCTCTTTGTTTCCTATTTCTAGGGAGATTCGAGCGATAGCTGACCAAATAAGTGACCGACAACAAAAACTAATGACTCAAGCCTCACAAGAAAACTCCGCTATGGTAAACGGAGTAGTGACCACAGTATTCCTCATCAGTGTGATTGCAGTTATCCTGGCGATTTGCATTGGATATTTTGTATCAAGATTGATTTCGAGACCAGTTATTTCAATCGCATCCTCTGCAGAAAAAATAGCCTCAGGAGACCTGACTGTTGAAGATATTGATATAAAGAACAGAGATGAGATCGGGGAACTGGCTCATTCCTTTAATGCTATGAAAACCAATTTGCGCAACCTTATTCATCAAGTTGGAATCAATGCCGAGCAGGTTGCAGCATCTGCTGAAGAGTTAACAGCAAGTGCTGAACAAACAAGTAAAGCCACGGAGCAAATTGCTTCCACAATGCAGGAAGTAGCATCAGGCTCCGAGCAGCAAGCCTCCAGCGTAGACCAGAGTGCCCAGACTGTTAATGAGATGGCCCAAGGAATTCAACAAATTGCGGCTAACGCCCAAAAGGTATCCACCTCCTCCATACAAGCATCTCAAGTGGCGGAGGAAGGAAATCGGGGAATTCAAACCGCTAACGATCAAATGAGATCGATTCACACCAAAGTTAATGATCTGGCAGATGTAATCAAAGAATTAGGCGATCGTTCAATGGAAATCGGTCAAATAGTTCAAGTTATTACTGAAATCGCTTCCCAAACTAATTTGTTAGCATTGAACGCAGCGATTGAAGCGGCAAGAGCAGGCGAACATGGCAGGGGATTTGCTGTCGTGGCAGAGGAAGTAAGGAAACTTGCGGAGCAGTCGGCCGGGTCTGCGAATCAAATCAACGATTTAATTTCTGTGATTCGAGATCAAATGGAAAAAGCTGTAACTTCCATGGATCAGGTAAAATACGAAGTGAGCGAAGGTATGGCAGTAGTAACCCAAGCGGGAACGTCTTTCGAACACATTCAACGTTCCGTGGATGGTGTTGCTGTTCAGATTCAAGAGGTATCGGCCGGTGCGCAACAGATGGCAGCGTCTATGGAAGAAATAGTGCAGTCTATAACATTAATACGGGAGATAGCAAAAGAAACAGCAGCAGGAACTCAGAGTGTATCTGGTGCTACTGAAGAACAATTGGCCTCTATGGAAGAAATCTCTTCTTCAGCCTTAGCTCTATCTAAGATGTCTGAAGAACTTCAACAGATCATTTCAAAATTTAGGGTTTAGTGAAAGAACTCAGATTGTTTTCGTTAATTTGCTAATACATGGCGGTCAGACCAATTACCATAATTTATGCATGAATGCATGATTCTCCTCTTCCGATGTACAAAGTAGGGAGGTAATTCCTCTACGGATTGTTCTTGGGGTATTGAAATGAGGCAGTCAATCTGTGCAGTAGACTGTCTCCATTTTTTTCATTAAATCAACCAATTGAGGATAAGCTTGCCTCCGCTGCCATCAACAAACTAAGGCAGGCTCTGCCGACAGATTATATAATGAATTCATTCACGTACTACTTCTCCAATCACATTTTTGGTGGTTGGAGTTTTTTTGTCGACAGGCTTCCCCGATTCAGAGGCAGCGGCTGCAACTCAACCGGATCTGTTAAATAATGGATTTGTTTCAAGGTTAACCAGTAAAGTATAATTGTCATGACAGAAGGCTTTCAAGAAATAGGTTTAATCCCAAACAGGATAGTGAAAAAGGGTTTGCAAATCTGCAGGCCTTTTGTTTTTATTGGTGTTTTTGCGTTTTGCTTTGAAATTCCGTATTTTTGACACCAATATGTAAATTTTGTAAAATGGATGAGAATTCTTTAGTAATTACACGGAGTTATCTGTAAATTTTCATTTCACTAAGTTTTATAATTATTTTCTTGTCTTCCTCTATTATCATCATTTACCGTAATAAGTAATCAGCGCTTGTGCTCAAAAGCCTAAGAGGGATAGGAGACTTGACATTATGAGCTTAATCAAATTGGATCATCCGCATAAATCCATTGAGGCACTTATCCAGAATATCGAAAAGGTACTAATCGGCAAAAAACACGTAATTGAATTAAGTATCGTTGCTTTGCTGGCAAAAGGACATGTTCTTTTGGAAGACGTGCCTGGGGTTGGGAAAACCATGCTGGTACGCTCCTTGGCCCGTTCAATTGGAGGCAATTTTAAGCGAATTCAATTTACTCCTGATTTGCTTCCAACTGATGTAACCGGCATTTCCATTTTTAATCAAAGAACGCTTGAGTTTGAATTTAGACCAGGTCCGATTTTCGGTCATGTAATTCTGGCTGATGAAATTAACCGTACGTCGCCCAAGACGCAATCTGCATTACTGGAAGCGATGGAAGAGCACTCGGTTACGGTAGATGGCACCACGCATCAGTTGGCTGAGCCATTCTTTGTAATGGCAACCCAAAATCCGCTGGAGTACGAGGGCACATTCCCGCTTCCAGAGGCGCAGCTTGACCGTTTCTTGCTGCAATTGCATCTGGGATATCCGACTGAGGCAGAAGAGGTATCCATGTTAAGCCGTTTCGTCGCGCAAAAACCAATTGAAGAGATTCAACCGGTAGTTACCATAAAAGAGATTCAGAGCCTGCAAGCGGAAGCATCAAAGGTAAAACTTACAGAAGGTATTAAAGATTACATCGTGAGACTTTGCCATAAGACACGCAACCATCCAAGTGTTTACTTGGGAGTAAGCCCGCGGGGTTCTCTGGCATTGTGCAGGGCGGCTCAAGCGCTGGCTTTGGTTCGTGGGCGAGACTACGTGATTCCTGATGATGTAAAGGAGCTTGTACCTGTTACATTCAGTCATCGCATTATCCTGAAGCAGGAAGCACGTCTTGAAGGAGCAACAGTTGATCGAGTAATTGCCAGTGTGCTTCAGGAGACGCGCGTCCCGATCAGCTAAAGGGCGGTGGAGATGGTGAAACAGCGTAAATACGGAAAGCTGAAAGTAATCGGGCTATTGGCAATCACCTATGTCTTCGCCAAATTTCAGGGCGGATTTGCCAGTTGGTTTCTTTTCTACAGCTGTATGACATTTTTTGTGTATGAGCTGCTGGCCTATCTGTTAATGTTTGCAACCCTGCAGGCGACACGGGAAGTTGACCGCGATCGCCTGCAGGATGGCGAAGACGTGGTTGTGACAATTCGCTTGAGACGCAAAATATGGTTTCCCCTTGGCTGGAACATGATCGTGGAGCCGTTGCCGGATAAGCTTGCCAGTTACTATGAGGCACACCGCCAGTTGGTGTTTCCTTGGTTTCGACGGGAAGTGCAGCTTACCTATGTAATCCCTTCGCTGCCCCGCGGCTACTATCGGTTGGAACATAGTATGATCAGCGCCGGAGATTTTTTCGGATTCATTCAGCGTACCAAAACTTTTCCGCTGGTTAACGAGTTTCTCGTCTATCCGGCTTATCGTCATATTACTCATTGGCCTACGGGAGATGGGCGGATCAGCGGTAATATTCAGGTTTCACACAGGCGTTCCGACGATGTGGCGGCAGTTCGGGGAGTGCGGGACTATCAGCGTGGCGACCGTTTAAGCCAAATTCACTGGCGGGCATCAGCACGCGGTATGGGGTTGAAAACCAAAGAATTTGAGCACCAATCCATGAACCAAATTGTGTTTTTTTGCGATGTGTATAAAGCCAGCTACCAAGATAAGGACCCGCAGTTGTTTGAAATGGCGGTTAAATTGACGGCAAGCTTGGTCTATTACGCAAGCCGCAGGCAATTTCCATTCGGATTTGTCAGTCATCAGAAGGATCGGGTTGTCATTCCAGCAGGAAATAGTCAGGCTCATTTCTTTCGGGTGTTTGATCAATTAGCCCGGATTATGCCGGAAGGGGATCGTCCGTTTTCGCAAGTAGTGAATCGGGAAGCGTTGGAGCTCCCGCTGGGCTCTACGCTGGCAATCGTCACCCCGTCTTTAAGCAAGCATTTAGTGGCTGGATTGATGGATTTGGCTTCCACCGGACGCAAAGTTCACCTGTTTTGGATTTACTCTGCTTCCGAAATCAGGTATGAAGAGAAACAGGCGCTGCAAATGCTGAAAGCGGCTAAGGTACAGTGCAGTCCGGTTCACCTCCATGAATACGAGGAATTGAAGCAGATCGGAGGTGCGTAAGGATGATAGGAACTATCCCTTTTTTTCGCAGAGTGAAAGCAATGGATTGGTTGGCCGCGGTTTTCTTGTTTTTGCTGCTTCGGGAGTGGTTGCTGCCGCTGCCGTCATTGACGGATACCAGTGAAGTTGCTCCATTTCTGTATTTGGCGGCGGGGATTCTGTTTCTCGACTTGCTTTTGGAATGGCGATGGCTGGCAACAACGTTGAAGCTTGGCGGAGGGTTATGGCTCTTGCACCAAACGTTTTTTGTGACACCGCTTTTTGCTCCGGAATGGCTGAAAGAGGTCTATGTCCGATTCGTGCAGGATGTCCCGCTTATCTATGCGCAAAATTGGCCGAATATGTCGCCTGTCTCCCGCAGCCTGCTCTTTTATTTATTGATCGTCATCCTGGTTTCTCTGCTTTCGTATCTTGTCCTGGAGCAACGACAGGGACTATGGTTTGTCTTCATGACAGAGGCATATTTGGCAACACTTGATACCTTTATGCCATACGATGCGGACGGTGGAATTATCCGTTCGTTGATTGCCGGATTTTTCATGCTGGCGGTCCTTCATTTCTCGGCTATGGAGAAGCTGGCCGGAAAGGGGAAAAATCGATTTGCCTTTTGGAAGTCACTGCTTGCCCCTGTGCTGATTATCAGTTTATCAGTCGGGGTAGCTTATTCGGCACCCAAACAAGAAGCGAGTTGGCCCGACCCGATCTCGTATTTCATGGGAAATGGAGAAGAAGGCCCAGGTACCTTAAAAAAGGTGGGCTATGACAACAATGACAGCCACTTGGGCGGTCCGTTTATTCAGGACGAGAGCCTGGTTTTCATTGCAAGAGTAAATGAAAAGTACTATTGGCGAGGCGATTCCAAAGACATCTACACCGGCCAAGGCTGGCAAAAGGGTCAAGTTCATTATGAGGCGATCCTGAATCCCCGCGATTATGAATGGGACGATAATCTGTTTGAAAATGTGGAAACCAAATCAGTTGAAGCCAGCCTTCAGTACATGAACAGTGAACAGTTTCCCGTTGTGTTTTATCCGGGCCAGTTAAAACGGATGCCAAAATTTACGCCGCGGAACGCCACCATTCAGTATGACGCGACGAACAAGCATCTTGAAACGCATGAGGGCACCGTTACAATCTCGCAAAAATCTGGCAATCCCAGAGACAATATGCAGAAGTTGGTGGAGGTTCCTAATCCGACCCTGTTAAAGATGATGAGCTACGAACTTTCGACGGAAGTGCCTGTCTTAAGCGAGAAGAAGTTCCTGAGCTTGCCCTACCAATATCCTGCTTCTATTAAAGAGCGGTATTTGCAGCTGCCGGCCAACTTGCCGCCGCGAATCAAGGAACTGGCCGTAAAAATCACGCAAAATGCCAAAACTCCTTATGAAAAGGTACGGGCCATTGAGTCTTACCTGCGATCAAGCGGAGAGTACAAATACGAAACGAATGACGTCCCGGTTCCGGCGAAGGGACAAGATTTTGTTGATCAGTTCCTGTTTGAGACCAAGCGGGGCTATTGTGACCATTTCTCTTCTTCCATGGCAGTCATGCTCCGGACAATCGGCATTCCGGCACGATGGGTAAAGGGCTTTGCTCCCGGTACGGATGTTGGTTCAACGGAAGACGGCAGGAGGATCATCGAGGTACGCAACAAGGATGCCCATTCGTGGGTAGAAGTATATTTTCCTGAAACGGGTTGGATTCCCTTTGAAGCCACAACCTCCTTCACTTCACCGGTACGGGTCAACTATGATCTGAACACGCCGCAGGTTCAGCAACCTTCCCCAAACAATACGCAAGTGGATAAGCCGCAGGATCGTGAGGATGGCCGTCTGAATAAATTGGAAGATGAAGAAGGTACAGGGGTTGTTGGAAACGGTGTATCAGGCAAGTTTTTGATCATCGCTTCGGTTATATTGGCTGGTGTGTTGAAGTTGGCATGGAGACGAAGAGACAAGCTGATGATTTGGTGGATTCGCAAACAAATCGCGACTTATCCGGAAGATCGTTTCAGTGAAAAATACAGCAAGCTTCTCTTGTTGTTTGAACGGATTCTGATGAACCGTCAAGCAGGAGAAACGCTGCGGGAATACGTAAAGCGCTTGTCTGTTTCAGGAGATGTGCGTCAGGACCTTTGGTATTTGACGAATTTGTACGAACAGGTTCATTACGGTTACAAGGAGTTGGAAGGCAAGGCCCGCGACATTGCCAACAAAATCATGGATCGGCTTTCTCAACAAATGAGGCCTTGAACATTTACCCTCAGTCTGCTAGAATTTGCTTCATGTATAAGTGCAGTGGGGTCCCGCCCGGTGCCAGTCAAGCTTTTGACGGGTGGGTTAAGCAAGAAGATCTCGTATAATCTCAGGGATATGGCCTGAAAGTTTCTACCGCTCTACCGTAAATAGAGCGACTACGAGGTGAACAGCCAGAGGTACGTGAATTTGCATGCGTATATCATACTGGGACTGTGCCTTCGTATGACAAGAAGGTGCCAGTCCCTTTTTTGTATGAACGGTTGGGTCTGTTTTTTTTTTTTGCTTCGACAGAGTCATTTTGCTACTATATCTATGAAATGAACAAGGAGGGTACTCATGGAGAAACCGTTAGAGTTAGTTGTTGTACTTGATTTTGGTGGCCAATACAATCAGTTGATCGCCAGACGTGTGCGTGATCTTGGCGTTTATAGCGAACTGCTCCCGTACAATACGTCTGTTGAAAAATTAAAAGAATTGCAGCCGAAAGGGATCATTTTTTCCGGCGGACCGGCAAGTGTGTACGAAGAAGGCGCTCCTCAAGTAGATCCAGCCATTTTTGAGTTGGGTGTTCCGATTCTGGGAATTTGCTACGGCATGCAGCTGATGACCCATAGTTTGGCTGGTAAAGTGGAAAGAGCCGGTGTTCGTGAATACGGTAAAGCGGAAATTCGGATTCAACGTTCTCACGAATTGTACCATAACCTGGAAAGTAGTGAAGTCGTCTGGATGAGCCATTCCGATAAAGTGGTTCAATTGCCGGAAGGATTCGAAATCGATGCAGTAAGTGATTCCTGCCCGGTGGCGGCGATGAGCAACCGCGATCGCAAGCTGTACGGTGTGCAGTTCCATCCTGAAGTACGCCATACCCTGCGCGGGAACGAATTTATTGCCAATTTCCTGTTCCAAGTGTGCGGCTGCAGCGGAACCTGGAGCATGTCCAGCTTCATTGAGGAAGAAGTGGCACGGATTCGCGAAACGGTTGGCGACAAGAAAGTTCTTTGCGCATTAAGCGGCGGGGTTGACTCTTCTGTTGTAGCTGCCTTGATTCACCGGGCAATCGGCGATCAGCTTACGTGCATGTTTGTCGATCATGGACTGCTCCGCAAAGGGGAAGCGGAAGGGGTCATGGAGACGTTTGTCGGCAAATTTGATATGAAGGTTATTAAAATCGACGCACGCAAACGCTTCCTGGACAAGCTGAAAGGTGTATCCGATCCTGAGCAAAAACGCAAAATTATCGGGAATGAATTTATCTACGTATTTGACGAAGAGTCCAACAAATTGACCGATATGGATTTCCTGGCGCAAGGGACGCTTTATACCGATATTATCGAGAGCGGAACGGCAACTGCCCATACAATCAAATCTCACCACAACGTAGGCGGCTTGCCGGAAGATATGAAGTTCAAACTGATCGAGCCGCTCAAAACCCTGTTTAAAGACGAGGTTCGCAAACTGGGAACAGAGCTTGGCCTTCCGGATGAAATCGTATGGAGACAGCCTTTCCCGGGACCAGGTCTTGCTATCCGTGTACTGGGAGAAGTTACGGAAGAGAAGCTGGAGATTGTTCGGGAATCAGATGCGATTCTTCGCGAAGAGATTAAAAATGCCGGTTTGGACCGGGAGATTTGGCAGTATTTCACTGCATTGCCTGGCATGAAGAGCGTGGGGGTTATGGGGGATGTCCGTACCTATTCGTATACGGTTGGGATTCGCGCCGTTACTTCCATTGACGGAATGACTGCTGACTGGGCAAGAATTCCTTGGGATGTGCTTGAGCGAGTTTCGACACGTATCGTCAACGAGGTGGAGAATGTAAACCGCGTGGTGTACGATATCACCTCCAAACCGCCTGCAACAATCGAATGGGAGTAATAAAAACGGATATTCTATTAAATTAAAACCTGAACGTTCGGAGTTTGTGTTGACAGTCGAAAAATTTCTTGCTAAACTTCTCGTTGTGATGCAAGGAAGAATAAGGTTAAGGTTCGTATAATCCCAAGAATATGGCTTGGGAGTCTCTACTAGGTTACCGAAAATAACCTGACTACGGACGGAACACACAACGAGAAAAAGGAATTTATTCCTGTTATTTATCTTTTTTCCGAACGTTCCTATCCGAGTCGAGGTTATCTTAACTAACCTCGACCTTTTTGTTTTTTGCCTCACGAAAACAATGAAGAACAATTAACCATTTAGGGGGAACTAGCAAGTGCGGAAGTATTTCGAATTCGACAAGCTGGGCACGAATTACCGCAGAGAAATCATCGCGGGTATTACTACATTCTTGGCTATGGCGTACATCTTGGCCGTCAACCCGTTTATGTTAAGCGGCGCCGATTTACCGCCTGATCTCAAAACAGGACATTATCCGCCGTTCGATGCGGTGTTTACGGCAACTGCTCTGGCCGCAGCAATCGGTACGCTGGTAATGGGAATTCTGGGCCGCTTGCCAATCGCTCAGGCTCCAGGTATGGGATTGAACGCATTCTTTACCTTTACTGTCGTTCTCACCATGGGGATTCCTTGGCAGCAAGCTTTGGCTGGCGTATTTGTCTCATGTTCGGTTTTCTTGATTTTATCTCTCACCGGGGTTCGCGAAGCAATCATCAACTCTATCCCGCAGGGGTTGAAATACGCGACATCTGCCGGTATCGGTTTGTTCATTGCTTTCATCGGCCTGAAAAACGCTGGAATTATCGTTGCCAACCAGGCTACCTTCGTCTCGCTTGGTCACCTGAGCTTCCATGCAGGAATGAAACCGGAAGAAATCCTGGCAGCCAAGAATGCGCTTCTTGCCGTGTTTGGTTTGGTTGTTACTGCGATTTTGATGTCCCGCCGAGTAAATGCAGCCATCTTTATCGGTATGGTGATTACCGCAGTAGTCGGTATGATCTTCGGACTGGTTGAACTTCCAAAACAAGTTTTCTCTGCTCCGCCAAGCTTGGCTCCAACTTTTGGTGCAGCGTTCCAATATCTTGGTGATGCGAACACCATGTTTTCGGCCAAAATGCTGATTGTCATCTTTACCTTCTTGTTCGTTGACTTCTTCGATGCGACCGGAACCCTGATCGGTGTAGCAAGCCAAGCAGGACTTTTAAAAGACGGAAAATTGCCGCGTGCCGGTCAAGCATTGGCATCTGATGCAATTGCCGGTATTTGCGGTGCGGTGCTGGGTACCTCTACAACTACCAGCTATATCGAATCTACAGCAGGTGTAGCGGCGGGCGGCCGTTCCGGATTTGCTTCTGTCGTGACAGGGTTCATGTTCTTGCTTGCGCTGTTTATCTCCCCGCTTCTTACGGTTGTAACGTCTGCCGTAACGGCACCGGCGCTTGTCATTGTCGGCGTGTTGATGGCTTCCCATATGACCCAGATTGCATGGGACAAAATGGAAGAAGCTCTGCCTGCTTTCCTGACGGTATTGATGATGCCGTTAACCTTCAGTATCGCTTCCGGTATCGCGGCTGGATTCATCATTTACCCGATCACCAAGATTTTTAAAGGCCAGGCAAAAGAAGTTCATCCGGTTATGTATGTCCTGTTCTTTGTCTTCCTGGCATATTTCATCTGGTTACGTGAATAGAATTTGAGAAAAAATGAAAGCTAATCTCGTAAATATCCGGGATTAGCTTTTTTCTTTGGACATATCATGTAGTATGAGCGGGATAAGGTGACGGGAGGCAAAGCAGATGAAAAAGTGGCGAGTCGCAAGTAATGTGATCATGGCGCTTTTCCTGGTTCAAACCATTGTGTGGTGTTCGCTTAAGCCGTTTCCGATGAAAGCGGAGACGCCTAAACAGGTCGCTAAACAGGTCGAGCCGATTCGTTCGTCAATCAAATACTCAGCCAATCTGCAAGTTGATCCTGACCTTCATTTGGTGACGGGGTGGCTATCGGTAGATTTCCCCGCAAAGGACAGCGAGAAGGCGTTTTTTCATCTGTATCCCAACGCGTTTCAAGAACGCCCTGAACTTGAGACCCCCAATTGGAGATACGTGCTTGGAGCAAAATGGACAACAGGCCGTATCACGGTAGATAATATTTTGGTGCAAGACAAGCCTGTAACGGCCAAACTTCGCGATACGATCTTGGAAGTGCCGTTTCCAAAGCCTGTTTCGATTCAAGACAAGGTTCAAATAAAAATGAAGGTCACGCTTCAGCTCCCGCAAAACGATGGAAGGCTTTCTTATGATGATCACGCCATTTGGCTGGGGAACTGGCTGCCCATTCTTGCCGTGAAAGAAACGTCGGGATGGCGGCTTGATTCCTACTATCCGATTGGTGATCCTTTCTATAGCGAGATTGCCGATTACGACGTGCAAATCCGCGTGCCCAAAACCTATCAGGTAGCGACGACGGGTTTAGAGAGTCAGGCAGTCATTACTGAGACGAGACCAGGCGGCATGAAGATGTATGACATCCAGGCGGTCAATGTCAGAGATTTTGCGGCGGTCATTATGGACGACAGCTATCGAACCCTGACTTCTAAAGTGGGACAGACATTGGTCAACACATGGTACCGGGCAGATGATGACATGGATGCGGTAGAGCGGATTCATGACGTGGCCCAAAAATCGCTTCGCTATTACAGCAACTCATTCGGAGACTACCCTTATCCGGAATACGATGTTGTACGTACCGGCGGATTTTTTGGCGGGATGGAGTACCCAAGCATCGTGTTCATTCAGGACAAGTATTTTCAATCACCGGACGGTTACACAGATGCAGTCGTAGCGCATGAAACGGCGCATCAATGGTTCTACGGCGTGGTGGGCAATGACGAGATTCGGGAAGCCTGGGTGGATGAAAGCCTGACTGATTATGCGACGATGGCGTTTTTATCTCAATACGATAAACAGACAGCACAAGAGTACATCAAACGCCGGGTTACGCGTGGAAACCTCGCCGCCAGCTATGAAAGCAAGGGGATTGTCGCATGGCAAAGCGTCGATAAATTTCCTGACTGGAAAAGCTACAGCGACCTAGTATATTCCCGGGGATCAACGATGTTGTGGAAATTACGGGAGGCGTGGGGGGAAGAATTGGTCAATGAGGCGCTGCGCTACTACTACTCGACCCACCAATATCAAAATGCCACAGGAGAAGAAGTGATTGCTGCCTTTACGCACGTGTCCGGCGAGAGCGCGGCCCCTTACTTTAACTATTGGCTCAAATTGAAACTGGATCAGGAACAGCCAGCTTTCAAATGGTTAAACCGGGGGAAAAGCAAGACTCCATTGATCCAAACGGAATAAACACGAATAATAAAAAGTTTGCTATTATTTAATGTTCGGAAATAAGTTGACAGTCATTCTTTATCCTTGCTAAACTGAACCTTGGAGCAAAGAAACGGTTGAACATAGAGAGGGGCAGCTTAGTGATGAATCATCCTTTAGTCGGCGTGATTATGGGAAGCACATCGGACTGGGAAACCATGAAAGAAGCATGTCTTATCTTGGAGGAGCTGCAAGTTCCTTTTGAAAAGCGGGTAGTATCTGCACATCGTACACCTGATTTCATGTTTGAATATGCACAGACAGCCAAACAGCGAGGATTGGAAGTGATTATTGCCGGAGCGGGCGGCGCAGCCCATCTTCCGGGAATGGTAGCGTCCAAAACGGAGCTGCCCGTCATCGGGGTTCCGGTCAAATCATCCAATCTGAACGGACTGGATTCGCTGTTGTCGATCGTACAAATGCCGGGCAGCGTTCCGGTTGCGACTGTCGCCATTGGCAAGGCGGGCGCGATTAACGCCGGACTTCTGGCTGCCCAAATTCTCGGGATCAAGTATCCTGAAATCCAAACACGCTTTGTGGCTAGACGTGATGCGATTCGCCAAAGCGTACTGGAGGATAGCCAACTGCCATGAACGTAATCAAACCTGGTGCAACAATCGGCTTGTTGGGAGGCGGACAGCTTGGCAGAATGATGGCTCTGTCCGGCCGGGCGATGGGATACCGCTTCGTGACGATGGACCCTACCCCTGATTCCCCAAGCGGCCAAGTGTCTGACCGGCAGATCGTGGCGAGCTTCGATGACGTAGAGGCAGCCCAACAGCTGGCGGAACTTAGCGATGTCATTTCGTACGAATTTGAAAATGTCGATTCCGAAGTGGCGGAAGTGTTGGAGTCCCGCTCGTTTGTTCCTCAGGGAAGCCGCTTGCTGCGCATCACCCAGCATCGCATTAGGGAAAAGACAGCAATAGCGCAAATGGGGATTCCGGTAGCACCGTTTCGAGCGGTTAACAGTGTGGAAGATGTGGAGAAAGCTGTAGCCGAATTCGGACTGCCGGTCGTGATGAAGACAGCGACGGGCGGTTATGACGGCAAAGGACAGTGGGTGATCCGGGAGGCAGGTGAAATTGCCGAGGCGTTCACTGTCTTGAGCCAATCGGGAGCGGAATTGATTGTAGAGAAGTTTATTCGCTTCCAGATGGAATTGTCGGTGATTGCAGCCCGCAACCAATCGGGGGAAGTAGCCACTTTTCCGGCGGCCCAAAACATCCATGCAGAGAACATTTTGCATCTGTCGATCGTACCTGCGCCGATTTCACCGGAACTTACGAGAGAAGCGGAACGGATGGCAAAAGAGATCGCACAAAAGCTGGAAGTGGTTGGCTTGATTGCGGTGGAGATGTTTTTGACGGAAGCGGGCGAGCTGTATGTGAATGAGCTGGCGCCAAGACCGCACAATTCCGGCCACTATACCATGGATGCTTGTGTCACTTCACAATTTGAACAGCAGGTTCGCTGTGTGTGCAATTTGCCGCTGGGCAGTACCAGGCTGCTTACTCCTGTGGTAATGGTCAATATTTTGGGAGAACATCTTGACCAGGTGCTGGACCAGGTGGACAAGCTGCCGGCTTCGTGCAAGCTGCATTTGTACGGCAAGAAAGAATCACAGGCGAAGCGGAAGATGGGGCACATCAACGTGCTTGCCGATTCAACAGAGGAAGCTTTAGAGATCATTACGAAACTGGGAATATGGAATGGAATCGTGGAGGTATAAACAATGATTGAACGTTACTCCCGCCCTGAAATGCGGGCAATCTGGACGGAAGAAAATAAATTCAAAGCGTGGCTGGAAGTGGAAATCCTTGCTTGTGAAGCATGGTCCAAGCTTGGAGTCATTCCGGCTGAAGACGTTGTGAAACTGCGCGAAAACGCTGGCTTTGACATTAAGCGAATTTATGAGATTGAAGAAGAAACCCGCCACGATGTGGTTGCCTTCACCCGCGCTGTATCCGAAACCCTCGGGGAAGAGAAAAAATGGGTTCATTACGGGCTTACTTCGACAGACGTGGTAGATACTGCACTCTCGTATCTCTTGCTGCAAGCCAATGCCATTATTGAAAAAGATTTGGAAGATTTCATTGACATTCTTGCCGATAAGGCCCGTGAGCATAAAGATACGGTCATGATGGGCCGCACACACGGTGTTCATGCCGAACCAACCACTTTCGGTCTGAAGCTGGCCTTGTGGTATGAAGAGATGAAACGCAATCTGGAACGCTTCCGGACTGCCAAACAGGGCATTGCTGTGGGCAAAATTTCCGGTGCGGTTGGTACCTATGCCAACATCGACCCGTTTGTAGAGGCGTACGTATGCGAAAAACTGGGCCTGAAACCGGCGCCAATTTCCACGCAAACGCTGCAACGCGACCGTCATGCCGACTATATGGCAACACTTGCCTTGATCGCTACTTCGCTTGACAAGTTCGCCACGGAAATCCGCGGGCTGCAAAAGAGCGAAATGCGTGAAGTGGAGGAGCCTTTTGCAAAAGGACAAAAAGGCTCATCTGCGATGCCGCACAAGCGCAACCCGATCGGCTGCGAAAACATCTCCGGCTTGGCTCGCGTGATTCGCGGACATATGCTGTCTGCTTACGAAAACGTACCGCTCTGGCATGAACGCGACATCTCTCACTCTTCTGTTGAGCGGGTAATTCTGCCGGATGCGACACAGCTGATAAACTACATGCTCCGCCGTTTCATGAACATTGTGAAGAACTTGACCGTTTTCCCGGAGAACATGAAGCGCAACATGGACCGTACGTTCGGATTGATTTATTCGCAGCAAGTGCTGCTGAAGTTGATCGACAAGGGCTTAAGCCGCGAAAAAGCATACGATACGGTTCAACCACGAGCCATGCAGGCGTGGGAAGAACAGCGCTCCTTCAAGGAGATCATCAGCGAAGATGAAACGGTTAAAACGCTTTTGACCAAAGAAGAGTTAGACGATTGCTTCGACTATCGTTATCATCTCAAGCACGTGGACACCATTTTCCAACGAGTTGGTTTGTTGTAAAACGCCCGACCCTAGAGCAAATGAAAAAGAAGCAGGCATTCACCAGAGCCAAGAACTCCGGCGGATGCCTGTTTTTTTGTGCAAAAAAACTTTAATGAGTGCTTTTGGGATAAATGCAAAAATAGTAAGATAAGTGTTACAGGTGGAAAATTAATGAACGGGAGGAATAACTGGCCATACTTCTGCAGCAACCCCCTCGATAATTGGACGAGCTTCTGTTTTCGTGCTGTTGCTGTTAACGAAATAGCCGAGCAAAGCAAGGAATAGTGCGCCGCCAAGCAGGAAAAGCTTTGTTTTTTTCACGTTCATCACCCCTTACAATATTGATCACTACATAATATATGGTGTTTTTGTAATATTATGTATAAATTGCGATTACCAGAGAAAGGTGTGTTTCTATGTGGTCTTTTGGCCAACGGATTAAGGAATTGCGCAAAGCGGCAAGATTAACTCAACAGGAATTGTCTGAGGGAATCGTGACAAGAGCGTATATCAGCCAAATTGAAAAAGGGCTTGTTCAACCTTCCTATGATACCCTGAAACAACTGGCAGAACGCTTGAATTGCGACCTGCAGGATATTTTTGAAGAGCCTGAAGACACGATTTTAATGAAATCAGAAACCAAACGCAAAATCAGGCAAGCCGTATCCCATATTGAGATGGGGCAGTACTTTCAGGCGGAGAAAATAGTCCGCGCCTTGTATTCGCGATATGCCGAAGTTCATGATGATCACGATAACGGAATACTGAAATGGGTGAATGGCAAATTATCTGAACATAAAAAGAATTGGGAAGAGGCTAGCGCCCACTTTCTCGATAGCATACAAATATTTAAGAACACCATGTATGTGGAGGAGTTGGTCCGTTCCCAGGATTCTTTGGGCTATGTTTATCTGCAGATGGAAAAAAATACAGAGGCTATCGATGTCTTGCACGAAGCATTACACCTGATGATCCAGAATTTCATCGGCGGAACGCTCAGAATCTCCGTTTTGCTGAACTTAGGGATCGCGCACGGAAAAATAGGAGAGTGCTACTCTGCCATACGTCTGCTTGCCATGGCCCGGGAATACAACACCATAAACGGGACTCTTTATAAAGATGGTCAACTGCTAATGGCGCTTGGGATCTGCTATCGCAGGCTGCAAAAATTACAGGAAGCGGAAGAGTGCTATCAAAAAGCGCTGATGTATTTCAAAATGATAAATGAAAGCGAAAATGTTGCCGGCACGTTGACTAACCTGGGAATTCTCTACGGTTTTTTGGGTCAGTATGAAAAAGCGTTGGAATTCTTGCAATCGGCCTGTACCAGCTATCAGGAATTGGGATTGAATCTCAGATGGATCAACGCAAAGCTGGAAATCGCAAACATTCAGATATTGAGCCAGCAATACGATCAGGCAGCAGCCGTTTGCGAAGAGATTGTCTCCGAACCAAATCTCGGCGAATTTGCCGGACAAGCTTACAAATGTTTGGGAGATATCGCCTATCAATCAGGTAAATACGATCAAGCGATTCAACAGTATATGGAATCATTAAACTGTTATCGTAAACAGAGCCGCTCTTTCGAAGAGAAAGATTTGCTCATGAAAATTGCTGATTCCTACTATGCCAAAGAGGATTATAAACAGGCGGCTCACTATTACAACCAAAGCACAAGAAGATAAAAAAGAGGACACCTTGGGAATGTCCTCTTTTCTCATTATGGGGCCCCTTGTCGACTAAAGCGCAACGTCCTGTTGCATAGTCGACACTAGTACATCCTGTACGTCGCGACACCACGTAAGGTATAGCCGGGTGGGTACGCTTACTTCAAGTTCTCAGGATTCAAATCTTGCAGTTCAGGCAGGACGAACAAGCCATCTTTGCGGATCAGCACATCGTCAAACCAAATTTCTCCGCCGCCATACTCCGGACGCTGAATTTGGACGAGATCCCAATGTATAGAGGAGCGGTTGCCGTTGTCTGCGATGTCGTACGCATTGCCAGGAGTGAAGTGGAAGCTGCCGGCAATTTTTTCGTCAAACAAAATATCCTGCATCGGATTTAAGATGTAAGGATTAAAGCCGATTGCGAATTCCCCGATGTAGCGGGCGCCTTCGTCCGTGTCGAGAATCTCGTTTAACACTTTGGTGTTGCTGCTGGTAGCTTCAACAATTTTTCCTTTGGAGAAGGTGAACTGAATATCCGTAAACGAGGTGCTGTGGTAATTGGTCGGCGCATTGAAATAGATGGTTCCTTCCACGGAATCCCGGACTGGTGCCGTATAGCATTCGCCGTCCGGAATATTCAGCTTGCCGTCGCATTTGATTGTCGGGATGCCTTTGATGGAGAAGCTCAAATCGGTTTTTGGCCCGACGATCCGGACGCGGTCGGTGCGGTCCATCAGTTCGACAAGCGGGTCCATCGCTTTGGACATTTTGGAGTAGTCCAGGTTGCAGACGGAGAAATAGAAGTCTTCGAAGCCTTCCAGACTCATATTGGCTGCTTGGGCCATTGATTTGTTCGGATAGCGGAGCACGACCCAGCGTTTGTTCGGGATGCGCTCGCCAAAGTGCACTTTCTTATAGAAGATGCGGGAGTAGAGACCCATTTTTTCTTCCGGGATGTCAGAGTATTCGTTGATGTTGTCGAAAGCGCGGACGGCCACATAAGCGTCCACATCCTGCATGCGGGAAAGCTCGTGTTTTGCCATCAGCTCCATATGCTCTTCGGTTGTTCCCATGATCAGGGAGCGCATGATTTCCTGATCTTTAACCGTTACCAACGGCAAAGCACCAACGGCGAATGCCTCGCGAACCAAAGCTTTCACCATTGGTGTCTGCAGGCCGATGTTTTCAATTAACACTTTTTCGCCCTTTTGCAGGTTGAGGGAATAGCGAATCAGTCTTTGTGCCAGTTCTTGAATACGGGGATCCATCTCGATTACACCTCTTTACTTGGTATGGAATGAATTTTTAAAAGCATGCTTCATATAGGGAGAGGATATCTGATTCATAAAGAGGACGGGAGCTCATAATATGATCGGCTCCGCGTGTCCCTGTCCGAATCGATTCTCGCGCCATTGTAATAAGGGATTCACGAGGAATGCCGAAGTCAGCCAAGCGCTGGGTAATATCAAGTTGTTGGAACCACTTGGCAACTGCTTCGATTGTGGCTTTTGCCGCTTTGGTGTCGTTTGGTTCCATAATGCCAAAACACTCGCGGCCCATCCGCGCCAACCGATCCGGACGGTCAGGCAAGATGACTTGCTCGAAGTAGGGAATGGTAAGAATGGCAAGTCCCCGTCCGTGGGCAATATCGTAGAAACCGCTGACGGTATGCTCCACCTTATGCAAAGGGTAGCCTCCGTTTCGGCCGGCAAGGGTAAACGGGCTGATCGCCAATGTGCTGGTCCAAAGCAGCGTGCTGCGCGCTTCCTCATTGGTCGGATCATCCATTGCCATCCGGGCGTATTTGACTACCTGACGGATCAAAGATTCGGTAAATCCGTCTTGAACGGTCTGCTTGTCTGAATCAATCAGATAAGCTTCGTACAAATGCGAAAAAATATCGGCGCAAGCTTCTGCCGTCACATGTGCCGGAACCGTGTATGTAAGGGATGGATCAAGGATGGCCACTTGCGGATATAGTCCAGGCCCTGAGATGGATGACTTTTCATGCGTTTCCCAATGAGTCAGAACGCTGATGTTATTCGCTTCCGAACCGGTCGCCGCCACAGTTGGAATCGTCATGATCGGCAGAGCGCGTTGGACTGGCAAAAGTTCTTTCCATAAGGCTTGCGGATTCCCGCGCATGAAATCATAAATCGGGCGGTCATAAGCTGCGGATGCGGCAATGGCTTTGGCTGCATCCATGACGGAGCCGCCGCCGAGCGCGATGATAAAATCACAATCATGCTCCTTTACTGATTGTGCGCCGCTGTCAACCGTAGTTGTCCGCGGATTGGGTTCGACCCGATCAAACAGGACATATTCCACTTGTTCTTGCTCCAGCATGCGGATGACCGAGTCCAACAGTCCGGTAGACTTGGCCGATTTTCCGCCGGTAACGAGTAATGCTTTGTGTCCAATGGTTTTTGCTTCTTTGCCGATTCGTACGTGTACTCCCGTCCCGAAAATCACCCGGGTTGGAAACGTCACCTCGAATGGAAACACGCCTACATCACCATACCTTCTTGTTGGTTTCAGAAAAAAATTTTTTACATGGATTATTGTAACATATCACAAGAAAGACAACGAAAAAAATAACACACATCCAAATCCCGAACATTTGTCGAAGCGAGATTCTCGTTTATTCGTTGAAAAATGCGTATATTTATGTTTTAATACAAGTATAATGTTCGTGAATAACTAAAATTCAGTTGAATATCAAGGCGAAAGGGGAATTCCTGGTGGAAAAACAGGAACTACTGTATGAAGGTAAGGCGAAACGGATTTATCGGACTTCTGAACAAAATTTATTCTGGGTTGAGTATAAAGATGATGCAACTGCCTTTAATGGCGAAAAAAAAGCCACTATCCTTGGGAAAGGTGAACTGAACAACAAGATCACCTCTATCTTTTTTCAGTTGTTAAAGGACCACGGAATAGACAATCATTTCGTGAAGCTGCTGTCCGCCAATGAACAACTGGTGCGTCAGGTAAATATTATTCCCCTTGAAGTTGTTGTGCGTAACATTGCTGCCGGCTCTCTGGCGAAACGTTTGGGCTTGGAGGAAGGCACTGCGCTGGAGCGTACAGTAGTTGAATTTTATTACAAAAATGACGCATTGGGCGACCCGCTGGTGAACAACTCCCATATCCGTTTGTTGGGTCTGGCCAGTGAAGCGGACCTGGCACAAATCGAGGAACTGGCACTCAAGGTGAACGAGATTCTGCAAGCATACCTCGCGGAACGAAAAGTGATTCTGGTTGATTTCAAATTGGAATTTGGACGCACGCAGGATGGCAACATATTGTTGGCAGATGAAATTTCGCCGGACACATGCCGTTTCTGGGATGCGGATACAAAAGAAAAGTTGGACAAAGATCGCTTCCGCCGCGATTTGGGAAATATTGAAGAAGCTTATCAAGAAATGTTGCGTCGATTAGGAGGAGTAACCAATGTTTAAAGTACTTGTTTATGTAACACTGCGGGAGAGCGTATTGGACCCTCAGGGACATGCAGTCAAAGGTGCGCTGCACAGCCTTGGTTTCGATGAAGTAAACGATGTGCGAATCGGCAAGTTCATGGAGTTGAAGATTGAAGCCAAAGAACGCGCCCAGGCGGAAGAGAGAGTCCGTGAAATGTGCGAAAAGCTTTTGGCGAATACCGTTATCGAAAACTATCGTTTTGAAATTGTGGAGGGCTAAAACATATGCGAGTAGCCGTCATCGTTTTTCCAGGCTCCAACGCCGATGTCGACATGTACAACGCCGTGGAAGATGTAATGGGGGTTCCGGTTGACTACGTTTGGCATACCGCAACCGATCTGTCCCCATACGACGTCATCCTGCTGCCGGGAGGGTTCTCCTACGGGGATTACCTGCGCTGCGGTGCGGTTGCCCGTTTTTCACCGGTGATGGAACAAGTGATGAAAGCAGCAGAAGAAGGAAAACTGATTATGGGAGTCTGCAACGGATTCCAAATTTTGCTGGAAGCCGGGTTGCTCCCTGGCGCCATGCTGCGCAACAAAACGTTGAAATACCGCTGCAAGCTGGTTCCGCTGCGGGTTGAGAACAATCAAACGCCATTTACCCGCGAATACGGTGCCGGTGAAGTGATTCAGATTCCGATTGCTCATGGAGAAGGCAACTATTTCTGTGACGAAGAAACATTAGCCAAGCTGAAAGAGAACAATCAAATTATTTTCCGCTATGATGGGGAAAATCCGAACGGTTCCATTGACCATATAGCCGGAATTATGAATGAACGAGGCAATGTCTTGGGCATGATGCCGCATCCGGAACGCGCGGTTCACAAGTGGATGAGTTCAGATGACGGCAAACGAATTTTTGCTTCTATTTTAAAGACTTGGAGGGAACGTAACGGTGTCACAGCTCACGCTTAAAGAACCAACTCCGGCTCAAATTGCCGAACAACGTTTATATGCTGAGATTGGTCTGACTGACGAGGAGTACAACCGCATCGTCGAATTGATTGGACGTCAACCAAACTGGACAGAGACGGGTCTGTACAGCGTGATGTGGTCTGAGCATTGCTCTTACAAAAATTCCAAGCCTGTCCTCCGCCGCTTTCCGACCAAAGGGCCGCGTGTCCTGCAGGGACCAGGCGAAGGTGCGGGGATTGTTGATATTGGCGATAATCAAGCCGTTGTGTTCAAAATCGAGAGCCACAACCACCCGTCCGCGATTGAACCGTATCAGGGAGCGGCTACCGGTGTAGGCGGAATTATCCGTGACGTGTTTTCCATGGGTGCCCGTCCGATTGCGCTGTTAAACTCGCTTCGCTTCGGTGAATTAAACACACCGCGCGTCAAATACCTGTTCGAACATGTAGTGGCCGGGATCGCCGGTTACGGAAACTGTATCGGGATTCCCACTGTCGGAGGAGAAGTGAACTTTGATCCGACTTATGAAGGCAATCCGCTTGTCAACGCGATGTGCGTCGGTTTGATCGACCATGACAAAATTCAAAAGGGTGTAGCGAAAGGCATCGGGAATCCGGTGATTTACGTTGGGGCAAGCACTGGCCGTGACGGTATTCACGGCGCTACCTTCGCTTCCGAAGAGCTTAACGAAGAATCCGAAAAGAAACGTCCTGCTGTGCAAGTAGGCGATCCGTTTATGGAAAAACTATTGCTTGAGGCGTGTCTGGAATTGATTGCGTCAGGAGCGGTTGTCGGCATTCAGGACATGGGCGCTGCCGGGCTCACCTCTTCCAGCTCGGAGATGGCTTCCAAGGCAGGCAACGGAATCGAGATGAACCTTGATCTGGTGCCGCAGCGGGAAGAAGGCATGACTCCGTATGAAATGATGCTGTCCGAATCGCAGGAACGCATGCTGGTGGTTGTGCAAAAAGGGCGCGAGGATGAAGTGAAAGCCCTGTTTGACAAATGGGGCCTTCATTCCGCCGTTGTCGGCCGCGTAACGGATGACGGCATGCTTCGCCTGATTCACAAAGGGGAAGTAGTGGCCAACGTTCCGGTAGACACGTTAGCGGAAGATGCTCCGGTTTATCACAAGCCTTCCCGCGTGCCGGCCTACTACGAAGCAAACGCGAACGTAGACACGACCGATCTGCCGGTGCCAGCTGATTTGAATCAGACTTTAACCGAGATTTTGTCTCAACCGACTGTAGCCAACAAGCATTATGTGTATGAACAATATGACCATATCGTCCGTGCTTCAACTGCCGTAAAACCTGGCTCTGACGCGGCTGTCGTGTTGATCCGCGGCACCTGCAAAGCGCTTGCGATGAGCACCGATTGCAATGGACGATATGTTTACCTTGATCCTGAAGCGGGCGGAGCGATTGCCGTAGCCGAGTCTGCCCGCAACGTGGTTTGCTCCGGAGCTGAGCCGCTTGCGATTACGGACTGCCTGAACTTCGGCAGTCCTGACAAACCAGAGGTGTTCTGGCAATTCGAAAAGGCTGTTGACGGGATGAGTGCTGCTTGTACTGCCCTGAACGCTCCGGTTATTGGCGGTAACGTATCGTTCTACAACGAGCGCTCCGGCGATGCGATCTATCCGACCCCTGTTGTGGGAATGGTTGGTTTAATTACCGATGTTGATCATATTACGACTCAATACTTCAAACAAGCAGGCGACACGATCATTCTCTTGGGCGAAACCTTTGCCGAACTGGGCGGCAGCGAATATCAGAAGCTGGTGAAAGGTACGATTGCCGGCCGTCCTCCGCAAATTGACCTTGATAAAGAAGCAAAGCTGCAGCAGCTCGTTCTGAAGGCAATTCGTGAAGGTCTTGTCCAATCGGCTCACGATTTGTCTGAGGGCGGGTTGGGCGTAGCCGTAGCCGAAAGCTGCTTCGAAAACGGATTGGGAGCAACCATTGCAGCAGAAACTCCGCTTCGTCCGGATATCTTCTTATTCAGTGAATCACAATCGCGGATTCTCCTGAGCGTGAAACCTGAGCACGCGGATAAAATAAAAGCATTGGCTGAAGAAATGAATGTTCCATGCACGGAGATTGGAAAAACAGGCGGTGAACGTCTGGTGGTGAAGATCAACGGTGAAGATGCTGTCAATGCACCGATTTCTGATCTGAAAGCTGCCTGGAAGGATGCGATTCCATGTTTGATCGGATAATCTGGGACAAATTAAACGAGGAATGCGGCGTATTTGGTATCTATAACCATAAGGATGCAGCCCAGCTAACCTATCTTGGGCTGCATGCCCTCCAGCATCGCGGCCAGGAAAGCGCGGGCATGTGCGCTTCTGACGGTGAGAAATGGTACAAGCACCGCGGAATGGGACTGGTCAGCGAAGCGTTCGGCAAAGGGGATCTGGAGAAGTTCAGCGGCCATATCGCGATTGGCCATACCCGCTATACGACGGCCGGTTCCAGTAAAATTGAGAACGCGCAGCCGCTTTTTTTCCGCTATGCACACGGGAGCATGGCGGTCGCGCATAACGGCAACCTGGTGAACGCGGCGTCGATGCGCAAGGAGTTGGAAAGCCAAGGCTCCATTTTTCAAACGACAAGCGATACAGAAGTTATCGGACATTTAATTGCCCGTTCCAAAAAAAGTGATCTGCCGTCAGCGGTGAAAGAAGCGCTTCAGCATATCAAAGGAGCTTATGCGCTGCTTGTGATGAACGAAAAGCAACTGGTCATCGCGCTTGATCCCAATGGTCTTCGGCCGCTCTCGCTCGGACGTATTGGCGATGCGGTTTGTGTCGCTTCCGAAACCTGCGCGTTTGACATCATTGGCGCCGAATACTGGCGGGAAGTTCAGCCAGGCGAGTTAATCGTGGTAGACGAAACAGGCGTGCATTCCAGTTTTTTTGCCGAGAAAAGGGAACGCTCCATTTGTACGTTCGAATATATTTACTTTGCCCGTCCGGACAGCGACATTGACGAGATTAACGTGCATATGGCCCGTAAGCGATTGGGCAAACGGCTTGCCTTGGAAGCGCCGGTTGAAGCGGACGTAGTGACCGGTGTGCCGGATTCCAGCATTTCGGCGGCGATCGGCTTTGCGGAAGCGACAGGAATCCCGTATGAGCTGGGACTGATCAAAAACCGCTATGTAGGACGCACATTTATTCAACCGACACAGGAGATGCGTGAGCGCGGTGTCTACATGAAGCTGTCTGCCGTTCGCAAGGTAGTGGAAGGAAAACGGGTGGTTATGATTGACGACTCGATTGTCCGCGGCACGACAAGCGGGCGGATCGTCCAGATGCTGCGTGATGCCGGAGCTACGGAAGTACACGTTCGGATCAGCTCTCCGCCGGTGATGAATCCCTGCTTCTACGGAATTGACACATCGACACGCGAAGAATTGATTGCGGCTACCAAGTCGGTAGAAGAGATTCGCCAGTTTATCGGCGCTGACTCGCTTTCCTTCTTGTCTGTGGAAGGGATGATTGAGGCGATTGGACGCAAGGATGAAGGGCCGCTGCGCGGTCATTGTCTGGCGTGCTTTACTGGGAAGTACCCAACGGAAATCGAGTTTGAGTCTGCATTGCCGACAGCCAAGTGTTAGTTAGAGGAGGGGAAACCATGAGTGATGTTTACAAGCAGGCCGGGGTAGACATCCAGGCAGGCAACGAAGCGGTAGAAAGAATGAAAAAACATGTAAAGCGCACGTTCCGCCCGGAAGTGATGACCGATCTTGGCGGTTTCGGCGCCTTGTTTAAGCTGAATGCGAAGAAGTACGAGAACCCGATTCTTGTGTCCGGTACAGATGGCGTTGGCACCAAGCTGAAGATTGCTTTTGCCATGGATAAACATGACACAATCGGCATCGATGCTGTTGCCATGTGTGTCAACGATGTGGTTGTACAGGGAGCGGAGCCTCTGTTTTTCCTTGATTATTTAGCCTGCGACAAAGTTGTTCCCGAAAAAATCGAAGCGATCGTCAAAGGGATTGCCGACGGCTGTGCACAAGCAGGCTGTTCGCTGATTGGCGGCGAGACGGCGGAAATGCCAGGCATGTACGCGGAAGGTGAGTACGACATTGCCGGATTTACCGTTGGTGTGGTGGATGAACCTAAAATCATTGACGGCAAAAGCGTCGTGCCGGGAGATGTGCTGATTGGAATCCGCTCCAGCGGTGTGCACTCCAACGGATTTTCATTGGTGCGCAAGGTGCTCTTGGCCGATCACAAGATGTCGCTCGGTCAGCATGTGGACGCGTTGGGGAAAACATTAGGGGAAGAACTGCTTACTCCGACCAAAATTTATGTGAAGCCAATCTTGAAGCTTTTGGAACGGTATGAAGTGAAAGCGATGGCTCATATTACCGGCGGCGGCTTTACCGAAAACATTCCGCGAGTCCTTCCTGCCGGTACCCAGGCTGAAATCGACTACGGTTCCTGGCCGATCCCGCCCATTTTTTCGCTCGTGGAGGAATTGGGAAAAGTTGCGCGTCAGGAGATGTTCCGCACTTTTAACATGGGAATCGGCATGGTGCTGGCAGTGAAGAATGAAGATGCGGTTCCGATCATTCAAGAGCTGGAACAAATGGGGGAACAAGCGTATCTGATCGGTCGAATATCTCAAGGCGATCAAGGTGTCGTTTACGGCGGGGTGGCTTGGCGATGAGGCTGGCCGTTTTTGCTTCCGGCAGCGGCTCCAATTTTGAGTCTATTGTGGAGGCAACGAGAGATGGACGCCTGCCTGATGCAGAGGTGGCGCTCCTGGTATGCGACAAACCGGAAGCATACGTCATCCAGCGGGCCGAACGGTTAGGAGTTCCCGTGTTTGCGTTTCGTCCCAAGGATTATGCGGATAAAGCCGCATTCGAGACCGAAATTGTCAGCCGCTTGGAAGCTGCCGGAATTTCATTCATCGTGTTGGCCGGCTACATGCGACTTATCGGATCGGTTCTCCTCGAAGCATTTGGCGGACGCATGATTAACTTGCACCCGTCCCTGCTTCCGGCCTTCACCGGCAAAGATGCGATTGGCCAGGCGATCGAATACGGGGTCAAATGTACGGGGGTTACGGTTCACTTTGTCGACGCTGGTTTGGATACAGGTCCGATCATCGCTCAAGTACCCGTACCGGTAGAAGAGCACGATACAGCCGAAACCTTGGCCAAGCGGATTCATCCGGTTGAACACGCTTTGTTGGTGGAAGTGCTGCAAGAGATAAGCAAAGGGAAAATTGCTTTGAATGGCCGCCGTGTCATTCGCGGATAATTTTTTTCGCCTGATATATGCCCAATTCCTTGAATGCAAGGGGTTGGGCTTTTTTTAGCGGTCGGCACTTTTCCTTTGGACCATGTTCCTGTTCACTCCCGGCTGACATAGGATACGGGGAGTAGATCTTAGAACAGAGGAGGTTGAGGGGTTGAGTGCCGATCTTGTTTCTAATCTGTTGGAAAAGCTGAAGGCCAAGACCGGCCGTGAATGGAGCTTTGCTGACCTGATGCGGCTTGCCCAAAAGCTCCCTGAGCTTAACAGCGGCAATATTGACACGTTGTTCGACGAACTGAACGATCTGGGATTGGAATTACCCGATGAGACCAGACAAAAAGTGATCAAAAAGCTGGAAGAAAAGCCGAATATGTCGCTTGATGATATTCAAGATAGCCAAGATGTTCAAGTAGTGAAGCGGAAGCTGAAGGATACAGATAAGAAGAAGGAATCAGCCGGGATCAAGCCGACTGCCAAAAGCAAAAAACAAACCAGCTTAAAACAAACCAGCCTAAAACAAACAAGCCTAAAACAAACAAGCCCATCAAGCAAAAAAAGCTTGTGGGAACAGGTGCGAGAGCTGCAAAACAAAACTAAGAAAAGAAGGAAAAGATAATATAACAAATTTAGCGAAAGAAAACTTAGAGAGTGATCCATTTTTGTGGTGTTGTGTTTAAATTCTTCAATTCCTCAAGAAGCTAATTTTGAATGATTTTCAACAGCAAATACATTTTTTTAGTCAAATAATCCGAGTTCACAAAATCTAGTTATAAACAAAGCAGTGTCTAAGTGTAAAATGATGGAGGCGCAAGGAACTCCGACATTGAAACTTTGCAAAAATGAAGCAGAGAATGAAAAGAACATAAAAGAAGCACCAAATGGAGGCTAGATAAAGTGAGCTATGAGGATGGTTTAACTCATTTTAATAATCAAAATCGGGCAAGGATGGTTGATATATCTGACAAGCAAAACACTGTTAGGATAGCGGTAGCTAAAAGCAAGATCAAGATGTTGCCTGAAACTCTAAATCGGATTCAATTGGGTAAAAATTCAAAAGGAGACGTGTTAGCTGTTGCGCAGGTAGCAGGAATCATGGCAGCTAAAAAAACGTCAGATATCATACCGATGTGTCATCCACTTTTACTGACGGGGGTTGATATTACTTTTGACTATGTTGGCAATGATACCCTTGCAGTTGAAGCAATAGTTAAGACATCAGGCAATACCGGGGTTGAAATGGAAGCACTAACTGCAGTAAGCATTGCTGCTCTTACCGTATATGACATGTGTAAGGCGATGGACAAAGAGATGGTAATCGGTCCAACCTATCTGCACAGTAAGTCTGGAGGTAAAAGTGGAAACTTCTCGAATACAGCCAAATGATTGATCATTTGGCTGTCCCAAGGGTTTAGACATTATCGAGGTGGAACTATATATTTTTCGATGTTAACAAATGTGTCATTTAAAGCAAAACCAAATGCTCCGGTCTCGACCTTTCCCATATCAGTTGGTCTTAAGGTGATCAGATGACTTGCGTTTATATTGCTTGAATTAATTATTTGTAGGATGTTTTTACTTACGTTTGTGGAAATTTTGACTTTTATGATTAACTCGCCGTTGTCGTTGTATATACGAGCAATTTGATTGGAATCAATTCCTAGTTCTCTGGCAAGTGCTGGATGTATTAGTACATACGGTTCTGTATTTTTCGTATGAAGTGAATATATATTTTTGAATTGTGAGTTGATTTGGTATTGCTCGTGGGTTGTTAACAGGCGATAAGGAAAGCGTTTATCCTCTTCTTGCACAGAAATATTCATGGCGAGCGGAGGAAGATTGTTTTGCTTTGCTGTCTCAGAGTAAAGCTCAATTTTTCGGGAAGGTGTCTGAAACTGTTGTTCTTCCCAAGCAGTATAGGGGAGAGCTGCTCTTCTAGGGCCATTCAATAGTTCTGTCCAATGGGAGATTTGAAGTTCCTCATAAATTTCATTGTTGAATTCTTCGTCGATGAATTGTTCAGCAGTTTTGTCGATAGGAAATAAACAAAAACCTGGAGACTTTTCGTTTAACTTTCGCGATAGCAATTTTGCTATTTCAAGATCGCTTTTGCTTTCATAATAAGGTGCAATAGCAGGTTGATTAATACTGATCCAATGGTGCCAATAGCTTGAAACAATATCCCATTCTTCAAAGTTCGTAGTGGTTGGTAACACAATATCTGAGAGAAGGGCAGTAGGGGTTAGGAAAAGATCCACTGTTACTATCAGCTCTAAGGACTGAAGAGTCCGAATCAGCAAATCTGAATTTTGGGTCATCAAATTACGGCAGGAAACCCATAGAAATTTTACGGGTGGATCTTGCAAGCTGCTAAGATCATTTGCAAAATTATTCATATCAATTGGACGAATGCAATTTCTCTCATCAATTCCATCAGGATACGATTTCAGTATGTTGTAAGGAAACTTCCACTGTATATTATTTGCGTAATGAACTCCACTACCTTTATATCCGATATTTCCTGATATAGCTGCTAGAGCATTAATTGCCCGGACATTTTGGCCACCGTTAACGTGCCGTTGCATCCCAAATCCCACCCAGATAAAAACTGGTTTATCCTTGGACATATAAAAAGCTAGCTTTTTGATGGTCTCTAATGATTGACCGCAATTTGCTAAAGCATCATCCCACGAAACGGATTCAATGTATTTATTTAATTCTTTCCAGCCCATTGTATACTTCTCAATAAATTCTAGGTCTAGAAGTTGATTCTCAGCCATATACTTGGCGATTGCTAGAGCCAAAGCTCCATCACCGTTTGGTTTTACCTGAATATACAGGTCTGATTTATTTGCCGTTTCTGTAAACACAGGGTCAATCGTGATGATGGTTGCTCCATTCTCCCTTGCTTTATACAGATAGGGAAGAGTATGAATAGAAGTCCAAACGGGATTGACTCCCCATAAAATAATTGTTTTTGCATGTTCGATATCACGTAAATCTGAAGTTTGATACCCGCCAAAGTCATAATAAAATGCATCAAGACCTGCTGACCAGCAAGGAGAACCAATTGCTCTTGTAGTCTTTCCGAGACTGTTAAACATTCCTTCTACAGCTTGATGAAGGATTCCCATATTTCCTGAGTATTTATTTAAAGCAAGAGACATATTTGATCCATAACGTTTGTTCAACTCCAGAATTTTATCAGTGATAATATCCAAAGCATCGTCCCAAGAGATTTTACGCCATTTGCCACTTCCTCTTTTGTCTTGAATCATCGGGTATTTAATCCGCTCCGGATGGTAGACTAGATTCACATAGTTGAATCCTTTGGGGCATAGCTTTCCTTTGGTATAGCCATGCAAAGGGTCACCAATAACTTTTTTTAGAATTCCGTCACTGGAATATCCCAGCATGCTGCATGAGCTATAGCAGTTACGAGGACAAACATGTCTAGTAATTTTATACGGAGTGTTCATATTAGAGCCTCCAAGATAGACGTTCGAATATATGCGATCATAGTATAATATAACTATACTATTAGAAAGTTAAAAGAGCATGTGTAAAAGGAGGAAAAATGGTCAAGCAACTAGGATTTCTCATCGATAAGGATAAGTGCATCGGTTGTCGGACCTGTGAGTTTGCATGCAAAAACGAAAGAAACCAGAAGGACACTTCGCGAAGAAAAGTAGTTCCGCTTATTCAAGACGATGGAAACGTTTTTTCATATCTATCTGTTGCTTGTAATCATTGCCTGAATCCGGCATGTATGTCCGTTTGTCCAACTGGCTGTTTCAGCAAAACAAGAAATGGTATCGTCCTTTTGGATTCAAGTATGTGCACTGGATGCAAACGATGTATAAATGCCTGTCCTTTCCATGCGATCACTATCTTGGATGAAACAGGAAAAGCGGATAAATGTGATATGTGCATCGATAGACAGGGTAGAGGTGAACAACCAGTATGTGTATCTGCATGTATTGTAGATGCCATTCGTATTATAGACGTTCATGATCCTCTTTCTTCCCAATATCAGCAAGCAACTCATGAATATAAAATGAAATCAATTACTTGTCCCTCTATTCGTTTTGTAGAAAAAGAAAAACAACTAAAATGTTTGTGGATTCAAGATGAGAAGTAGTGTCCGGTATTATGTGTAAAAAGGATTTGAAATAGGAAGAGTCATTTCAGCCCTCTTTTTGGAAATAATGGAGTTTGCCGACAACATTATCCAAGGAGGAACTATGAAATGACTCATTTCCATCTTACCCTTACTGCAGAAGAATTACACCAGCTTTTTACAACAAACGGCAAGCTTGCCCCATCCATTCTGCAATCGTTTCTAAATCAACTCCTTCAAAAACAAGCCACCGAACAGATCCAAGCCGAAGCCTACGAACGTTCAGAGCAACGGACGACCTACCGCAATGGAAGCTACGAGAGACAGCTCACAACGCGTGTTGGACGAATTACGTTGTGTGTTCCACGCCTCCGTAATGGTTTGTTCTCTACAGAGCTTTTTGAGCGATACCAGCGTCATGAAAAGGCACTTGTCCTGACTCTCATGGAAATGGTGGTACAAGGTGTTTCTACCCGTAAAGTGACAGAGATTACGGAAGAACTCTGCGGGACCTCTTTCTCAAAATCTACGATTTCCGAGCTTTGCAAAGGGTTGGATGAAGAGATTCAACAGTGGAAAGAACGCCCTCTGAACGAGCAAGCTTACCCTTTTGTCGTTGTCGATGCACTCTACGTGAAAATAAGGGAAGAAGGTCGTATCCGTTCACGCAGCTTTCTTTTGGCTACCGGTATCAACCAAGAAGGATACCGTGAAATCTTAGGATTTACTGTTGGGGATAGTGAGTCCTACGACAGTTGGTCAACCTTTTTTGCTAGCCTGAAAGAACGAGGCCTTCATGGAGTCGATTTTATTGTGTCAGACCAACATGGCGGCCTCGTCAAAGCGATTCATACACAGTTTCAGGGCTGCACGTGGCAACGCTGCCAGACCCATTTCTTGCGAAATATCATGGATGCATCTCCAAAAACACTTCAAGAAGAGATATATAAACATGTCCGTGCCATTCTAGACGCTCCCAGTATTCCTGTAGCACGTACGCTCCTGGACGAAACCCTTGCCATGTTTGGAGAAAAGGCTACCAAAGCGATGGGTATCTTGGAGGCGGGCTTTGACGATGCTTTAGCCATCTCTGAGCTTCCTGAACGGTACAGAAAACGCCTGCGTACAACCAACTCTGTTGAGCGGCTGAACGAAGAAATCCGCAGACGGGAAAGGGTTATTCGCATCTTTCCTAACCGTGAGTCTGCCATTCGACTCATTGGTGCTATGCTCTTTAACCAAGATGAGAAGTGGAGTACAGGCAGGAAGTACCTAGAGCTAGACGAATACCACGAGTGAATAAAAAGCCGACGGATAGGGTCACATCCCGAAGAAACCGGGGCATGAGTCACTTATGCAGAATGTGGCTTTGCCCTTAGGAGCAAAAAGACCGCACAAGGAGGCGTTTGTCAAGTGCTCTCCTTGACGAACCTCTCCTTGTGCGGTTAACTCAGTCCTGGGCAAAGCCAAGCAGAGAGCAAACTCCAATCCCAAAAAGGAATTTACACATAAATCCGGACTTGACCAGATGAGAAGGAGTGAAGACTAAATAACCATGTTAACGTTTCAGGAACTGATCTGCGGAGCCCCTTTTCACACAGCAACAATTATTAGTGGATGGGAGGAAAAGGAGAATTCATTTCTAAATGTAGTAACGAATATACACTCAATTGAAAAACAAGCGATAATTATCCTTCATGCCTCTCAGGAAGTGATTATTCAACTTCCTGACATTCTGCATCAAAGCTTTGTACAGGGCATCTTGCTCTACCATCAAGATGAAATCTATGTCCCATCCCAAATTCGCGAGAAAGTAGAGCAGATCAAAAAGCCGATTCTTTTTCTCAAAACAGCAGACCCGGATTCTCTTGTACGAACAATCAATGAGATGATGCAATTAAAGCAAATGGGATTGTTCCACTACGTATGGGAGCAATTGAAGACATACTGGCAGCAAATTGCAACAAACTATTCGATTGATAGACTATTGGCGCGTGTAAGGGAGCTTATCACTAATCAAGTCATTCTTCTTGATCCTTTTTTTTATGTACATCCAACGATGGAGAATCAATACAAATCAAATGAATTCTCTTTCTTAAAGCAAAACTATTTGCTAAAGCGGACAAAAAACCATGAAGGTTATATATTGATTGAAGAAAATCAGGAGTATTTCTATATTTTTCGAATTGAGAACTACGGGTTTTTATTGATAAAAAGTGAATCTGGTACCATATCAGAAATCACGCTAAACCAGATAATGCAAGTGCTACCAGGTTTATTGACCTGGTTTAGGAAAGAAGAAGCAGTAATGGAGACAAACCGCAAATATAAAAACCAATTTCTCCATGATGTCTTATATAACAATTTTGAGTCAGAAGAGTTATTAATTACGCAGGGGAAGTTCTGGGGATGGGATTTTACCAGAACGGTTCAGCTCATGGTTATGCAGCTAAAACCAGTGGAGGAGAAATTCGTTGGTCTTGAACTTCTGGAAAGCATTAAACATCAGGTTGAAACATTTTTTCAAGCACAATCCATATCCTGTATTGTAACCAACTTCCATGAACAAGTTCTTATCTTTGTTTTTAGTGATATGGAATACTCCTCAAAAAAGAAAAAGGAATATATCAAGGTACTAGCTCAACAAATTCAACAGATGGTTTCTAGCAGATTTGAAGAAATAGAGAGTGCAATTGGTATCGGACGGCTTTATCCTTCCAATCGAGAACTTTACCGAAGCTTTCAGGAAGCCAAAATTGCGCTAGAAATGGGAAAGTATCTTGACCAAAGAAAGCGTGTGTTTATTTTTGAAGAGATTGGGGTTATTCGTCTACTTTGCCTGATTAATAATGAGACATTACTTACGTTTTACAAAGAGAATGTAGGAGAACTGCTGGAATATGACAGGGAACATGATGGGGAGCTTTTCCATACCCTGAAGATATTTTTTCAGGAAAATGGAGATATTACACACACTGCTGACGCCTTATTTATACATCCCAACACCCTTCGGAACCGTCTGAAAAAAATTGAAAGTCTACTGAATATCAACCTAAACTCCTATGAAGATTTATTGAACATGTATGTCACTCTAAAAATCTCGCAAATATTGAATTGAAGCTATAAGCGTAGAGCTTGTAGCTTTTTTTTGTCTAAAATATGAAGTTCTAATTGATCGCTGAGAAAATTGTAATAACCTCACACTTGGTATCAAAAAATCATGTTTATTTGTACAGGTAAGCAAATGATACGATTTACTCGTAGAACAGGAGGTGAATCAAGATGCACAAATGGTTATTGATTTTTTCACTCGTCATTTTCTCAGTTTGTGTGATGTCCGCATGTTCCACAGAAACAGGAGAATCCCAAACGTTGCGCATTCAAAGCGGGTCCAATGATTCCGCTTATCAAGGCGTTCCCCATCCAGTGCGGGTGCAGACAGTAAAAATTACAGAAGAACAGGATAAACGTTTCAAACAAATGGTAATCGAGAATCAGAAGAAAAATCAGGGAGGGCAAAAGAGTGAAAAAATCCGTACTCACTAATCAGCAGGAAGTGCTCTTCTTGATGTATTCCATTCTCCAACGATATTACGCAGGGATCGCATTACAATGGGGCCTCCAAGAATGGAGTGAGGTCTGTAAAATCATGGAACGGTTTCGCTCGTTCACGGACAGTTCGGACAGAATAGAGGAAGCCATCCGAGTCCTTTCAACGGTTGATGAGGAACAAGTAAAACAGCTACCGTTTGATTTTAATCGTCTGTTTGTGGGACCTGACAAACTGCTTGCTTCACCGTATGAATCCAGCTATCGAAATGCAGATCGTTCCTTGATGCAACTAGAGACATTACGAGTGAGAAATTTTTACGCACGGGCCGGTCTTGAGGTAACCAAAAAAAGTGTCGAGCCTGATGATCACCTTGCATTGGAACTTGAGTTTGTGTGTTATTTGCTAGCCAATCTGGATCAGGAAGGCAATTCAGAATTATACCAGGAATTCTTGCATCAACATTTGGCCGTTTGGATCGGACAGCATTGTGAGGATATTCATAACCATACAACCCACCCGATATGCAAGAGTATGGCATACCTTTTGGAAGAACTTATTGGACAAGAACGCGGTTTACAGATTGCCAGTACCAAAGGAGGGACAGGTAGCTAATGATCGACAATAAAATATCCAGACGAACTTTTTTAAAAGCAGGTGCAGCGATTGGAGCTTCAGTCGGTGCGATTTTCGGAATAAAAAGCTCAGAAGAGTTTAAGCTGATGGGCTTGACCCCGAGTAAGGCAGGTGCGGAGGGAAAGGTACAAACCTTCTTTAACGCTTGTCCTCGTAACTGCTTCGACACCTGTTCGATGGTTACGACTGTAAAAGATGGCGCGATTACATTTGTAACCGGTAATAAAAACAACACCTATACTAACGGCAAACTGTGCGTGAAAGGAAATACGTACCCACGGTTGGTTTACTCTCCGGACCGGATAAAATACCCGATGCGTCAGATTGGCCGCGGCAGTGGAAACTGGGAGCGAATCAGTTGGGACGAAGCCTTTGATATGATCGCTAAAAAAATCCTCGCGATTAAAAAAGAATATGGCAGTACACTTCCGATTTGTCTGAACAAGTATTCAGGTAACTTTGACATCCTTCACTACGGCATTGAGGGGATGATGTCCAGCATTGGTTATACAACCAGAGCGACAGGAACCCCTTGTTGGCCAGCAGGGATTGATTCCCAGTCCTTTGACATGGGAACCATCGAAAATGCCGACCCTGAACAAATGATCCATTCCAAATATCTGATTATTTGGGGAGCCAATCCCGCTTGGTGTGCGGTACACTCCATGAGCATTATCGAGAAGGCCAAAGAAAATGGAACAAAAATTGTGGTTATTGATCCGATTCTCACCCAGACAGCGGCGAAAGCGGACGAATACATCCAGATCAAGGCAAGTACGGACGGTGCATTGGCCCTGGGGATGGCCCGTTATATCATCGATCATAATCTTCACGATCTCAATTGGATGAAGCAGTATTCGAAAGGATATGAAGAGTATCTTGACTATGTACGGACCAATATTACGGTTGAATGGGCTGCCGAGAAAACAGGAGTACCTGTCGAAGTAATTGAACGATTGGCGAGAGAATATGCCAGTACGAAACCAGCTAACATCTGGATTGGTTATGGATGCCAACGTCATACCAATGGTGGAGCAAACGTCCGCGCGATTGACGCATTGGCTGCGTTGACAGGAAATATCGGGATCCTTGGCGGCGGTGTGAACTACGCCCAACTTTCGACCTGGAACTTCAACTATCATGCGATGTCCCAAACTCCTCCAAAAGGGAGCCAGGGAGAAAAGAACCGTCTGATCAACATTAACAACTTCGGTGCCGAGGTTCTGGCAACGAAAGAACCCCCAATCAAAATGCTATGGATTGCATGTCGTAATCCACTCTCTCAAGATCCAGAGCCACAAGTGGTTCAAAAAGCGTTTGAAGCCATGGACTTTGTTGTTACGGCAGACTTGTTTATGACGAATACGGTAAAAATGTCCGATCTTGTACTGCCGGTAACAACTCCTTTCGAAACATGGGGCATAAACGTAGGGTATTGGCATTATTGGATCAACCTGAATCAGCAGGCGATCAAGCCGTTGTATGAATCGAAGAGTGATGTCGAAATCGCGATGGGTTTATCCAAACGAATGAATGAATTGGAAGAAGGTTCCTGTACGTTTCCTACATCGGGCAATCTGGAAGAGTGGGTAGGTAAGGAATTTAATGATGGAACCTGTGAGCTGTTCGGCTTAAGCAGTTGGAAGGATCTTTATAAAACAGGTACTGCCAAGGCAAAAGGCAAGGAAATCCAGTGGAAGGATGGAAAATTCAAAACTCCTTCCGGTAAATACGAATTCTGGTCTGATGTGGCAACAAAGTATAATAATCATCCGCTGCCAGTTTATTTAGAAGAGATGCAAGCACCAAAAGAGTTTCCAATTCGTTGTATCTCTCCACACTGGAAGTATAGTCTTCATAGTCAATTCCAACAACTTGACTGGATAGAAAAATTCCATGACAAACCGTTTATCGAAATCCATCCGGCGTTGGCTGAAGAAAAAGGGATCAAAGATAACGATAATGTGAAAATGTTCAATGATATTGGATTCATTATCGTCCCGGCTAAAATTACGCGGAATGTTCCTCGTGATGTTGTAGTCGTGTATGAAGCCTGGTACAAAAACAGGGATTTTAATGTGAACTTTACTGTTAAAGCAATAGCAGCCGATATGGGAACTTTTCAGACCGGGATGACGGGTCTCGCGTTCCACGATAACTTTGTAAACATTGAAAAGGTGTAAGGGGGAATAGGAGGTGGCAAAAGGGTTTGTAGTAAACATCGATCGTTGCATTGGCTGCCATGCCTGTGAGATTGCGTGTAAAAGTTTTTATCAACTAGAACCTGATATGAGTCGTCGTACCGTAAGAGAGCTGCCTGAGACAATAACTGGAGGTTCACCAACAAGAGCCTATGTTTCAACAGCGTGTAATCATTGTGATGATCCAGCGTGCAAAAAGGCGTGCCCGGTAGGAGCTTATACGAAACGGGAAGACGGAATTGTCGTCCATAATCCTAATCTCTGCATAGGGTGCAAAATGTGTGCCAAGGCTTGTCCCTACAAGGTTCCTACTTTTAATCATGTGACACAAAAAATGGACAAGTGCAGTATGTGCTACCAACTTCAAGATAACGGGGAAGTTCCAATATGTGTCTCCAAATGTCCTGTAGATGCATTGGAAGTAATCGAAGTTGGGAAAGAACATCGGGCAAATTTAGTGAAACAAGTAGATGGATTTGCCGATACGTCGATAACTCATCCGACGACTCAATTCATTCTGCCAAGAACAGGAATACAAGTTAGGAGGGATGCATGATGCATGATTTTCCTCTGGTTGTTTTTACAATATTATCACAACTGGCAATTGGGATCATGGTGACAATGTGGTTGCTAGAAGCCAACAACAGGAAAATGACTGCTTCTACCGGTTTCTTCATAAGTGTATCCATTTCAGCAATTTCCATCGTAGCCGTGCTTGCTTCACTCTTGCATTTGGGACATCCTTTCGAAGCATACAGGGCTGTTGCGAATTTTGGCGTTTCTTGGCTAAGTCGAGAAGTTACCTTGTACGGGATATTTATTCTTTTCAGTTTAGTCTATTGCTACTACTGGAAGATAGATAAACCTGGTGCCAGGAAAAAAGTTGGGGTACTTGCTTCGGTGTTCGGAATTGTAACTATTTTCTCCTCAGCAATGATTTATACGATTCCAGCAATACCTGCATGGAATAATTCGATGACTGCCATATCTTTCTTTCTGACAGCAGCCTTGCTTGGGCCGATTTTTGTAGGGGGAGCCTTGCAGTGGAAGAAAGAAGCGACGTTTAATTCTTCCGTGATTACCTTGGCTGCTCTGTTATTGACTGCATTCGGTGTGATGATCTACGTTAGTTCGTTGTTCTCCGGGTTACAAGAAGCGGTGTTGACAGGAAAGCTAATGGTGAGTAATGCGATGTTTTGGATTCGGATTATTCTCTGGATTGCAGTAATGGCTCTGCTAATTCCTGAACTGAGAGTAAAAAATAGGAGCATTACTTATTCAGTGTTATCCTTCTCATTGTTAACTGTTAGTGAGTTACTGGGCAGAATTTTATTCTACACAACAGCTGTCCATTTGTAGGAGTTGAAGAAAGTTGGGGGGGAGCATCATGTTCAGTCTGTACAAATTGTTTCATGTATTTGAGAGGCAACTCTCATCAGTAGAGATTCAGCAAGATGTGTGCAACCGGATCATTTCAACTTCCAGTACATGTACTAGTTGTATTGATCGCTGCCCCTCAAACAGTATTAGGATTACGAAAAGTGACATTGAGTTAACTGATTGCCTGGAATGTGGCATTTGTGGAGTAGTTTGTCCAACTAGTGCATTCTCATGGAAACGACCGTCTTTCAATCAAATGTTGACTCAGATGGAACAGCTATATGAGGAAGAAGGACAGGTCATTCTCTACTGTTCAAAAGTTACCTATCCACAGAGTCAGGTAGCGGGGATGAAGGTGCCCTGTTTAGGAGCAATACCTTGGGAAATCTGGACTTGTTTCTTAACAGTCTATCCGAAAATAACGGTTTTCTTACCAGAAGGAAGTTGTCAGAGCTGTTCCATTTCTACTGGAGAGAAGGTCTGGAAAGAACAATTAAACCAAGCTGAACGGTTTACAAAGAGAACAGCTTCAATCAGCGACAAAGTGATGAAAATCCAACGCGAAGAGCTATATGACGCAAGTCGCAGGCGTTTTTTTCAATCGGTTCTAAGAGAAGCTAAACAAACAGGAAAAGAGATCGTAAAAGAATATCTCGGAGAAACGAAACGCCCTGATCACAAACGTCTCTCGATCGAAGGACCCGAAAATGTGGTGAGTCGAATTACCGAGGAATTCAAACAAACGAAAACAGCCTTTGTCGAAAAACTACTTAAGGAATCCCGCTATTCTTATGTCGCTAAGAGAAATATTTTGTTACAGCTCTTGATAACCCAACAGCATCTTCAACAGGAGATTATCGTCAAACTCCCGGAAATAAATGAATCGTGTGATTTGTGTGGAGCATGTACGCATCTGTGTCCAACTCAAGCTATTACTATGCAAGAGTCGAAAGAAGGGGGCGCGCAAGAGATTTGGTTACACCCCGCTATGTGTGTGGAATGTGGGTTGTGTGAAGAGATTTGTTGGGACAAAAGTATTCATTTAATTGAACAACCTGCAGAATTTTTGCTACAGTCTGCAATATGTTTGGTTAACTGAAGAAACAACAAGGAAGGCTGAAAATAAAACAAACATCGGAGGGATTTTTATGTTAAACAATATCGGTCCTGGAGCGTTGATTCTAATTGTGTTTGTTGCCCTATTAATTTTTGGTCCGTCCAAACTTCCAGAGCTTGGACGAGCGTTCGGCAAGACGTTACGGGAGTTTAAGTCAAGTGCCAAAGAAATGATTGACGATGAAGAGAAGCCAGAGCCCAAAGATACCACAGAAGTAAAAAAAAGTTGAGTTGATACAAACAATGGAATGGAAGGAAGAAGGAGAGGCTAATGCCCGAACAACTCGTTGACTCGTTTGGTCGAATACATGATTACCTGAGGATATCGGTAACGGACTCATGCAATTTGCGATGCGTCTACTGTATGGGGGAAGAAGAGACAAATTTTTTACCTCGACACTTGGTAATGTCAAACGAAGAGATAATTCATATAGTCCAGACTCTAGCTAAGAAGGGAATTTCACGAATACGATTGACTGGTGGTGAACCACTGCTTCGCTCAGATGTTGAGTCACTAATCGCCAAGTTAGCTGCGGTCCCCAAGATTCGTGAGATTTCTATGACAACCAACGGGGTTCTGTTAGCTAAAAAAGCAGAAAGGTTACGTGCCGCAGGCCTTACACGAGTGAATATCAGTTTAGATACCTTACAACCAAAACGGTATTCAATGATTACCCGTGGAGGTGATATCCAACGTGTCCTCGACAGTATCAAAGAGTGCCTACGAGTTGGTCTTGATCCAGTCAAAGTCAACGTGGTCCTGATGGATGGCGTGAACCATGATGAGATCGCAGATTTCTTAAAATTAAGCTTTGAGCAACCTTTGCACATTCGATTTATTGAATATATGCCGATCGGACCTAATTTGGAAGTTTGGAGGAGTAGGTATCTTCCACTTGACCGGGTTATCAAAACCTGTCACTCCATGGGGTGGAAAGTAAATCACGTTGAAGCAGAAAACTCAAGTGGTCCAGCCAACTATTATCAAATCGAGGGGGGCAAGGGACGATTTGGTTTCATTCATCCGGTGAGTAAACACTTTTGTAATCAGTGCAATCGTCTTCGCTTAACTGCTGATGGGCATCTAAAAGGATGTTTATATTGGAACGATGAGTATAACATCCGTAAGTGTATAGGGAACGAGGAAGAAATAATTAACTTGGTTCAATCTGTGCTTAATCGAAAACCCAAAACTCACGAAATGGCCAAGGCTAAAGACTTAGTAGAGAATGTTTCGATCACAACAAGAAAAATGTCCCAAATTGGGGGATAATGTTAATTTCCGATCAACAAGGAGGGATGCTGTGGTGAAGAGTGGATTGGAAGGGATGTCACTAGTTGGTCATCTGGAAGAAATGCGTATACGTCTCATTCGGACAGGTATAGTACTAGCAATATCAATAATAGTTGGAATGTATTTTGCTCCTAATGTATTAACCATTCTGCAAGAGACAGCCCCAATTCAGGTTGTATGGAACGTGTTTTCCCCGGGAGACGCTTTAAGCATATATCTTCAGGTATCTGTCGTGTTAGGTTTCGTAATTACCGTACCCTATGCTCTGTTTCAACTATGGTGCTTTATGAAACCAGGTTTAAAAAAAGCTGAACAAAAGGCTGTTTTAAAGTATTTTCCATTAATAGTGTGTTCCTTTGTAATCGGAATGGCGTTTGGATACTTCGTTGTATTCCGTATGGCGCTCTTGTTTATGACGTCTTTAATTGATCAAATACAATTACAACAAATGTATGGATTAGATAGATATATTTCCTTCATGCTTGGAATTGTCATTCCAGTCGCAATTGTGTTTGAACTTCCGGTTGTGGTGATGTTCTTAACCGTCATTCGAGTATTGAATCCTGACTTACTAAAGAAGGTTCGTAAATACGCATACTTTATCTTGCTTATTGTGAGTTCCATTATCACCCCTCCAGATATTGTCTCTGACCTAATTGTCTGTATTCCTCTTGTTATTTTGTATGAATGCAGCATCTTAATTTCTTCATTTGTAATGAGGAAACAAGAGCAAGAAGGTTTAGCATTTACCCAATAAAACAACCACCTGTGATCCGTCTTGAATTTATATTCCGAAAGGGTGGGATTGATCATGACTATAATAGAAATAATTGAACTGCTAAAAAAAAATAAACTAAAGCATACCGAAAAACGTGTAGGATTGCTTAAGATATTTAGGGAAAATGAAAGGGAATTCCAAATTCAAGAAGTTATTGTGGAAATGAGAAAGCAATTTCCAAACGTTGCCCAACAAACGATCTTAAGCAACCTGGATGCATTTGTTAATGCAGGTCTTATCGTAAAAACCAGAGGGGAAAGGGAATTCACATTTTCCATGTCCAAGAACAAGATCTCGTAGAGGAGGGGGGCTAATGAAGCCTTCCTTTTTTATTACATCTAATCTGCTCAGCGCTTATAGTTGGGAAGGGAGGAGCATCTGTTACGTGTTTTGAATGTTTAGAAATATGGAGAGTTACTCAAACAAAGGGCGGTATTGCGTAGTAATAGTTCTTCAGAAAATACTTGAACCAGGAAGAATAATTGAAGTGGGTGTAAAAATGATTGATTGGCATTGGAAAGAGGCTGATTTCCAAACCAAAAAAAGTGAATGCTATAGGAAAGTCTTCCGCAGGATGGCTTTCTTCGTTTTTGTTGCCGTTTACCTTGAATAACACGTACGTTTATGGTTTAATTTTAGTGTAATGTTCGTTTTTGAGCTTGAATTTATCATCCAACAGGAGGTTTTTCGGCGTGTCTATTAAAAAAGCGCTTATCAGTGTTTCCGATAAGACGGGTGTAGTGGAATTTGCCCGTCAATTGGCCGGCTTGGGGATTGAGATTATTTCCACGGGAGGAACAGCATCCTTGTTGAAGGATTCTGGCATTCCGGTAACCGGAATCTCTGAAGTGACCGGGTTCCCCGAAATTCTGGACGGACGTGTCAAAACACTTCATCCCAACATCCATAGCGGATTATTGGCTGTGCGTGACAACGAGAAACACCAACAGCAGCTTACCGAGTTAAACATTGAACCGATTGATCTGGTTGTCGTCAATCTTTATCCGTTCAAACAAACGATCGCCAAACCGGATGTTAGCTATGAGGAAGCAATTGAAAATATCGATATTGGCGGACCGACCATGCTTCGTTCCGCTGCCAAAAACCATGCGTTCGTGACCGTTGTCGTTGACGCGGATGACTATGCCCAGGTGCTTGCAGAAATCAAGCAGCAAGGCGACACCAGCCTGGAGACACGCCGTCGTCTGGCAGCCAAGGTATTCCGTCACACGGCTGCTTATGATGCTTTGATTTCCCGTTATTTAAGCGAGCAAGTGGGAGAACTGCTGCCGGAAACCTATACAGTAACTTACGAAAAGGCACAGGATCTCCGTTATGGCGAGAATCCGCATCAACGGGCAGCTTTTTATCGTGAACCGCTTGCAGCGCAAGGAACCATTGCAACGGCCGAGCAGCTGCACGGCAAGGAACTGTCTTACAACAACATTAATGATGCCGATGCGGCGCTTGCGATTGTCCGGGAATTCAGCGAACCGGCCGTGGTGGCGGTCAAACACACCAATCCTTGTGGAGTGGGAATCGGTCGCACCATTAAAGAGGCTTACGAAAAAGCGTATGAGGCTGACCCTGTCTCCATTTTTGGCGGAATCGTAGCCGCCAACCGTCCTATTGATGAAGAGACGGCATTGTTGTTAAAAGAAGTGTTTTTAGAGATTGTTCTGGCTCCTGACTTTACTCCCGAAGCCTTAACTATTTTGCAAGAAAAGAAAAATCTGCGGTTGTTGCGCTTGCGTCAGGCCGGATCTGCCAGCAGCTTGGGCCAAAGCTTCCGGATTGCGCCGGTTGCAGGCGGAGTGCTTGTGCAGGATTACGATACCAAGCAATTGAATACGGAAGAATTGACGGTAGTAACGGAGCGCAAACCAACCGAAGCGGAACTGGCGCAGTTGGAATTTGCCTGGAAAGTGGTGAAGCACGTAAAATCGAATGCGATCGTGCTTGCCAAGGATAATATGACAATTGGCGTGGGAGCAGGGCAGATGAACCGCGTCGGAGCTGCCAAAATTGCGATTGAGCAAGCGGCTGACAAAGTGAAGGGTTCCGTTCTTGCTTCTGATGCGTTTTTCCCAATGGCTGACACGGTGGAAGCGGCTGCCCAGGCAGGTGTTACGGCGATTATTCAGCCGGGCGGTTCCATCCGTGATCAAGACTCCATTGATGCTTGCAATCGTTATGGCATTGCCATGGTCTTTACAGGGGTTCGTCATTTTAAACACTAAGAGGAGGACGACCGATGAATGTATTGGTTATCGGCGGCGGCGGTCGTGAACACGCGATCGCATGGAAATTAGCACAAAGCCCCAAGGTAGACAAGATTTATTGTGCACCGGGTAACGGAGGAACGGCAGAAATCGGAAGGAATGTGAATATTCCGGTGAATGATTTTGCGGCGTTGGCGCAATTCGTGAAAGATGAAGGAATCGATTTTACCATTGTGGGTCCGGAAGATCCGTTGCTTTTAGGGATTGTCGATTTCTTTGAAGTGCGAGGTTTGCCCATTTTCGGTCCGAGTGCGCAAGCTGCCAAGATTGAAGGCAGCAAAAGCTTTGCGAAAAGCTTGATGAAACGCTACAACATTCCGACTGCCCGTTACGAATCGTTCATCGATTATGAGTCCGCCCTTGCTTACGTGCGCGAACAAGGCGCTCCGATTGTAATAAAAGCGGACGGATTGGCGGCCGGTAAAGGGGTTGTCGTGGCTCAAACGCTGGAAGAAGCGGAAAAGGCACTGCATGACATTATGAAAACCGGATCATTCGGACAGGCAGGCAGCCGGGTAGTAGTAGAAGAATTCATGAGCGGGGAAGAATTGACGCTTCTCGCGTTCGTCGATGGTGAAACAGTGAAGCCAATGATTACGGCCCAAGACCATAAAGCGGTATTCGACGGCGATAAAGGGCCAAACACGGGAGGCATGGGGACGTACGCTCCTGTGCCGCACATGTCAAAAGAGTTGGTTGATCGGGTCGTAGAGGAAATCGTCAAACCGATGGCCAAAGCAATGGTAAGCGAGGAAATTCCGTTTAAAGGAGTTCTCTATACCGGATTGATGATTACGTCGGAAGGACCCAAGGTTGTAGAGTTTAATGCCAGATTCGGGGACCCCGAAACGCAGGTAATTCTGCCGCTTTTGGAAACCGATCTTCTGGACATTTGTCTGGCTACCGTAAAAGGGGAGCTTGATGCGGTTGATGTGAAATGGAGCGAAAAAAGCGCATTGTGTGTCGTGATGGCTGCTCCAGGTTATCCGGGGGAATACCCGAAAGGCGCCATTATTCATGGATTGCCTGCGCCTGACAAGAATTCCGTTGTGTTTCATGCAGGCACCAAATTGACAGTGGAAGGAACGGTAACCAACGGCGGCCGCGTGCTTGGTGTCACCGGCATTGACGATACCTTGGAATTGGCACAGCAAACAGCATACAAACAAGTGGCGGCAATTTCGTTTGAGGGTGCCCACTATCGCAAGGACATCGGTGACAAAGCGCTGAAAAAGACCCACATGGCATAAACTTGCTTGGTGGTGTCAGGCGGGGCACCATGCAATAAACCACCCGGCTACAGACGCAAAGAAAAAAGGGAAGGTCCGCAGCTACGAACGGTATCTTCCCTTTTTTCTGCCCACGTTTATAATAAAATACACCATCACGGCTACTGAAGCAATTGCCAATGCGACTACAAACAGATTGTGTGATAGCCATTCATAAATGGGAGGTCCAACTATGCTCATGTATGCTCCCTCCTACGAATATGTGGGATAAGCCTGTTCATCCTGCTTATAGGCGGCTTGACTGCGGACAGTCTTGCGAACGCTTTCCCTGGTTCGGACATGTCTGGTTGGTTCCTTGGCTGGAGTTGCATCTTTTGCGGCCGTTTTGCCTGAAGCTTCATCGAGGTCGAAGTCTACGGGCGCTTTATCACCTGACGTGTTATCGCCAATTGCCTCGGCAAACTGGGCCATTTGCGAACTGACGAAGTTATCCCCCATCTTGGACAGTTGTGCTTTGGCCGTTGCCAATCCTTCCCTTGTGCTAGTATTCATTCCCATACTATATAGCATCGGACAGAAGCGAGTGACGCCTTCTGCAACCTTCATGGCGGATAATGTCATTAAGAGCCATGGCGTGCGGTGTGGACGTCTGGACATCTTGCCGATTCCGTAAGCAAGACCAAGTAAACCCATCGTTATACGAATGGTTGCATCTACAGTTCCAACGTTTTTTTGCATGGGCGGTTTCCCTCCTTACTACGATTAGTGTATAACCAGTCCAGAATTTCAGTCGTGGAAAATCATGGATAAGAAAGGGATGAAAAAATGCGGATTCGAACACTATCAAGGGAGAGTTATCTGGAACTGCTGCGCGTCTCCAAAAACCAAATGCCGGCATCCTTGTGGCTGAAAGGAGGCAAGGTTCTGGACGTTTATTTGAAGGAATGGCGCGAGGCGCATGTTGTTTTATCTGGCGAGCGCATTGCCTATGTCGGGGACAGGGAACCGCTAACCTGCGAACAGACCGAGATCATCGATGCAACCGGGTATTATTTGGTGCCGGGTTACATAGAGCCCCATGCCCATCCGTTTCAATGGTACAATCCGCTGAGCTTAAGCGATTACGCATTAGCATGCGGGACGACTACGCTGATTTCAGACAACCTGTTTCTCTACAATAGTCTGCCGCAAGAAGATGTAGAGAAGTTGATGGAGCAAATGGCTCAGCATCCGGTTAAGCAGTTCTTTTGGGCGCGGCTTGACCCGCAGAGCCAAAAACAGGAAAATAAAATGCTTTACAATCCGGATCGTCTTATCCAAATGGTCGCTCACCCGTTGGTCGTCCAAGCAGGAGAATTGACGGATTGGGGCGGGATTCTGGACGAGCAGGAAGAGTTGATATTCGGCCTAATGAAGGCGAGACAATTAGGGAAGCGCATTGAAGGGCATCATCCCGGCGCGTCGTGGGATACGCTGAACATAGCTGCGGCGGCAGGGGTGACGGCTTGCCATGAAAGCATTAACGTCGATGAGGTGATTAACCGGCTGCGGCTAGGCTTCTATACGAGTTTGCGCCACTCGTCCATTCGACCTGACCTGCCGGAATTAATCAAAGGCTTGATAGAACGGCAGATTCCATGGTCTTCTCGGCTCATGATTACCCAGGACGGCTCCACGCCGCCGATGATGCGAGAGGGCATGATGGATTATTGCATTCGTACGGCCATCGAAGCGGGGGCGCCGGAAGCGGAGGCATACGTGATGGCTACGTTGAATCCGGCTGTTTACTATGGTTTGGATGCCGAGATCGGCAGCATTGCCCCCGGGCGGATCGCCGATATTTTGCTGCTTGCTTCACCGCGGGAGCCTGCGCCGGCTGTCGTTCTTGCCAATGGGAAGGTTAGAGCCAGGGATCGTCAACTGCTGGATGAAACCTTGAAGATCAATTGGTCATCCTACCGCTTCGCATCCAAGCAAGCGGAATGGGGGATCGAGGCTGAATCCGAATGGTTCAGCATGCGCCATCCCGGCGGAGCTGTTCCCGTCATCCAGATGCAGAACGCAGTAATTACGAGAATGGCGATGGAAGAACTTCCGTGTGATGAAAGAGGCCATATCAGTCTTGAGCATGATCCGGAACTTGCCTTTGCTGTCCTGCTCGATCCGAAGCAGCACAGAATCACAAAGAGTATCATCCGTGGATTCGGGCGAAATCTGGAGGGGCTCGCCAGCACGTATACTGCCTCAGCCGACTGGATTGTTCTTGGCAGAGTCAAGGAGATGATGGCGCAAGCGCTTGAGCGGGTCAAGCAGCTGGGCGGAGGTCTGGCCGCATATGATCAAGGCAGGCTGGCTTTTGAACTGGCACTGCCAATTGCCGGCATGATGAGCGAAGAACCGATGGAGACTTTGATTGCCAAAGGAGAAAAATTTACCCGGTTTTTACGCTCCAAAGGGCATCCGCATATTGATCCGATTTATTCTCTCTTGTTTCTGACCGCCACCCATTTGCCTTTTATTCGTTTGACTGATGAAGGGATTTATGATGTGAAGCAAAGAAAAATACTTGATTATTCACTACCATTAACATTATGATTAGATTGAAAACGCTTTACGATAAAAGAACATTGATATAATCATTTAAGTTCAATGATTCTGTTATAATTACCAAAACAATGTTGCAATAAAAATATTTTTTTCTCTTGTAAATTTTCGCATTTATTTTACAATAATGAAAGAGCCAAGCTGTATCTGCTATCAGCTACGTATAGAAACGTCACTTACAATTAATTAGTGGCTGGGAAGCTAGATTAAATTTGGTGAAAAAAGAAAGAGTGACCGATTGAAAAGGGGGATTTAATGAGTATGAAAAGAAAGACTCAACTCGGTTTCCTGACAGCAGTACTGGCTACCGGCATGGCTCTTACAGGCTGCGGTGGCGGTGCTAACAACGCAGGTGGCAGCGGTGCCGCTCCACAGCAAGGCGGTTCGGCTAGCGGCGGTGAAGCTGCTGGCGGCGGCAAAATCTTGATTGCAACCCAGAGTCCGCTTTCCGGTCCGCAATCTTCTCTCGGAGATGCAATCAAAACAGGTGCTGAATATGCGCTCAATCTCCAGAAAGAAGAATTCAAGAAAATGGGTTTTGACTTGCAATTGTTCCCGCAGGATGACCAAGCTGACCCGAAACAAGGGGTAGCGAATGCAGAGCTTTTAATCTCCAACCCTGACGTATTGGGTGTAGTTGGTCACTTGAACACAGGTGTTGCCATTCCTTCCTCTGTGAAGTACGAGGAAGGCAAGCTGGTAATGGTGTCCCCAGCTAACACAGGTGTTAAATTGACGGAAGAAGGCAAGAAAACGGTTCACCGTATTTGCGCTCGTGACGACTCGCAAGGTCCGAAAGCAGCAATCTACGCGAAAAACCAACTTGGCGTCAAAACAGCTTTCCTTGTTCACGATAAAACAGCATATGGCCAAGGTCTCGTAGATCAGGTGAAAGCACAGCTTGAAAAAGATGGTGTGCAAGTGCTTGGATATGAAGGTATCACCCAGGGAGAGAAAGATTACAGCGCTGTTCTCAACCAGGTTGTTGCCAAGAACCCGGATCTTCTCTACTTCGGCGGTATCTACTCTGAAGGCGGTATCCTCGTAAAACAAGCTCGTGAGAAAGGCTTTAAAGGCTACTTCATGGGCGGCGACGGTATCGACTCTTCCGACATGATCAAGATTGCCGGTCCTGCAGTTGAAGGGGTAGTATTCACTTCCGTAGCGGGTGACGTTACTCAAACGGAAGAAGGCAAGAAGTGGGCTGCCGAATACGAAAAAGCGATGGGCAAAAAGCCTGAAACCTTCTCCGTATACGGCTTTGACAGCATGAACGTAATCTTGAACGGCTTGAAAGAAGCGATTAAAGCGAACGGCGGCAAAAAGCCTACTCGCGAACAAGTTCTGGATGCCGTGCATAATACAAAAGACTTCCAAGGTCAATTTACAAAGGTTACTTTTGATGACAAAGGTGACAATAAATATGCAGACGTATTTATCTACAAGTATGAAAAAGATAAGTCCGTCTTTGTAGGTAAAGCTGAATAATCATAACATCATAGAAGTTAGTCGCAGCTTATTCTTTGCCTCATCTTTGAGCAAATAAATAGAGGGGCGGCACGTGGTTGTCGCTCCTTCCTTTGTGAAAAGAGATGAGTGAAGATAGAGAATAAAAATGAAAGAGGGAAAAGACGATGCTAAGTATACTACCTCAGGTACTAGTTGATGGATTAACCCTCGGGTTTATGTATGCGGTCGTTGCATTGGGCTACACGATGGTATACGGAATCCTGGAATTTATCAACTTTGCCCACGGCGAGATTTTCATGGTTGGGGCGTTTGTCGGCACAGAAGTATTGTTAATTACTGATGCCGCTGGAAAAGGGATGAACCCATATGTTGCCTTTTTCCTCTGCTTGATTGTCGGCATAATTGTCACCGGTGCGCTTGGCGTAGGGATTGAACGTGTAGCGTATCGCCCGCTGCGGAATGCGCCTAGGCTTGTCCCGTTGATTTCTGCAATCGGTGTATCGTTTTTGCTGCAAGATTTAGTACGTTTTACCGAAGCCATTACGCGTAATGAGTTTTATTTGAATTCACCTATTCTATTCCCTGGCATGATTAATTTGGGATTTGCCAGCATCCCGGTAAAAGCAGTTATTGTTATCGTAATTGCAATTGTCATGATGATTGGTTTGACACTGTTTGTTAACAAGACTAAATGGGGAATCGCCATGCGTGCCGTAGCTCAGGACCAAACTACGGCTTCGCTGATGACTATAAACGTTGACAAAGTTATCATGTTAACCTTCTTGATTGGCTCTGGTCTGGGTGGTGCTACGGGCGTACTGTTTGCCCAAAACTATGGTACGATCGACCCGTATATCGGCTTTATCCTCGGCTTGAAAGCATTCACAGCCGCGGTTCTCGGCGGTATCGGTAACCTCCGCGGAGCAATGGTGGGCGGTGTTTTGCTCGGTTTGTTGGAATCCCTTGCCGGAGCATATCTCGGTCCGCTTACCAATGGAGCTTTCGGTGCTGAGTACAAAGACGTGTTTGCATTCGCCATCTTAATACTCGTGCTCTTGTTCAAACCTGAGGGTTTGTTCGGCGAAGCCGTAAAAGAGAAAGTGTAGGTGAGAGAACGTGGCTAAAAATCTATTCGGCTCCATTTTCAAAGACAAACAAATTCCGCTTCTCTTTACCATCATCTGGATAGCGGTGTTTGCCAGTGCCCTGTACTTCATGGAAAAATCGGTTATTGCGTTCATGGGGATTTTGTTCTCCGTCATTTTGGTTTTCTACACGAATACATCCAAAGCGATTCGCTTTATTTTGGGTGCGCTTATCCTGCTTGTAATCATTCCGGTGGTTGCGGGGGACAACCGTTATTATATGGAGGTTGCTTCGCAGGTTGGGATTTATGTTGCGATGGCACTCGGTCTTAACATTGTAGTTGGTTTTGCCGGTCTTCTGGACCTTGGATATGTGGCTTTCTTCGCATCCGGTGCGTATGCGTATGCGATCTTTGCCACTTCGCAGGCGAATGAATTTATCCCGGGCCATCTTTTCCCGCTCTCCGGTGCATGGTTCTGGCCGTTTTTGATCGTCGGTTTGATTGTAGCGGCGATTTTCGGAATTCTCTTAGGTTTGCCGGTTCTCCGCGTAAAAGGGGACTACCTGGCAATCGTAACTCTCGGCTTCGGGGAAATTATCCGCATCATTTTCAACAACCTGGACAAGCCAATCAACATTACCAACGGTCCTCAAGGGATTACGCCGATCAATTCGCCAGAGCTGTTCGGCATCAAGATGACAACACCGTTCTACTTCTACTTTATCGTGCTGGTAGTGATTGCGTTTATCGTTTTAGCCAACGTCCGATTTGAACATTCCCGGCTGGGACGCGCATGGATTGCCGTTCGCGAGGATGAGCTGGCAGCACAATCGATGGGTATTTCCTTATTGCATACCAAACTGGCTGCATTCGCAACCGGTGCATCGTTTGCCGGAGTTGTGGGCGTTATCTTCGCAGCAAAACAAACTTTCGTTGACCCGACTTCTTTTACCCTTATGGAGTCTATCGGTATTCTCGTAATGGTAATCCTCGGCGGCAGCGGAAGTATCCCAGGTGTAATCTTGGGTGCATCATTCGTTACAGTTTTGCAAGTTCAATTGTTGAAGGAGTTCTCCAACTTCCTGCATTCCTTGCAGCAATCCGGAATCATTAATTTGCCGAGCCAGCTCGACCCGTCCAAGTTCCAGCGTCTTGTATTCGGTATCTTGCTGATTCTGGTTGCCTTGTATCGTCCGAATGGGCTAATTCCGGCGAAGCGCAAGAAAAATGATGTCGACGGAATCAAGCAAAGCGGCTTTGCCAAAGAAAAACAAGGCATCTTGGCGAAAATTACCGGAGGCAAATAGATCAAGCCAAAAGGAGGGGCATCAAGATGGCACTATTGGAAGCAAATGGTTTGACCAAACGGTTCGGTGGTCTTGTAGCGAATCAGGACGTCACCATTCACATAGAAAAAGGAACGATTACAGCGGTTATCGGGCCGAACGGAGCCGGAAAAACCACATTCTTCAACATGATCACCGGGTTTTACGTGCCGGATGAAGGGGATGTGTTGTTAAACGGCAAAAGCATCAAGGGATTGCGCCCGGATCAGATCGCTGAACGCGGGATTACCCGGACCTTCCAAAACATCCGTCTGTTCAAAGAGATGACGGCTCTGGAAAACGTCATGGTAGGCGTTCACAGCCGTTTGTCTGCAGGACTTCTCGGAATTCTCTTCAATACCAAGCGTGTGCGTACAGAAGAAGAAAAAGCGAGAGTGGAAGCATACCAGCTGCTTGAATACGTAGGCATTGAGCATGTTGCCAACGAAGCGGCAGGAAGTTTGCCGTACGGCTTGCAGCGCCGCCTGGAGATTGCGCGCGCACTGGCAACCAACCCGCAAATTATTTTGCTGGACGAACCGGCAGCCGGCATGAACCCGCGTGAGACGGTTGAAATGACGGACTTTATCCGCAAACTGAAGAAAGAATTGGATCTGACCATTATCCTGATCGAACACGACATGAAGCTGGTTATGGGTCTTTCCGAACACATCCACGTACTTGATTACGGGCGTAAAATCGCCGAAGGTACGCCGGAACAAATCCGCAACAATCCGAATGTAATTGAAGCATACCTGGGCAAAAGTGCTACGGAAGTGTCGTAAGAGGGGAGGAGCGAACAATGGCGCTTTTAGAATTGCAAAATGTCCACACCTATTACGGCGGGATTCATGCGCTTAAAGGGCTTACGATCAAAGTAGAGCAGGGTGAAGTGGTTACCCTGATCGGATCAAACGGTGCGGGCAAGTCAACTACGTTGAAAACGATCTGCGGGCAAACAAGAGCTCGTGAAGGAAAGGTATTCTTTAACGGCAAAGATATTACCGGCATGCGCACACACGAAGTGGCTTTGGCGGGAATCGCCCACGTGCCGGAGGGCCGCCGGATTTTCCCCAAGCTGACCGTTCGTGAAAACCTGGAGATGGGAGCTTTCTCGGTAACAGACAAGAAAGTGATTGAGGAAGGCATTGAGCGTGCATTCCACTACTTCCCGCGTTTGAAGGAACGGATCAATCAGAAGGGCGGCACGATGTCCGGGGGCGAACAGCAAATGCTGGCGATTGCCCGCGGGTTAATGATGAAACCGAAGATCCTGATGCTTGATGAGCCTTCGATGGGATTGGCGCCCATTCTCGTTGAGCAGATCTTCGAGATTGTAACCGAATTGAACAGAGAAGGCATGACAATCCTGTTGGTTGAGCAAAATGCCAACCAAGCTCTCTCTGTGGCCCACCGAGGATACGTGATTCAGACAGGGGAAATCATCCTGCAAGACGATGCCAAAACCCTGTTGACCAATCCGCAGGTCCGCGAAGCATACTTGTCATAAACGCCGTTTCATAGAGGCTGTCCCAAAAGCATTTCTGCTACTTTTGGGACAGCCCTTTTTCTCTATGTAAGAAAGTTAAATCACTTCGCAGCGTCCTGCTGCATGTCTGACACAGAAGTGTCCTGTATGGCGCTTGCCGACACAGGCACTTCCTGTGCGGCGCAGCGTTAGTTATAGCCGGGTGGGTAAAAAACGTCAGGAGAAAAGGTAGTCAAGCAGCAAAACGAAGACCAAGGCTATGGTTTTGACCACTTCCTGACGATGAGAGAAGCCGGACTTGATTTCAACTGCGCAAGCTGTAACGGAGGTCAAGCCAAGATGACCGATTTTGGTTGAGTGCAAAAATGATTCCATCTTGCTTTTGTCGTTCCAAACGCGCATCGGCAGCATGTACATTCTCTTTTTCACTAATCGGGTTTTGCTGATCAGGTTTTGGATGGATACCTTCAGATTAGAGGAATGTTAACGTGGCGAAAAGGGGCAAAACGGGAATGGGAAATGGGGTCAGTAAATTTCAGGGGAGCATGGCAGTATAACGAGAAAAGGGCGCTCCCAGTAGTATTACCTACTTTTGGAACGCCCTCATCTTTTTTGATCCAGCCTAGTGGATAATATTATTTGGAAGCTTCGCCTTTGAACTCAGCTTTTTCTTTACCGTACTCGTAAATATACACTTTGGAAGCTTTGTTGTCCCCTTTATCGTCGAAGGAAACTTGAGTGAACAAGCCTTTGAAATCAGAAGTTGCACGAACAGCATTCATTACTTGCTCACGGGAAGGCTTTTTGCCGCCGTTATCTTTGATTGCTTTCTCGATACCGTTAAGAGCGACAAGCGTTGCATCGTAAGCGAATGGAGAGAAGGCAGCTGGATCTTTACCGAAAGTGGATTTGTATTTATCCACCCACTTTTTGCCTTCATCAGTAGAACGAACGTCGCCTACTACAGTAGCATAGACGATGCCTTCAGCAGCCGGACCGGCAATTTTGTACATATCATTGGATTCGATACCTTCGCCGCCCATTACTCGGCCTGTAAAGCCTTTTTCTTTTGCTTGTTTGGTAATGATTCCGCACTCTGCGTACATACCGCCGAAGAAGATGAGGTCAGGTTTTTGGGCAATTACTTGGTTCACAACCGCGCTGTAATCTTTTTCGCCCGGTGTGATACCTTCATAACCCATCTCTTGTACGCCAAGGTCTTTGAACGCTTTGCGAACCTCGTCAGCAAGACCTTGTCCATAAGCAGTTTTATCGTGGATCAGGAATACGGATTTAATTCCTAATTGATCTTTTGCATATTTGGCTGCTGCCGGAGCGATTTGGTCGTTACGAGCAACCAGGCGGTTTACAGATTTCTTGCCGTCTTCTGTCAATTGAACCCCTGTGTTAGCAGGAGATACCATGGCAAGTTTTGCTTCTTCGTACTTCACGGAAGATGGGATGGCTACACCAGTATTGTAGTGGCCGATTACTGCCAAAACATCTGCATCAGAAATCAACATTTCTGCGTTGGATACGCCTTGCTTTGGATCGGCCTGGTCATCTTGCGGGAATAATTGAAGATCAAAACCGAGCTTCTTGAAATCTTCAGTGCGATCTTTTACCGCCAATTCAGCACCTAACTTGATGCCTTCACCCTCCAAGGATTGTGGACCGGAGAGAGGACTTTGTGTAGCGATCTTGATAACATTGGTTCCTCCCGCGCTGCCAGCTCCACCTGCACCAGCACCACCGGCATTATTGCCGCCAGCACCGCAGCCTGCGAGCAGAGAACCAACTAAAAAGGAAGAGAGTAACAAGGAAACTACTTTGTTACGTTTCTGCATATTTATGCAACCCCCATTAATTTTTTAATATTTTTCTACTTTATTAACATAACAGTTGAAAACGTTTTCGTCAATTGTCGACAAAGAACTTTTCTTTATAAAATAGAGTTTACTCAAAAATTAACATTTTTACATTATATAATGTATCAAGTAAATGTGCAGAAAAATCTGTATATTCTTACGCTTGTGTTATTCAGTTTGCTATGCAATGCCAAAAAAGGAGCCTAAGGACTCCTTTTTGGTGTGTGAGTTTTGGGAAGTGTAATGATAAATTGGACTCCTGGCAGAACATTCTGCGCTTGGATCGAACCGCCGTGAGCTTCGATAACAGCGCGAGCAATTGCCAGTCCCAATCCGTGTTTGCCGCTTTTGCCTTTTCGGAAGCGCTGAAACAAATTGGGCAGCAGGGCTTCGTCAATGGGAGGGCCGTCATTGGAAACGGTGATCACAATTCGATCTTGAATCGGCTTTGCGGCGATCGTCAATTGTGATTTGGCATAGCGCAGCTGGTTTTCCAGGATGTTGACAAAAGCGGTGCTAAGCTGCTCTCCGTCGGCTTCAATAGTCAGGGCATCCGATACGTCTATGCTCCAATTGATCTGCGGATTTAAGACGTGCAGACGTTGTTGAAGGAAGAAGAAGAGTTCGGATAGCTTAAGCGGGGCGATTTCCAGCATTTCGCCCACCGATTCGATTTTGGTCAGGTAGAGAAGCTGCTCCACCACATGTTCCAGGCGTTTGCTCTCTTCCATGATGATTTGCAGACCTTTTTCAGCCTGTGCTCCTTGAAAAACACCTTCCAGCAGGCCTTGCGTATACCCTTGAATCGCCATGATCGGTGTTTTTAGCTCATGGGAGATGTTTTGAACGAAATGGCGCTGGGATTCGTCATAATCTTTCAGTTGGTTTTTCATCGAATCGAAGGAGCGCGCCAATTGGCCGATTTCGTCCTGACGATCCAGGACAAGCGGAATGTCAAACTGGCGGCGGGCGATTTTTTGGCAGGACTCCTCCAGCGTGCGCAGCGGTTTGCTGAGATACCGGCTAAACCAGACAGCAAGAATCCAACTGACCGACAGCAGCATGGTAAAGACGAAAAAAAACTGCTGCCTGAGAATATTGTTAATCTGGTTCAGTTCACGTTCTTTGGAAAACAAAACAAGATAATAGGGATACCCGTGATAGTTCATCAACTTGCTGACAAACAGGTATGTCTCATGCTGGCGGGATAATGTGCCGTGCTGGAGGGTGTTGGGGCGGTGGGTGGAAGCCAGCCGGTAAAATTCAATCGCATCATCCCGTGTAATCGGCTCATCGCTGCGATGCCCCAGCAGCTCGCCATGAATGTCGTAAACCAATACGTTGAAAGAATAGGAGTAATTCTGTAACAGCAACTGCAAGAAAAAGGGCGCCGTCGCCGGAACGGGCAAAAGCTCGTTTTTCTCATTGAAAGAGATATGGCTCGACAGCGCATCAAACTCTTCCTCCAACAGATTATAGGTGTTTTGCACCAAATACTGTTTGATCGCAAAAGGATAGAGAATGCCCACGCTCGTACCCAAAACGATTGTAAGCAGCATGAACAAGATGAGAATTTGTCGGGATAGCGGCCAGTCTTTCATTTTGAACTGCAGTTTCATGGAAACCCTCATTTCGACGTCAGCCGGTAACCGAAGCCGTATACCGTTTCCAGCGGGAATTCGGGCAGCTTTTTGCGGATGCGTTTGACGAGATCATCAACTGCTCGATCCGATCCGATATAATCATCGCCCCAAACAGCGGTTAGTATCTGTTCGCGTTGGAGAGCCTGCCCTTGATTGCGAATCAGATAGAGAATCAGATCGAATTCCTTGGTTGTCAGTTCAACGGGCTGATCGCCTTTTTTGATTAACCGCCCTTTCTCGGAGATGAGATACGGGCCGATTTCTGTCCAATCCTGATACGTTTGCTGCTGGCTGGGCAGCGTGTTCCCTTTTTCATAGGTGCGCTGTAACAGCTTTTTGACGCGAATCACCAGCTCACGGGGCAAGAACGGCTTGGCCAGATAGTCGTCACTGCCAAGTTCCAACCCAATAATTTTATCCATATCCTGATCACGGGCAGAGATAAAGATAATCGGCACATCCGACTTGCTCCTGATTTGGCGCAAGAGTTCATACCCGTCAATATCGGGCAGCATGATGTCGAGAATCCACAAATGAGGGGAAGCCTGATTCAGCGCTTCAAGAGCTTCTTCACCAGTCTGAAATGCTTTTACCTCATATCCTGCGTTCTGCAGATAAGGCTTCAACAGCTCTAGCAGATTCACTTCATCTTCCACAAGATAAACCATATATGGGGATGATAGTACCATAACAGTTTCCTCTCTTTCCGAAAGAAAATGGCTCCGGGAGGCTCGATTGATTCTACAATACAGAATACAGATGCGGTGTGGCAACCAGTAGAGAACAATATGTAAAAGTAAAGGAATTTGTCCCCATTTGCTGGAAAGGGCAGGATAATACTGGACGTTGAAGAAAAAGAATAAGAAGCTGAACAAGAAACTGGAAGGAGCGGACATATGCTGAAAAATATCCGACAGATATTTACACCCATCGCCCTTTGTCTATTGTTAGTCGCATGCAGCCAAGAGGTGGCGACGAAGCCGACCGGACCTTCTCCCCAGCCGCCCGTTACGCCACCCGAACCAATATCTACCCAAAAACCTTACACGGCTCCTTTCACAGGTCTTGGCACTGATCAGAAATTGGAAAACCGCCCCATTATGGTCATGGTGAACAATCATCCCAAAGCGAGGCCGCAATCGGGGTTGGACAAGGCGGATATCGTCTACGAAATCTTGGCTGAAGGAGAAATTACCCGCTTTGTGGCAATCTATCAGAGCCAAAAACCGGAAGTAATCGGCCCTGTCAGAAGTATACGGCCTTATTATATTCAAATCGGCGCCGGATTCGATGCCGTAATGGTTCATGCCGGCGGCAGTGAAGAAGCATTGGAGACATTGGCTCACTCTGATTATTCCTCCATTAATGAAATCAAGAATGGAGCTTACTTTTGGCGGGAAAAATTCCGTAAACCGCCGCACAATTTGTATACCGATCTGGACCGGATCGAAAAGGCCATGCAGGATAAAGGGATGCGGATGAAGTCGGAGCTTCCGTATTTTCTGTTTCTGCCCCAAGGCTCCACCATCACGCAAGGAGAACCGGCGTCCAGTATTGACGTAACGTTCCATCCTTCCTACAAAGTATCGTATCAATATGATCCAAAAACCAAGCAATACTTGCGTTTCACTCAGGGAAAGCCGCACATGGATTTGACCACGGACAAGCAGCTTTCTGTGACCAATCTCTTGGTGCTGGCGGCCAAACACCGCATCTTGGATAAGGAAGGCAGAAGAGAGGTCGATGTGGTTGGACCAGGTGACGGCTACTTGTTCCAGCAGGGTAAAGCGCGAAAGGTAAAATGGAAACGGAGCGGCGGCGTAATCCGCGCTTACACGGATGCCAGTTTCGCTGAAGAGTTGCCGCTCTTGCCGGGGAATACGTGGGTCAATATCGTTCCGGACGCGCCGGGCTTGACAACGGAATTGAAATATCGGTAAATACTTGAATTGGAAACGTTTTTTCTCTATTATAGGTTGTAGGTCTTTAACGCATAAAAATTTTACAGAGACAAAACTTCCCACATTATGGGGTGATCAGAATGCAATTGGAGAAGCTGAAGGGAAAAGGAATTGAGCAACTGTTTGAGGCAATCCTGTCATTGGAAACTGTAGAGGAGTGCTATCGTTTTTTCGATGATTTATGCACGATTAACGAGATGCAATCACTCGCACAGAGACTTGAAGTAGCACGCATGCTTCGCAAAGGGTTTACGTACAACCAGATTGAAGCGGAAACGGGAGCGAGCACGGCGACCATTTCTCGTGTAAAACGCTGTCTCAACTACGGTAATGACGGCTATCAACTTGCCCTTGAAAGAATCGGCAAATAGTGTAGGAGGCTGTTGACGTGATTGATTACAGCGGTTGGCGTCATGTGTTCAAGCTGGACCCGGACAAAACGATTGATGATGATGCGCTTGAAGCCGTCTGTGAATCGGGTACGGATGCCATCCTCGTAGGCGGGACACTTGGCGTTACCTATGAGAATACGCTTGACCTAATGGCACGAATCAGGCGATATGCGGTTCCTGCTGTACTGGAAATATCAAATCTGCAATCGGTAGTGCCTGGTTTTGACTCCTACTTTATTCCCCTTGTGCTGAATGCAGGCGATCCAGATTGGATATTGGCTCCGCACGTCCAAGGACTGAAAGAGTACGGAGCCTATATTCACTGGGAAGATATCGTTACGGAAGGCTATATCATCTTCAATCAGGAATCTGCTGCGGCTCAAGTAACCAAAGCCCGGCCAATCCGAACACCGGAGGAAGCGAAGGCATATGCGCAAGTAGCGGGCAAAATCTGCCGCCTGCCGATTGTCTATGTCGAATACAGCGGGATCTACGGCAATGTGGAGATGGTTCGTGCCTGCAAGTCCGTTCTGGGCGGTGTTCATTTGTTCTACGGCGGCGGTATACGGACACCCGAGCAGGCTCTGGAAATGGCAGCTGTCGCGGATACCGTGGTGGTCGGCAACGCCGTTTACGACGATCTTGAGCAAGCATTGGCAACGGTTCAGGCGGTGAAAAACGCATTACTGAAATAAAAAGCATACCTGCTGTCGCGTAGTACGAGAGTTTCTTGTACTACGTTTTTTGCTTTTCATTTCCTTTCCTGCAATGAAAAACTGGCACACGGGTGTAATCTGTGCCAAAATAAGAACATATGATTTCTTTTTCGGGTGGTTTATTAAGTGAAAGGTGGCAAGGTTTCCTTATGTCATTACGTGAGAAGATTCTAGATGGATTAAATCCGCAGCAAAAAGAAGCGGTTCAAATAACGGAAGGACCTGTACTGATTTTGGCGGGAGCGGGCAGCGGCAAGACGCGCGTGCTGACCCAGCGGATCGCCTATCTGATTCAGGAGAAACATGTAGCTCCGTGGAGCATCCTGGCCATTACTTTTACCAATAAAGCGGCCCGCGAAATGAGAGATCGGGTAGCACGGATTGTTTCCCAAGGGGCTGATGATATTTGGATTTCCACGTTTCACTCACTCTGCGTCCGGATTTTGCGAAGAGATATTGACCGGCTGGGGATTAGCCGCAGCTTCTCCATTTTGGATGCCGGGGACCAGCAGAACGTGATCAAGCAATGTTTAAAAGAATTGAATCTCGACCCGAAGAAATATGAACCGCGTAGCGTCCTTGCCGCGATAAGCGGGGCGAAGAACGAACTGGCAGGCCCGAAAGAGTATGAGAAGCGGGTGGGCGATCCGTATACCCGTGCGGTTGCGCAGGTGTACGAGCTGTACCAGAAGAAACTGAAACGGAACCAGTCGCTCGATTTTGACGATTTGATCATGACAACGGTGAAACTGTTCCAGCAGGAGCCTGAGGTTCTCGAGTTTTACCAGAAGAAATTCCGTTATATCCACGTCGATGAGTATCAGGATACCAACCGTGCCCAGTACCTGCTGATTTCCATGCTGGCGGCCAAATACCGCAACGTCTGCTGTGTGGGAGATGCCGATCAGAGCATATACAAATGGCGTGGCGCCGACATATCGATCATCCTGAACTTCGAAAAGGATTATCCGGAAGCGAAGATCATCAAACTGGAACAAAATTACCGCTCCACCAAAACGATTCTGGAAGCGGCCAACGCGGTGATTGCCAACAATCGAAACCGCAAACCGAAAAATTTGTGGACAGAGAATCCCAGCGGAAACAAAATATACGCCTTTGAAGGGAATTCAGAGCACGATGAAGCGTATTTCATCGTCGAAACGATCAAACAGCTGTTGGCCACGTATAAGCGTTATGACAAGTTTGCCATTCTTTATCGAACCAATGCCCAGTCGCGTGTACTGGAGGATGTGCTGATTAAATCGACGATTCCTTACACGATTGTCGGCGGATTGAAGTTCTACGACCGCAAAGAGATCAAAGACATCCTGGCCTATCTCAGGCTTATTTCCAATCCGGACGATGATATCAGTTTGGAGCGGATCATCAATGTGCCGAAGCGTAGCATTGGAGATTCAACGGTGGAAAAAATTCAAGCGTATGCTTCAACGCATGGGATGTCCATGTTTCAGGCCATTCAAGAAGTCGGCTACATGGGGCTTCCTGCCCGTACGACGAATGCGATTGCTTCGTTCGGCGAATTGATCTCCAATTTGATTCAGATGGTTGATTACCTGAGTGTAACGGAACTGGTGGAGGAAGTTTTGACGCGGACAGGTTACCGCGATGCGCTGAAAGAAGAGAAATCTCTTGAGGCAGCGGCCCGCCTGGAGAATATCGACGAGTTCCTTTCCGTTACGCAGGAATTTGAACGCAAGAGCGAAGACCGCACTCTGCTTGCTTTCTTGACTGATTTGGCGTTGGTTGCCGATATCGATTCACTGGATGATACGGAACAAGCGGCAGATGCTCCGGCAGAAGGGCAGGTAACACTGATGACCCTGCACAGCGCCAAGGGCCTGGAATTCCCGGTGGTGTTTTTGGTCGGGATGGAAGAAGGGATCTTCCCGCACAGCCGGGCGTTGTTCGATGATTCCGAGATGGAGGAAGAACGCCGGCTTGCCTATGTAGGGATTACCCGTGCCGAAGAAAGGCTGTACATTACCCGGGCAAGGATGCGTACGCTGTTTGGACGCACCAATACCAATCCTGCGTCCCGCTTCTTCCTGGAGATTCCTGAGGAGCTCCTGGAGGGAAGCGTCGGCCGTGAGTCATCCGGCGGCGGCTTTGGGAGATCTGGCGGAGGTTCCGGTTACGGAAGCAGCTCCGCATACGGCTCACCTTCTCCATCAGGGTTTGGTACACGTGCGCCAGGCATACGTCCTGCCTCCAGCTCCTTCCAGTCTCCGCTTGCCCGCCCAGGCATGCAGACAGCGGCAAAAACACAGATGCACGGAGGCGCGGCTGGAGTTGATTTCAAGACAGGCGACAAGGTGAATCATGCCAAGTGGGGCGTTGGAACGGTAGTCAGCACCAAAGGCAGCGGCGACGATCTGGAGATTGACATTGCCTTCCCAGCCCCGATCGGCATTAAGAAGTTATTGGCCAAATTCGCGCCGATCACCAAGGTGTAGCAATTTGATCACTAAGGTGCAGCAATTTGATTACCAAGGTGCAGCGATTGAAACGGTGTGAAACAGAAAGGATGGGCGGAATGGATCGGTTAGCCGCTGAAACGCGTATTGCAGAATTAAGGAAACAAATTGAGCGACATAATCGTCTTTACTATATCGAAGATCAACCGGAAATTACGGACCAAGAGTGGGATCAGTTAATGCGGGAACTGCAAGAGTTGGAGGATCTTTATCCCGAACTGGTAACGCCGGATTCGCCGACTCAGCGCGTAGGCGGAGCTCCACTCCCGTATTTTGAAAAAGTGGAGCATCGCACCCCCATGCTCAGCCTCGGCAATGCCTTTGGCGAAGAAGACCTGCGTGATTTTGACAGACGTGTGCGGCAAGGTGTAGGCAACCAGCCGGTCCGCTATGTGTGTGAGTTGAAAATTGACGGGCTTGCCGTGTCTCTCCGCTATGAAGACGGGTTGTTTGTCACGGGTGCGACCCGCGGAGACGGACAGATCGGCGAAGATATCACCCAAAACCTTAAAACCATTCGTTCGATTCCGCTTCGCTTGGAACGGCCGCTCACGCTGGAAGTTCGCGGCGAAGCGTATATGCCGAAACGGGCTTTTGAGCGGCTGAACAAAGAACGGGAGGAAAAGGGAGAAGCCTTGTTTGCCAATCCGCGCAACTCGGCGGCCGGGTCACTCAGGCAGCTTGATCCCAAAATTGCAGCCGAAAGATCGCTTGATATCTTCATTTACGGGATTGGCGAAATTGCCGGAGAGTCGATCCAAGCTCATAGTGAAGGCTTAACTTTTCTCTCCTCGCTTGGCTTCAAAGTAAACCCGGAATGGCGGGCATTTGACAGCATCGAGGAAGTAATCGCGTTCATCAACGGATGGACCGAGAAACGGCCCCATCTGCCGTATGAAATTGATGGCATGGTAATCAAGGTGGACAGCTATGCGCAGCAGCAGGAGCTCGGCTTTACCGCCAAAAGTCCTCGCTGGGCGATTGCCTACAAGTTTCCGGCAGAAGAAGCGATCACTGTTCTGGAGGACATCGAGCTTAGCGTAGGCCGTACGGGAGTTGTTACGCCGACAGCGCTGTTAAAGCCGGTCAGCCTGGCCGGCACGACGGTAAAACGCGCTTCTTTGCACAATGAAGAGATTATCCGGGAAAAAGGTTTGATGCTTGGCGACCACGTGGTAGTCAAAAAAGCAGGCGACATTATCCCGAAAATTGAACAAGTGCTGACAGAGAGAAGAACCGGTAATGAGCGTCCATTCCATATGCCGACTCATTGTCCGGAATGTAACAGCGAATTGGTCCGTCTGGAGGAAGAAGTGGCTTTGCGCTGCATCAATCCGGAGTGCCCGGCGCAAATTCGGGAAGGCATGAGCCATTTCGTTTCACGCCAGGCGATGAATATTGACGGTCTCGGCGAAAAAGTGGTTGCCCAGCTGTTTGCCGAAGGGCTCATTACCAGCGTGGCAGATCTTTACTATTTACACGAGAAGCGTGATGAGTTATTACAATTAGAGCGGATGGGTGAGAAATCCGTAGACAATCTGTTGGAAGCGATTGAGAACAGCAAGCAAAATTCTGTGGAGAAACTGCTGTTTGGCTTGGGAATCCGCCTGGTAGGCGCGAAGGCGGCCCGCACGCTTGCTGAACATTTCGGCCACTTGGATCGAATCAGGGAAGCAAGCTTTGAGGAGTTGACCGCCATCGATGAGATTGGTCCGAAGATGGCTGACAGTATTCTTGCCTACTTCTCCATGCCGCAGGTTCATACGCTGATCGAGCGGCTGCGCCAGGCAGGTGTCAATTTGGAGTACAAAGGTGTACGGGCGAAGGATACGGCGGGTATGCCGCTTGCCGGTAAGACAGTTGTCTTGACCGGAACCCTTACCAGCATGTCGCGCCAGGAAGCGGAAGAAAAAATTGCACAGCTAGGCGGCAAGGCAACAAGCAGTGTAAGCAAGAAAACAGATTTGGTTATCGCTGGCGAAAAGGCAGGCTCCAAATTGGAAAAAGCCGAAAAACTGGGAATCAAGGTTATAGACGAAGCAAGCTTCTTGACTCTGATCAATGAATCGACATCTCCGTAAGAAGTAAGCAAGGCCATTACGGAAAGGATGATTAGGAAATGGGTAAACAAACCATGAAAAACATGTGGATGATCGGGGGATTGGCAGCGCTGATGGTCGGCTGTTCGCCGCTAAGCCAGGAGAGCGTGCCCAAAAAAGACCCGAATGCCCAGGTTGTGCAAGCAGCCCAAATCCCCGGTGATCTAACCTATCAAGATGTGCTGCAGAAGGGAGAACAGATCCACTTTGTTTTTGTATCTCCCAAAGATTCACGGGTTTTCTTGGGTACACGGGCAGGGTTGTACGCTTCTGCAAGTGGTGGTTTGTGGTCCCTCTTTTCTCCGGAACTGGCCAATAGCGACATTACGGGTGTGGTTTTTGATCCGAACAATCCAAAATGGCTGTATTTGGGCGGAAACCGGATCAGCAAGTGTTCATTAGACGGCGGCAAGACCTGGAAAGAGGCGAAAGCAGGTTTGCCCAAGTCTCTTGATATTCGCTGCGTGACCGGTGCTCGCATCGGACAGGAAATGAATTTGTTTGCTTATGTGGAAAACGAAGGAGTTTATTTCTCGCAAGACGGCGGCCAGCACTGGAAGAAGCATCCCGCGGTGAATGGAGAAGTGTTTGCCATCGATTACGACACGGCGAATCAACGCCTTTACCTTTTAACCCAAGATGGTCTCATGTACGAAGAAAACGGACAATGGAATCAAGAAGCGATACCTGATGTAGAGCAGACTTATTCATTCTCCATTGATCGTGACCATAACCGGATCTACCTGGCTACTGACAAGGGTGTCATGGTGAAACAAGATGATAAGTGGGAGATGCTCGGGCAGCAGCTGCCTGAACAAGCGATTCTGCTTGCTTCCGGTTCCGGCCTGGATCAAGTGACTGCGGTAGGGGAGTCGGCATCGCTTTATATCTGGCAAAACAAGGCATGGAAAAAGTGGGAGTAGAAATACAGCGAAAAGGAGCGGCCAACTGTGGATAAAATCGCCATCATAGACATGGGGTCCAATTCCATCCGCATGGTCATTTTCCAGGTGACGAAGCAAGTGTATCATCTGATTGACGACACCAAGGAGACGGTTCGGTTAAGCGAAAATATGGGGGCGGAACAAACACTGAAAGCCCCGGCCATCAAACGGGCGCTGGCCGCATTAACCCGTTTCATGAAAATTTGCCGTTCCCGCGGAGTTACGACGATTCTTCCGATAACGACGGCGGCGGTGCGCCAAGCCATAAATCAATCCGAATTTCTGGAGGCGGTGGAGCGCCAAACCGGGCTTCGCTTCCGTGTTCTTAGCGGGCAGGAAGAAGGGTATTACGGCTTTCTTGGGGTAATGAACGGGTTTGCCGTAGATGCCGGTTTTACGCTTGATATTGGCGGCGGAAGCTCGGAAGTAACCTATTTTGCCGATCGGCAACTGAAAAATGCCGTCAGCTTGCCGTTTGGCGCGTTGACGCTAACGGAGCAGTTTCGTGAGAAGGCAAGCGAGTTGAAAGCTTATTTGCACAAGGTTTATCAGGAATATAGGTGGTTTGGCTCGCAAACCGGGCTGCCGCTGATCGGTCTGGGCGGAACGGTCCGCAACATTGCCCGGGTGCATCGGCAGCTGATCGGTTATCCCCTGGAAAGCGCGCATCACTACCAGATGAGCAAAACGCAAGTGGATGACACCATCAACTACATGTCTTCTTTATCCCTGCAAGAGCTGCAGTCGCTGCCCGGTTTGTCCAAAGACAGAACTGACATCATCGTAGCGGGCGGGCTGATTATCCAAACATTGATGGAAGCGTGCCGTGCCCCGCGCTTGCTCATCAGCGGAAACGGCTTGCGGGAAGGACTGTTTTTTGAGTATTACTACGGGGACAAGGGCAGTCTTAGCGGCGAAGAAGTGACGATGAGCGACGTGTTCAATACGATGGAATATTACAATGTAGACGTGGACCACTCCCGTCATGTCGCTTTCTTGTCCGCACGCCTGTTTGACGAACTGCAATCCTTGCACAAGTTGGGAAAAAAAGAGCGACAGCTTCTCTCCATCGCGGCCTATTTGCACGATGTAGGGGTGGCCGTCAGCTTTTATGACTGGCATAAACATACTTTTTACGTGCTGCTTCACTCCAAAATTGCCGGTTTAACCCATCGGGAACGCTTGTTGATTGCCTTGATCGCTTCTTTTAAAAACAAGAAGAAAACGCGTGAATGGATTGCACCCTACCAGATGATTACCGAACCTGGCGATGAGGAACTGGTTCAGAAGCTGAGTCTTTTGCTGCTGATGGCTCGCGCATTTGACCGGGCGCTATCCAAAGAAATTGTTGATGTTTCCTGCCGGTTAGCCAATAAGCAGATTCAGATTACGGTAAGCACGACCAGCCGGGATATTGAGCTGGAATTGAAGGAAGCAAACGAGTTTCAACAGAAGTTTGAAAAGGCGTTTGGTTACAAATACACGTTGTCAGCAGAAATTGTGGACGAATGCGGTCGGAAAGATAAAGGAGTTTATGACAATGAAAAGATACTTTAACAAGCTTGCCTTGGCAGCCTGCTCTTGCCTGCTGGCTTTTACCGCGTCTGCCTGTTCGCTTCTGCCAGGCAAAGAGAATACTCCCGAGCCGGCTACTCCTTCTATCTCACCGGTAGTGGATGTAAGCGATGATTACTATACAGGGCTCTTTCCTTATAAAGAAAATAAAACGCGCGGAATGCTGAGCAAGCTAAAAACATATCGTATCGATTTCAGCCATTTGGAATTGGGTTTGGTAGAGATCGCCCGCGAGACGTTTAAGGAAGACGATTACTATTTCCAAGAGGGGCAAGTGATTTCGGCTGATCAGGTGAAAGCGTGGCTGTCTTCTCCAAGTGAAGATCCGGCCGGTTTAAATCCGGAGAAGGGAGGCAACCTGCTTGTCCATGTATTGGAGCACGATTACCTGGACAAAAACTCCAAGAAACTGGCCGGGATTGTACTCGGCCTGACATTGTCACCCAGATATAAGGATGCTTCCGGACAAGACAAGGAGTATACCACGGACGAACTTAGAACCAAAGGCCAGCAGTTGGCTGCTCATATCGTAGCCAAGGTACGTGCGGAAGCACCGCAAATTCCGATGGTAGTTGCCCTCTATCAAGTGCCGGACAAAACATCTACCTTGATACCGGGACACTTCATTCTGACTGGTACCGTAAATGCCGCTGAGAGCAGTGTGTCCAAATGGCAGCCGATCGATGAAGCGTATTATTTATTCCCGAGTGATGACGCCTACAAAGCCTACCCGCAAATCTCTCTTCAGTATGAGAAGCTGATGAAACAGAGCCAGTCTTTCTTCGGAGAGTACATCGGCCTTACCGGTGTCGGACGGTTTATGGACGGCCAATTGATTGAAATGACCATTACAGCAACGGCTGAATACGATTCGCGCACAGAGGTATTGCAATATACACAATACGTCGCCTCCATGATCGATCAGTTGTTTGATAAAAAAGTGCAGGTCAACTTATATGTTCAATCGATCAACAAACCGTTGGCGATATACGTTCGCCCTGCTAACGGAGAAGGTTATATGCATATTTACCGTCAGTAAAGATAGAAAACCGCACGCCCGCACGCATTTGTGTACATTCGTGTTTAAGAGTGTGTAACCGCAACACATTTACACATTTTTGTCCAAGAGTTCATTTGACGCAAAAAGACTTGGCAGCCGCCAAGTTTTTTTGCGCGAAAGCCTAAATTGTAAAGTCTGCCTTGGATAATGACATCGGATGGAATCACCGACAGACGGCAACACTAGGATCGGAATGACTTTTTTGATAGTTGGTATGATCCTTGCATTTAAACAATTCAATGTAAAGCAGAAGGAATTGAGGAGGCGAAAGACGTGCAAGTTGAATTCAAGAATGAACCGTTTACCAATTTTAGATTGCCAGAAAACAAGCAGGCCTTCGAACAGGCTTTGGCAAAGGTTGAAAGTGAATTGGGCCGTGAATATGACTTGATCATCGGCGGCGAACGCATCAAAACAGAAAAGAAGGTTAAATCCATTAACCCTTCTAATAAAGAACAAGTGGTTGGCGTTGTGTCCCAAGCTGACCAAGCGCTCGCTGAAAAAGCGATTCAAACTGCACTCAACACATTTGAAACCTGGAAAAACGTATCTCCCGTAGCTCGTTCCCGTTATCTGTATAAGGCCGCAGCGATCCTGCGCCGCCGCAAGCATGAATTCTCCGCCTGGCTGGTAAAAGAAGCAGGTAAGAGCTGGGCAGAAGCAGATGCCGATACAGCAGAAGCAATCGACTTCATGGAATACTATGGCCGTCAAATGGATAAATTGGCTGAGCGCCATCCGTTGACTCGCATTCCGACCGAAGATAACGAATTGTACTATGTTCCACTCGGTGTTGGTATCGTTATCCCGCCTTGGAACTTCCCGCTCGCGATCATGGTAGGTATGACAACTGCCGCTATTGTAGCAGGCAACACTGTCGTATTGAAACCAGCTTCTACTACTCCTGTAATCGCGGCGAAATTCATGGAAATCCTGGAAGACGCTGGCGTTCCTGCAGGTGTTGTTAACTTCTTGCCAGGCAGCGGCGCTGAAGTGGGCGACTACCTTGTTGAGCACCCGATGACTCGCTTCATCAGCTTCACCGGTTCACGCGATGTAGGTCTTCGCATCAACGAATTGGCTGCGAAACATCGTCCAGGCCAAAAATGGATTAAACGTCTCGTTGCTGAGATGGGCGGTAAAGACTCTATCGTTGTTGACAACGACTGCGATCTGGAAGCGGCAGCTCAAGCAATCGTAGCATCCGCATTCGGATTCTCCGGACAAAAATGTTCCGCTTGCTCCCGTGCAATCGTTCACCAGGACGTATACGATCAAGTATTGAACCGCGTAACAGAACTGACCAAACAATTAACCATCGGTGACGTGGTAAATCCTGAGTTCTACACAGGTCCAGTAATCGACGAAAAAGCATACAACAAAATTCTTGAATACATCGAGATCGGTAAAACGGAAGGCAAATTGATGGCTGGCGGTGAAAAAGGGCCAGAAAGCGGATTCTTCATCCAGCCAACCGTATTTGCTGACGTTGCTCCAGACGCTCGCATCATGCAAGAAGAGATCTTCGGACCGGTTGTAGCGTTCTGCAAGGCAAACGATTTCGATCATGCAATGGAAATCGCCAACAACACAGAATACGGACTCACCGGTTCCGTATTCAGCCGCAATCGTGAACACCTCGAAAGAGCTCGTAACGAATTCTTCGTAGGTAATCTGTACTTCAACCGCAAATGTACAGGTGCACTTGTTGGCGTACATCCATTCGGCGGATTCAACATGTCCGGTACCGACTCCAAAGCAGGCGGCCCAGACTACCTGTTGCTCTTCACCCAAGCGAAACTGGTTTCCGAACAACTGTAATCCATTTTATTCCAACACGTAAGCAAGCTACTCTCTCGCTCTATCGAGGGGGTAGCTTTTTATTATTCAGCCCAAACTAGGATAAGGAATGGTTTGGGGGTGTTATTTTGTCCTTATATCTGGTAGCTTTGTTCGCTTCATTTTTTTTGGTCTATGTGTTGATTCCGCTGGCCAAGCAGCTTGCCTGGAAGGTTCGTCTTTTAGATATGCCGACAGGGCGAAAGGCGCACGAACGCCCCATGCCTCTTTCCGGCGGGATCGCCATGTACGCAGGGATAGGGTTTATTTTGCTGTTGATCGCGGGAGACCAGCCGCTCATTCAGGTGCTTCTTATCGGGGGAGCTCTATTAGTTGGAGTGGGCACCATTGACGATTGGTTTAAAGCAAACCGGATGGAATTTCCCGTCTCCCCGAAGCTGATAGTTCAAATCGCGGTTGCCGTGCTTGCCTATTGGATGGGCATTCGCTTTGCCGGAATGAACCTTTCGCTGTTTGCCAAGCAAGCTGACATGGTGGTGTTCCCTGTCTGGCTGTCGTTTGTGGCAACGATTATCTGGATTGTTGGTCTGATCAATATGGTGAATTTTTTGGACGGTGCGGACGGTTTGGCTGGCGGAGTCGTCACATTAGCTTCTACCACGATGTTTTTTATTTCGTTCGTCAAAGGGCAGGATTTAACAGCCATGATCGCCATCGTATTAGCCGGAGCGACATTGGCATTTTTACGGTTTAACTTTTATCCCGCCCAGTTGTTCATGGGAGACGCCGGAGCCACTTTTCTCGGATTTGCCCTTGCCATTGTTTCCTTGGAAGGTTTGATGAAGGGAGCGACCCTTATTTCGCTGGCGGTGACGGTTCTGGCTCTGGGACTCCCCGTCATGGATACGATTCAGGTGTTCATCAGCCGGATCCTCGCGGGCAAGCCCATGTATCAGGCAGACCGGCGGCATATGCACCATCGGTTAATGTCCAAAGGGCTAACCGCGAAGCAGACGGTTATGGTAATGTATTTGATCAGCATCTTTTTCTCTGCCGTTTCTTTATTGCTATTTCTATATATGGTATAACTTGTATAGGATAGGAATGGAATTCTTTTGTATTTGCCAGTTTCTATCCTTTCTATGGTCAGGCAGTTATGGTAATGTAGAATCAGTCTGTGTTTCATCTGTCTGCGATCGGGGAAATACATAGAGATGTTAGCGAGGGTTTAGAAAGCAAAAGGGGAGGAAAAGATGGAATGCTAAACGCATTAGTTAATCTGGTTCGAAATACTTTAACCAACAAAGACGGTTTTATGATTTTTCTTTTATGGAACCATTTGTGGGTAGCAGGTCTTATTTCCCTGCAAACGGGTACTTCCTTCTGGAGTGTGGTTTCAATCGGGCTTGTGATTACCTTGATTGTCTCCCCGTTGTATTTTGTCAAGAAAGAGAGTGTCTTTATCCGTTATCTGGTAGCAATTGGATTGGTTTTTTACGCTCTCTCGTTCAACCATGTGACCAACTATGCGGAAGTTAGCTATCTCGTCTTTATGAGTTTAGGGTTATTAGCCGCTTATCTGGACTGGAAACTGATCGTGACCACCGGAACATTGTATTTGGCAGGGTACGGGTTTGGGTTTGCCACCGGCATGATTGACTTGTTCGACGGTGATGACCAATTGGTTAATCTTGTGCTGGAATTAATCGCTATCATCCTGATGTGTATTGGACTTATCTATTTGTGCTTATCCGGACAGGCAACGCTTAAACAAGCGGTCAGTGCCCGTCGCGATGCCGAGGAAAAGCAGCGTCAACTGGGTATTCTTCTGGAAGAAGTAACGCTTGTTACCGAAACACTTGATGAGACCTCTCGCCACGTTAACGATAATGCGGATGTGACCAGACGCAATACGGACGATATGATGAGTGCGTTCCGGGAGGTGGCTTCCGGGATGGAATCACAGGCCAACTCCACTTGCAAGATTGAAGAAGAGATTCAATCAATCGACGGAGAGATTGCCGCTGTCAATGAACAGTCGCTTGCGATGATGAATGAAGCGGAGAAAAACAACCGCCGACTCACTACGGGAATAGAGATGATGCAGGAGCTTTCCTCTCAAATGGAGCATATTGTGGAGACTGTCCGGGTTGCTTCCGCGACAATTTATCAATTGAATGAGCGGGCTGAAAAAGTTGAAAACATTGTAAGCGCCATCAACCAAATTGCCACTCAGACAAACCTGCTGGCTCTCAACGCGGCAATAGAATCGGCTCGGGCAGGAGAGCATGGCAAAGGCTTTGCGGTGGTTGCCGATGAAGTGCGCAAGCTGGCGGAACAAAGCGCCAGTGCTACACATGAAATTGCCACCATTCTGGAATCGCTTCGAGCGGAGAGCCAAAATGCCGTAAAACAGATGCAGCAAGGGGAATCTTCCGTATTTAAAGGCCAGGAAATCGCGAAAAATACAGCGCAGTCGATGGAAAAAATCAAAACTGGAATGGAAAGCTTCATGCAGGCAGTGGAAGCTGTCCGAACCAGTATGGATAAAGTAAAACGCCGTTCGGGCGAAGTGGCGGACGAAATGTCCAACATCACCTCGATCACGGAAGAGTCGGTAGCCAGTCTGGAAGAAGTATTTGCAACTGCGGAGTCTCAACGTGAGAAAATTACGCAAATTGCAGAAGAAATCCGCCAGTTGAGCGACCTGTCGACTAAGCTTCGCAAAACTTTGAAATAACGAAGCATAACAAGGAGTTGCTTTCATTGAGGAAACGTTTGCTTCGAGGCTTGATTCATCGCCTTCCTCAGAACGCGATGTCTAGGACGATGGGGAAAATAACAGCCTCTCGTTTCAGTCGGTTGGCTATTCGCCATTACATCCGCATGTACAACATCGACGTGTCTGCCATTGAGAAGCCGGTAACCGAATACAAGTCGCTGAAAGAGTTTTTTGTCCGGAAACTGAAGCCGGGTGCCCGTCCGATTGAAGCTGATCCGCGGGCAATTATCAGCCCGGTTGACGGAACGGTTTCCCAGATGGGGGATATTCAGGAAGGTACGCTGATTCAGGCCAAAGGCAAAAATTATCAGGTAGCAGAATTGCTGGGACATGATCCTGGTCTGTCCGGCCGTTTTGCCGGAGGCTTGTTCATCACCATCTACTTAAGTCCCCGCGACTACCATCGAATTCACGCGCCGGTTGACGGAACCCTGACCAAGTATTCCTATCTTCCCGGCAGATTATATCCGGTGAATCAGATGGGCGTCGAGCACGTGGAGAAATTGTTTGCCCGCAACGAGCGGCTGATTACGTTCATTGATAATCAAGAGGTGGGCACTGTCGCAGTAGTGAAGGTGGGGGCGCTGTTTGTCGGCAGCGTAAAGGTGGTATATAACCGGGCCACAACCAATGTGCGTGGCGGACGGCAAATCACCGAAGAAATCGTTGACAGACCGCATGTGAAAAAAGGGGATGAATTGGGCTGGTTTGAATTCGGCTCCACCGTCATCCTGCTGTTTGAGAAGAACCAAATTGAGTGGGCTCAGGGCATCCGGGAAGGAGCTGCTCTCAGAATGGGCCAAAAGCTGGCCCTGCAAAAATAAACCGGTCACGCCGAAGCCTGAAAATGACATCAATTGACCTAAGCCTAAAAAAAGCTATAGGTCAATTTTATTTTGCTGAGGAAGAAATCTGTGGAAAATTGACGAATCACATTTTGTTCAAGTATCATCAATCTTATGTGGATAGATGTGCTGATGTGGATAGATATGATAACGGGGGTGTCGATAAAATGAGTGCTATTACTCGAGAGCAGGTTGAACACGTCGCCAATCTGGCACGGCTTCAATTGACGGAAGAAGAAACTGAGCGATATACCAAGGACTTGAATGCCATTCTTGATTTTGCCGCTAAGCTGAATGAACTGGATACATCGGAAGTACCTCCGACCAGCCACGCTACGGATGTAAAAAATGTAATGAGAGAAGATATTGTGCGCCCGTCCATCCCACGGGAGGAAGCACTGCGCAACGCTGCCGACAAAGAAGACGGGCAATTCAAGGTTCCGGCCGTATTCGAATAACGTGTCTGATTGGAGAAAGGAGGAAACCTGCGTGTCATTATTAGAGAAACGATTGTCAGAAATACATAGCGATCTGAGGAAAAAAGAAATCTCGGTAACCGATCTCGTGGAAGCATCTTTGTCGCGTGTGAAGGAAACAGACGATAAAGTAAACGCTGTGCTCAGCGTAAATGAGGAACAGGCGTTTGAGCAGGCGAAAAAACTGGACGAGCGTCTTGCCAAAGGAGACAAAGAACTGGGCCTGTTGTTCGGATTGCCGGCCGGTCTGAAAGACAACATCGTCACCCGAGGCATGAAGACGACTTGTGCCAGCAAGCTTCTCGCCAATTATGATCCGATTTACGATTCGACCGTCACGAAAAAGCTGATCGCATCCGATGCGGTGATTGTGGCCAAGTTGAACATGGACGAATTTGCAATGGGGGGTTCCAATGAGAACTCCGGGTTTTTCCCTGCCCGTAATCCGTGGAACCTGGATTGTGTCCCGGGCGGCTCGAGCGGCGGTTCGGCAGCTGCAATGGCCGCACGCCAGTTTTTCTTCACATTAGGTTCTGATACGGGCGGCTCGATTCGTCAACCGGCTGCGTTTTGCGGCGTTGTTGGGTTGAAGCCTACCTACGGACGGGTATCCCGATTTGGGCTTGTGGCGTTTGCTTCTTCCCTTGACCAGATTGGCCCGGTCACCAAAAACGTGGAGGATTCCGCGTACGTGCTGCAAGCTATTGCCGGCTACGATGAATACGATTCTACCTCTGCCAATGTAGATGTGCCTGACTATCTGTCCGCTTTGACGGGAGAGGTAAAGGGACTTCGTATCGGTGTGCCCAAAGAGCTGATCGGCGAAGGAATCGACGCGGAGATTCGCGACTCCGTGCTGGCTGCATTGAAGCAGTTGGAAAGCATGGGCGCAACCTGGAGCGAAGTATCGATGCCGCATACGGAATACGCGGTTCCTGCTTACTATTTGCTCGCATCATCTGAGGCGTCTTCCAACCTGGCCCGATTCGACGGAGTACGCTATGGGGTTCGTGCCGACAACGGCGAAAATCTGATCCAGCTTTATAAAGAGACCCGCAGCCAAGGCTTTGGGCCGGAAGTAAAACGCCGGATCATGCTCGGCACCTATGCGCTCTCCTCCGGCTACTACGATGCGTACTACAAGAAGGCGCAGCAGGTGCGTACCCTGATTATTCGCGATTTCCAGGACGTGTTTGCCAACTTCGATGTGATTATCCACCCAACCACACCGACTACGGCGTTCAAACTGGGTGAAAACATGAACGACCCGGTGAAGATGTATCTGGAGGACATTTGCACGATTCCGGTCAATCTGGCAGGTTTGCCGGCGATCAGTGTGCCATGCGGTTTCTCCTCCAACGGTCTGCCAATCGGTCTGCAAATCGTAGGGAAAGCATTTGACGAAGCAACGATTCTGCGTGTAGCGCATGCGTACGAGCAAGCGACTCAGTATCATCTGCGCAAGCCGGAATTGTAAGGGGGGGAAGAACATGACGAAGTTTGAAACAGTGATCGGTTTGGAAGTCCATGCCGAGCTATCGACGAACAGTAAAATTTTCTGCGGCTGCCCGACGGAATTCGGAGCACCGCCGAATACTCATACATGTCCCATATGCTTAGGTCATCCAGGCGTGCTGCCGGTAGTGAACAAGCGTGCGGTTGAGTTCGCGATGAAAGCGGCGCTTGCCTTGAACTGTGAAATTTCCCGCGAAACCAAGTTCGACCGGAAAAACTACTTCTATCCTGACCTGCCCAAAGCGTACCAGATTTCCCAGTACGACCAGCCGATCGGAAAGAACGGCTGGATCGAAATCGAAGTAAACGGCGAGAAAAAACGGATTCGGATCAATCGCCTGCACCTGGAAGAAGATGCGGGTAAGCTGACCCATGCCGACTATGGCGGCACTCTCGTAGACTACAACCGTGTCGGGGTTCCGCTGGTAGAAATCGTTTCCGAGCCGGATATCAGTTCCCCCGAAGAAGCGAAAGCGTATCTGGAAAAACTGAAGTCTATCCTGCAGTACACGGGAGTTTCTGATGTGAAGATGGAACAAGGCTCCTTGCGCTGCGATGCCAACGTCTCCATCCGCCCTGTTGGCCAAAAGGAATTAGGCACCAAGACAGAGCTGAAAAACATGAACTCCTTCCGCAATGTTCAGCTTGGGTTGGAGTATGAAGTGGAACGGCAGCGCCAAGTGGTGCTCTCCGGAGGCAAGATTACACAGGAGACACGCCGCTGGGATGAGGGCGGCCGCAAAACCATCGTGATGCGTTCCAAAGAAGAAGCACACGACTACCGCTACTTCCCGGACCCTGACCTTGTCCGAATGCTGATCTCCGAAGAGTGGATTGAGCAGGTGAAAGCTTCCATTCCGGAGCTTCCTGACGCCCGCCAAGCCCGTTATATCAACCAGTACGGGCTGTCCAGCATCGATGCTGGCGTTATCACCATCTCCAAAGAGTCGGCTGATTTCTTTGACCAAGCGGTTGCCACCGGAGCCGATCCGAAAGCGGTTGCCAACTGGCTGATGGGTGAGTTGTTCGGTTACTTGAATGCCAACAACCTGGAGCTGAAAGACGTGAAGCTTACGCCTGAGGGCTTGGGAGAGATGGTCAAGTTGATCGAAAAAGGAACAATCTCTACCAAAATCGCCAAAACGGTCTTCAAAGAAATGGTGGAAACCGGCAAAGAACCTGCCAAGATTGTGGAAGAGAAAGGGCTGGTGCAAATCAGCGATGAGGGCGAGCTGAAGCGCCTTGTTGACGAAGTGATTGCCGCCAATCCGCAAGCCATTCAGGATTACCGGGCAGGTAATGAACGGGCAGTAGGCTTCCTGGTCGGCCAAATGATGAAACAAACCAAAGGAAAAGCAAATCCGGGATTGGTAAACAAGCTGATTCTGGAAGCGATAGAGAAGCTGTAACCATTGAACAAGAACGCTTCCGAGCAATCTCGGGAGCGTTTTTTCACCTCTTCTAATGCACTTTGAAGTGCCAAATGGTTTGTGGAGAAACGCGAACTATCCTATAATGATGATGGAAATCGTTAGAAGGAGTGACTAACCGTTATGCAAATCTTATCTGTTACGGGTGAAAGCCTTCCAGCCGGAAAAGGCGGTTCACCTTCCGATACATTCGATCGTTCCACTGTAACCTATCAAACAGGCAAAGAGACAAAAGAGCTTACCGTCACCTATGTTCGCTACTTCGCGACGGTTCTGGCGGAAAAGGGTATCTACGATCAGGAGAAAGAGGGAATTCCGGTCAACAAAATGGCTGCCTTGTTATTCTTGGAGAAATTCCCTAATGTTAAGGAAAGCAGACACTACTTTAACGATGAAAAGCCTTTTCTGGCACTGTTTGATAACTTCTCTACCGCTTCATTCAAAGAAAAGTACGGACGTGTTCTGTAATGCCTGACACTGGCATAAAGTGAGGAGCAAGCATGAAAAAAACAGGGGTTTTGATCATCGGGCACGGATCGAGCAGCGCTTCTTGGGTAGAGATGGTAGATGAAGCTGTGTCCCGAATCAACACGAATGTGCCGATTACGGTCTGTTTTCTGGAGATGGTAAAAGGCCGCTTGATAGAGGACGGCGTACGAGAACTGGAGAGAAAAGGCGTTGAGCGCATCATCGCCATTCCGCTGTTTGTCGCTTCCGGCAGCACGCATATCGATGAGATTGGCTGTTTGCTCGGCGTCATAAAAGCTGATCAGGTTATGTTTGACGAAGAGATCAGCCCGATTCTGACTGAGGCCGAAATCATCTACTGTCCACCGATGGATGATCACCCGTTGATTGTTGATATTGTGGAGCAGCGCATCCGGGAACTGTCAGTCAATCCGGATGAAGAAGTGCTGCTCTTGGTCGGGCACGGAGCAGATGAAGGCGTTTATCACGCCAAATGGGAAGCGGTGCTGAAGCGGCTGGCCGTAACGCTTCGCGGGCGTTTGAAATTAAAAGGAGCGAGCTACGGAACACTTCATCCGGACAATCTTCACAAACGCGCCCAAGCTGTGACACGGAAAAACCGCACCATTGTCATTCCGCTTTTTTTAAGTGAAGGATATTTTACCAAGCGGGTCATACCCTCCCGATTGGAAGGACTCTCTTATGTATACAACGGCAAAAGTTATCTGCCGCATCCCAATGTCACCCGCTGGCTGCAGGATGTGATTGACCGGGAGCTTGGCAAGTTTTATCCAAAAATGATGTAGAGGGATCTCTCGGAAAAAAGAGAGATCCTTTCACTCATATTGTTGGCGGATTGGCAGGGATTCTCGCGCAACCTGGATCAGGCATAATGAAAGGAGAGTGGGCTATGATTGAGCTTCTTTCCGTTAGCAAGCGTTTTGGCTCATTTGTCGCGGTTGACCGGCTCTCTTTTAGCGTACTTCCGGGAGAAGTGCTAGGGTTGCTGGGAGAGAACGGAGCGGGCAAAACCACGACGATGCGGATGGTGGCGACGCTGCTTGCTCCCAGTGATGGAGACATTCGCGTCAACGGTTTTTCGGTACGGACTGAATCGATGTCGGTACAAAAACAAATCGGCCTTTTGTTTGGCGGTGACGTCGGGCTGTATGCACGGCTTACGGCACGGGAGAATATCCAATACTTTGGCAAGCTGTACGGGCTTGCAGGAGATCATTTGGCACGAAGAGTAAATCAATTAAGCGAGATTTTGGGAATGGAGGATTTTTTGGATCGTCGGGTCGGGCCATTCTCCAGAGGCATGAAGCAAAAGGTAGCGATTGCCCGCGCCCTCGTTCACGATCCGCAGGTGATCCTGTTTGACGAGCCGACAACCGGCCTTGATGTGACAGCAGCCCATGTATTTCGCAAGCTGATGGAGAAGCTAAGGGATGAAGGGAAAACCATTCTTTTTTCCAGCCACAACATGGCTGAGGTGGAGAAGCTGTGCGGCCGTATCGTGGTCCTGCATAAGGGAAAACAGCTTTACAGCGGAACTGTATCCGAGCTGCGGGAGACGTGCCGGATGACTGATCTGGACGAGATTTTCATGCATCTGGTGGGAGGGGATCAGAGATGATAACCCGGCTCGCCGGTATTGTCTTTCGCAAAGAATTTACCGATCTGCTGCGTGACCGCAAGACGTGGATTGGCGCATTTGTAATTCCGATCATCGTCATTCCCACGGTCTTTTTCCTTTTGGGGACGGCTATCAGCGGAGTGGAGCAAGATGCGAAAACAAATATTCCGATTGCGATACAAGGAGATGAGCAGCATCCGCTCGCACAGAAGCTTTTGAGGACACCCGGCATAAAGCTTGTGAGCGATTCCAATCCGATGCAGGCGCTGCAAAAATCAGAGATTCGGGCTATTGTCAAGATTCCGTCTGACGTTGACCACATGCTTCGGCTCCAGCAAAAAGTGACCATTTCGATCTGGTACGACCCTTCCAATCAGAAATCAAGCTATGCCCGCGGCGTGATTGAGGAAGCGGTAAAGAAGTATGAACAAGATGTGGCAGACAAACGGCTGAAAGCGGTTGGCCTAACCCGTCAATCAATCCATCCGATTGAGATCAAGGCGACAAGCATAGCAAGTGAAGAAAGAATGACGGGCAGCATGCTTGCCACGATTATCCCTTTGATGCTGATGCTTTCGCTTGCTTCAGGCGGCATCCCGGCGGCAACCGATCTGATTGCAGGAGAAAAGGAAAGAGGAACGCTGGAAGTCCTGCTCAGCGCGCCGATTCCTGGCAGCCATATTCTGATTGCCAAGCTGCTTGCCACGATGATCATGAGCATGATAAGTGCGACAGCCTCGCTGGTCAGCTTGTCTGTAGTTTACTCCTTATCACCGTTGGGTACGCACGAATCCGGCCTTTCCTTTGGCTTTTTCAGCCCGGTATCAATCCTGGTGCTTTTGCTGATGATTGTCTTGTTAGCGGCGATGTTTGCAGGAGTGGAACTGGCGATCAGTTCCAGCGCCAAATCATTTAAGGAGGCCCAAACTTTTATGACTCCGGTAGCCATTCTTGCTGGTGTTCCTTCTTACATGCTGATGCCGCTCAATCCGGCTGATGTTCCCGGTTATTATTTTCTCTTGCCGGTCTTTAACGGCGCAGCCGTTTTCAAGGAGGTCTTTTATGGCGACTTGGATCCTCTGCATGTCCTTGGAGCAATCAGCTCGTCGTTTTGTTATGTGGCTATGGCCATCTGGTTGGCTGCCCGTTTCTTCCGGCGGGAGGGCGTATTTGTCCGGTAAATTTTGACTCGCAAATGATGAATCATAGTGAGAAGACTTAGAGATTGTTTGAATACTTAGGGGAAAAGCTTGGTAAAGGTGGGAGAGGTTTTGAATCGCTTTTATATGGGGGTTCTATATGTAGTTTTATCTGCGGCAGCGTTCGGATTTATGCCCATTTTTGCCGTTTATGCGTATCAGGGCGGATTTCAGATCGTTTCGTTGCTTGCCCTCCGGTTTCTGCTGGCGGCGGTCCTCTTTTTCCTGGTGATCGGGGTGACAAACACACGCTGGCAAATTAACCGGAAACAGCTCTTATCCCTGGTGCTGATGGGTGCAGTCATGTATACCGCCCAATCATTTTCCTATTTCTCGGCTGTATCTTACATTCCGGCGTCGCTTGCTGCTTTGCTTTTGTACACATTCCCGGTCTATGTAGCCATTCTTGCGTTTTTTGTGGAGAAAGAACCGCTTACCAAACAGACCGTAACATCCATCCTTTTGTCGCTTGTCGGGTTGACGATGATCCTGGGCACCTCCTTTGGGCAGGTTAACCTGACCGGAGTGTTGTTTGCCCTGACGGCAGCGGTTGTCTATGCCTTGTACATTGTGACGGGGAACCATCTGATCAAGGACATTCCGCCCTTGTTTGCCACCGCGTTCATCAGCTTGTTCGCTTCGCTTTCGTTCTTCACCATCGGCTTCTCTACAGGTACGCTTGATTTCCATATTCAAGCTCAAGCATGGTTGGCACTGATCGGGATCGCGCTGGTTTCAACGGTATTGTCTATGTTCACCTTTTTCAAAGGGTTGGAAGTAATCGGATCCACCAAGTCTTCCATTCTCAGCACGGTAGAACCGGTTGTTACCATCCTGCTGTCAACCGCATTGCTGAGAGAACATTTAACCAGCCTGCAGTTGCTTGGCGGGTTGGCAGTTTTGGCCGGATCGATGCTGGTTGTAATGGCTCGCTCCAAACCAGCCCAACCGACTGTAGATCGCGGCTAAACGCGACGTCCGAGTCAGTCAGCCAAAAGTGCCGTGCCCTGTGATTAGGCTGACACGGATACATCGAGCATGACCGCGCTGACACGAAAAAAAGCCGGATGTTCCGGCTTTTTAAGTGTGATGTCTAGAATAAACGAGCCATGCTGCCCCGATTACACCCGCGTCGTTCCCGGTTGTGGCGGGCAGAATTTCGCAAGCATTGTAGGCAATCGGCAGAGCAAATTGTTTGAACGATTGACGCACGCGGTCAAACAGGAAATCGCCAGCTGCCGATACGCCGCCGCCGATTACGATTTTGGCCGGGTTCAGGATATTGGCCAGATGGGAAAGTCCCAGGCCCAAATAATAGGCGGATTGGTCAATAATCGCAAGAGCCGCCTGGTCACCGGCAAGAGCGGCGTCAAATACGTCTTTGGCGCCGAGAGAACCTTGGGCGCTAAACCGCTCTGCCAAAATTGGGCTTGTTTGTTCCTTGGCTGCCCGTACCCCTTCCCGAATAATAGCTGTTGCAGAGGCGTATGTTTCCAGACAGCCTGTTTTGCCGCAGTTGCAAGCAGGGCCGTCATTCGGTTCCACCGTGATATGGCCAATTTCGCCGCCTGCTCCGGTTACACCTTGAATCACTCGGCCGTTGACAATAACTCCGCCGCCAACACCGGTGCCAAGCGTAATGGCAACAAGGTCAGAGGCTCCTTGTCCGGCCCCCTGCCACATTTCGCCTAAAGCAGCGTTGTTTGCGTCATTGCCGATATAAACCGGAACCTGTGCGATCTGTTCCAGCTTGTCGCGCAGAGGCACGTCTTTCCAATGCAGGTTTACCGCTTCGAAAACGACACCTGTCTTTTCGTCGACGAAGCCGGGTACGCCAATGCCAATTCCAAGTAATTTTACGCCATCATCTATGGTAAGTTGATTGATCAAGCGCTGCACAACCTGATGAATCGTCTCAATAATACCGTCTACACCCTTTGCCACAGGTGTTGGCTCCTGTGTCTTGGCCAGCATTTTGCCTGTTGTGTCGAATAAGGCGACTTTGATTGCGGTTCCTCCAAGGTCTACTCCTGCAATAATAGCTTGATTCACGTTATCCACTCCCACGACTACCAAGATAATAGGTTTCTCCCCCATTATCTTACCATGCGCCTTCTGGTAGACAAAGCAGAAATCGCCAGTTTCCGGCATAGCGATTCCCAAAAAAGGCTATACAGGATATGATGGAAAGAAGAGGTTGCGGAAATGTTTGGACGGAAGAAGGGAATTGCGTGGAAATCAAAAAAACACGACTCATCTACAATCCAAGTTCGGGACGGGAAGGAATCCGCCGCCAACTGCCGTACATACTGGAGATCTTGGAAGATGCCGGCTATGAGACCTCATGTTATGCTACCAAAGGAACAGGGGATGCGACCCGGGCCGCAGAGGAAGCGGCCCGCCGCGGATTTGACGTTGTCATAGCGGCCGGAGGAGACGGAACAATTTACGAAGTGGTGAACGGCATTGCCGGAAAGTCTCGCCGTCCGGCACTTGGCATTATTCCCTCAGGCACAACAAATGATTTCGCTAGAGCGCTCGGTATCCCGAAATCAGTTAGCCTATCGGCGCAAATTATCGCCAACGGCAGAAACAAACCGATTGACATCGGCCGGATCAATCAACGCTATTTCATCAACATCGCGGGAGGCGGCTCGTTGACGGAACTTACCTACGAGGTCCCGAGCAAGCTGAAAACCGTGATCGGACAGCTTGCCTATTATGTCAAAGGAATGGAAAAACTGCCATTTATCCATCCTACACACGTACGGATCGAGACCCGGGATAAAGTGGTCATTGATGACGAGATCATGATGTTTCTCATTGCCAACAGCCATTCCGTCGGCGGTTTTGAACGTCTTGCCCCGCACGCCGACTTGTCGGACGGGAAGTTTGACTGCCTCGTCGTGAAAAAAATGAGCCTGCCTGAATTCATCCGGCTATCGACGCATGCAGTCAAAGGGGAACATCTCAAAGATCCCAACATCCTTTACTTCCAAACCGATTATCTAAAAGCGACATCAAATGGGAAGACCAAAATCCAACTCAATCTGGACGGAGAACTGGGCGGGCAGCTGCCATGCGAATGTCACGCCCTGCACAACCATTTACAGGTATTTGTCCCATAACTAGCAAAGGAGTAAATCGTTTCGTGTCAAAAGCAACCAAGCCGAAAAAAAAGCGTAAAACCACACAACAACCAACCGCGTCAGAACGCAGTTATCCTGTCCAAAACGAACAGGAGCTTGAACTGGAGATTCACGGTTTAAACCACGAGGGAGCAGGAGTTGGACGCTACGAGGGATATACCTTGTTTGTCAAGGGAGCGCTACCGGGCGAGCTGGTGCGTGTTCAGGTAGAGCATACGAAGAAAAACTTCGGGTTTGCCCGTCTGCTGGAAGTGATTCGACCAAGCGAGACACGTGTTGAACCGCCATGCCCGCTGTTCAAGGAGTGCGGAGGCTGCTCGCTGCAGCACTTATCCTATGCTGAACAGCTTCGCCATAAACGGCAGATTGTCGTGGATAACTTAAAGCGCATAGGCGATTTTGATCTGGAAGGGATGGGCATCGCGGTTCATCCTACGCTGGGCATGCAGGAGCCGTGGCGCTACCGCAACAAGGCACAGGTGCCAATCGGTGAAGAGGAAGGCGGCCTGATCGGCGGCTTCTACGCCGAGAAATCCCACCGCATCATTGATATGGACGAGTGCCTGATTCAACACCAATCCAACGATGAGGTGGTTCGCGTCGTCAAGCGGGTGGCAGGGCAGTTGGGCATCCAGCCGTACGACGAGGTGAAGCATACAGGCTTGCTTCGCCATGTGGTGTCAAGGGTAGGCGCCAACACAGGGGAGATCATGGTGGTGCTGATTACGACCGAGAGTTTTATTCCGGGACGTGACCATCTGATTGAGGCGATCCGTACCCAGATTCCGCAGGTAAAAAGCATTGTGCAAAACATCAATCCGCAACAAACCAACGTCATCTTCGGCGATACCACCGTTACGTTATGGGGAAGCGACGTGATTTACGACACGATTGGGCCTGTTCGCTTCGCTATTTCCGCCCGTTCATTCTATCAGGTGAATCCGACCCAGACCGAGGTTCTCTACAACAAAACCTTGGAGTACGCCGGACTCAACGGGGCAGAGACAGTTATCGACGCCTACTGCGGGATCGGGACAATCTCCTTATTCCTTGCCCAAAAGGCAAAGCACGTCTACGGAGTGGAGATCGTACCGGAAGCGATTCGCGACGCCAACCGCAACGCCGAGCTAAACGGCATCACCAACGTCACCTTTGCCGTCGGAGCAGCGGAAGAAGTGATTCCGGCCTGGAAGGAGCAGGGAATCCGCCCGGACGTCATTGTCGTCGACCCACCGCGCAAAGGCTGCGACGAGGCCCTGCTGACGACCATCCTTCAAATGAAACCAACCCGCGTCGTCTACGTCTCCTGCAACCCATCGACGCTCGCCCGTGATCTGAAACTGCTATCCGATATGTATGAACTAAAAGAAGTGCAGCCAGTTGATATGTTCCCGCATACGGGGCATGTGGAGTGTTGCTCACTGTTAGTGCGGAAGGACAATTAAATCGGAGATGTATTGGCGGAAATAGCAAAGAGGGGCGACGAACCCCTCTTTTTTTATGAACGAATAAACTTGTTTTCTTGAAGAATTGGAACGGCTGTTGTTATATCTACTTGGGAGCAATGAATTACGTCCTGCTCATACCCACGTTCACGTAATTCACGACCACTCGCCGAATCCCATATAAGTTCGCTTAATTTATTTTTTGAATATTCGTATGCACCAATGCAGACTTCCGCTTCGGGGGACTTGCTCCCAGTTAATTTTGAAAGAATAATCCCTGCCCCTAAGTAGTCTTCAATACTTGGTCGTAACGTATTTTCATTCTCTAAGACATCTGACCATTTCTCCCCACATGGTACAACAGTAATATTAGTGCCCAGTTCGGTTCTCATAAGGTTAGCTTTATTGGCGGTAGCGGATGCGTTGAGCGAACAGCCAATAAGTAACGCAGGAACTTTTGAAGCTATCCAAGTACATGCCGCGCCGTTTAATGAACACATTACAAACTTCTGTCCTTTATCGGCAAATGTAAATGACATAGGTGATAATGAATGACCTCCGTACTTTATTGACTCTGCTCTCCCCCAAACGATGTTTGCCCCTATTGTCTCTGCAAATGCTTTAGCATTTTCATTTATTGGCGGAGGGTATGGGTAAATCTCTGCCCCATAATCAACGGCTGTTACAACAGTAGAAGAAAAGCTAAGGACATCAACGATAATTACGATGTCCCCACGCTCAGAAGCGGCTCGCGCCCCTCTTTGTCCCCATTCTACCTTAATTTCAAAAGGTGCTTGGTCAAAAAACATTTAATTCACCTCCATAGTTTTTGTATCCACTATACCATATATTTACTATTCCTAAGTCTGATAGTCTCAAAGAAAAATTATTTGCATAAGAGCAATATTTGAAAAAATTTTTGGCGTGTCAGACGAGCCTAAACTTTCCCTGATGACTCTTTTCTTCGTTACGAGCCACTGGGTACATCATTTAGAATCGTTTGCTGACAAGCCGCCTGAGCGCGTCTAATGACGGAATAAAAGATTTGCCTGACGTTATCCTGCTTGAAGCGGTTCATACAATGAAGAAGAACAGGATAAACCATCAAGCATAAAACCTTCTATATCTCCCTCGATATACTCCAAGAAGAGGTCTAGCATGTCAACCGTTCTTTCCTTGACTGCCGCTGTAATTGACTGTTTATCTTTCCGCTTTAGGTTTCTCCAATCACGTTTCCCATTGGTAACGCTCTTGAGCAAGCATCGAAGACCAGTGAACTCGTTTGTATTAGAAACGAACCGGAAGCCTTTCAGCTTTACAAAGTCTTCCTTTTCATACTCAGTAAGCGGCTTTTGTTTTGGTTTCAATCGGAACTCGATTCTCGTCATTGGAACTGATTCAATGCCCTTAACTTCCTTTAGTTGTTTCTGTTTATCATACTGACAGACCGATAACGCTGACTTTGCCGCCCCATAATATAAGGTAGTTTCATACCTGCTGATTTTGAGGTTAGTCGGTGGCGGTAATAAGAAACAATCCTCGTAAGGTGTAGGGAAATCAAACGCAACATCTAGTCTGCTAACTTTCCAACGCTCAGGCTCAATCATATTAAATATCTCCAATGCTTCGAGCGGTGGGTTAGCAGGATTGAAGGAGAGCATAGCATTGAAGTAACGGTAAACAAACGGTTTCTTAGGGAGTAGCCACACCGCGAAGAAGTTAGGTTTACGTTGGTAATAACTATAATGGAAATAGAGGTTGTGGCGTTTGGTAGGGAATAGCGACTTAATACGATTGATTTCCTCAGCGGTTAGAGACGTAACAAGTCTAAGCTTGTCCTTGATAACTTTCATAACTTCACGTCCTTCTTGATGCTCTCCTATTAGCGGTAGGAGGGCTTTTCTTTTTGTGTCGGTGCATTTCTCATGCCCTCCCGAGCCTTCTCCTTGTGAAGTTTCAGGTTAGTTTTGCAAGGTATTTAGGGCATAAAAAATTTCAAATAATGGCGAGTAGGTATCTGTGAAAAAGCAGTAAAACGTGAGCAAGCATTTATGTTATTCCTATAAGGAAAAAGTGGAGCATACGCCCCACCTGTCAGCATCCTCGATATTTCAGCTTGCGGAAGTCTTCAAACGTCTTGCAGTTGAAGTAAGCCAGTAAATCGGCTTCCCATACCCTGAAACCATACTTTGAATAGGTTCGGGAGTTGGCAGGTATGAAGGTTGCTAGTCCTTGCTGTGTGAACCTTTTTACCTGCTCAGGAGTTGCGCCAAGTGACCGCCCGATTTCCTCAGCCGTATAGAAGCGTTGGTTGTCATTTTGTTCGTTCATGTCTCCGTCCTCCTTATTTACGTCCTTCTTCGATAGCTTCCAGTACGAACAGCTTCAAGTCCTGCTCTCGGATACGCCATGTTGAACCTCCGAGTTTGAGGGCAGGAAGTTTCTTTTCCTTCTGCCATAGATATACCGTCTTCACGTCCACATTCAGCATCTCCGCTACCTCAGACACGGAGTAAAGCTTGCCGATGAAGTTTTCCATGATTTAACGTCCTCCTTGTTTGTTTGCTTCCATGAACTGGATTATGTCGGCTTCCTTGAATCGGATGCTTGCGCCTATCCGCGTATATGGTAGGACATCCGCTTTACATAACTGATAGACGGTGCTTTTTGAAAGCCCTAATGCAAGCGTTACTTCTCGAACGGACATATATCTATCCACCGCCGCCCCTCCTTCCTTTCCTCTTGTTTACATTCTCATTAAAAGTAAATTGTTTGTTTTTATAACATATTGCGCGTAATCGTAGTTTTTTTCTTACAGGACAATATCAGCTTCAATATGTACAGGCAGAGCGAAGCATACAAATTAGTCGGCTATCATGGAGATATCTGTAAATACCCTACAGGTTTATTCATTGATTAAAGCTTGGAAAATAACTGCTCTAGTTTTGTATAGCTAGGTGAAAGTAGGTTTACTTTGCCGCTTTATCAATCGTAACGACATATGTCCTTGTTGTGATGAACCGCCCAATTTCATTGTTTGAAAAAAATTAGATAACATCTCGCAATTATTTGTATCCCTGCCGCGATTGTTACCGTGAAAACGCCAAGGGAGGAATTGAAAATGAAAGTAGAACGAACTTATGATGACAGCGCAACATTCCTAGACCTGTTTATGCCGTTCATTTACTCGGAAATCGACAGACTGATAGAACATGAAGCCGCTTCCCAGTATAATGAAGGTAACGCCAATACATCTCATAGTGAAGGAGTGGCGTAACTATGAGATGTGCAGTTTATATCCGTGTTTCGACAGATAAAGAAGAACAAAAGTTGTCGTTAGAGAATCAGAAAAGCCTGTTCTATAACTACATTGAGGGCAGGAAATGGGATGTTTATCACCTGTATATTGATGTAGAGAGCGGAACAACCGAAAAGCGTGAGAACCTTGTCCGAATGATTCAGGATGCGAAGGCTAAGAAGTTCGATGTTATCCTAGCTAAAGAGTTATCTAGGCTAGCGCGGAATGGTGGATTGTCCTATCAGATAAGGGATATAGCCATGCAGAACCGTATTCATATCATTACATTGGACAATGCGATTAACACGCTAGAAGGTAACAGCGAAATGTTCGGTCTATACGCATGGATTTATGAGCAGGAATCACAACGAACGTCCAATCGGATTAAAGCCGCCCTCAGCAGTAAAGCGAGAAAAGGCGAGTTCAAAGGTTCTGTTCCGCCCTATGGATACAGGCTTCAACAAAGCAAACTGATTCTTGCTGACGATGACACACCGAACGTAGTAAAGCGAATCTATCGGATGTACCTTGAGGGCAAGGGATTCGATGCAATCGCACGAACATTGACACGCGAGGGAGTTCCTACACCTGCTCAGGTTATCGGCAAGAAAAATGCAGGACAATATTGGCAGGGTTCGTCCATTAAACTTATCTTGAGCAATCCGCATTACGTCGGCGACTTAGTTCAATTCAGACAGACGACAAAAAGCGTTACAGTTAAGGGACGAGAGGAACTGCCGAAAGAGAAGCAGATTATCGTCAAGGATACCCACCCTGCCATAATATCAAGGGAAGACTTTGAAGCCGTTCAAAGGTACATGGAAGGGCGGAAGAAACAACAAGCGAAGCCGAAGGCTAAAAAGCACTTGTATACGAATCACCTGTACTGCGCTGATTGTGGGAAAAGCTTGTGGTACGTTCAACATCGTAAAGGCTATGTTTGCGGCAATTACTACAAGCATGGGAAGCATGTTTGTAGCCAACATAGCATTAGGGAGAATGAACTTACTGGGGTTATCCTTGATGACCTGCGCCGCCTGATGAACACGCTCAATGAGAAGGATGTTATGGAACAACTAGAGTTCAAAGTAAAACAGGCGGCTAAACAAGCGGAAAGACAGGTTCAGTCATTATCAAGGCAAATTGAAAAGCTGAAAGAGGAAAAGAAGGGCTTCATTAAGCTTCTTGCCAGTAAGACGATAACGGAAGCGGAGTATAAAGAGGTTACTCAGAGTAACAATGAGGAAATCGCAAACCTACAATCCAAGCTATCGAGCCTTACTGCGAATAACAGTAGCGGCGGCGCGGAAAGTATGTTGCGAATGAAGAAAGAACTTAAGAAGTTTATGGGTCTGAAAGAACTAACACCCGATATGCTTCATCGTTTAGTCGATAAAATTGTAGTCAAGGCGGATGGTTCGGCGAACATTCAATACAAGTTCGCCGCCACCGCCATTATCTAGGCAAGTTTACCAGTGACCAGTAGTCAAGTCATGTAGAAAGCGTTGCGAGCTTGATTTATAAGGGTTTTGATAACTCAAATTGTGCGTTGTTGACGAATTGTTGACGAAAAAAGGAGCTGCTTTTGCGGCTCCTTACGCTTTTTTGTTCTTTATTGGGAGGATGCTATTAAATTTATTAGCCGCTTCTATATCAGCAGATTGAAGGGCATGTCGATAAATATTCATGGTAGTGGTTATGCTGGCATGAACGTGCCCTCCTGCGGAGAAATCTGTAGGGGCATTTTATGTTAAAAAATATAAATTATTCTAATATATGGACAATATTACCAAAATGTTGTTATAGTTAACGCAACAGCAGTTGCGTTAACGCGCTTTACGCTGTTTTTTCTATACCAAAGTGAGAATACGGAGGTGTACGGAGATGAAAAACGTAACAGTGGATCTGAACGTAGAAGAACTTTCATCGGCATTTATCAGTGCGCGCAACTAGCTCCAACGAAAAGGTCTGAGTGATTTCCCACTCAGACCCTTTCTGCATTTGCAGAGGAAATGTACAAATACGGGGAGGTTGGTCGCATGATAAAGAAAAGATGAATATTGGGAAAGAATGGTCAAGATGAAAGAAAAAGGGGATGTAACCGATGAAGGATACCCTGTCGCACGTTTTAACGGGGACCACTACACCTTGTGCCCTTCTGATGCTACAGTAGCAGGCCGCAAGTGAATGACAAAGAAAAGGTCTGCATCAACTTCTACATCTAGCATTTCGGCTGATCCCCAGATTCCTAGACTAGAAATACAAGAAGATAAAGGGGCTATTTAATCAATAGTTTGGGGGTACTGAATTGAACTTGCTAAGCTATTTAATCGAATCTTTAAAATCTCCGGGCGCACGTCCTTTCCTTTTGGCGGGACTTATTTCAGCTATTGGAGATAGTCTTTACTTTGTGGGTATCTCTGCCCTTGTCTACAAAGAGTTCGGACCAGCCGCAGTTGCTATGATGGCAATTGTTAGGCAGGTGCCGGGAATGTTGTTGACCCCTCTCGCAGGGCATTTTGCGGATATTCTGCCGAGGAAGACATTAGTTGTCATTGCAAATGCGGGTAGCGCACTGATTATGGGAGTTATGGCGCTGTTAAGTTTTACAGAGCTTAAATCTCAACTACCTTATCTGGTTGCAGTATTCTTCTTAGTTATTACTACTACGGTAGAGAGAACAGCAAAGCTAGCATTGATGCCTCGCTTGGTTGAAAAAGATTCGCTACTCGCGTTGAACACTGTTATGAATACGATCAACACAGTGTCTTTAATCGTCGCCCCAATTCTGGGAGCATTGCTGATCCAAGCTAACGCACTAACCTTAACGTTTGTTCTTAACGGAGCATCGTTTATCATTAGCTTACTGTTGATGCTAACTCTTCCAAAAATATTGGATTCAGTCGCAAAGGTAGAAGAAGCAAGAGTAGAGAAATCAAATCCTTTGCGTACCCTATTCAATAACTGGTCTCAAGGATTTGTTATTATCCTAAAAGATCGAGATATGAGAATAGTGTCGATTCTATTCTTCCTTAATCATTTGCTGATAGGGGTTATCTTTATTTTAATCCCGTTCCTAGCTGACATGGTTGGACAGAAAGATACTGGAGTCGGATACCTCACCTCAGTACTGGCTTATGGTGCTGTAGTTGGCACTATGGTTGGAGCTCACTATGGTAAGAAGAGCCTGAAACCAGTCATCATGGTGGGAATGCTCGGCCTAACCGTTTCAGTGTTGCTGTGTGGACTGACAGCCAATGTAATTGTAATCTACCTACTGGTAACACTCATTGGATTCTTCTCTGACTTGGGAGACGGACCAATGTGGACTATGTTACAGCAGATCACTCTGGATGATAAGTCAGGAAAAGTATATGCTGCAGTAGATGCAATTATCTTATGTGGACGTTCAGCAGGTGCAATTTTGATTGGCTGGTTGTTAACTTCTGCAACTTTCCAAGTCGCAACTATTGTGATTGCAGCCATGATCCTCATTGGAACTGCTTATAGCAGTCGAGGATTTTTCAATAGTAGAGAGAAAATAACTGTCTCAGAGTGAGGTTTGTATTATGAGAGCGAACGCGCTAGATGTGTTGAAAGAAATCTTCACGTTGGAAATACACGATGAACAAGACAAATTTGAAATGGATCAGTTCGTCAATGCAGTCTCTGCTAGATTTCAGCAGGTTACAAGCTCTTTAGCTAGGGAATCTGAATCACAAGTCGAGGATTTCCATCCGGGAATGGCGTGGATAGTCTTCAAAGGTTGGAATGAAGAATATTTGGGCTCGAATAAAGACTGGTGGGTCCAAAAAGCAATTCAGGAACAAGTAAAGGAATACTCTAGTGATACGGGCGATGCAATTTCCTTACAATTGAAGGAGCCAAGCACAAAAGAATTGTCAGAAATGGGACGAGCTCTCAACTTGTTGGAGAAGATTTGGCCAGAGGCTCACCGCCAAATTAACCGTTATGTAAAACGTATCATTCTTTTGGAAGGTAACAATTTTGAATCGGGAACAGCCGCATATGCTTTCGGTGCGGTATTCATCAATCCAGGTCCAGATTGGAATTCCATTAAGTTTATGGACATTTTACTGCACGAAAGTGGTCACCTCTCCTTGATGGTTAAACAAACCTTCGGGAGACTGATCCACAACTTCCAAGAGAAGGCGAGTTCTCCTCTCCGGAAAGAGGAAAGATGGCTAAATGGCATTATTCATGCTGCTTTCGTCATTTACCGAATTTGCTACGGACTGCAAAGAGTAAAGCAGTTTCCGCAATACTTTACTGCAGAGGAATTGAAGGTAGCCGACCAACTGTTAGAGGAAAATCTGGTGCATTTCGAGAAAGCGCTGGGTACTCTTCGCGATAAAGCGCAGTTTACTGACATAGGGGAACATTTCATGAATCAATTGCTTGACAGTTACGAAAAATTGAAGAGCAAGTGACAAAGTTTCGCGGGGGTTGGGGTAAGATTGATCCCCAACTGCCTCTGTCAAAATAGGATCACCAAAAATATGATTCCATTGTTGTTTTTCTGATAGTAGTGGGATTCGTACTATAATTCAAGCCAAACGGTACAGCCAAGATTCGAAAATTGGGATAGATGCTGTACAACAAATTTATACGGCCTATGTATGTTCACATGTTTAGATGATTGAATTGACCACATTTTTGACCACACAGTGAAATTTGAAAGAATATTTTTTTGTAACAGAGGATGAACAACGAATTCTTAAAACCGCACTAGATAGCATTTCAGTAAAAATAGATCATCTTAAATATCATGCTCCACGAAACGGGGCATGTGGAGTGTGTGGCGTTGTTAGAGAGAAAATAAACAAAAAAATCCCTAGGGATTCAAGGGTCTTTCTTGTGAATAGCTATTCAAAGAAATTTTTAAATCGGTTATTGACCATTGTTTTTAAGTAAAAAGTCAAGTATGGGAGCCGGGAAAAGCTCCCATTTTGTATTCTACTCTTCAAGTTTTTTTGAGTAATCTATAACTAGGTTTATTTTGTTTCATGGACTGGGCATTCACCTTTACTCATTGAACCTCTTGAGGCACCATCTTTAGCAGCATGACGAATACAAACTAATTCTGCTAATATTGGTTGCTCTTTGTATTGATGTCTACCCATGATTCCGCCAGAACTAGAATATGTGGTACAACAATACGTTTTTTTACCTCTTGGTAAAGTATCTTCATTAATCATGCTGGAAACCAAGCCTTTATTAATGGTAACGTTACCATTTGAGTCAAAGCTAAAACTGGTATCTGCTTCCATTTTATCCTCCTTTTAACCTTCACATTTAAAACCACATTGTATTCCACCAGAAGGAGTTATCCAACACATCCATTTACAATTCCATCGTTCGGTACCGATTTCCGTTGGCAATATTTCAACTGGAACCGGTTTATCTGATTTAAAGATTATTTTTTCTGCTTCATTCGAATTCATGTTTCATCACCTTCAGCTTATTAATTTAATCTATATTTGGCGATTTATTTGGACCATAATTTTGAATGAAGGGAAGCCAAAAGAAAAGATACTGAATCAATACTTTTTAGAATAGTTATGACAGAAATAAGTAAAGAAAAAAGGACGGAAAGCTGTTTATTCAACCATTACACTCACAAAGTGCGAATGCTCATAGGCATAATAGCCATCCTTGCGCCCGCGGAAATAACGTTCTTGAATGTCCGATGGGCTCAAATGCTCTTGAACAAGTAAGCCTAAATTTTGGAGTTCCTTAGCGAGTGTGGCTGGATCAAGACCCGTTTTCATGGGTTCACCCGCCCGTCGCACCATCTCCTGCATTAGCGTCACACGTTTAGCGGCTCTCTTTGCAACGAATGCGTCCGTATCCCAATAATCAAAAGTGAGGATGCTTCTCGCTGGGGAGATCTCGGAGATAGTGCGCAACGTGTTGAACACCACACCTCTGGGCAAGTAATGGATGACACCCAGCCAGCTAAAAAAACATAATGACTGTGAGTCATATGATGATCTTTTGAGAGCTGTCTCTAAATTCTCATTTGTGAAATCTACAGGAACGAAGTGCAGATTCTCTGGGATTACCAAGCCCAACTCAGCAAGGCGACGGCGCTTAAAGGCCTGCGTAGCGGGATGGTCAACCTCAAACACCTTAATTTGTTTAACCACTTCCGGGTGTCGAAAAGCAAAAGTATCCATCCCTGCCCCTAGGATCACGTATTGCTTCACTCCCTGCTTTAAAGCCTTCATAAGGCTCTCTTCGGCATATCTTGAGCGGCTGAGAAAGAGGGATGTGGGAAAAAGAGCCTGAATCGTGTACGCAAGGGATGCTGCTCGATCTGGCAGAGACTCGGCCCGTTCAGGATAAATGCTTTGGAGGGTTGTCACCAATGCCTGTTCGAATACTGCTCGTTCCTCCTCCGTTACCATTCGATGTGCCAGTAAGTCATCAAAGATTTTAGGGATGTCGTGAACAGAATGGTAACCTCGGAGGTATGCACTCATTAGTGCGGAACGTTTCATTTGGTGATCATCCATTGTCATCCTCCTATTCGGAAGTCTAAAAATTTGTATATTTTACAATTATAAACATAAATAAATGACAAGGATATACCTGATAAATCGATAACCGCCAAAAAAAAAAAGGCCATCCCCATACGGGAGCCTTTAGGCCATTAATACTGATGTGAATGCATCATCATTCTATGGTGATGTGCCCTCATACGGTGAAAATGTTCTCTTTCTGCAAACCTGTGATGCATCATTCGCTGGTGTCGATGGGCCAGTTTTAACAGGCGAAAGTGCTCAGCCATTCTTAAATGATGCTGCATCCTTCCTCGATGGAACTCGATAGGGTCCATAAAAAAACCTCCCTTTATCATGTTATTTCATGGTATGGGGCCAGCTTCTTATTTGCTTATCCATTTGTGTACGTGAACCAATAAATTGTGCAAAAGAATAGCCCCTTTGTCAAAATAGTCCAATTGAATGGAAACCGAACCCACCGATATCGATGTGATAAAGGACTTGCTCAAAAATAAAGAAATGGAATCGCCGTTGTCGAGCTACCTGCGTAAGATTCCAGATGATGCGGACAATAGAATAGGAATCTGAATACCATAAAAGGGAGATGCAAACACGCATTCATTCTGTTCTTGCCAAGCAGAACTTGAAACGGAGGTTTTCCATGTTTTCCTATGTGATTGATGACGATACCTCATTAAAAATGCTGGAGATTCGTCATGCGGCTGAATTGTTCAACCTAATTCAGGCAAACCGAGACAATCTTCGCGAGTGGCTTCCTTGGTTAGATGGTATTCAAAAAGTAGACGATGTGAGATTATTTATCGAATCGACAATCAAGCAGTATTGCGGAAATGACGGTTTTACGGCAGGAATCTTTTATAAAGGGAATATCTGCGGCGTGATAGGCTATAATTGTGCAAACTGGAAGAATAGGCATATATCGCTTGGGTACTGGCTGGGAGAAGAATTTCGGGGAAAAGGAATTATTACGAAGGCATGCCGAGCATTTATCAATCACGCTTTTGATGAATGGAAGCTAAACAGGGTAGAAATACGGGTAGCTGCCCAAAATTGGAAGAGCAGAGCCATTCCTGAAAGATTAGGATTCACTTTTGAAGGAATCGTCCGGCAAGCAGGATGGCTGTATGATCATTTTGTAGACCATGCTATTTACGGCATGTTGGCTGAAGAGTGGAAAACGAAATAAATCCAAGGACAATAGAGAAAAAATCAAGTCCCTTGCGGCAGGCACACAAGAACTTTGTGTACGGTCTGCTGCAAGGGGTGTTTTGGTTAGCCAAAGTCAGGTATGTTGTTCAGCAGGAGTCATTTTCATGGATGATTTGTTTGGCGGAAGCCCGTACAACGCCGCCAGCAGAATCGCAATTCACCATGAAAATATTGTGACGCAGTCATGGTGAATTCATTATGGGGAACAATCCCCTGTAATATACTGGGAGATTAAGGTAATATGGAATTGGTAAATAAGGAACGAATGTGCAAGTTAGCGTTGATACTGCCTCGTCGAAAATTGTGAGAAAAAAGGTTGGTAAACATGATTCAAATCCATGCAATCCGTGTTCCTCAGGCAATTGAACCCGGGCTATATCTGCAATTGTTGGAGCTGGTTTCACAAGAGAAGCGGAACAAAATCCTAAGGTATAAGAAAATACATGACCAGTACCGTACTTTGCTTGGGGATCTCTTGGTTAGATATGTACTCAAAAAAGATTATGGGTTGGCAAATGAAGAAATTTCTTTTTTATCCAATTCATTTGGCAAACCGTTTCTTGATCATCCGCTAAAATTCTTTTTTAATATTTCCCACTCAGGAGATTGGGTTGTTTGCATTACTCATGACACGCAAGTAGGAATTGACATTGAACGAATCCAACCGATAGATGTAAGCATTGCAGAACGCTTCTTCCAGTTTGAAGAATATACGGACATAAAGACAAAGCACATTTCTGAACAAATGTCTTACTTCTATCAGATATGGACTCTAAAGGAAAGCTTTATTAAAATGCTTGGGAAGGGCTTATCTATCCCTTTAAATTCTTTTCGAATCAAATGCAGAAATCAATTATTCAGCATTGAACAACCTTATTTGAATTCAATGGTTTATTGTAAACAATACATGTTTGAACCTGATTATGTTGTATCGGCTTGCACTACAGATAATCACTTTCCTGAACAAATGGAAACGATTAGTTTAAGCGAATTGTATGAAAATCTAAGAAAATGAGCTTTAGCTTGGGCATAGAGGTACGCAAGGGAAGGAGAGCGGCGCTTGCTCTCCTAAAATTTTCATTTTATTATTGACTGACTACCAGTCAGTGATTTATATTTAATAATCATCTGCTAAATTTTACCTCGAGTTTATTTTGGAGGAGGCAACATGGCCAGAATTACAAAAGACCCGGAAGAACGACGGAATGAAATCATAGAGACTGCCATGGAGTTGTTTAATGCGAAAGGATATGAGCATACAGCGGTCAGTGACATTGTTAAGAAGATCGGTGTTGCGCAGGGTACATTTTACTACCATTTCAAATCGAAAGAAGAGATTGCCGAGGCTGTCATAGATCGTTATCTTGCTGAACAGATTGTGATTGCAAACAAGATTGTCACGGACCCTGATCTTCATGCCATAGACAAACTGTTGAGCCTTATGCATGAACAATTAACCAGTATGGCCTCTTATCGCGGTATTAAAGAGTATGTGAACAAGGAAAGCAATGCGTTACTCCATCAAAAGCTTCTGATTAAGAAAATTACCAGTTATGTTCCGTTCTTGACGAGTATTGTGGAACAAGGGATCAAGGAAGGTGTGTTTCAAGTAAGTAACCCGCAAGTGGTGTCTGAATTCCTGTTAATCGGTACTCACTTTATGTTTGATGTTGGATTCTTCCAATGGTCGCAGGAGGAATTTATCAACAAGTTAAAAGCAATGGGAGAAATTACGGAAAAACTTCTTGGAACGAACATTTATGTGGATGAAGAGAAGAGCTTCATTAAAGCAGCCAAAAAACTATTTTTTGCACAGGAGAATGGAAAGTGAAAGCAAAAAAGTATGTCGGCAGTTTCCGAAAAGCTTCTTTTGCGGCTGTAAGTATCTGTCTGACGATTGCATTGGCCAGCTGCTCCAACTTAACCACAAGTTCCATTCCCTCTGTTCAGCGGGTAGTGGTAAAGGAGGTCGGAAAGAATGGTCTGCAAAAGTCGAATATCTCGGCTGGACGTGTGATGGGGGATACGGAGTCAGAAGTGATGTCCAATATTTCCGGGGAAGCGATTCGGGTCAATGCACAGATGGGAAGTTTCGTGAAGGCAGGACAGCCGCTCATTGTGCTGGATGATCGTGAATACAAAATGAAACTTGAGTACAGCAAAGCGGGTCTTCTGGCGGCTCAGGCTAAATTGGCAGAAATGAAAAACGGATCAAGGAGCCAGTATCTTCAACAGCTAAAAGAAAAAATCGATGCTTCGAAAGCTTCTGTCGATAATGCAAAGCAGAATGTACAACGAATGCAGACTTTAATGCAATCAGGCGCTGTTCCTCAGTCTGAAGTGGATGCGGCGCAATTAGCCTATAAACAGGCCACTGCACAATACGAACAGCTTTTGCAAGAGCAAAGCCTGGCGAAAGAAGGATCGACCAAAGAGACCTTGGCGAGTCTGAAAGCCAATGTAGAACAAATGCAGGCGCTAGTCAACGAGTCTTACTTGAACAAGACAAAAACAGTAATTACCGCTCCTTTGTCAGGCAGAATTGCCGATGTGAAAATCCATGAAGGGGAAACCGTATCGCCCGGTGTTCCATTGATCACGATCGTCAGCCGCCAACCTATTGTAGAGGCGTATATTTCCGAGGATCAAATTAACCACATCCAGATAGGTCAAACATTACCTGTAAAGATTGAACAAATATCGAGTAAACCGTTTCAGGCCAAAGTGATTGCAATTTCACCCGCTATGAATTCTTCCAGCAAGGAGTATCCAATCAAACTTTCCTTGCCGGGAGATCCGAATCAGTGGAAGTCAGGCATGTATGCCGAAGTTCAACTGCCAGACCAGAAAAATACCCGCTTGACGGTTCCGGCAAATGCGGTCGTCAAGAAGGGGAATGACCGTTTTATCATGGTGATGAATGGGAATAAGGCGAAAGCAAAAGCTGTTGTGACAGGTGCTTCCGACGGAGTCAACATAGAGATTCTTGAAGGGCTTGCAGCAGGCGACAAGGTGATTATCGTCGGCCAAGACCAAGTGAAAGACGGAGATACGGTGCAGGTTGCAAGTGAGGAGAGCAGCAAATGAAAAAGAAGATTGGTTTGCTTGTCTTGTTCTTGGTTTTCTTGGGAGGAGCAGCATTCGGAGCCAAGGCCTACATGGACTCCCGGAACTATGTTACATCGGATGATGCCCGTATCGATGCCATTCTTGTCAAAGCAACCCCGGAGATTGCAGGACGTGTTGACAAGATTCTTGTGAAGGAAGGAGATACTGTTGCCGCCAACGAGCAGATGGTCCGCCTTGAGGAGAAAAGCACAACTTCGCAAAATCGCGATTCCGCTCTTGTGAAAGCGCCGGAAGCCGGGGTAGTGGTGAAATCATTTGCTCACGAAGGAGAAGTAGTGTCGCCGGGTCAGCGAATGTTTTTATTGGCCAATTTCAACGAGCTGTTTGTTTCGGCACGGATTGAAGAAACTAGGATCGGCAGGATTGCGGTCGGAAACCCTGTCACGATTCGCGTGGACGCTTTTCCTGACAAGAAGTTGGAGGGGATTGTCGAGCAAATTGGCTTGGCTGCCGACAGCATGTTTTCTGTGTTGCCTACATCAAATTCCTCGGGAAATTACATTAAGGTCACCCAGCGTATCCCGGTTAAGATAAAAATCCTTGATACCCAGGGGTTGAAGCTGATGCCAGGCATGAATGCGGTCGTCTCAATCGCAGCCGGAGGGTAAGGATATGAAAGCAAAGAGATTGCTCACGGGCTTGCTTGTTTTCTACCTTGCAACCAGCGGGATTATCTCCGCCTGTTACTGGTACAACGCGAAAAATTATGTTGAAACTGAAAATGCGCATGCTTTGGTAAATGTATCTGTGGTGAAAGCGCCAATTTCCGGCAGCATAATCCGACTGAAAGTACGCGAAAGTCAGGATGTCGAGAAAAATGAAATCATCGGATTTCTGAAACCCAGTCCAGCTTATTCAGGGAATGAAGCTCTCGTCCCTATTCTTGCATCTGTACATGGCCAGATTATCCGAATGGGCGTGCACGAAGGGGAATTTGTGACAGCGGGGGAAAGCTTGCTGGGGATTGCCGATTTGAAAACTGCCTATGTCGAGGCTCGGTTAACGGAGACAGAAGTAAGCCGGGTCCATGTAGGTCAGACGGTAGATGTTCATCTTGACGCACAGGGAGACAAGAGCTTTTCAGGGATTGTTTCCCAGGTGGGAAGGAGTACGATCAAATCAACCTTCCCTGCCTACTCGCTTGTCCCTTTGCAGGAGCAACCAAAAGAAGAAGAACTTATCCCAGTCAAGATTAAAGTGCGTGACGCAGCATTGATCCCGGGGACGAGTGCCTCGGTGACCATCAAGGTAAGGGGTGACGGCGATGGAATCTTTTGAGCAGAAGAAAGTGCCGAACGTATTGGTGACCACTTTGATTATCGTGTTGGGCTCTTTCATGGCGCTGCTGGACACTTCCATCATCAATGTGGCCCTGCCCAAATTGATGGTTCTGTTCAGTGTGGATACGAAGCAGATTGAATGGGTGATAACCTCTTACATGCTTGTCTCCGGATCTATCATTCCAATCACTACTTATCTGGGAAACCGATTTGGCTACCGAACGGTTTATGTCTGGTCAGTTGCCGGTTTTACGGTTGGCTCGTTCCTGTGCGGACTTGCTTGGGACAATACCAGTCTGGTTGTGTTTCGCGTTATTCAGGCAGTAGGTGGAGGGATGATTATTCCATTGGGTGCCGCGCTTTTGTTCCACTTTACCCCAAAAGGCAAGATGGGTATTGCGATGGGACTGTATGGGCTATCTGTTGCCATGGCTCCTTCGATCGGCCCTACCCTGGGTGGACTAATTGTGGAAGAGTACAGTTGGCGCTGGTTGTTTATGATCAATGTTCCAGTTGGAATTGCAAGTGCATGTTTGAACCACTTCTTTTTGCCTGACACAGACCGCAAACAGATGGAAAAATTCGATTACATGGGATTGTTTCTCGCTACTTTCGGGGCGTTTTTCTATCTGCTGGCACTATCGAAAGGAGCAAGCTGGGGCTGGACTTCTTACCCCGTTGTCATGCTGCTTTTGACAGCCACGATCATGATCATTGCGCTGGTGATCGTTGAGCTCCATCATCCGGAACCGATGCTGGATGTCAGGCTGTTTCAAAATTCCCGATTTACCTACAGCATCCTATTGGGCAGCGGACTGTATATCGTCATGATGAGCGCGGTTATCCTGATTCCGATATATTTTCAGCAAATCAGAGGGTACACGGCCATCCAAACAGGGCTCCTGCTTATGCCTCAAGCGATTGCAATCGGAATTATGATGCCGATTGCCGGAGGGTTATACGACAGAGTAGGAGCAAGACCTTTGATCTGTGTGGGGTTACCGTTCATTTTTTACAGTACCTATAAGCTGCATACCTTATCTCTTGACACACCGGAAGATATCATCAACCACTATCTGATTATTCGAGCAGTCGGGTTCGGTTTAGTTTACATGCCAATCCAGACAGCAGGGGTAGACGCTTTTCCCAAAATCAGGTCAGGGGCCGCCACTTCGATGAGCAGTCTGACACGTAATGTAGCCGGGGCCATGGGAATAGCAATTGCTACGGTTTTGATGCAAAATCGTCAGAACTTCCATCATCATCGGATGGCAGAAGACCTCAATCTGTTTTCATCCAGTTGGGGTGTGATGCAGGAGATGTCCAACGGGATTCTGACAATGATTGGGGATAAAAGTGAGCTTTCCGAGACAACCGTTAATCTGATGAACAACCAGTTAATGGGGCAATCGGCTGCCTGGGCGGTTGGAGATGTATTTTTGGTTTTTTCTGTTCTCGTTCTGGTCTTGTCTCCGATGGCGTTGTTATTTCGCAAAGAAGCGGATGGAAAACGAGAACTGGCTGCCAAATAAAGTACAAGCCGGTTCCTCCTTTGGGATCAGAGTACCGGCCAAACTGCTTTTTAGAAAACACTGGAGAGAAATTCAATTCCTACGTCAACCAGTCTTTCTTCACTTAATAGGGTTAGTAAGATCGTAGCTCTGCGTTTATGCTTGTTAATCTTTTTAATGAGCCCTTCTAAACCAAGAAGCGGGCCGCCAACTACTTTCACTTTTGAATTTTCAACGATGATTCGTGAATAATCAATGATATTTGAATGTTTTGTTAGTTGGAGGACAACGTCCATTTCTTTTTCATCAATTTTGGAACAATAAGTATTATGGCCTAGTACCCTAATGAGATGAGGGATGCTTCGAATCAAGTAGTACTTATCCACATCCATTTCCGTTTTGACGAAAATATAGCCTGGATACATGGTTTTTACCACGTCAACAGCGACACCATTTCTTTTTTCCCTTAGTTTTCTCTTGGGAACAAAAGAATACAAGACAGACGGATCAAAGTGATAATTCAGCCACCTTTGAACTTCTTCTTCTCTACCTTGATGGATAAATAGTGCATACCAATCCATTCATAAACCTCCAATGACTAACTAAATATTGCATGATAATAGATTGTAAATTATAGTATAAAAGTAACACAATAACAAAATTAGAAAAATATGGAAATTTTATAAATTTTTTCACTCTCACAATCACCAAGGGATATCCAAACGAAGCTTGAGGCACGTTGGAAGAACGAGGGATCATACGGCAAATTACGGGAGAATGCACAGTCATTGTGGATGAGATGGCGAAGCTATGCCTTTTTCTGTTTGCCGTATAATGTGGGGGTTTTTGTTTTTTGAAAAAGAAAGGCGGGATTACGATGACTGAAAAAAAAGTAATTATCATCGGAGGAGGCATTGCCGGTCTGTCTACCGGTTGTTACCTTCAGATGAACGGGTATCAAACAGAGATTATGGAGATGGGAAGATTGCCTGGAGGGTTATGCACCGCATGGAGCCGCAAAGGCTATACCTTTAACGGTTGCATTCACTGGCTGGTAGGCTCAGGTCCGAAGATCGCTTTTTATAATCTGTGGAAAGAATTGGGAATTATTCAAGCTATCAAGTTCGTCGACAAAGAACTCTTTATGGCAGTTGATTTGCCGCAGGGAGACTCATTTACGGTTTATACCGATGTAGACAAATTGGAAAAGGAGTTAATGCGTATCGCCCCGGAAGATGAAAAGCAGATCAAACACTTTACGAACATGATCCGTTTTTTGAAAGAGCAGGACCTGCCGATCACCAAGGCGCCAGAGTTGTATGGTTTGCTTGACTTGGCGAAACTGATTATTAAAAACGGACGGTATCTGAAATACATGAATACGTGGAACAAAATCTCTGTGAAAGAGTACGGGGAGAGGTTCACAAATCCGTTTGTTCGCGAAAACTTTGGGGAACTTTTTGGGTTCAGCAATGTTAGTCCCGTCATGTATTTGATGAATACGTTAGCATGGCTAAGTGCCAAATCGGCGGGAAGTCCCATTGGTGGTTCGCTTGAATTTTCGAAGGTTATTGAAAAACGCTACGTTGAACTAGGCGGTCAGATTCATTATAACTCCAAGGTAGCCAGTATCATCGTAGAGGACAATAAAGCTGTGGGTGTTCGCTTGCACAACGGCAAGGAGTTCAGAGCAGATTTGGTTATTTCGGCTGCGGATGGCTATAAAACCATTTTTGAAATGCTGAATGGTCAATATCTGAATGATGAGATCAAGTACTGCTATGAGAACTATGAGACTTTTGCTCCAAAGATTTTTGTATCGCTCGGGGTAGCAAGAACATTCGAAGGCGTACCCCATTCACTCAACATGCTGCTTGATCAAGCGATAGATACTTCTGACACAAACAAAGAGGCGCGGATGAGGGTGAAGATCTACAATTTTGATCCGACCCTGGCCCCGGAAGGCAGTACGTCTATCACAGCGTACCTGACAACTAGTTACGAGTATTGGAACAAACTGAAAAAAGAAGACCCAAAACAATACCGGGCTGAAAAAGAAAGAGTGGCGCAGGCAGTAATTGAGGAACTGGATAAACGTTTTGGAAACATCAGATCTACACTGGAAGTACACGACGTTTCAACTCCATGCACAATTGAGCGGTATACCAACAACTGGAAAGGGAGCTGGCAGGGATGGAGAAGGGATCACAATACGCTCCATAACCGAAACAAGCTGAAGCGGACCTTGCCGGGACTTGAAAATTTCTATATGGTTGGCCATTGGGCCGAAGTAGGAGGAGGGTTGCCTTCAGTCGCTCTTGCGGGACGTAATCTTGTACAAGTTATTTGTAAAAAAGACGAGAAAAAATTCGTGACCACTGTGGATTAATAGGAGGGCAGGATGAAAAGAATCAAATTGTTCTGTTTACCATTCGCGGGAAGCAGCGCAATGTTTTATTACAGTTGGCAGAGGAGGTTGCATCCCTCAATCGAACTGCGCCCGATTGAAATCGCTGGCCGGGGAAAACGGAATAATGAGCTTTTCTATGACAGCATCGCAGAGGCGGTGAAGGATATTTTGGAAAAGATCAAAGAGGAACTGGATTCTTCTTCTTTTGCCTTTTATGGGCACAGCATGGGTACATTGCTTGTCTATGAGGTAATCCATCAACTTGTTGAAGAGACCCAACGCGAGCCCATTCACTCCTTTTTCACCGGACGGTACCCGCCGCATGTGGGTTACAAGGGCAAGAGGATGCATAAACTGCCAGACAACGAATTTCTTGAAGAATTGAATAAAATTGGGGGCACCTCAGCAGAATTCTTTGCAAACAAGGAATTGATAGATTTATTTCTCCCGATTTTACGGGCAGATTACAAGATCGTGGAAGAATACGAACACAAGCCAAAAGAACGCAAATTCAACCATGAGATTACCGTGATTGGCGGAAAAAAAGATGAACATGTTACGTTGGAAGACTTGAATGAATGGCGCGCCATCACCAATAAAACGTGCAATGTTTATCAACTGGATGGGGGACATTTTTTTATCAAAGAATTGCAGGATAACGTGGTGGACCTGATCAACTTTCATCTCGTACATGTTTGTTGAATTACACGATAGGAGGACCGAGAGATGGCAAGTAAAGAAGTGCAATATTACTCGCTCACTCATCCGCAGAAGAGAATTTGGTACATGGAAAAAGAGTTTGCGGGAATGAGTTATGAGAATATGAACTTCATCCTTGTGTTTAAGGAAGAGATGAATGAGGCGCTTTTGGATCAAGCAATTAATCTTGTGATTCAAAAAAACGACAGCCTTCGATTAAAGTTCATTGAAACAGATGATGGCGTATGCAAGCAGTTCGTTTCCGACTATCAATATAGAAAGATTGACTATTTCAATTTTTCAGGAGCCGATGCCTTAAAAAAGGCTGATGAATGGTTTACACAGCAAGCCGGCACTCCGTTTGTTCATTCCCGCGAAGCAGACCTGTTCTATTTTGCCATAGTGAAAATCAACAAAGTAACAAAAGTGTTGATGAAACTTCATCACTTAGTCAGTGACGGATGGACACTGGGAGTAATCGCGAATCAAATGGTGGAGTATTACAAGAAACTGCAAGAAGGGCGAGAGATTGATGACAGTTCCGGAACCTCATACCTTGAGTATTTGCGATGGGAAGAAGAGTATAAAAAGTCCGACCAATACAAGCTGGATGAATCTTATTGGCTGGATAAGTTCGCTACTCTTCCGGAAGAAGTAACTTTAAAACCGAAAAAGATTTGGAATCCGCAAGATTTTGGTTCTGGCAGAGTGGTGTTCGAATTATCGAGTGAGTGCACGGCAAAGATTCATCGATATTGCCAAGAAAACAAAACCTCGGTGTTTAAGCTTTTTTTCGCTTCTTTGTTTATTTATACTCATCGGATCACTTCACAAAAAGATATAACCATTGCCGCTCCATTACATAACCGTTTTGAAGATTGGCAAAAAGAGGTTACTGGCATGTTTGTCAACACAGTACCATTTCGTCTGTTCCTCGATGGGGAGATGACGTTTCAATCTGTTCTGGAGCTTATGAGCAAAGAACTGAAAGAAGCGATCAAGCACCAGAAGTATCCTTATGATGAACTTGTGCAAAACTTGAGAAAAAAGCACCCGGAAGTCAGCGAGATCATTTTATATACCTATTTGCTTTCTTATCAAAACGCGAAATACCAAGAAGAGATTCAGGATGTGGAATGGTATTTCCGCGGGACGGTTCCTGATTCCATCAATTTTCACCTTAGTGATCGAGGAGCGAAAGGCAGTCTTGCGCTGGAGGTCGATTACCGGACGGCACTGTTCGCTCATGAGGATGTAGAGCAAATTTGCCGATGCCTGGTTCAGATTATCGAGGATGGAATTGACCATCCGGCAAAGAGCTTATCTTCCCTTGAAATCATTTCAGAGGAAGACAAACAAAAGCTCACCGTGAACTTCAACAGGACCTTCACCAATTACGAACGGGATGAGACTATCCATGAACGATTTGAAAAACAGGCGCGCCTTGCCCCCAACGATCCAGCTGTAATGGCGGGCTCTACTGTTTTGACTTACCACGAGCTGGATAAACGGGCCAATTGCATTGCTCAGCAATTGCGATCCCGAGGAGTTCGGAGCGGCACAATCGTAGGAATCATTGCGGATCGCTCCATCGAAATGGTAGCTGCGTTGTTAGGGGTTCTGAAGGCGGGTGGTGCATACTTGCCGATTGATTACAGATACCCTTTGGAGCGCATCGAATTCATGATCAGAGACAGCGGCGCAGGAATCGCATTGATTCAAGGCAGCTTATTTAAGGAAAGCGTGCCTGGCTGCGAGCAAATTGATTTGGAAGATGAATCCATTTATTGGGAAGAATCCTTCTTGCCTGAGTCTGGCGTTCGTGCTGAAGATCTTGCTTACATCATGTACACCTCTGGTTCAACCGGAAAGCCCAAGGGAGTTATGGTCGAGCACCGCAACGTACTCAGGCTGGTCAGGAATACCAATTACATCCGGTTTGAACAGGGAGATCGTATCCTTCAGACGGGAGCCATCGTTTTTGATGCCTGCACGTTCGAAATCTGGGGGGCCTTGTTGAACGGGCTCACCTTGTGCCTTGTCGATGAAGAGACAATCTTGAATCCAGTCAAGCTAAAGAAGGCGATCCAGGATTATGGCATTACGACCATGTGGCTCACTTCTCCGCTGTTCAACCATCTTAGCAAGCAAAATCCGGCTATGTTCAGGGGGATTAAGCACCTGATCGTCGGAGGGGACGTCCTTTCTCCGAAGCATATCAACATGGTTCGAAAAGCGTGCAAAGGAATTCAACTGATCAATGGATACGGTCCAACAGAAAACACCACCTTCTCCACCTGCTTCCCAATCGATGAGGATTATTCCTCCAATATTCCGATTGGCAAGCCGATTGCGAATTCAACCGTCTACATTCTGGATCAGGAAAATCGCCCGGTTCCATTGGGGGTTCCCGGCGAGTTGTGCGTCGGTGGTGATGGTGTAGCCAGAGGGTATTTAAATCGCCCTGAATTATCCCAGGAAAAATTCAAGGATGATCCCTTTATCCCGGGAGGAAGAATGTATCGGACTGGTGATCTTGCCCGATGGCTGCCCGATGGTACAGTCGAGTTCATCGGCAGGGTTGATCAACTGGTTAAGATCAGGGGATACCGCATCGAGCCGGGTGAAATTGAGAGCCGGCTGCTGAAGCATGAAGCGGTGGTCGAGGCGGTAGTTTTGACGAAAGAGGATGCGAGTGGCGATAAATTTTTATGTGCCTATGTAGTGGGGCCAAGAAAGTTGTCCGCGTCCGAACTGCGGCTACATCTCGGGAAAGAGCTCCCTGATTACATGATTCCCGCCCATTTTATCCAACTTCAGGAGATGCCGCTTACGGTGAACGGAAAGATCGACCGGCAGGCTTTGCCAGAACCCTCCGACAGGGTCGAAACTGGTCAGGAATATGTACAGCCACGAAACGAAATCGAACGGATTCTTTGTGAAATGTGGTCCGAAGTCCTTGGAGTTGGGCAAATCGGGATAGTAGACAACTTTTTTTGCTTGGGAGGCAACTCGCTCAAGGCCACGATTCTTCTAGCAAAAATCTCCCAAAAGTTCCATGTAGAGCTGAAACTTCGCGAAATGTTCAGACTGGATACGATCATGAAACAAGCTGACAAAATCGCAAGCGCAGAGCAACAATCCGGATTCACTTCCATCTCACGGGTGGAGGAGGCCGACTATTACCCCGTTTCATACGCCCAGAACAGACTCTATGTGATGCAGCAGTTGGAAGAGAAAAACGGAATTGGCTACATGATTCCGATTGCGATGAAAATCAAGGGGCGGATAGATCCGGTTCGCTCCCAAGAAGCACTGCGCAAGCTAATCGACAGACACGAGATTTTGCGAACGTCTTTCGAAATGGTAAATGGGGCTCCGGTTCAGAAAATACATGCATCCCTCGAACCTTCCATCCAATGGTTTTTTGCGGATGAGGGGGACGAGGCTTCGATAAGCGCTATCTTGCGGGACTTCTTTACTCCTGTAGATTTGCAGAAGCTTCCTTTGTTTACGATTGGCGTCATCAGATTATCGGAAGACCGCCATATTCTGCTGGTCAATATCCACCATATTCTTGTGGATGGGATCTCAATCGAGATTTTGAAGAAAGAATTTATCGATCTGTACGAAGGGAAAGAACTGGCAGCTCCCCACATACGGTACCGGGATTATAGCTTGTGGCAGCGAGATTTTTACCAGAGCGATTTCCTTAAGAGTCAGGAAGACTACTGGCTACAAACTCTGTCAGGAGAATTACCCGTACTTGATATTCCGACAGACTATTCCCGGCCATCTGTCCGCAGCATGGAGGGAGAGAGACTGGAATTCTGCATGAGTGCGGAACTGACCAGAGAGCTGATACGGATTGCGGAGGAGAAGGGTACAACACTCTATATGGTGTTGCTGGCTGTGTTCAACGTATTGTTGCACAAGTATACGGGTCAGGAGGACATTATCATCGGCACCCCGATCGCCAACAGACGTCATGCCGAGGTGGAAAAATGTGTTGGACTTTTTATCAACATGCTTCCCATGAGAAACTTTCCACAGCCGAACAAAACATTTATTGAATTGCTGCAGGAAGTGAGAGATCATGCTCTCACCGCCTTCGAAAATCAGGAATATCCTTTTGAACAGCTTGTTGCCAAAATGCAGATTCAGCGGGACGTGAGTCGTAATCCAATTTTTGATGCCATGTTTGTGCTGCAGAACTATGATTTCGATCAGATTCACCTGAAAGAGGTGGCGATTGAACCGTATCCGTTGAAGCTCTCCTCCTCCAAGTATGATCTGACGATTGACGCTATCCTTCGAAACGATCAACTGATGATCAATCTGGAATACTCCACAGCCCTCTTCAAACAGAAAACGGCAGAGCGCATAGGGCGGCATTTTATCAACCTTGCTGTTGCTCTGGTCCAGAATCCGGAAGCACTTATTTCGCAGCTCGACTATTTGGATGAGGATGAAAGGAAAGAACTTCTCTATCAATTAAATGACACAGAGAGGGCTTATGACCGGACAAAGAGCATCCACAGCTTGTTCGCTGAGCAGGTGGAAAAAACACCGGATCAAGTTGCGATCATCTTTAAAAACCAACGCATCACCTACCGAGAGCTACATCAAAGGGCTGCACAATTGGCAAGAAAGCTGAGAGAAGCAGGGGTCCGCCCGAACAGTATTGTGGGATTGATGACGAATCGTTCCGCCGACATGTTAATCGGGCTGTTTGCCATTCTCAAGGCAGGTGGCGCCTATTTGCCGATTGACCCCGATTATCCTCAGGAGCGAATCCAATATATGCTGGATGACAGTGGAGCCAAGATTTTGTTAACCCAAAGGCAACTGCTCGCCGGCCGATTTGCGGAAGTGCCTTTTGATGCGGAAGTCATGTATGTGGATGACCTCCATTCCGCTGCGGCGGGTTGTGACTACATCGAGGATTTGAATCAGCCCCATGATCTGGCCTACATGATTTATACGTCAGGCTCGACCGGAAAACCAAAAGGAGTCATGATTGAGCATCAGGCCGTCCACAATTTTATCACGGGGATAACAGAGCTGATTGATTTTCGTCCAGGCAAGACGATCCTGTCGCTGACTACGATATCATTTGACATTTTTGTTTTGGAAAATCTGCTTCCGCTCACAAAAGGGCTTACCGTTGTCATTGCGGATGAAATCGAACAAATCGACTCACAACGGCTAAACAAGCTTATTTTCGAGAGTGGCGTTGAAATGATGCAGACGACGCCTTCCAGAATGCAGCTTATCCTGCTTGATGAGAAGAGCAATGTCACTCTTCGGAATGTGAAAGAAATCATGATCGGTGGAGAGCCGCTTTCTCCAGCCCTTCTGAAGAGCATCAAAGCTGTCACATCGGCGCGGATTTATAATATGTACGGCCCAACCGAGACGACTGTTTGGTCAACTGTCAAAGAACTTACCCATGAAGAGAAGATTACGATAGGAAGACCTATTGCCAACACGCAAGTATACATTTTGGACAAAAACGGCTATCCGGTTACATTCGGGGTGACTGGGGAACTGTGTATTGCCGGCGACGGATTGGCACGAGGGTACTACAACAGACCCGATCTTACGAAAGAAAAGTTCGTGGATAATCCCTTCGATGGAAATGGAACTAGACGGATGTACCGGACAGGTGACCTTGCCAAGCGCCTTCCTAACGGAGACTTGGAGCTTGTCGGCCGGGCAGATCATCAAGTCAAGGTAAGGGGATACCGGATAGAGCTGGGAGAAGTGGAACAGGCTCTGATGCAATTCAAAGGTGTAAGAGAGTGTGCGGTTGTCGTCAGGGAAACACGGCAAGGTGACAAGTATTTGGCTGCCTACTATACGGCCGACAGGGAATTGACAGCTTCCGAGCTGCGGGCTGATTTGAGCGGAAGGCTTCCTTATTATATGGTTCCGTCTGCCTATTCGCGATTGGAGAGTTTGCCGTTAACTCCAAATGGCAAGCTGGACAGAAAGGGACTGCCGGAGCCATCCTTCAACCATCTTGAGTTTTTTGATAAATACAGCGCTCCGCAAACCGTATACGAAGAGGCGATGCAAAGAGTTTGGATTGAGATTTTATCGCGGGAGCACGTTGGTGTGAACGAGAACTTCTTTGAGGTTGGCGGCAATTCTCTTCTTCTGGTGAAGCTGCATGCCGAACTGGAAAAAACGTATCCGGGCAGAGTATCCATCACAGATATTTTTGCGAATCCGACTATTGCGAAGCTGGCCCGCTTTATTGAGGAGCAAGAGAATGGCCAGAGTAAACAAATCTCAGTCACTTTCGTAGAGCTGCCCGACAGGTATTTTTCCTGGAATCTTCAGGATGAGGATCAGGAAAGTATCATGATCAATCTGACTTACGAACGGTGTCAGGATATTCAGCAATTTTGTGAAAATCAGGGAATGGGCCTGCATGAATTTGTGCTGGGCATATATATCTACCTTCTGTCAGAGATGGCGGAATCCAATTCGGTTGCGCTTCAAGTTCTGTGTGGTGAGGAAGATTGGGTTCGGGAGTTACAGGTTGACTTTGGCAAGGTTAGCACGATGAGTCAATACTGGGATCATATTCATTCTCTTATGCGAAATGTGGAAGCAAACTACTCGTACCGCTTGACGAGTTTGAAAAAAATCAGGCTTGCCAAATCCGGTTATGAAATCCTTCCCCTATATGTGATGGAGTCGGCTCATTACGGCCATTTGACTGATTGCTATGATCTTGTGTTAAGGCTGGATGACGATTATAGCCGCCTTAAGATTTATCTTGACTACAACGCCCAAAGATTGAGTCAGGAAGCAATGCGGGCGTTTTCGCGAAGTTTCCTTGAACTGATCAAACTATCGGTTCAGGTGCAGGGTAACCAGGTTGTCTAATAGAGTTTTTCTACGATCTATCATCAATCAAAAGAGGAGTGGGTGTTTCTTATGAGTAAAACAGTCTTTCTTTTTCCGTCACAGGGCTCGCAGTATGTAGGAATGGGCAAGTCGATCTACGAGAACTTTTCGGCAGCGAGAAGAGTGTTTGAGGAAGCAAATGATTGCCTCGGAATTGACCTGAAGGAGCTTTGCTTCTCAGGAGACCTCGAGGAATTGACGAAAACCGAGAACACCCAACCAGCCATCCTGACAGTCAGTTTCGCCGCTTATCAGGTATTTATGCAAGAAGTGGGGATTCAACCTGACTTTTGTGCCGGACACAGCCTGGGGGAAATTACGGCATTGACTTGCTCGGGAGCCATCCGTTTCCATGATGCGGTCAAAATCGTGCGTCAGCGGGGCAAGTTCATGCAGGCCGCTTCCGCTTTGGGGATGGGAACCATGGCCGCCGTAACCGGGGTGGATAAAGCCGTAATCGTAGAGGAGTGTCAAAAGGCGAGTGAGCCGGGTGATTTGGTTGTTGTCTCCAACTATAACTCACCCGAACAAATTGTCATCTCCGGGCACAAGAATGCTGTAAACCGCGCAGCAAATAAACTGCAGGAATATGGGGCCAACGTAATTTTTATCAAGGTGAGCGCTCCTTTCCATAGTCCGATCATGGAGCAGGCCGCACTCCAACTGGAAGAGGAATTGAAGAAATACAAGTATCACTCGCTGAAATATCCTGTCATCTCGAACGTGGATGCCAAAGCCTACGCTGATCCTGGCGAAATTGTCTCCAAGCTGAAGGCTCAGATGGTAATGCCTGTATTGTGGGCAGATACAATCAAATATCTCGAAAGCCAAGGCGTGACCCAAGCATTCGAAATTGGGCCGAAAAATGTGTTGACCAACCTAATGTCCAAAAATACTTCTCGCATTCAAACCTATCCTTTTGAAAAGCGGGATGATATTCAAACGGTCCAAAGCAAGCTGGGTCGCGATGAAGCCAACTCTGTACCTCCCAAATCTGATATTACCGTCGTTACAAAATGTCTGGCAGTGGCAGTCTGCCTGAAGAACCGTAACTGGGACAATGACGAGTACCAGCGGGGCGTTGTGGAACCATACCGAAAAGTTCAGCAAATGCAGGAGAAGATTGAGTCAGAGCGAAGACAGCCGACGGTCGAGGAGATGAAAGCCGCCCTTGCCATGCTTCTGTCCGTCTTCGAAACGAAGAAAACCCCTGAGAAAGAACGGGTGGAGAGGATCAATCAGATTTTGGAGCAAACAGGAACCCAAGAACTGTTCCGTGATTTTGCGGAGTATGGCTTACACCCCACGCGGTAAATTTCTGCCTTCTTCGGAGGTTGAAGGGTGGCAAAGAAATCCTTCGTTCATTATCAAATGGGAGGAGACCATCATGTGCGCTAAATTGCTTGGGTTCGAAGGGATCAATTTTACGAAGGAAAGTAAAAGCATTGAGGAAATTCAAAATATTACGAAAAGGGATATTGCGATTATCGGCATCTACGCAAGAATCTCCGATGCCGAAGATGTGAATCAATTCTGGGAGAACCTTGTGAATGGAAAAGATTGTATCAAGGACTTTCCGGAAGAACGAAAACCTGATGTCATCCGCTATCTCCAATCTCTCGGAATTGATGGGGACAGCCCAAATCTGGAATACCTTCCGGGCGGATATATGAAAGACATCGATAAGTTTGACTACAGTCTGTTTTCCATATCTCCCCGGGAAGCCAGCTTGATGGACCCCCATCAGCGGCTTTTCCTGGAAGCGGCCTGGGCGGCAATTGAGGATTCGGGCTATGGCGGGAAAAAGTTGTCAGGCAGCAAGACAGGGGTATTTCTCGGTTTTAGTGCTGACTTTGGCGAGGAGTACAAAAGAATCGTGCGGACGATGGAACCAACGGCTGCGACCATTGCCACAACAGGGAATATCAAATCGGTTACGGCCAGCCGGATTTCCTACATCCTGGATCTGAAAGGGCCCAGCATGCTGATCGATACGGCTTGCTCGTCCAGTCTGGTAGCCGTTCATCAAGCTTGCAAATCAATTCGCAACGGAGAATGTGATTATGCCATAGCAGGTGGGGTCAAAGTTCATCTTGCCCCGATTAACGGGAATCATATGGCTTCGGTAGGGATGCAGATTGTAAATGACATTATTTCCAGTGAGAGCATGACCAAGACTTTTGATGACAGTTCAGACGGGACTATGATTGGCGAAGGTGTGGCGGCAGTGGTGCTTAAGCCGTTACACAAAGCGCTGAGCGACAACGACCATATCTATGCCGTGATTAAGGGAAGTGCGATCAATCAGGACGGGAGTTCAGTAGGCATCACGGCTCCGAACGCGGCGGCACAGGAAGACGTCATTTGTGCCGCATGGAAAGATGCCGGGATTGATCCTGAGACGATTTCGTACATTGAAGCGCACGGAACCGGTACAAAACTGGGCGATCCCGTGGAGATTAGCGGAATTCAGCGAGCGTTTCGCCGTTATACGGAACGCAAACAGTTTTGTTCGATCGGATCGGTAAAGTCAAACATTGGGCATTTGGACAGTGCCGCAGGGATAGCCGGTTTGATCAAGGCAGTCAAATGCTTGTATCACAAAGAGCTTCCCGCCAGCCTGCATTTCCAGCGGCCTAATCGCAAAATTCCGTTCGAAGATTCACCGGTCTATGTTAATGAAAGCTTTTCACAATGGGAAACTGACGGCAATCCGGCAAGATGCGGAGTCAGTTCCTTTGGTCTGAGCGGGACGAACTGCCACATCGTACTTGAGGAAGCTCCTTCCCGGCCGACAAGAGAGGATAACATGCATCAGGAAGGGTATCAAGTCCTCACGCTTTCGGCGATGAGCCAATCCGGCGTCAAAGAACTGATTGACAGGTATCGACGTTTTCTGGAGAAGGACGCTGTTCCCGATCTGGCTGACATATGCTTTACGGCCAACACAGGGCGAGGCCATTATTCGCACAGGCTGGCGATCATTGCAAAAGATTGCGATCAATTGCGGCAATCCTTGGAAAGACTCTTGGCGGAGGATTGGGATCAGCTTTCGCTTCAAGATATCTATTACGGTGAGCACCGGGTTGTACCGCTGAAAAGAGGAACAAGCCGGTCTCATGATATTACGGAGGACGAGAAACGGCAACTCAGTTTGGAAGCGGATCTGGCCCTTCTGGAAGTCATAAACGGCGGGGTGCAGGAAACATTGCTGCCGCATGTATGTCAACTTTATATTCAAGGGGCTGAAATCAGGTGGGAGCTTCTTTATAAAAGGCAATCACGCCAAAAGATAAGCCTGCCGGTCTATCCGTTTGCCAAAAACAGATGCTGGGTTGGCCAGGAGTCTGCAAACCCCCTGGACAGAATCGGCTTGAATCGCTCGTTTGGCCATCCGCTTGTTGATGTCTGCCTGGCAAAGTCCAAGGATATCGAAATTTATTCCACTCATTTTTCGATTAATGACAAGCAATGGGCGTTACGCGAGCATAAGGTTACCGACCAATATGTTCTTCCCGGTACTGCCTACATAGAGATGATTCGGGCGATCGTGTCAAACAGTCCTGATCAGGTGATCGAGCTAAAGAAGATCATGTTTCTCTCCCCGCTCATGTTGTCCGAAGGGGAGGAAAGAGAAGTCCACATCATTTTGAAAAGGTCTGATGATGAGACGGAGTTTGTGGTAACCAGCAAAGAACGAGACTCGGAACAATGGATCGTTCACGTCGAGGGCCTTGTTTCCTCTGGAACAAAGACCGGCTTTGGCAGACTGGAGATCGCAGAGTTAAAAAGGAAATTCGCACAAGCTGACCAGATCCAATACACCCCCGAGATGGTTCGGAAGGTAAAGGTGGGACCGCGTTGGGATAACTTCAAACAGATTTGCCGAACGGATACGGAACATCTGATCTTGCTCGAACTACAAGAGGAATATTGGTCAGACTTGCGTGAATACCAGTTGCATCCGGCCCTGATGGATTGTGCCGTCAATGCTGCCAATCTGAGCGTCGGGAACGGGTTGTACCTTCCGTTTTCCTATAAGCGGCTGCTCCTATCCGGCCCGACACCTGAGACATTTTACAGTTACATACGACGGAAGGACTATCATAAGCAAAGCGAAGAAACCGCAGTCTTCGATATTATCCTGCTTGATGAGACAGGAGCCGTATTTGCGGAAGTGGAGGATTATGTCATCAAACGTGTGAGGATGGAAGAGCTGCGGGGGAGAGAACCATCGGATCAACACCTCTTTCATGAAGTGGTATGGTTCCCTCAAGAACTGGACTCTTACTCTCAGAAGACAGAACGCGGCAGGATCTTGGTATTAAAAGGAGAGAAAGCACTTTCGCAATCGCTTATCGGCATGCTAAGAGAACGGGGAAATCAGGTTGTCGAAGTTGTGCAGGGGGAGGAATTCCAAAAGCTGGACAGCCACTCATACGCCATTGCCAATCGTCAGGAAGACTTTGACAGATTGATCAGGGAAGCAGGCGGTAATGGTTTTTCGCAAATCATTCATATGTTCGCTCTCGATGAAACAGGGGCGGAAAGAAGCGCAGCAGAGATAGAGGAAACAATAGAGTTTGAGGAATCAGCAGACAGAGGCCTATTAAGCCTTTTTTATTTGACCAAAGCAATGGTGAACCAAAAGCTTCCTGGGAATACAGATCTCGTCTTGATTACCCAATGGGCCAAACTGGTCACGGGAAAGGAAACGACGATCAAGCCTCTCCACGCTGCCATGATCGGGCTTGGCTCCACCATTGGTCAGGAATATGCCCATATCCGCTGCCGGGCGATTGATGTTGACGAAACGATTCAGGCGGAAACCCTTTTGAGAGAACTATCGCTAGACTTGACAGACTTGACAGACTCGACAGGCATGGCGGCTGCTCCTTCGTTTCTTGCGGCCTATCGCGAGAATAAAAGGTATGTGGAAGCGTTTAGACAGGCCAAATTGGCTGAGCGAAAAAATGAAATGTCTCCAAGAGAAGAACTATCTATCAAAGAAGATGGGGTTTATCTCATTACCGGGGGATTGGGTGCGCTTGGATTGGAAATCGGGAAGCATCTGGCATCTTTGGGCAAGGTCAAGCTGGCGCTTCTCAGCCGTAATCCTCTGCCGGAGCGAAAGGATTGGCCGCTTGTAGAAAATGACAAGTTAAAGGCAAAAATTGAGGCGATTCGGCAGATGGAAGCGCTGGGAGCCCAAGTGGAATGGTATGGTGCTGACGTCAGCCGTTTGGATGAAATGAAGCCAGTTTTGGATGAGTTGCGGGCGAAACACGGAAAAATCAACGGGATTATCCACTGCGCAGGGATTGCGGGAGAGGGGTTTTTGTTTAGAAAAGATGAGCCCAAATTCCGCCGTGTCATTGATCCCAAAATCAAAGGGACATGGGTAATCGACCAATTGACCCAAACGGACGATTTGGACTTTCTCGTTCTCTTCTCTTCTGTAAATGCGGTTGTCGGAGTAGCCGGTCAAGGTGACTATTCAGCCGCTAACCATTACCTTGATGCTTTTGCAGACCAGAGCTTTCTGCTCGGCAAAAAAGTGATCTCCATCAACTGGACTGCGTGGAAGGAAGTGGGGATGGCGGTAGAACACCATGCCGATTGGAGCAAAAGTCCGTTTCGGGCAATTTCCAACAGGCAAGCTCTCGATGCTTTCCGTCAGGTTTTGAACAGCCAGCTCCATCGCGTGATTGTAGGCGGGCTTCAGGATGAGCAGACGAATCTACTTGCAAAGCGTTATGTCTTCCAGGTAGATCGCGATTTCCGAGGAGAAATAAGCCAGAGGCCGCAGTCAGGGAATCAGGAGACGCGTACAACATCCGGCACGAACGGAATTTCGATTACGGGAAAAGGCGAATCTGACCTAAGCGAAATCGAACGGAAAATGGCGAAAATCTGGGCCAAGATGTTGGGGCTTCACACCATTGATATTTATGACAGCTTTTACAATCTAGGCGGCGATTCGCTATTGGCAGCGGGTCTCTTGAAGGAGATTGAAGCCGCTTTTCCCAACACGGTCGACATCACCGATATTTTTACTTACCCGACTGTATACGATCTGTCTGCCTACATCAAAGAGAGGACTGGACAGAAGAAGCAAAAAGAACAGCTTTCACATGATCGGTACACAATGAGCGACATCGTAGCCATGCTTGCCAAAAACGAGATTACTCCCGAAGAAGCAGACCGTTTGATGAAACAGTTGGAAGAAACAGAAGTGTGGTTATAGCAGGCCAAACAATCCACTGGAGGTTGAAGATTTATGTCTCTTGTAAAGAACTATATCTTTAAACAGATTTCACAGAATAATCTCTCGCAGGATGAGGCCGAGAGCATGTTGCGGGAACTGCAAAAGAGTCAATCTGAGAGAGCTTCCGAGAGTATTGCCATTATCGGGATGGCGGGCCGTTTTCCCACATGCGACAATCTCAAGGAGTTTTGGGACCGGTTGGAAAACGGGGTAAACTGCATCGGAGAGTTTCCGGAACACAGAAGAAAAGACTCCGATCATATCTTGTCCAAGCTTTGTTACATTGAATTTTTAACGGGTGAGATTTTGCCTGAGTATGAAGACCCGGCAGATTTGTATACCAAAGGCGGTTTTTTGAATCAGATTGATAAATTTGACGCGCCCTTTTTTGGAATTCCGCCCAGAGAGGCAAAATTTATGGACCCGCTGCAGCGGATCTTTTTGGAAACAGCGTATGAAGCAATTGACGATGCCGGCTACGGTGGAGAAAAGATCACCGGAAGCAGAACGGGCGTCTTTGTCGGGCGTGATACAACCAACATTCCAACCTACCGCTATATCACGGAGCCGGATTCCATGCATTTGACCGGCTCCTGGGAAGGAATCATGGCCAGCCGGTTGTCCTACATTTTTAACCTGCAGGGACCGGCGATGGTTGTGGACACAGCCTGCTCTTCCGGCTTGGTTTCTGTCCATATGGCTTGCCAGTCCATCAAAAATGGTGAATGCGACATGGCCATTGCGGGAGGCATCAATGTCACGCTGTGGGGGATGATGAAAGACATCAAAGGACCGCTCGACCTCAGTTCGGTGGAGGCGGCAGATGACAAAGTGCGTACATTTGACAAAGACGCAAGCGGCACGATCTGGAGTGAAGGGGTAGGGGCAGTCCTGCTGAAACCATTGAGCAAGGCTTTGGAAGATAAGGACCATATTTATGCCGTTATTCGCGGAAGTGCCATCAACAATGACGGCGCCTCAAACGGAATCACCGCTCCGAGTGCATCCGCCCAGGAAGAAGTGATTGTGCGGGCATGGAAAGAAGCCAGATTAAATCCTGAAACCATCAGCTATGTTGAGGCCCACGGAACAGGAACCGTTCTTGGGGATCCTATTGAAATCAAGGGATTGACCAATGCGTTCAGACGGTATACCGATAAAAAACAATTCTGCGGAATCGGCTCGCTCAAAACGAATATGGGGCATATGGTAGCGGCATCCGGAATTGCTTCACTATTGAAAGTGGTTTTGTCGCTCAAGAACAAAAAGGTTCCACCTACGATCAACTTTGAAAATCCGAATCCTTATGTCAACTTTTCGGAATCTCCGCTGTATGTGAACGACAAATTGAGTCATTGGGAACGAGGCGAAGTGCCGCGTCGCGCAGGAGTAAGCTCTTTTGGATTTAGCGGGACCAACTGCCATGTCGTCCTTGAGGAAGCGCCGGAAATAACGGAGGAGCCCGCTGTTCGTGAAGCGGGGCCACATGTTTTGGCGCTCTCTGCCAAAAGCGAGAACGTTCTTCATGATCTGGTGGCAAGGTATAAGGAATATGTGGAAGAGGCGAAGGAATCGGATATTGCCCATATTTGTTATACAGCAAACACCGGAAAAGGGCACTATTTTCACCGAATCGCAATTGTCTTTCACAACCTGGACGAATTGAAAAACAAGCTAAAGCGAATTTCCACAGCAGATATGAAAAATAGTTGGATCGACGGTGTATTCTACGGGGAGCACAAGATTGTGTCCGAAAGAAAAACAGCAAGGGAATACGGAGAAATCACCGCGTCAGAAAAGTCGAAATTCACCAGGGAACTGGAAAGCAAACTGGACGAATTGCCTGGAAGCGCCCCGGAAGACTACGCCGCTCTCTTGCGGGAAATTTGCTACTTGTATGCCAAGGGCGCAGATCTTGACTGGGATAAGTTTTATCAAGGAAAGAAACTGAGAAAGGTTAATGTTCCGGTTTACCCGCTGGAAAAAATCCGCTTCTGGGCAGGACCGAAAGAATCCAAGATGACTTGCCGAGTGACCGGTCATGAGGAGAGTCACCAACATCCGTTGGTACATCGTCTGCTTGCCGATTCGATTAATCAGCAAATCTATGAATCCGAGTTTTCGATTGATCAGCAATGGGTATTGACAGATCACAAAATTTTGGACAATTGCGTCATCCCAGGCACCACCTATATCGAGATGGCGCGTGAAGTAGGCAAACGCTTCTACCATTCCGATCAGCTCGAATTGAAAGACGTGCTCTTTTTCACGCCCATGGTTGTTCGCGAAGATGAGAAAAAGAAAGTCCAGACAGTGGTTACAAAAGAGGATGGCTACATTGAGTTCCTGGTGGCAAGCAAGCAGGAGACCGGCATGGAAGGGGAAACCGTATGGGTGAAACATGCGGAAGGGAAAATATTTAAAATTGAGCAGACTGTCAAGGAACCTTGGAAAATAGAGGAACTGACAAGCAAGTACAAAAAGGTCTCGGAAAATATTGATTTGCACTCTGTTAAAGGAGTCTTCGGGTTCGGCCCGAGATGGCAAAATCTTCGCGACATGTACGCAGGGGAGAATGAGGTTTTTGTCCGGCTCGAATTGCCAGAAGAATTTTGGGATGATTTGCAAGATTATCTGTATCATCCAGCCATGTTGGATAACGCGGTCAATGTAATCAGCCAGAGCAGTGGAGACGGCACTTATCTGCCGTTCACCTATAAAAGCTTTAGAATCTACGACAAAATGCCCGCAGAATTATATACCTATGTCAAAAGGAAAACGGGCCATGCTGCCAATAAGGAAACCATCACGTTCGATGTAGCAATGATGGACGCCGATGGAAAATGGATCGCAGAAATCAGTGATTACACCATCAAGAAGGTTCATCAGACAGAGTTGAAGTTCAAAGAGCTTTCCGGCAAGAACAGCAGTTACTACGAACTGGCCTGGGTTCCAAAAGAAATTCCGGCTGACCAAGCGGCATTGTCGGAAGGAACCGCCCTTTTGTTCAAAGATCGTACAGGTTTGGCAGACCGTTTACTAGAGCAATTGAAGCAACACCAAAAAGCATGCATCGAAGTGGAAGTGGGCAATTGCTTTGAGAGAATCGGCCACAACCACTATATGGTGGGAAGCAGTTTGGAAGATTACGAAGCTCTTATGGAAGAGATCAGGGAAAAAGGTGTGACGGAAATTTTCCATCTGGCCAGTATTGATTCCGCTAACGAAATCGGAAGTCTGGAGCAGCTTGAATCAGCTCAGGGCAAAGGCTTGCGCAGCTTGTTCCATATGGTCAAAGCGCTTATCAGCAAAAAGGTGAAGGGCCAAATCAGCATCCATATAGTTTCTGCCTTCGCCAACGAAGTAATGGAAGGGCAGCTTGCTGTTCATCCGCATCATGCAGCGTTGATGGGGCTTGGAAAAGTGGTGGAACAAGAGTATACCAATCTTTCCTGCAAATTTATCGACATCGACCACATGACTGATGCACAGACGATTCTGCGGGAATCAATGGTAACCGGACCATCTTACGCTGTAGCATACCGGGACAACGTCCGCTATGTTGAGGAGCTCCGAAAAGTGGACATCGGCAATGATTCGGCCCAGTCCATTGAATGGAAAGAAGGAAATACCTACGTCATTACGGGAGGTACCGGCGGATTAGGGCTGGAGATCGGGAAGTATTTGGCTTCAAAGGGGAAAGCCAATCTGGTGCTCTTGAATCGCTCCAAGCTTCCGGAAAGGGAAGAATGGGACCGCATCTTGGAAAAAGGGTCAGATCAGAAGGCGATTGACCGGATCAAGGCGATCCTTGAAATGGAGCGCCAGGGTGCTAACATCACTTGCTGCAGCGCCGATGTGAGCCAATATGATGAGGTTAAAGCCGCCCTTGAGAGCGTCAGAAGCAGATTTGGCCGAATTTCCGGGGTTGTTCACTGCGCCGGTTTGGCTGGTGACGGCTTTATCATGCACAAGGAGGAAAGCACGTTCCGAAGCGTCATAGAGCCAAAGGTGAAAGGCACCTGGATTCTTGACCAGCTTACCAGAGAGGATCAACCGGACTTTTTTGTCATGTTCTCCAGTATCACTTCTCTTTTCGGCGGTGTCGGACAGGGAGACTATACTGCAGCCAACTCCTATCTGGATTCGTTTGCCGCTTACAGAAATAGACTGGGCTTGAAAACGATCGCCATCAACTGGCCGGCCTGGAAAGAAACCGGCATGGCGGTTGACTACCAGGCAACAGGAGATGTAGCGCTTTTCAAATCGATTGCGACAAGCAGGGCGATCGACTCATTTGAGCAAATTCTGAACAGCAGCCGTGGCAAAGTCGTCCCTGGTGAACTAAACTACAGCTTCCTCGCTTCGGAAAGCAGATTGCCGTTTGTGCTGTCTGATCAGATCCGGATCATGGTTGACAAGCAAAAGGCGAGGACAGTAAAAACCGAGGGAGCTTCCAAGAAAGCCGGTAAGAAACATGTGCAGGTTTTGGTGAAAGGGAAAGGCGGCGAGGAATACACCGAAACAGAACATGTACTGGCACAAATCTGGGCTCAAGTGCTGGATATTGCCGAAATTGACGTCTTTGAGAACTTTCATGCAATGGGAGGCGACTCTATCCTGGCTACCCACCTGCTCAAAGCCGTGGATGGAGTGTATCCGGGAATCGTCGATATATCTGATATCTTCTCCTACCCGTCTGTTATCCAGATGGCCGAGTATATCGACAAGAAACAGGCGGAAAAAGAGAAGAAAGCATCGCTTGCCGGCAAGCGTTCAAAAGATTTATCCGAAGACCAGCTTACAGACATCCTCAACAGCCTCGAAAGCGGAGAGATTTCAATTGAAAGTGCTTTAGAGAGCCTTTCCAAATAAAGGGTGATTGGTGCAGATGGAAAACCTATATGAGATCAATCGGTATATCTTGGAACAAGTAAAAAACGGAAACATGGATAAGGAAAAGGCGCTTCTTATCTTAAAGGAACTGTCCAAAACGAACGATAAGACGAACCAAGACATTGCGGTGATCGGGATGTCCTGCCGTTTTCCTGAAGCGGATAACACGGAAGCGTACTGGAATAACCTAAAGAATGGCCGCTGCAATATTCGCAGGTTTCCTGCCAACAGGAGAAAAGACATCGGGCCATTCTTTGGCCTTTTCCATGAACCGGACGAAGATCCCTATATGAAAGCGGGGTTTTTGGAGGAAATTGATAAATTTGATGCCGCCTTTTTCCGAATTTCACCAAGAGAAGCGACTTTGATGGAGCCCTATCAACGATTATTCCTGGAAACCGTCTATGAGGCAATTGACGACGCGGGATATGGTGGAGAGAAGATCTACGGTACTCATACAGGGATTTATGTAGGAAATGACCACACCCACAAATACAAAGCTTCCTACGCAGGGATCATGAAGGATGCCGACCTGCTTGCCATGACAGGCTCATGGACAGGGATTCTGGCAAGCCGCGCCTCCTATATTTTCAATCTTAGCGGCCCCAGCATGGTAGTGGATACCGCTTGCTCGTCCGGCCTTGTGGCTGTCCACATGGCCTGCCAAGCATTGAAAAACAAGGAGTGCGAAATGGCGATAGCGGGCGGAGTCAATCTGTTCTTGTTTCCGCTCAAAATCGGCGGCATGCTGAACGAACTGGAGTCGGAGAATGTAAGCATCCGCGCTTTTGACAAGTATGCCGAGGGAACAGTCTGGGGCGAGGGAATTGCCTCCGTCATGCTGAAACCTTTGAAACAAGCGATCAAGGATCGGGATAACATTTATGCCGTAATCAAGGGAAGTGCCATCAATAACGATGGCACCTCCAACGGCATTACGGCTCCCAACCCTGCCGCCCAGGAAGAGTTGCTCGTCAAGGCATGGGAAGAAGCCGGGATTTCTCCAGAAACGGTCTCTTACATTGAGACACATGGGACCGGCACCATTTTGGGTGATCCAATCGAAATCAAAGGAATTACCCAAGCATTTGCCCGATATACGGACAAAAAGCAATTTTGCGGGATCGGGTCGGTTAAGACCAATATCGGCCATACGGTGGGCGCGTCAGGGATTGCGTCCTTAATAAAAGTGATTCTGTCCATGCGGCACGGTTTGCTTCCGCCAAGCCTCCATTTTGATGTTCCCAATCCCTATATCAACTTTGCCAATTCTCCTGTGTATCTCAACGATTCGTTGACGGAATGGGAGAAGGGAGAAACTCCGAGAAGAGCAGGGGTCAGTTCCTTTGGCTTTAGTGGAACCAACTGTCACGTCGTGTTGGAAGAAGCTCCTGTAATCCCGCAGGAAGTGCAGGCTGAGGAGAGGCTGCAGGTATTAACCCTCTCGGCAAAAAATAGAGAAACTCTGCGTGAACTGATTGGCAAATATGTGGATTTTACACGGAAAAATCAAGAATATGCCTTGGCAGATGTTTGTTATACCGCGAATACAGGACGAAGACATTGTGAGTACCGAATTTCGATTACGGCTAGACATAAAAACGAACTGGAGCAGAAACTGGTCCAGGCACACAACTCCGCTTTTGATCTTCAACCAGCAGGAAGTGTGCATGAGCAAGAAAAACGGGAATGGAAAAAAGCAGCCAACCGTTTCATTGAAGAATTCCTGGCGAGCGGTAAACAAGAAGAAAGCATCCTCTTTCAACTATGTGAACTCTACGAAAAGGGAGCCGACATAGATTGGAGTCTCTTGTATCAGGGAGAAAATCGAAGGAGGATCAATATCCCTACCTATCCGTTCGAACGAAAACGATACTGGCTCGACATCCCTCAAGAGGGAAGCGTGCATTCTTTGGTGTTGGGATCTGAAAATGAAGAGACACCTACTTACAAATCTGTTCAATTGCGGGGCAAAAGCGGCCAGCCGTATACCGAAACGGAGATTGCGGTTGGGCAGATTTGGGGCAATGTTCTCGGGTTTGATGAACTGGATATTAGGGCGAATTTTTATGCGCTCGGCGGAGATTCGATTATCGCGATGAAGATTGCCTACGCTATCAACAAGCTGATGAATCGAAAAGTAGAGGCATCCGATCTGCTGAAGTACCCTTGCATCGAAGAATTCTCCCGATACATTGACAACAACATTCTCATCTCCGAGGAAGGAAAACATGCCTTCGATGGGTCCATTCCACGAGTAACAGAGACATCCAATGAATATTTGGCTTCTTCGGCTCAAAAGCGTTTGTTCATCTTAAACCAATTGGGAACCGAAACAACTGCCTATAATATCCCGGTTGGCATCATGATTGAAGGCGAATTGGATCCTGACCGAATGGAGAGAGCATTCGCCCAATTGATCCATAGGCATGAAATCTTAAGGACCTCGTTTGCGTTTAACGACGGAAGAACGGTTCAGAGGGTGGCGGATCATGCAGACTTTAGGCTGGAAACCTATGCTGCATCAGCGGATGAACTTGATCCTGTTCTGAAACAGTTTGTCAGACCCTTTGACCTGCAAAAAGCACCGTTGCTGCGCGGCGGGCTGGTGAAAGTAAACCCGGCCAAGCATTTGCTAATGATTGACATCCACCACATCGTAGCGGACGGGTCATCCATCGCGATATTGCTAAGAGAACTTATTCAATTGTACGAACAGCAAACGTTACCGGAACTGCCGATTCAATACAGAGATTTTGCCAATTGGCAGAATGACCGCTTTTCCAGCGAGGAAATGCAAAGACAAGAAAAGTTCTGGGTGGATCGGTTTCAGGGGGAACTTCCTGTATTGCATCTGCCGTATGATTATGCCAGACCTGTCGTGCAAAGTTATGAAGGTGACCGCCTGATCTTTTATGCCGGAGCCGAACTGACAGGCAAGCTGAATCGATTCTGCGCGGAAACAGAAGCAACCATGTTCATGGTGCTGCTGTCTGCTTTCAATGTGTTGTTGGCAAAATACAGCGGACAAGAGGACATCATCGTAGGATCGCCAATCTCTGGCAGAACCCATCCGGATGTGGAGAATCTGATCGGGATGTTTGTCAACACGTTGGCATTCCGTTCTTACCCGGCCGCTGACAAGTCATTCGCCCAACTGCTCTCCGAAGTGCGGGAGCATGCCATTGCAGCCTATGAAAATCAGGAATATCCGTTTGAAGAACTGGTGGATCAACTTGACATCAGCCGTGATTTGAGCCGTCACCCCTTGTTTGATGTGATGTTTGTGCTACAGATTATGGATAATCCTGTACTGGAGATTAACGGCCTCAAGTATGTGCCGTATCCGTACGAACACCATGCTTCCAAGTTCGATCTGGTGCTGCAGGCAATTCCTCAGGATGGGAATATGAAATTTGATTTGACATACAGCAGCAAGCTGTTTAAGCGTGAGACTATGGAGCGGCTCTCCGTTCATTTTCTGAACATTCTGGAGGAAGTGATGTTGGATGTTGAGAAGCCGATTCATCAAATCAACATGCTGACAGATGCGGAAAAACAGCAAGTTGTTGTTGGATTTAACCAAACCGAAGCTCCTTATGAGAAAGAGAGAACGATTTACGAAATCTTCGAGAGACAAGCAGAATTGTTCCCCGAGCGCACGGCAGTTGTCGGCTCAGACGGCAGTCTTTCTTACAGGGAATTGAATGAAAAGGCGAATCAAGTGGCGAGAACGTTAATCAGGCATGGTGTCCAGTCCGACGAGATTGTCGGTTTGGTTGTAGAGCGCACTACCGATATGGCCGTAGGGATCATGGGGATATTGAAGGCAGGAGGAGCCTACCTGCCGATTGACCCAGACTACCCGGAAGAGCGAATTCGTTACATGCTGGAAGATAGTGGAATATCCATTGTATTGTCTGGCAAAGGGCTAGAACGGAGTATCCCGTTCGATGGAGAAGTGATCGGAGTAGATGACGAGGAGATTCGGGAAAGTGGCAGTGACAATATTGGGCGTACCAGCGGTCCTGAAAATCTGGCCTATATCATTTACACCTCAGGTTCCACCGGTAATCCCAAGGGAGTCATGATTGAACATCACAACGTTATCAATCTGGTAGAAGCCCTGCATCAAAGAATCTACAGCATGCATCGTTCCAATCTGAATATCGCCCTGCTTGCTCCTTATGTTTTTGATGCTTCTGTTAAGCAGATTTTTGCGTCGCTGCTGCTTGGGCATGTACTGCATATTGTGCCAAGCGATGCGAGGCTGGATGCCCGTCTCATCACTCAGTACTACCGTCATCATTCGATTGATGTGTCAGATGGGACCCCTGGTTTCCTTCATATTTTGTCCGAACAACCAGATTGCGGAACCATTCCGGTGAAACATTTTGTAATCGGCGGAGAAGCGATATCCGTGTCAGACATAGAAAAGCTTTATCACTGCTTTGAGAACGACAAGCCATTTGTTACCAACATTTACGGCCCTACGGAGTGCACGGTTGATGCTACTGCCTTTTTGGTTACTGGGGATCAGATCCATTCGTTGTCTGACATTCCCATCGGCTCACCGCTCCAAAATGTGTCTGTCTATATCCTGGATCAACATCTGAAACCCGTCCCTGTGGGAGTCACAGGTGAAATATACATTGCCGGGGCGGGAGTAGGGAGAGGCTATCTGAATCGCCCGGAACTGAGCGCCGAACGGTTTATTCAGGATGTCTTTCAGCCGAATCGGCGGATGTATCGGACAGGAGATTTGGGCAGATGGACAGAAGACGGTCATGTGCAATTCATCAGTAGGATCGACCATCAGGTAAAAATTAGAGGCTTCCGTGTTGAAACAGGGGAGATTGAAAACAAGATCCTCTTGCATGAAGAAGTGCAGGATGCCGTAGTCATTGCCAAAACAGATCAGCGAGGAAGCAAGTACCTCTGCGCTTATGTGGTATGCCAGGGAGAGGACGTTCTGCCGAGACTTCGCAGTTTCCTCAAAAAGCATTTGCCTGACTTTATGATTCCTGCATTTTTTCTATTGATTGATAAAGTGCCGCTCACTCACAATGGCAAGCTGGACAGACAGGCACTTCCGGAACCAAATGAGATCACAAGTTACGCTCAGGAATATATAGCTCCCCGCACTCCTTTGGAAGAGACGCTTTGCCATGTGTGGAAAGAGGTACTCGGCGTTGAGCAAGTAGGCATTCACCATAACTTTTTCGTGCTTGGCGGTGATTCGATCAAAGCCATGCAGGCGGCTGCACGTGCGGAGCGTTTCGGTTTGAGTCTGCTGGTACAAGACATCTTCCAGTATCAGACGGTTGCAGAGCTTAGCGAATGTGTCAAAGTCATTCAAAAGAACGCGGATAACAGCCTCGTCACCGGAGAATTCGGACTGGTTCCGCTGCAAAGCTGGCTGATAGAAAGCGCCAAGGACACCCTTCAGCATCGCAATCTCGCTTTTATGATCTACCGTAAAGAAGGCTTTGGCGAAGAGAGAGTCAAGCAAATTTTCACAAAAATTGTGGAGCACCATGACGCCCTGAGAATTATTTTGGACAAACGGGAAGACAGGTTTGTTCAAGTCAATCGAGGACTTGAAGGAGAGTTGTTTGAGTTTCGCGCTATCGATCTAACGGATTCCGTTAATTATGTGGAGGAAGCAGAAAGGGAAGCGAACAGGCTGCAAGAAAGCATGGATTTGCGAAACGGACCGCTTCTCAAACTGGGCTTGTTCAAGACAAAGGATGGCGAACATCTGTTAATTGTAATCCATCAATTCGTCATCGATCACGTTTCCTGGCGAATCATTCTGGAGGACGTGGCGACGGCCTATACGCAGATTATGAACAAGGAAGAGATTCGTCTGCAGAACAAATCCGATTCGTTCAAAAAATGGGTTGAACATCTTCATGAATATGCCGACAGCCCTGTACTTTTGGCGGAAAAACCATACTGGTCTGCCGTTGAACAAACCGAGGTGATCCCGCTTCCGACTGATTATGATTCCGAATGCAACCGGGTAAAGGAGAATGCCTTCATCGAGAGAGACTTGACGAGAGAGGAGACTATCAGGCTGCTCAACGGCTTGAAAGAAACGGGCCTCACGATGGATGCGATTCTGCTTTCGGCACTGGGGCTTGCATTGAAACAGTGGTTCGGACTTGAGAAGTTTGCTGTCAATTTGGGAAGTCACGGCAGGAAGCTGGCTGGCAACCCTCTCGACATTTCCCGCACAGTCGGCCGTTTCACCGCGATTTATCCCGCTGTTCTTGATATGTCACAAGCAGAAGGAGGCGTTGATCGGATTCAGAACCCGATTCAGAACCTGGTTCAGAATATGGATCAACAGCTAAAGCAGGTACCCAATCAGGGAATCGGATACGGAATCTTGAAGTATCTCACAGACAGCAGCCGGAAAACCGATATGCAATTCCGCCTTCAACCGGAGATATCTTTCAATTATATGGGGCGGTTTGACCAGGATGTGATGACGGAGGCATTCAGCCTGTCACCTTTGACTGCTGGCAAAACCATCAGTGGAGAAGAAATCAGGAGATATAAACTGAATGTGCTCGCCATGATCAAACGAGAGAGATTAAATATCAAAATGGATTACAGCAAAAATCAGTATGACGAAAATACCATTTCCGGATTCATGGATTGTTACCTGAAGAGCCTCCGGCAAGTGATAGAGGCGATTGAGAGGCGGGCGATGCCGTTGTTTGGCTAGCTTTTCTAGTTGCAAGCTTACAAGGACTTAACAATGATAGGGGAGAGTTGTCATGAGTCAAACTGCATCTCAAAATGCGGGAGTCGGACCGCAACAACCGGCCGGTAAAGTTCCTCCGCAGGCAAAGGTCATGCAGGCCATTAGTGGATTAACATTCTCAATGGTCATCAAATCAGCAGTTGAACTAGGGATTTTCCGAGCGATCAAGGAAGGATTTCACACAATTGAGGAGATGTCTAGATCGTTGGAAGTGGAGCCTTCTTCCTTGCGCCGGCTGTTACGCGCCCTTGAGGCAATCGGGCTGTTGAACGAGCAGCAGGGAGTCTATTCGGCAACTGAGCTGGGCGCCACTTTACAGCCGGGGCCAACGCCGAAATCAATTGAACCGTTGGCACAATACCTTTTGCACGATGTAGTCGCTCGTCCGATGCTGGAGCTTAGCTATTCCGTTCGTACCGGCAAGCCTTCTTTTGAAAAAGCTATGGGAGCTTCCTGGTATGAGTACTGCCAGGAAAATCAGCAGTATCTTCAAATCATGGACAGAGCGATGGAAGCTTACTCCAAAATTAGTCTGCCGAACCTGCTCGCTTCCTATCCTTTTTCAGGTTTCAAGGTGATTGTCGATATCGCGGGAGGCATGGGACAACTGCTGAGCGGAATTCTTAAAGCAAATCCGGGAACCAGAGGGATTCTGTTTGATCTCCCCGAAACGACAGAGCGAGCTGTTCCTTTTCTTAAGGCCGCAGGTATTGAGGGACGTTACGAAATCGTTCCGGGTGATATGTTTGAGAAAGTTCCGGCAGGAGGTGAACTGTATATCATCAGCAAAGCGCTCAACGACTGGGATGATGAGCATGTCCTGCGTGCCTTGAGAAATGTACGGGAAGCCATGTCACAAGAATCACGTCTTATTCTGATCGAAATGCTTGGAGCCGACAATGCTCCGTCTCCGGAAGAAGTATTCCGCGATTTGCTGTTCCTAGTTTGCTCGAATGGCGGGAAAGTCAGAACCGAGTCGGAATTCCGTGAACTGATCGGTCAGGCTGGCTTGCAAATCTCCAGAATCATCCCCGGGCAATTCGCTATCATTGAATGCCTGCCGTGCTGATTTCGCCATGAATAAGTGAAAATAAGAAAAAAGGCAACCTCTTCTCCAGGGAGATCGAACCTTTTTCCGAACACCATTCGCATCTACCACATAGAAACCGGATTTGTCTGTCTGGCCAACGATGATTTCAAATTTGTGCTTCCCGATTTTGAATAAGTTATCCGCAGATATTTTTTGAAGGAATCGTCCGGCAAGCAGGATGGCTGTATGATCGTTTTGTAGACCATGCTATTTACGGCATGTTGGCTGAAGAGTGGAAAACGAAATAATTCCAAGGCAATAGAGTGAAAAAATCAAGCCCCTTGCTGCAGGCACACAAGAACTTTGTGTACGGTCTGCTGCAAGGGGTGTATTGGTTAGCCAAAGTCGGGTGGGTTACATTACAGTATCCAGCGGACCAGCTCGAAACATTCGGCGTAATCCTTGTTTATTTGAACTCCTCTCATTTTGGCCAAACCATAAATAAACTCTTTATTAAAATACGATCGAATAAATTGGGTTTTGTAGCACTGGAGAGATTCATGCTTTTTATCCAGATGCTCACCTTTAATTATAGAGTAGCAATTGTTTTTGAACGTTAAGTTGTTCCAGGGCAGTTCATAGGCTAAGATACGGGAAAGTTTGAATGCTCTTATTCCCTCCATATGAATTACTTGATGATCCTGGTGAATGTCATTTTGGGATGGCATGAGAACCAGATCAGGGTTGAGATCTTGCTTGGCCTTAATCAAATCCTCCAGTATATTCTGGCGGTATTCGGTGAATTTTCTTACCGGGTATTTAAAAACCTGCACATTTTCTTTCGGAATGCCCAAAGTGGCTGTGGAAGCAAGAACCTCCTTTCTCAACTCGTCTCTTGGAAAGGAGGAAGGTACGGATTCCTCTGCGGCTGAAAAGGCAAAATAATAAATTTCTTTGCCCTCGTTGATCCACTTATTTATCGATGCACCGCAGCCTAGTTCCCCATCATCTGTATGAGGTGCAAGAACGAGGATTTTGTTGAACGAAACCATATAGTTACCCCCCTTTTCATAAAGAGGCAAAAAAGCATAGATCATCTAGTAGCTTATGCCGGGATAGGAGACTTTGCGATACAGTCCTTTTATAAACAGGTATAAGTGAACATATTCAAGATAATGTGTTTCATTAATGTTTTTCAAAGTTTGATTGGGGAACTGGTATACCAGGAATGATTGTGTCATGTATTGATTATATTCAGGAAGGCCTAAATTCAGATAATCATACAGGTGCGTATCATTGTAAATGAAATCTTTTCCATAAATTATCTGGATTCCTGTATGGGACTGTTTGGCAAAGGTGCTGGCGTTATTGATCTCGTGAAAGTCGAAGTTGGCCTTTCCGTAAAATTTGGGATGGGGAGCTACTACATCAAAATTCAGCTCCGGCAATTTCAGGCAGCCGTAAGAGCCGAAGAAAGGAAGCCACATGCTGTAGTAGCCTTTGCTCTTGATATAGTTGTTCGTTAATTGCACCAGTCTTTCATCATAATCGTGGATCGACTCTCTTTGCCAGAGAAAACCGCGGAATTTTAGCCTTGCTGAAAGGTTGGATTCTTTGTTCCACCGCTTCAGGAATTCATCAATCCACCAGGAAACAGCGGTAAACCGATCATCTTCTGACTCGAAGTTTAGCGACTTCCAGTTAACGCTTCCGAAATCGGTCTGATTCAAGTAGGGATAAGGAATAGAAACCCACACATCGAGCGGGCGGGTTGCTAGGGAAAATAGTGCTTTTAAATTTTTGCCGGGTGCAAATAGTGATTCGATCCATAGCTCCCAATCTGTACGGTTTGCAGCTTTTGCAAAGCCAACATACATAGGATACATATACCGGTCTTCACGAACGGAAAGCCCATTGAAGATAAAGCCGTTAAACATGGTTTGGATTGGATTTCCATTAACGTAATAGGATACATAATACTTTAATTCTTCCTCAGTCCATTCACTTATCCTATTTTCTGATACTCCTCCGCAGGGCAGTACACAAACGTGGTTTTGAATAACCGCCGGAGAAGGAAATAAGTACCCTAATGAGGATGTTGCAAGCATTAAAGGTCCACACCTTTCCATTTGGATGTTTACCTTTACAAGATATGAACGGGGGAATGGTTGCGGAATATGGTAGTTGACCATTTTTCCCTGACATAATAGCAACCTATCCATAAGCAACATAAACCGTAAGTAGATGCTTACTCATGAAAGGCCTCAGCGTACTTGTAGAGGCAATGGGCCAGAATAAAAGCATACAAGAAGGGTGAAGTTCATGAAGGTTGTCCATCTACCTATTGAAATTGCAGGTCAAATGGGAACTTTATGCGGGGAGTTGAAACGTAATGGTCATCAAGCAATTGGGTACAATTACTTCCATACCTTTTTGAATTACACAAACCATATTTTGCCTGCGGACGGATATGAAATTACCAATGCATTGTGTGACATCATTCGGCATTTCGATATTTTTCATTTTCATCATTTGCTGACTCCCTTGTACGATTTTAGCGATTTGGCGATGATAGCCGAAAAAGGAAAACCAATGGTCATGCATCATTGGGGCAGCGATGTTAGGAAGGCAAGCATTGCCAATAGCCTCAATCCGTATGTGAATGCGGACCCTTCACTGGAATCTCAGATTCATCAAAAAATGACAACTGTCTCTCAATACATTTCGACAGGAATTGTTCAGGATTATGAGGTGCTTCCTTATGTTGCTCCTTATTATAAAAAGGTTCATATTTTGCCTGTAGCAGTAGACATCGCGAAATTTGATCCCGCTTATCCGGATCCCGGTGAAAAATACCCACTGGTGCTTCACGCCCCGACACAACCTAAATATAAGGGGACAGCTATTATTGAGAATGCCATCACCATGCTGCAAAGAGAGATTCCTTTCCGTTACCAACGCGTTGAAAAAATGAGTAATGAAGAAGCGAAAAAACTTTACAGACAGGCAGACATCATCATTGACCAAATATTTGCCGGGTCTTACGGGCTGTTCGCTGTGGAATCCATGGCACTCGGCAAACCGGTGATTGTTTACTTGCGTGAAGATTTGGTTGGACAGTATCCGATTCAACCGCCGATTTGCAATGCGAATCCGGCCACGATTTATGATGTTTTAAAAACGCTGTTATTATCCGGGGAGCTTCGCAATAGGAAGGGGAAGGAAGGACGTCAATTCGTCGAAAACTACCACAACAGCAGAATTGTAGGAAAGCAATTGATTAAGATATATGAAGAATTGTTATAGAGCAAAGCGGGAGCACGATGAAAAAATGAAAAATCTGGCTGTGGCCATCCATCAACCGAACTATCTGCCTTGGATAGGGTACTTTTATAAGATGCTGAAAGCCAACATTTTTGTTTTTCTGGATGATGTCCAATATAGCAAGAACAGCTTTATCAACAGAAACAGAATTAAAGGGCCACAGGGGGTTCAATGGTTAACTGTGCCTGTAAACGCAAGCGTCAATAAGCTCATTTATGAAGTCAACTTCTCCGACAGCCGCTGGAGTTCCAAACACATAAAAACAATGGATGCGTGTTATAAAAAAGCGCCCTATTACGAGTTGTTTCGGCACCAGCTTGTTGAGATTTTGGAGACTCCTTTTGCCAATATAAGTGAATTAAACAAAGCCTTGATCATCCAGATCGCCGGATGGCTGGGGATCACCTGTGAGTTCCGTTCATCTTCCGAGTTGGCTGTCTCGGGTACTTCCGGTGAACGAATAATCACTATCGTAAAAAAAGTTGGCGGTTCTATGTACTTATCTGGCCGGGGAGGAGGAAATTACCAGGACTCGCAAAAATTTAGAGATTCCGGAATTGTGCTGAGATACTCCGATTTTACGCCTCCTGTATATTCGCAGCTATGGGGTGATTTTACATCCGGACTTTCGATGATAGACTTGCTGTTTAATGAAGGCCCCGGCGCTGCCCTGATTTTGGAACGCTCAGGCAGACCGGATGGAGTTTTTGAGAGTGCGGATTAATCGATTGAGACAATTTGTACCATCACCCAACGGGTCGCAATAACCTCTTTTGTTTGTAATGAATAAGATACAAACGGAGTAAATTTCACAAAAGGAGGTAGTCTGAATGAAATTTGGGAACGTAATGGTGACAGGCGGGGCTGGATTTCTTGGTTCTCAGCTAGTCAAGTACCTGCTGCCCATTTCTGAACATATTATAATCATCGATAATCTAGCCACGGGGAATCGCCGCAACATTCCTCAGTCGGATAAAATAACTTTTTATGAAGAGAGCATTACAAATGAGGAGTTGCTTGAGCAGCTGCTGCCGCAAGTAGAATGGGTGTTTCATCTGGCATGCCTCAATCTTTTATTATCTTCCCAGGATATTCGAAAAGATTTTGACACCAATCTTTACGGCGGCTTCCTGCTTCTTGAAAAGGCAAAGTCACACTGTCCCCAGTTAAAAAGATTTGTTTATACCTCTACCGCTTCGGTGTACGGCAATGCCTCCGTTATTCCTTCTCCTGAACCCTATCATCGTATCTCAATGCCTTACTCAGCCAGCAAATTTTCCATGGAGCACTTCTGTCAAGTCTACTATCATATGTACCGATTGCCTATTGCTACGCTCCGTTTATCCAATGTATACGGTCCGGGACAGTACCTGAGCAATCCGTATTGCGGAGTGGTTACGAAGTTTTTTGACTCTGTTCAAAATGGAAAACCTATCACGATCCACGGCGATGGCACACAAACAAGGGATTTTACCTTTATCGAAGATGTGATAGACGCGATTATTTTGGCAGGAGAGCATCCAGAAATGATAGGCAAGGTTTACAATGTGGGAACCGGAAAGGAAACAAGTATTAATCAACTGGCCGAAACCATTATCAAAATTACCGGTTCAGATAAAGAAACCGTCCCAATTGAGTACCAGCCGAGATATGCTTTTGATAAGGTGGATCGACGTGCAGTTGATACCTCTCTCATTCAGGAAGAATTGCAGTGGTCTGCCCGTTTTTCGCTTGAGGCCGGATTGGCCAAAACATACGAATGGATAAAAGCAGGTCAAGTATAGAAACAGATCCTTCCCACTCCATCACATATGTCTCTCTTCGTGTCTGGCTTGCCCGACTGCCTGAAGGAGATATGTCCGACGGAGTGGGTTTTTATTTTTTGATGAAACGAGAACGCAGCGTGGGCGGGTTTACACTACAGCGTATGGCAAAAATTGATTTCATGTGCTTTTCCACACTTTTGACGTTATCCGCCTCCGAAGCATATTGTATGGGGAAATACCTATAGGTGGAGGAGAACGCACGATGCCAAGCGAGACAATTCACTGCTTTGATCATCAGGTGGGAGATGTCAACGGCGACCGGATACCTGACCTTGTCTGTCTGGCAGGTAACAAGCCGTTTGGTTCCATCAGCCCATTCGTAGACCATATAGCGCTGATGGTTCAGGATGGGGGCAGCATGGCAGTCTATCGTATCCCTCTTCAACAGGGCGCAGGATACAATCCGACTTTGTTTTTGGGGGATTTTACGGGGGATGGGGTAGAAGAGATGCTTGTCCGCATCGATTCCGGAGGCTCCGGGGGAATGACGTTTGATTATGTTTATTCATTTCTGCACAATCAGGCTCGGAAAATGTTCGATTCGGAGCAATTTTACGAGTCGAATCGGTATGAGGTTCATTATCTGGATCAGTACCAGGTGAAAGTGGTGAGCCAAAATACAGGAAAAATCTATTTGATCGATATCCGGTATAAGGGAAGCCAATACTTGTCCGAGCTTTATGACTCCACAGGTAAGTTAAAAGCTCCGGTAAAAGGCGAGGTTATTGCGATTGGCGGTCTCTATCCCGTCGATTTTGACCGGAACGGAACTTATGAATTGTTGGCGATACAGCGCATTATTGGAAGATATAATGCAGATACGCTAGGCTACGTGATGACTGCACTACAGTGGAATGGCGGCAAATTCGCCCCGGTTAACCAGTGGGTTGCCATTTCCGGAGCATAAGCGGCAAGAATCCCTTACTCCTCCATACAAACCGCCCATTTGACAGGAATCATCGGAAAAAGCCAGAAATGGGGGAGTAAGGGCTGGTGGGTTTGCTTATCTCTTCCATCCGGCAAGTGCCATTTTTCTGCGTACATAAGCTAACTGTTCTTGCAGCGGAATTCCGACCGGACAATTATCATCACATGCCATCAGGCCGATACAACCAAAAATACCGTCCTCCGACCCGACTACGTTGAAATATTCTTGTTCGTCACGTTCGTCCCTCGGATCAACCATGAATCGGGCAACACGATTGACACCCGCTGCGCCGATAAAATTGGGCTTGATGTTGGCGGTAGCGCATCCGCCAATGCAGCATCCGCATTCGATGCAGCGTTCAGCCTCATAGATTTGCAGAGCTGTATCATTGCTCATCCGTTCTTCCTGGGCTTTTGGGTCAAAGGTTTTCTCCGTATGTACCCACGATTCAGTCCGTAAAGAAACTTCACGAAACCAGGTGCCGGTATCTACCGATAAATCTCCCAGCAGTTTAAAGACAGGAAGAGGCATCAGGGTAATGTCCGCAGGCAAATCTTTGGTAAGCGTTTTACAAGCCAAAGAGGGCCTGCCGTTAATCAGCATACCGCAAGAGCCGCAAATTCCGGCTCGGCAGACGAAATCAAATTTTAATGTGGGGTCTTGCTCTTCGCGAATCTTGTTGAGCGCAATAAACAGGGTCATGCCCACGTCTTCTTGCAGCGTATAGGTTTGGGTCGTTGGTTTATCATTTGGCAGCTCCGGGTTGTAACGAAAGATATGAAAAGTTAATTGCCGCTGACTCATCGTTTCTCCTCCATTTCTCTATACAATCAAAGGATCATCGTTTGGCGCTTACCGATTCTTTGCTGGCCTCTCCATATCCCCGGTCGCCCGGCGGAAGTTCGGTAATTTTGACGGGCTCATATTTCAATACAGGCTTGTCGGCACCAACCGGCCAATAAGCTAATGTCCGCTTTAGCCAGTTCTCGTCGTCCCGTTTCGGATAGTCCTCCCGGTAGTGGCTGCCGCGGCTCTCTTTGCGGGCCAACGCTCCTTGGGCAATGCAATAGGCCAAGCGGGTCATGCCGGTAATTCGCAAGGCGGAAGCCAACTCCGGATCGGCTCCTTGTCCGCCGCTTCTAAGGCCTACATGAAGGGAGCGCTGGTGCAGTTCGTGCAGTTTGGCCACGGCCTTCTGCAAGGGTTCCTCCGAACGGAAAATCCCTACGTTTTCGCTGAGTGTACGTTCCATTTCGCGACGCAGCTCATAAACGTTCTCTTTTCCGTTTCGGCAGGTAATAAGCGCTTGGATTCGGTCTTCCTGTACCCTCACATGATCTTCTATCAAACTGGAGGAAACTTGAAGAGAGGCTTCTTTGGTGTATTTGGCAATTTTTTCGCCGATGATCATGCCGGCTACGATTGTTTCGGCTAGAGAATTGCCTCCCAAACGGTTGAATCCGTGCATATCCCAGCAGGCCGCTTCGCCAAGTGCGAATAATCCTTCCAACCCGTATGCCATACCGTCAATATTGGTACGGATTCCGCCCATGCTGTAGTGCTGGGTAGGACGGACGGGAATTAAATCATGAACCGGGTCAATCCCCGCGAAATTACGGCTGATTGTGGCAATTTCCCGCAGGTTGGTGTTGATATGCTTTGCGCCGAGATGGCGGATGTCTAACCAGACATGCGGCCCATACGGACTCTCTACGCCGTATCCTTTGCGAATATGCTGCATGATGCGGCGCGAAACAACGTCCCGGGAAGCCAATTCTTTTTTATTTGGCTCATAGTCAGGCATAAAGCGGTGGAGATCCTTATCCAGGAGGTAGCCGCCATCGCCGCGTGCTCCCTCGGTAATCAGAATCCAGGAGGGAACAATGCCTGTCGGATGGAATTGAACGGCCTCCATATTTCCCAGTGGGACAACTCCTGTTTCCAAAGCAACGAACATGCCATTGCCTTCATTGATGATTGCGTTGGTGGAAGCGCCGTAAAGTCTGCCGTATCCGCCGGTAGCGATCACGGTAGACTTGGCTGTGTAAACCCGCAGCTTTCCGGTTCTTAAACACCTGGCAACAACACCGCTACAGCGTTTGCCGTCGTGAATTAACGAAATGGCCTCGGTCCGGTCGTGAACGGTAATTCCCAGCTTTAACACAATGCTGTCCATCGTATAAAGAAGGGTATGACCGGTACCGTCCGAGGTATAACAGGTTCGCCATTTGGCTGTTCCGCCGAAGTTTCGCGCCGTAATCAGTCCGGCTTTTTCCGGATCTTCGCGAATTTCAATGCCGTCATACATACGTGTGCCGGCAACCACCCGATTCCACGGAACTCCCCAGTAAGCCATTTGACGAACTGCTTTCGGTGCCGTTTCGGCAAACAGACGGGCGACATCTTGATCGCAGCCCCAATCGGAACCTTTCACCGTATCGGCAAAGTGTACGTCGGGATTGTCTCCGCTGCCCATGGCGCTGTTGCCGAGTGATGCCTGCATGCCGCCTTGTGCCGCTGAGCTGTGGGAGCGTCTGGGTGGGACCAAGCTTAAAATGATGACATTCAATCCTTGGACAGCCGCTTCAACCGCTGCGCGTTCGCCTGCCAATCCTGCTCCGACGATAACTACGTCCGAAGTGAATACGTCATATAGACTCATACGGAACCCCCCAGCGTATAAAATACCCATAAGCTCGCAAGACCCAGTCCGACCGTGCAGACGGTGATGACGGATAGCACTTTTTTCAGGCTGTGACGCCGCACAAATCCCCATTTCACCAGAGTGCGATAAAGCCCGACGCTGGCATGATACTCAGCAAAAAACAAGAGAATGACATAGAACAATAGCATCCACGAATGAACGCGATCCGCACTTAGCTTGGAATCGATTCCGATATAAACGACAGCGAACACATGAATGATTATCAAGAGCAGCATGGCAATGCCTGTGACCGCCTGAAACAACCAGGACCAGGTATCTTGATGTTTGATGATTTTGGCATGCCGCCAAACAATTTTTTGTTCCTGCCAGCGGCCGGGAATCCGGCGAAGCACCGCCCCGACATGGGCCAAGACGGTAAGAATGATGAAAATGACGGCCAGATCCAACAGACGAAAATCTTCCATGAACTTGGCCAGCGTGTTAAACGCTTCAATCCCCAGAAGAATGCTGGAGACAAAAATCATATGCGTCCACAAAAATCCAACCAACAACAAGCCGCTTACCGTCTGGATCAGTTCCACCAAAAAATCCGCCTTGCTGCTTGAGACCAAGGCTCTCTGTAGCTGCATAACCATCCTCCTTCACTCCACGTATCTCCCTATCCAACTTTTTTTGTCTTAGTCGCAGCCGTGTTCTTTGCCTATCTGAGCAATGACCTTTCCGCATTTTGTACAGACCAAAACCGGAACTTTCAAATCATACGCATCATCATAGAAGCAGGGATGATCCGAACGAAATTCCACCTTCGTCGGAACGCCACAGCAGGGAGATGCTTTCATTGTTTTCACCCTTTCCGTACGAAATTTGCTGTGGTGGATACACTGATGAAATGTCCGGTTAATCTAGGAGGGATCAACTGGTTGATGTGATGTCTCGTACTACAGAATATTCCGCATAAACGGGAAACATGCAGTCTAGACAACAAAGAAAGACCAGGCAGCGCAGGATCAATTTTTAGCAACCAAATTGTAAGAATTTTGTAGATAGTTATGCTTCAAAACGGAAGCAAGAATTCCAAAGATTTGGTAATGTGTAAGAGCATTCACTATAACAACCGGGGAGACTACTGGTAAAACGGGCCGGGCATGGCGCAACCTGGATATGGATTGATGTCTTGGATTTGGTCGAAGGTATATTGCTTGGTCGCAAACTGGGTATGGTACAAATATTCCATGACATATACTTGGCCATTTTGGATGCTGCATAAAATGCCGGATACCCCCGTTCCGTTTGAAAGCGAAATTCCTACTGGCTGACCAATCAAAGAGTATGCTTTTTGAAGCCAGGGCATTATAGGTTCACCTCCTGCAATAACCTATGCAGCCAGAAGCGCGGAGGCGAATGAACTCCCAACCCAAACGCCGAGAGAGCAATCATTTTTGAGAGCTAAACCTTAATCAACCGGAGGTAATGATTGTATGGAATTACAAAGTATTCTGGAAAAAACCAATTTTTCTTTTGAAATCATTCGCCATGAAAAAATCATTCGCTCAGCCCAAGACGGAGCCCGATTTTTTGGCATTGAGATTGGCCAAACCGCTCCAACATTGATTGTAAAGACCGAGCAGGGATTTTTTGCGTTAATCCTGTCCGGAAAGCGTGGAAGAGTTGATTTTGCCGAAGTTTCCGGCATATTGGGTTGTAAACAGGTTGAAATGGCAACAAGCAAGGAAGTGTTGCAGGTTACAGGCTGCACAGTAGGGAACGTCCCGATGCTTGGGCTGGGGATTCCTTGTGTAGTAGACAAGCAATTGTTCGAATATCAAGTTATCTATGGAGGTACTGGAGACCCCAATTCCACACTGAAAATATCTCCTGCTGCTTTGACGGAGCTTAACAATATCGTGGCTGTTTGGGAATAAGCTAGCATGAAGGACTATTCTGAAACCAAAGAAGTCACCCTATCGATTGAAATAGGGTGACTTCTTTATCATATCTTTCGCAAACGAATTCCCGATACCAGGTGGTCGGGCCCTTTTTCCAGAATCAGGTCAGCGCGGTTTCGGGTTGGGAGAATGTTTTCGCGCAGGTTCACGGCATTGATTTCTCGCCAGATTCCCTCGGCAACCTCCGTCGCTTCTTCATTGGATAAGGTGGCATATCGATGAAAATAGGATTGCGGATTGGCGAAGGCCGTGTGGCGCAAAATTTTGAAACGTTCCACATACCAGCGGGAAATGTCTTCTTCGTTGGCATCCACATAGATGGAAAAGTCGAAGAAATCGGACACAAATACTTGAGGTATGTGCTTGGAACGATGATCAGAGTCGATTTGCAGAACGTTTAATCCTTCCACGATCACGATGTCCGGTTTGTCGATGACTAACATCTCATCCTTCAGAATATCGTAAGCCAGGTGGGAGTATACCGGCGCCTCTACTCTGGCACAGCCCGACTTGATGTCAGCAAGAAACTGTATGAGACGGCGAATGTCATAACTTTCAGGAAACCCTTTCCGCTTCATCAGCCCGCGCTGTTCCAAGATTCGGTTTGGATAAAGAAACCCATCCGTCGTTACAAGCGCCACTTTGGGATGATTGGGCCAGCGTGAAAGCAGCGCCTGCAAAATCCTTGCAGTCGTGCTCTTGCCCACGGCGACGCTCCCGGCAATTCCAATGATATACGGCACTTTTTCGGTCTGATTGCCAAGAAATTTGTTGGTGGCTCCGTGAAGCTGCTGGGTAGCTTCTACATACAGACTCATCAGCCGGGATAACGGAAGATAGATTTCGGTAATCTCTTTTAAAGACAAATGTTCGTTAATCCCTTGCAGTTTGGTTAGATCCTCTTCAGAAAGAGAAAGAGGTGTCGCTTCACGTAAACGCTCCCATTCTTCTCTTGCAAAATTAATATAGGGAGAAAAGATGTTGGTTGACATTTCGATGAAATCCCCTTTTCGAGATTTGTACTGGCATTATACCACATTACAGAAACAAGTATGAGAAAAAGGTTCGTCTTGCAGGATTTTTCTCACATGATTGGAAATATTCTAAGGAGCGGAATCGCAGGAATGTACTCTACGTACGGAGGAAAAAATATCAAGGTAGTCATTATCAAGCTGGTAAGATTGAATAGGAGGTTGCTATGATTAAACAAATTGCAACAGTAGGAGTTTATGTTGAGGATCAACAAGCAGCAGTAAGCTTCTGGACAGAAAAGGTAGGCTTTGAAGTGCGCCGAAATCAGCCAATGGGACCGGAAGCAAGCTGGATTGAAGTTGGTCCCAAAGGTGCGCAGACCTGTCTGGTGATTTATCCGAAAAAGCTCATGCCAAATTGGGCCGAATTGAAACCGTCCATTGTGTTTGAATGCGACGATATCCATGGAACGTATGAACAAATGAAAGCCAACGGTGTAACATTTCTGGAAGAACTGAAAACCATGCAGTGGGGAACTTATGCGAGATTTGCCGACTTGGATGGAAATGAGTTTTTGTTAAAAGGGTAAGCTGATTTTCCTACGTAAAACAGACCGCTTGGCGTACAGGCGGTCTGCTCTTTTTTTCACACTAATTGAACTATCGCTTTGCGTCATTACATAAGGGCCCAGGATTGAACCAATTTCCATATTGGCGATTGCTCGGCTTGTTTTGCCATATTTTATTTAAACAGTGGTATCGTAATGAATCGGCGTCTCCATAATGGTCTTCACCTCTTGGAGATCCTTTGTTTTTCCTAAAGCCCACATCAATTTGGGTACAATTGCCTCAGTGTTCATATCTCCGGAAAGAATGATCATATCTTGGGCAACTTTTCGGCCTACCTCATACAGGCTCAAATCTTCGCCTTCTTCCAGACATTGAGTGGTGATCACAACAGCAATTCCCGAAGCTATCAACTCTTTTACTTTAGGGAGAAGATCTCTCCCTTGAAAAGGGATTCCGCCGTTTCCGAAGCTCTCAATAATGATACCCTTGTATAAATGCTTGAGATAGTCAAAAAGCTCCGGTTTTGTTCCCGGGTGAAGCTTCAACAGAAAAACATCGGGACAGAGTGAAGTATCCAGTTTCATCTTCTTGTTCCCTTTTAAAGGCATAGTCCTGACATACTTGACTTCTGATTCGTTGATATAAGCCACATAAGGATGATTAATACTTTCAAAAGCGTCGTAGCTTTTCGTTCTCATTTTTACTGCTCTCGTTCCCCGTATTACCCTGCCGTCAAATACAATGTAGACTCCGCCAATATCTTCACAAGCAAAACGAATGGCATCCAGCACATTTTTCTTTGCATCTGTTTTCTTAAAGCTGATCGGAACTTGAGAACCTGTAATCACAACAGGCTTGTTTACATTTTGCAGCATATAAGAAAGGGCAGCGGAGGTATAAGCCATCGTATCTGTCCCGTGGGTAATCACGAAACCGTCATAGTGTTCGTAATTCTCATAGACAGCTTCCGCGATTTTCACCCACGATTCGGGCTGCATGTTTGTACTGTCGATATTCATGAGAAGCTTGCTTTCAACCTGATAGCTCTGGTTTTTTCCGCGCAAAAAACTTATCAGGTCTTCAGCATCCATTCCTGGAGCAAGCCCTTCTTTGCCTTGTACTGACGCGATCGTACCTCCAGTAGCCAATAGAAGTAACTTTTTCATATTCTGCACCTCAGATTTGCTAAAACGTGCGCATAATGCGACTTTTATGAATATTATAGTGAGGGAAAAAGGATAAATCAAGCGATGTTTACGCGGTTCGCGAACGTTTTTAATTGAGTATCAGGTTGCGGATGTTATAATAGGTTTGGGAGTTAAGGAGGGTCATATGATGGATTTAAATAGATTGACTGAACTGAGAAAAAACAAACGCTGGTCATTGCAATATACAGCCGATCGGCTTGGAATCGCGAAAAGCACTTATGCCGGATATGAATCGGGTTACCGTGAACCGTCGCTGGAAGCACTGAAGTTACTGGCTGATCTTTTTGAAACTTCAGTAGACTTTTTATTAGGCCGAGTGTCCGATCCCGCTGATCAGGCAGAGAAAGAAAAATCAAAGAAGCAAATTGAATTGACGGAATTAGACCAGATCAATCTGACTGTCGATGGAAAGCCGCTTTCAGCAGGGGAAGTAAACCAATTGATCGCATTTGTCAGGGCGTTACGGGAAATTGAAGGCAAAGAATCCAACTCACATAGCTTAACCGGAAGTGGAAAGTGAAGACAGATCGTGGTATATTTTTGATCAATATCATCAAGCGAGACGGGAAAATAACTGATCCTTCTGAAAGAAATGAGGAGTTGGAATGAATAAAGTCTTCTGGCTTAGTGTCTCATTTGCGTTCGCTTCGGCTAACCTGGCAAGTGCTCATGCTGCTCCGTCTGTTGCTGTGTCTCAACCGTCGAAACCGGTTATTGCGCCCATGCCGCCCTTGTATGACGTGCCGGAGTCCATTTTGTACGTGATCGGCAAAGGGGACAAATATGGCTATATTAACAAGCAAGGCAAAGTGATCATTGAACCGAAGTACAGCCAAGCCGGAGCGTTTTCGGAAGGGTTAGCCTTCGTTGCGAAAGAACAAAACGGCAAAACGAAGTACGGTTTCATCAGCTCAGACGGCAAGGAAATCATTCCGCTCCAATATGATTATGCTACAGACTTTCATGAAGGATTGGCCCTTGTACAGATGAACGGGAAGTACGGCTACATCAATAAGCACGGAAAGATGGTAATCGAGCCTGCTTTTCACAATGCCGGAAGCTTTGCGGATGGATTGGCTTGGGTAGTAACGGAGAACGAAAAGGGTTGGCTGGAATACAGTTACATCAATCATTCCGGGCAGAAACTGATCTCTTCACCGCTGTTTCAATCGGCAGAAGATTTTCAACACGACGTTGCCAAAGTTGAATTGCAGAACCCGATTCTCGATACACCGGCGTATATCGACCGCAGCGGAAATGTCATCTGGAAGCAGAATATCAAGGATGTGGCCTACAGCAAACAAGAGGACGGCCCGAAATTTTCCAAAGCGTTTACCCTTGCCCAGCCATCAGCCGAACTGGAAAAGAAGCTGAAAGTTCTGGAAGATCAAGCAGTCCAATTAGAGCGGGCAAATCCTGAAGTAAAAGCGGTAGTTAACCAGTTTCCTGCAGAATTCTACCTGCAGCAGCTTGGATACAGTACGGAACAGCTGAAAACGGCGAAGGAACGTGCCTTTGCCAGAGATATTACCATCCTGTTGTATGAAAAGCCGCTTGCTGGTGCCGGGGCAGTACCGGCAAACAAGCAGGATACAATCGGAACGTGGAAATCCCGGGTATTTTATCTGCTGGATAAATCAGGAAAGGTACAGTCACTCATGCTCCAAACCAGCTTTCACCTGACCAGGCCGCATGAAGAAGATGAGTCGGGAACGCAAACAGCCGAAGACAAACAATTAATGGATCTGCAAGGAAAAATCTATCAGTTTATCTATACAGCCTACGGACCGGAAATCAAGAAATGGCTCACCATTCCGACGGATGACAACTGGACCTGGGGTTATGACAACGGAACGCTGCTGCTTGAGCAAGGGGATGCCTGCGGGGCAAGCACGGAAACCTATCGTTTCATCCCAAATATCAATCCGCCTGACTCTCTATAGTCAAGTTCATACTCGGTTCCCCAAGCTTGCGATCAAATCTTTTCGGTAGGAAAGATTTGATCATTTTTTCATCAAAAAACACTATAATAAATTGGAAAATAGTGAAAAAACTGTGTGAGGAGATATGATGAAGACGTTGCATTCTAAGATTATGTTGTTTTTTAGCGGATTAATCGTATTGGCTGGCTTGATTCTCAGTTTTGTCGTCTACCAGGCATCTTCCAGTCTGGTTAAGAAAACCATTGGAATGCAGGCAGAAGCGATTGCCTCTCATGTAAGTTCAGCGATCAACACAGACGACTTCAAAAAGATCGTTGATGAGACGCTAAAAGAAAAAAATTCGGGCAGTACGGAGGCCGTTCTTCAAATGCCGGAATACATAAAGATGCGTGAAGAGTTGAACAAAATGAAAGAGATGAATGGATTGAAATATTTGTACACCATGATTCAACCCAGCCCTGGAGTCAACATGTACGTGGTTGACGGTTTCCCGATGGACAGCAGTGAAGTTTCCAAACCGGGTGATGTGGAAGAGAATAAATACCCGGCGATGGACGCCATCTTTGCCACACATGAGAAACAATTAGGCGAGTTAAGCATCAGCGGCGATTACGGAGCCACCATCACCGCATATTCACCTCTTCTTGATAAAGACGGCAATATGATCGGAATCGTAGGAGCAGACTTCGATGCAACCAATATCTATCAATTGATGCGCAAGCAAAAAGCCGACATGATGCTGATTACACTCGGTATCTTGGTGGTGACGATTCTGGTCAGCTATTTCTTCGCCAAAATGCTGGTTAACCCGCTCCGCAGATTAGCCCTTACCGTTGCCAAAGTGCGCCAGGGCGACTTGACTGTACATTTTCAAACAACGACCAAGGATGAAGTGGGTCAGCTGGGGCAAGCCTTTGAAGAAATGGTCGGCGATTTGAGCAGCATGATCAAAGGAATCCAAGTAAACTCGTATTCTTTGACACAATCATCCCAGGAGTTGGCTGCAAGCGCTGAAAATGCCTCGGACAATACGAAGCAGTTTGTGGATCAGGTGCAATATTTGAAAGAGGGTGCCGACAAACAATTGCGAATCTCGGAAAGAGTAAGCAAGACTATTGATCAAATGTCGGCCGAGGTAAGACAGATTGCCGATTCGGCTGTAGAAGTACACCGAATGTCTGCTTCTGTGACGGCTCTGGCAGACCAGGGGAAAAATCAGGTGGCAGATGCATCCGGCCAAATTCATGCGATTCAGGAAACACATAAAGAATCGTCCGAACTGATGAGGCTTCTGGGCGAAAAATCAACGCAAATTATCCAGATTGTCGATGTCATCTCCGGAATTGCGAAGCAAACCAATATGCTTGCGCTCAATGCATCGATTGAAGCGGCAAGAGCAGGTGAGGCGGGCAAGGGATTTGCTGTTGTAGCGGAGGAAGTGCAGAGGTTGGCGGTTGAATCAGCCAAGGCAGCCGGCCATGTCAACGAACTGGTTCAAGATATTCAGCTTTCGACCAAACAAGCAATTGCCCAAATGGAGCACTCTACTGAGCAGATTAATCGGGGAGCGGTTGTGATCGGCAATTCCGGACAATCCTTCTTATCGATTATTGATGCCATCCATGAAGTAACCATGAAGATCGAAGCTGTGACCAATGCGACGCAATTACTAGCTGCAGGCAGCAGCCAGATGGTTGCTTCTTTTAAAGAAGTGGAAGAAATAGCGGTTGATACGCATCAAGCCACAGAGGAATGCACTCAATTCGTCAAGCATGAGTTAGCGATGGTAGAGGCAATTGAAGCTTCGGCAGAAGAGCTTACGGCCATGTCTGAGCAGCTTCACGAGTTGATCAGGAAGTTTAAGGTGAATGAATAAGGCAAAATATCCTGTACACTTTGCTCTTTGCATCGTGATACAGGATTTTTTCTACGAAAAGGTGATCGGCCTCACGAAACGAGCCCTCCGCATCCGTCATAAATCCTTCTATTATGCGTTCTACGGGATGATCGCGACGCCGCATGCCCAAATTCAGACCGAGAAACTGTAAAAGGGGGCATACAACGCCCTCTTTTTTCAATACAATGAAAATAATAACAAAGGAGGTGGAGAATCATGGATTTACGCTACCCAATCGGAATGTTTGAGTGGAGTGGGGAAGCAAGCGGGGAAGAGCTGCAAACCTGGATTCGAGAGCTTGAAGAGGTTCCCGCTCAGCTCCGTTTGGCAGTGGAAGGGTTAAGTCCTGAACAGTTGGATACTCCTTATCGGCCTGACGGGTGGACGTTGCGGCAAGTGGTTCATCATGTAGCGGACAGCCATCTGAACGGCTTTACCCGGTTCAAACTGGCCTTGACGGAAGAACAGCCGACGATAAAGCCGTATGACGAAGCTGCTTGGGCCAAGCTTGCCGATTCCGCACTGCCGGTTGAAGTCTCGTTGAACTTATTGGATGCGCTGCATCAACGCTGGGTCATCCTACTCCGTTCGCTTCGGTCAGAAGATTTCCAGCGTACATTCCTCCATCCGGTAAACGGCATTCTGACTTTGGCGCATGCGACAAGCTTGTACAGTTGGCATGGCCGCCATCATATCGCTCATATTACCACGTTAAGAGAGCGGATGGGGTGGAACTGGGGCGGGGATTTGCCATAAATCTCAGCCAAGCAGGGACGAACCTGTATCAACAGTTGCCCTAACCGATCATCTCTTGCAACCGTTGGCCAGACTTTCCCGTCGATTCGCATTGGGGCAGGAAAAAAATTTGCTTTTCGGGACATGTCAGTTTATATATCCACCTGGCTGTGTCGTTGTTTTGCATAAAGCGTGGCCTTGTAACCTATCTTAATTTGTGCAAAGGTGAACAAATTGAGGTGACCGGGATGAGAAGACGCAGCTTATTGATCTTCAAGCTGATATTGAGTTGTGCATGCTGCTTCACTTTGCCCATTTGCCTGGTTCCTGCTGGACACGCACTGACAAAATCAGATCATCTTGGGGAAGACGGAGCGCCAAAAGGCTTGCCCAAGACCCGAACAATCGAAGTAATTGTAAAAGGGATCAAAGAGGAGCGAGAAGCATCCCTTTTCGTAAGTAACCTTGGCTATTATATGTATGTGCTGCCAACCTTCGTCGCAAGCGGAGAAGAGCCGGGCAAAGATATCTTGTTTTTCAAAGCAGATGATCGGTTTATGGCCCGCATTGAAAAAGTGGGAAGCAATCCGGATCTGAATCAACTGCGCCAGTCTGCCGAAACGGAATTGGCTGAACTGGGAAGAATAACGGATCTGACAAAAATGGGAGGCAAGCTGGACCCGTTTTTGGGCAAGTCCGCCGTCTACCTAAAAGCAGCCAGCAACCAGACAATCAAGGAGATTATCGTATTTCCTGTCGGTGCTGTCTGGTTTAAAGTAACCCGGTTTCTGGTCAACACGAAAGCGGCGGAAGAAGTCGAGCCAGCCATGCTGGCCATGCTGAAAACGATCACCGTGAAAGAATGAAACGTTGTGAAAAGAAGAGGGAAACCCGCCCGACAAAGCATGCCTAAGTCAGGCGGGTTTCATATTGCCAAAATCTAGTTTGCGGTTTATATTTGACGGTGTCAGCACATCATGCCCCGTTTTTTTCCGCGTCAATCGAGCATGAGAAATAGCAACAAGCCTGGAAACTAAACAGATGAATCCGTCGTCAAAACAGATAGTGGGAGAAGGACTTTACTGAAAGGAAGAGCAGCGGTGAGGAATATGACAGCAGTGAAGAGAATAACAGCCTTTATTGTTTTTGTTGCCATGTTAATGCTAACGGTGAACATTCAAACGAAGGCAGCAACGTCAAATATCAAGCTGGGGGATGATCTGCTCCTTACCAAGTATCAGCAATGGATTCAAGGCAAAAGACTGGGCCTCATCACCAATCAGACGGGAGTAAACAGCCAAGGGGAAAGCATGGTTCAACTGCTGTCCCAGTACAAGGAAGCTTCCCTCAAAGCGTTGTACGCCCCTGAACACGGCTTGGACGGCAAAGCGAAGGCTGGAGCCTATGTCGAGTCGTATACTCACCCGGAGCTCAAGATACCGGTATACAGTTTGTACGGCAAAACACGAATGCCGACCGAAGCAATGCTGAAAGATGTAGATGTTTTGCTGTTTGATATCCAGGATATCGGGGCGAGAAGCTATACGTATATCTCAACGTTGCAATACTGTATGAGCGCTGCCCAAAAATATAACAAGGAAATCATCGTGCTGGACCGACCCAATCCGCTGGGCGGAGTTACCGTGGAAGGGCCGGTGCTGAAAGACGGATACCAATCCTTCGTGGGAGTCGACAATTTGCCGATGGCTCACGGAATGACAGTGGGAGAATTGGCGCAGTTTTTTAACCGCAAAATTGGAGCGAATCTGCGCGTTGTGCCAATGGAGGGCTACACCCGGCGAATGATTTATCAGGATACGGGACTACAATGGGTGCAAAGTTCGCCGATGATTCCTCATTTGCAGGCAGTTTGGGGCTACATGGCCACAGGACTGGGCGAGGGAACCGGAATCTATCAGGCGGATACGTTTCAATGGGTTGGCGGCAAGGGAATTGATGCTGACAAGTTTGCGAATCTTTTGAATCAAGCGAAGCTTCCGGGGGTAACCTTCCTGCCGGAAAAGCGGGGCCAGGACGGCGGAGTTCGCTTGCGAATCGACAACCCGCATTCTTTCAATCCGGCGAAAACAGGAATCTACGTGTTGGCCTATGCCCATCAATTAAATCATTTCCCGATTCCGAAGACCAACGGGAAGCCGCTCAGCATGTTTGATAAGATAATGGGAACGAATGAGATCGGACATTATTTGGAAAAAGGCTACTCTCCACAGCAAATCGAGTCGATGTATGCGAAAGATTTGGAGCAGTTTAAGAATGCAAGAGCTCCTTACCTGATCTATGAGAATGCCTATGACCAGGCAGGAGGAGAAAATAAAGCACGCGTCTCTTTGCAGGGAGCAGTCCGCCAAGGGCAGGATTTGTATGTGCCCTTAAAACCCCTCTTGGCAGAATTAGGGTTTGATGTCCGCTGGGATGAGACGGCCAAACAGCTGGTAGCAGTCAAATCAGGCAAGAAAATTGTGGTTGAGGCAGAGGCCAAACCAATGATACTTACGGTCAACGGCCGATATATCAGCACCGGATCTTCTCAACCTCTTACCATAAACCATACGGCATTTGTTCCGCTTGCTCTTCTGCCTTCGATCGACGATGTAAAGGCAACTGCTCTGCAAGGAGCCGCACGGATTGAGTCTCAAGACAGAGTGCTCACATTTTTGCCGGCCATCAATCAGTCGAATCTATTGGTCGATTCAACTACAGCGGTTGAGCCGCAGGTGAAACCGGCTTCGGGACCAGTCCCGCCGGCAGCACCGGCAGCTATGCCTCAGCCGCGCAAGGATGCGGAGACACCGAAAGCGGCCGCTACCGTACAGTCCAAGGAGAAACCTGCCCCTTTAGCGGCCAATTCTAGTGAAAAGGTCGCCTACTTAACCTTTGATGACGGGCCGTCCCGTGTGACTCCGAAAGTTCTGGATATACTAAAAGCGAATAAGATTCACGCAACCTTTTTTGTGGTAGGCAAAAATATCAAGGGAAACGAAGCGATTCTCAAACGGGAGGTGGCGGAAGGGCATGTGATTGGCGGTCATACGTTTTCGCACAATTACAAAACAATCTATCATGACAAAAACGCGTTCATGAATGATTTGGAGGCGGGCATTCAGGCCATTGAAAAAGTCATCGGGGGCAAGACGACCCTGATCCGCTTTCCCGGCGGAAGCAACAATACCGTCAGCAAAAAGGCTCAGGACCCGCGCATCTACTCTAAAGACAAATGGATCATGTACGATCTGGTGGAAGCGGTCAAAGAAAAAGGCTATCAATACTTTGACTGGAATGTAAGCTCCGGAGACGCAAGCAGCATCAGCTACACGGCGGAAGAAGCGATTGCCAGCGTAAAAGCTACCAGCAAGCACAAGCACGAGTTGATCATCCTTTTGCATGACGCGGCCGGCAAAGAGAACACGGCCAAGGCGCTGCCGGAGATTATCCGTTATTTGAAGGCAGAGGGATTCACGTTTAAAGTGCTGGAGCCTTCCATGCAGCCGATGTCGCTGTTAAAAGTAAAGCCGAAGGAAAGCAAGCAGCAGGCAGCCAAACCATAGGCTGCCTGTTGTTTTCCTTTACTAGGTCGATAGGAATTTATAAATTTGGTTTAAATATCCCTTTTTCCGCATCCAGCAGATGATAGATCATGGCTTCTTCTGCCTGTTTGCTGTTGCGGGCTGCAATCGCTTCGTAGATGTCAATATGCTGTTCATAATATCGTTTCGGATTATCCTTCGTGTTGTAAAGTTTCTCCAACCCTGCTTTGATAATCACTTCCATGGTTTTCGACATGGAGCGGAGTACAGATTCCAAAAACGGATTCAAAGATGCCTGGGCAATGGCATAATGAAACTTCCAGTCTGCGGCATGATCAAATTTGTTCTCGCGAAGCGAATGCTCCATCGCTTGCAAGGCTTCTTTCATCGCTTGCAAATCGGCCTCACCGCGCCGTTCTGCAGCAAGGCGCACCGTACCGGTTTCAATGATTTTGCGAAGTTCCAGCAGATACGATATATCCTCGTTGCTGATCGGGCGGATTGAATCGAACAGACTCAAGATTTCTTGGCGGTTAAAGGGAGCAACAAACGTGCCCTCGCCATGTCTGATATTGACGAGTCCAATCGTTTTTAGGGAACCGATTGCTTCACGGACTGTCGATTGCCCTACACCGAATTGCTCACTTAATTCCCGGATGGAAGGAAGACGGTCCCCTGCCTGATATGCACCCGTCATAATTTGTTCTCTCAGGTGGTCGGCTACTTCCTCATAGGTTTTCTTTACTTCGGGTCGTAACAAGCTTTTCATAGGCACACCTTCCGAAAGTTTATAAGGCTAATGTTCGCACATTAATAAATAGAATTCAATACTCATCTGATGACTTGGTTATTATTATAGTAATGAATATGGAAGTGTCCGTCAATCTATTATTAAATCGCTTATGAAAGTGCCTGAATGATCCTGCACGAAAAAAAGTCGCTTTTTAGCCGCAAGGGATATGGTATGATGTGGTAGGTTACACTGTTTTGAATCATATTTTGGACATTATTTTCGACAATCTTTCATCTCCCTCTTATCTTTGTCGATATAAATTCCGAAACCATTAATAGAGTTATTATTCGCCATTTATAATAGAACATAGGGGTTGTAGGGTATGGAGAAATCTACTTATATAGGTATAGTGCTTGGTTTGATTGCGGTAGGCGTTGGGATGGTTCTGAAAGGGGCCAGTCTGTCGGCCTTGATCAACCCGGCTGCTTTCTTGATTATCATTGTCGGTACAGCAGCCTCTCTATTTATCGGCTTTCCCATGAAGGAACTGAAGAAATTTCCCAAGCTGTTAAAGGTTCTGTTTACGGAGCAGCAGTTGATCCAAAAGCGGGAATTGATCAACCAATTTATGAACTGGGCATCGATTGCCCGTCGTGAGGGATTGCTGGCCCTGGAGAATACCTCAGATGAAATCCAGGACCCGTTTTTGCGCAACGGCATGAAGATGATCATTGACGGGGGAGAACCGGAGTTTGTCCGGGATGTATTAAACGAGGAAATCTCCGCGATCGAGGAACGCCATCAGGCTGGAGCCTTGATCTTTACTCAAGCGGGTACATATGCGCCAACTCTCGGGGTACTTGGTGCGGTAGTAGGTTTGATTGCGGCGCTCGGAAACCTGTCTGACGTAGAGAAACTGGGTCACTCCATCGCTGCCGCTTTCGTTGCTACATTGCTTGGTATCTTCACAGGGTATGTGCTATGGCACCCATTCGCCAACAAGTTGAAACGCAAATCCAAGCAGGAGATTGAAATCAAAAAGATTATGGTAGAGGGCTTGCTGTCCATTCAAGCAGGGGTATCGCCTGCTGCCATCGAACAAAAGCTGCTTGTGTACATCCCGGTTAACGAACGCAACGTGGAGAAAGCGGAGAACAAGGAAGAGGGTGTCGGGGTGAATGGCTAAAAGGAAAAAGCATGCACATCATGATGAGCACATGGACGAAACCTGGCTGATCCCCTATTCCGACCTGTTGACGCTTCTCCTGGCTCTGTTTATCGTTTTGTTCGCCTCCAGCCAGGTGGATGTCAAGAAGTTTGACCAGTTAGCCCAGTCCTTGAACATGGCGTTTAACGGCGGGATCAGCTTCTTTGAAAGTCCTTCCCCCGTACAAGTGCCGGAAGTGGTTCCGCAATCCACTTTGCCTGAGAAGGAACAGGAGAAGAAGCAGGAAACAGAGCAAGAAAAGGAACAGCGGGAGAAGTTCCAGAAAGAGACGGAAAATCTGCAAAAGCTGCAAAAATCGATTGATGCATATATTAAAGAAAACAAGCTGACAGACAAGCTGCAGACCAAGCTGACCGATATGGGACTGATGCTCACCATTTTGGATAACGCTTTGTTTGCCTCTGGTAGCGCGGAGGTACGGCCTGATGCAAGAAAACTGGCGGTTGAAATCTCCTCGCTGCTCGAGCAGTATCCGTGGCAGGTGATTGTTTCCGGCCATACTGACAACGTTCCGATTCATACCAGCGAGTTCCCTTCCAACTGGGATTTAAGTTCCAAGCGTGCTTTGAACTTTATGAAAATTCTACTGGAAAACCCCAAGCTGGACCCGCGTGCATTCAGTGCGACTGGCTACGGAGAGTATCACCCGATTGCCAGCAACGATACTCCTGAAGGGCGAGCCAAAAACCGCCGGGTAGAGGTTTCCATTTTGCGCAGCATTCCGGTTCCTTCGAATAACGCCAAATAAAAAAGAGACAGCCTCGGCTGCCTCTTTTTTTCATATTTTTTTATATTTGGTGCTCACGCCGGATATGTTCCAAGAGTCCGCGGCAGCCCGCTTCCACCAGCGAGTACACGTAGTCAAACCGTTTGGTGTAATAAGGGTCTTCCACGTTCCTTTCCGGAAGGTCAGGCGCGAAGTCAAGAAGTCGATAAATTTTGCCGTGCTCAGATGTTAAGCGGCATAAGTTGGAGATATTTTCCTCATCCATGCCAATAATATAATCAAATTGACCAAAGTCAGATGGTTTGATTTGGCGGGCCCGAATGGTGTCGTGCTTAATCTTTTTGGCATTGAGCACTTGCTGTGTGCCTGCATGCGGCGGTTCGCCCTCATGCCAGCCCCCGGTTCCTGCCGAATCAATGACAATCCGATCCTGAAGGCCTGCTTGAACCACCAGATGGCGAAAAACAGCCTCGGCCATAGGAGAGCGGCATATATTTCCGAGACAAACAAACAATACGTGAATCAAAGAGATTTCTTCCTTTCTGTCGCAAACGATTTGTTTTCTATTGTACCTCTATGGATGAAAACTTGCTACCACTGATAAAACCAATTATAGTAATAATGATATATTTGAAAGGAACATGCTATATGGCTAACGATATCCGGATTTGTGATTTGTGCAAGGGCTACCAGGCAGAGAAATTCGCCAAGCGTTTAAAAGAGATGGTGCCGGATGCTACGGTGGAAATTGGCTGTCAAAATATGTGCGGGCATTGCTTAAAGCGGGCGTTCATTTTCGTTAACGGCAGATGGTTTATCGGCAATAACGAAGAAGAGTTGATCACCAAAATGCAGCCGCATATCAGAAAGAGCAAATAATAAAAACCGGCGGACTCATCAGAAATTGATAAATCCCCTCCAGGTAGACAGTGTAAAAACCTTACCTTTTTGATAAGTGGTCTACTCTGCTTGGAGGGGATTTTTTTGCACTTTGAGCCGGGCGGGTTTTCTACATATATCCCTGATGATGATCCATAATATTGTTGCCGTAAAGGAAGAAGAGTGACAACACAACGATAAGGCCAAGATAGGCTATGAGAACCTTCCACTTCGTTTTTGCCGGCGATTCGTAATAGGTGCTTAACCGATGCAGTTGTTCCTCGATCTTGCGCAGCCGTTCCTCCATCTGTGCGACAGCTTCCAATAAGAGAGGAGACGGGATCGGTTCGAACGGATTGCCGTCAAGGAAATAAACCGGCATGCGCTCCCACTGTTGCAAGAGCTCCCACTTTAACTGTGCGTACTCCCGGTCAAGGCGGCGTTTGTCGGCAGTGAACCTCTTGTCATCCTCCAGAAACGGGATGTAGAAACGGCGCTTTTCTTTACCGTCCGGGAAGAGTTGAAACTGCAGTTCCGCACGTTTGTCGACAAGCGAGTGAAGCTGCGGCCAGCTTTGGACATCGACAATAAATGATTGCAGCTTTTGCTTTTCATACGATAGCACGCGATGCTGGTAGGTCTCCCGAATGCGTCTCCACCAACTGAGCAGTCCCAGGATAAATATCAAAAAAAGCAGCGGATCGGGTGAGAAGAATAGCAAGACACCCAAAAGCGCCAATCCGACAAACCAGATTTTGGTTGAGAGTACAGAAACGATACGCCCGCCGTCCAGTGGAGAGACCGGCAGCAGATTAAACAAGTTGATCATGGCCCCTAAGAAAATAACCAGTCCCCAAAACGGGTCTTCGGTCCAGTAATAAAGCGGGATCGCGGGAAGGAAGGAGATCAAACCGGCCAACGGTCCGCCATAGGCCAAATAACTCTCGGTCTCGGCATCTCTTGGCTGTTCTTTCATGGAGATCAGCGCCCCGGCAAACGGAATGAATACGGCAGGGGAAGTCTGAATCCCTTTCCGCTTGGCAGCCACCAAATGGCCCATTTCATGCACAAATATCAGATAGACTATCGCGACAGCGAATTTCCAGCCGTAATAGAGAGCGTAAGCCCACATACTCACAATCATCGAAAGCAGGGTTACGCCGAATTTGGAAAACTTCAACAGCCCGACGAGCCACTTCAGATTCGCAGCCAGAAATGCTCCGATAGCCAAGAGAGCCGATTTTATTTTGGATTGATTCTTCATGAAGAGATTCAACTCCCGTTCATCATTCACCCGGTTCATGCTAGTATATACGAACGAGAAGCGGAATAGTTGCAGGCCCTTGCGCCGCGATCTTACACCACAATAGAAGACGGCAAAAAAGATGCCCCGCTGTTTGGGGCTGTGAACGGGGCACCCGTCGGCAATTCAATCTTTGCCGTGGCTGACATCAATGGTCGGATGCATGAAGGGGGTCCCTTTTGGCGGGATGTCTTCGAGAAGGTCCCGGTTTTCGGGGGTGTTCCAGCCGATATCGTTGGTAGGATGCACCCAGCGGTCTCCAGCCATTACCGAGGGATCCGTGTCGCGGCTCCATTGGTTAAGCGGAGAATTGGCGGAATTATAGAAGCTGTCGCCAATCACCACGCCAAATTCATTCACAAATGGTTTTTGCATTTTGCGCCTTGATTTTTTATAATCGGGGGCGTCTATTTGATGGGGAAGAGTCCCATCGATTGCGACGTTTTCCATTTTTTGCGGTGTTTTGTCATGATCCATCGCCAATCCTCCGACACTACCTGTTTTCTTTTAAACGCTCTTGTGGTTCACTGTTGATGGAACCATTTGAACGTACAGCTTCCGATTGTGCTTTTGGTCCACGAATATCAGCTGTTTTGCCAAAGTCTTTTGCTTTATTGCGCATTGTATTGCCTCCTCTCTTCGGATGCTTGTAGTATTGCCTGAACAGAGGGTGAATAACAGAAAATATCCATGGAGCTTTTCGAAAGGAGAAATCAGAAGAATGGCTAAGAAAAAGACAGCACATCTCAACAAAAAAACGCAAGAAATCAGCGTGGAATATACGGAAACAAAAACGGGGCAAAGCTTGAAAGACATGCTGAAGGAAGACATGATCAGCAAGCTGAAAAACATCGAGAAAGACCTCAAGCTGGCCCAGGAAAAAGAAGCAAGGGAAGAAGCGGAACGGCGCCGCAAGGAAAAAGAGGAGAAAGAAAAGAACAAATCATTTGCGGAGTTACTTGAGGAATACGATAAAAAACCGGGTGGCAAGTACGTATGACAGAGCCAAAAGACCGCAAAGCATCCCGGCCTGATACGTCCAAAAACGGACTCTTAAAGAAAAACAAGCTCCGCCTGGCAAATGAGTCGGCGCGTGAACGAGGCAGGCAAATTCTCAGCCGTTTGGGGAAAGCACGGCAGGATCAACAGGAAGAAAAATAGTGGAATGTTCTCCCCTCCTTCCCATATAAGTAATAGGAAGGAAAGGAGGAGGGATTATGGGGCTGTTCATTCTGATCGGAAGTCTGGTCTTGATGATTGTAGGAACCTGGAAGTGTATCGGGATACTGAAAGCAGATGAGGCTGATCAAAAGGAAAAGTACCTGTGGGCCGGCGTTACCGCGTTAGGTATTATCCTGTTCTTCTTGCTGAAAGTACTATGGGAATCTTCCTGAAAACCGTCAAAAAATCTTGGTGGTCAAAAATTGTCCCGCGCAGACAAATTCTGTCCATGATAAAATAAAAACAGAAAACTTGGGCCAATGGAGGTAACCATGAAAAACAAGATTGGATTTGATTATCGCAATGTGCTTCCTTTTGTAAATCCTCACGAATGGGAGAATCTCGCTCCGTACGTATCTTTGGCACATGAGATGCTTCATCAGCAAACGGGTCCCGGTCATGATTTTCTTGGTTGGGTAGATTTGCCTGTCAACTATGACAAAGAAGAGTTTCAACGAATCAAGCAGGCAGCAGCCAACATTCAAGCGAATTCCGATGTATTGCTTGTGATCGGGATTGGCGGTTCCTATTTGGGAGCCAAAGCGGTGCTGGACATGCTCGGGCATACGTTCTACAACACGCTGCCAAAAGAAAAACGCAAAACGCCGGAAATCTATTTTGTGGGCAACACCATCAGCCCGACTTATGTCTCCCATCTGCTAGATGTGATTGAGGGCAAAGATGTCTCCATCAATGTGATTTCAAAATCGGGAACTACGACAGAACCTGCAGTAGCCTTCCGGATTTTCCGCAGCTACATGGAACAGAAGTACGGCAAAGAAGAAGCCAGAAAACGTATTTACGCAACAACGGACAAAGCTCGCGGGGCACTGCGCAAGCTGGCGGATGAGGAAGGCTATGAGAGCTTCGTCATTCCGGATGACGTGGGCGGCCGTTACTCGGTTCTGACTGCGGTAGGACTTCTGCCGATTGCCGTAAGCGGAGTCAATATTGATGAATTGATGGAGGGAGCGGCAGCAGCTAGGGAGCAATACAGAACTCCTGTGCTGGCCGACAATCCGTGCTACCAATATGCGGCCATTCGCAATGCCTTGTACCGCAAAGGCAAAAACGTGGAACTCCTGGTAAGTTACGAGCCGCAATTCCGCTTCTTCTCCGAATGGTGGAAACAGTTGTACGGCGAATCGGAAGGCAAAGACGGCAAAGGAATCTTCCCGGCATCGGTTGAGTTCTCGGCCGACCTGCATTCCATGGGGCAGTACATTCAGGACGGTATGCGCAACTTGTTTGAGACGGTTCTCATCGTGGACAAACCGCATAAGGATATTGAGATTCCAGAGGATCCAGCCAATATCGACGGCCTCAATTTCCTTTCCGGCAAGGGTATGGACTTCGTCAACAAGAAAGCGTTTGAAGGAACGGTGCTTGCACACGTCGATGGCGGAGTGCCTAATCTGGTTGTGACGATCCCGGAAGTGACCCCTTATTATCTGGGAAGCCTCATTTACTTCTTTGAGAAAGCATGCGGATTAAGCGGTTATCTGCTGGGAGTTAATCCGTTTGATCAGCCGGGAGTGGAAGCGTATAAAGCCAACATGTTTGCTCTCTTGGGCAAACCGGGATTTGAAGAGCAGCGAAAGGAACTGGAAGCAAGACTGAAACAGGGGTAAGGGATGGCTTATGTACTTAACTGTGAAGGAAACAGCTGAATATTTGCAGCTTCCCGAGGCGTTTGTGCTGGACAAAATCAAAGAAGGGCGAATACGTGCTGTTCATAACGGTGAAGAGTACTTGATCAATAAGGAACAATTCAACCATCACCTCGAACAAATGAAAAAACTGCGTGAATTTGAAGAGCAGGAGAAGTTCGAACCGGTTCCGGAAAGCTACGATTATAAAGACGAGGATTAAACCTTGAGTACATTCTTCCCTTTTGCAGCAAAATAAGCAAGAGATAGCGAAAGGGGGATGTACATGCATCGAATTCCAAGCAGATTGGAAGGAAAACAGGGCACATACGGTGACCTCAGGGAACAGTTGGTTCCGGAAGGCTTCGTGCTGGCTAATTGGGAGTATGACGGGGGATATTTTGACCGGAAGCTGGACGAGGCCGGCATGGTGTTTCTTCGCCTTCCGATCACGGTGAGAGAAGGAGAACTGGACAGCCCGGATGCGAGAGTTGAATTCGGGCAGCCGTTTGTCTTAAAGCATGTGTATCAGACAGAGAATGACCCGGATATCGGATACATAGACAGTCGGGTTATCTCGCCGTTGATCAATCAATTTCAGGAGCCGGTGGATAAAGACGCACCGGTTGATTCCCGCTGGGCGGCTAAAGCGGAAGAAATTGTACGCGGATTGGAACAACGCATCATTCATGAATAAATCGATAAGAGGGTGAGAGCGGCCTGGCCAATCTCACCCTTCTCGTGTTTACCTGGGGCGAATTTGGACCGGTGTACCGATGGGGACGATCCGAGCCAATTCTTCCACGTCTTTGTTGTACATGCGGATGCAGCCGTGGGAAACGTATTTGCCGATGGAGGAAGGCCGGTTCGTACCGTGAATCCCGTAATGCGGCTTGCTTAATCCCATCCACACCGTTCCGAATACAGATAACGGGCCGCCCGGATAGCTGTATGGATAACGGACCTTGTTGACAATCGTAAAATTTCCTGAAGGTGTCAGTGTCGTGATCTTCCCGACTCCGACTGGATAAACCTTGGTTAGCCGGCCGTAGTTATATAAAGAAAGCCGTCTTTTGGAAAGGGAAATTCGAATCAGGTAGGCCATTCGCCATTCACCCCCTCGACGACTTTTGCGAAAGGCTTCATAAAGAAGCTTTACTTACAAGATTATGTCAGCCTCAACCGGCAGGTGCAGACGGAAGGATAGGATGGGCAGCATGTCAAATCTGTTTTTACCGTGAACAATCCCGGCAGTGAAAGAGCATCTCTGATCGTATCTGTGGTATAGTGGGGGATGAAAGAATTGATGCAGCACCGAAAGGATAGAGAGGGACCGTGATGAAGGTTGCAACGGTTTTGCGAAAAGATGATTATACCAGAGAAGTGGAACGAATCTTAAAAGAAAAATTGTTATCCAGCACCAGACGCATCTATCGTTTTGTCGAAAATGAGACAGAGCGGCCTGATCTGGTATTATCCATCGGAGGAGACGGAACTCTTCTGGAGGCTGTGCACCAATACGGGTTTGAGCCGACCTATGTGGGAATTCATACCGGCCATCTGGGATTTTACGCCGATTGGCGGCCGGATGAGTTGGATGATTTTGTACTGGCCTTGGAAACGGTCCAGCCGTTTATCGCCCAATACCCTACGGTACAATGCAGGATTCACTTGATTGATGGACAAACGTTCACCAATTGGGCTTTAAATGAAGTGGTGATACGCAATGCTTCTCTGTCCACGCTGGTCGTGAGTGTATTTATCAATGGAGAAGAGTTCGAGACGTTCCGCGGAGATGGCTTAATTGTTTCGTCCCCGTCCGGAAGCACTGCCTATAATAAGGCGGTAAACGGCGCTTTGATCCATCCTTCGATTGAAGCGATCCAGTTATCCGAGATTGCGTCGATTAACAACCAAATGTACCGAACCATTAACAGCTCGCTCGTATTGCCCAAGCATCATGAAATTGAGTTTATCGTCATGAATCCGGAGATCATGATCGGACTGGACCGTGATCAGGCCGTCTGGAAAAAAGTGCGTACCATCACCTGCCGGGTTGGAACGGAGAAGGTGAAGTTCGCCAGGTACAAGAAGCTTCCATTTTGGGGAAGGGTTCGCAATTCCTTTATTACCGGCTAAAAGAAAGTTTAATCACTTTAAATCGTTAAAGTGATTAAACTTTTTTTCAATCCGCGCAGCCAGCGGGAAAAACAATTGTCGATGTTTCTAACATTTTTGGAGTAGACCCCCTTGCCAAATTAGAGAAACAGGAGTACACTACAATTGTACTGACCAGTCAATACAAAAATACTTGTTGATCATTTTTTAAACAAATTACTTTGGCTCTAACCAGAATAGGGAAGTTCAGCTCCATTTTTGTACTGACTAGTCAATATAATATTATCCATTAAAGGGTGATTTTTATGAAAAAGAACAAATTCATGATGGCTGGCGCTGCGCTTCTTAGCTCCGCTCTCTTCTTCAACTTCGCTTTTGTAACTTCTGCTTCTGCGGCTTCGGACCGCCATGAATCTACAGATGTAACCGTTCCGTATTACAATCCAAACAGCTTGCCGGCACATCCTGCGCAATCTTCTGCTGTACATGGAACAGTTCAAGGCGTAGATGAATTCAACTTCAACTCTTTCCCTGCCAACCCAGTGCAAAATGTGGCTGTTCCGCAAGTACAAGGCACAGACGAGTTCAAATTTAACTCTTTCCCGATGCATCCGGTGCAAAAAAATGATGAACCAAAAGTGCATGGTGTAGATGAATTCAACTTCAACTCTTTCCCAGCCGGTCCAGCGCCTGCAACAGTAACTCCGCAAGTGCAAGGCGTAGATGAATTCAATTTCAACTCTTTCCCTGCTCATAAAGTGGAACCAACCAAACCGCAACCGCAGCAACCAACCGAACCTTCTTTGGTTCCTATGGTGTAATACGTGCACAGCCTATAGCTGAAATGATGATAAAAACCCTCAGACTTTGATTGTCTGAGGGTTGCTTTTCTTTCTTTAGTTTCCAAACTTCCTATGGCATAATGTACCTAATTAGATAGCGATTGGGGGACAAGCTATGCGTATGTCCAAAAAGGATCATATTGCGCAAAGTGCGTTACATGCGTTTTCTCAGTATGGCTATAGTGAGACGACAATGGACGTGATTGCAGAAATGGCCCAGGTAGCCAAGGGCACGCTTTACTATCACTTCAAGACCAAAGAAGAGCTCTTCTACTACGTGAATAAACAGGGCGTCGGCATGCTGATTGATCGGATTACCGAGGCGATTCAGGATAAGTCGCACTCGATCGAAGAACAGCTGCAGGCCGTATTGGACGAGCATATCCGATTCTTCTGTGAGAAGCAGGAATTATGTCTGCTATTGCTTAATTTCACATCGGGCAATCAGCAGCGGGATGAAATTATCCGCTCGTTGCTAAGTGATTATTTCGCAACCATTGAAAAATACTTCACCTCTTTGCAGCAAGACGGGCATATCTCTCAGGAACTTGAGATTCACACGCTGGCTTCTGCGTTATTCGGCATGGTGGGCATATCGGTTATTCGCAGCAGGTTTCGCGGCGAACAACACTTGATGCCGGAAGTGCGCAATACCTTGATTAAGTTGTGTAAAGGGATGTTAGACCTGCATTAAGCAGACGCGGTTGCCGCCTTGGCGCTTGGCCAGGTAAAGCGCTTGATCTGCCTTGTGCAAAAGCTCCTCCTGATTGGACTCCAGAGTGGGTATGGTAGAGGCGACACCCAGGCTAATGCTGAGATGCTGGCTGCTTTTGGAATTTATGTGCGGGATGCGCAGAGCCTGCACTTGTTCGCGGAGCTGTTCCGCGACAACTTGCGCCCCCTTGAGGTCTGTCTGCGGCAGGACAATCACAAACTCTTCTCCGCCATAGCGAGCTACGATATCAGTAGGTCGCTTAAGTGTCGTGGCGAGTGTCTTCGCGACGATCCGAAGTGACTCATCCCCTTGCTGATGGCCGTAAGTATCATTAAATACCTTGAAGTCATCGATATCTATCATAATCACTGAAAGCGGTGTCTCATTGCGCACGGAACGAGCCCATTCACGTTGATACATCTCGTCGAAAGAGCGCCGATTGGCAATTTCAGTTAGTCCGTCAACGGAGGAAAGATGCCGGAGCTTTTCATTGGCTTCTCTTAACTCCTGTTCGAACCTTTTTCGTTCGGTAATATCGGAGAAGACTGCTACATAATTGGCAATTTCTCCGTTTTCGTCCACAATCGTGCTGATGTTGATCCATTCCACGTATGCCTCGCCATTTTTCCGCCTGTTCCACACTTCGCCTTGCCACTGTCCGGTTTGTTGCAAGGATAACCACATTTGCTTATAAAATTCGACAGAATGAAGACCGGATTGGAAAATTCGGGGATTTTTCCCGATTACTTCTTCAATTGTGTAACCGGTTGCAGCACTGAATGCAGTGTTACCCCAAACAATATTGGCGAATTTGTCTGTAATCAGGACGCCCTGCTGGGTGTTTTCCACTACTTTGGCATACAATTTTAATTGTTCAGTATCTTGCTTGCGTTCCGTCACGTCAGACAAAAATCCGACGTAATACAGCACGTCTCCCTGATCATTTTTGACCGGGCTGATCCGCACTTCGTTCCAGAAAGGAGTTTTATCTTTTTTATAGCTGCAGATTTCAACATTGATTGGCTGTTTCTTTTCAATCGCATCGCGAATTCGTTCAATGGTCAAAGGATCTGTCTTTTCGCCTGTTAGAAAACGGGGGTTTTTGTACAAGACCTCTTCTGTTGTATAACCGGTTATATTGGTAAACGCTTGGTTGACAAAGATAATGGGATTATCAGGCAAATGCGGATTGGTAATAAGAACTCCGGTGGTTGTGTTGGCGATTGCCGTCGCCAGCAGATCATTTTCTGCCAATGATCGTCGCAATTTTTTTTCGGTTCGGATGCGCTGGATGGCTCCGCCGATTCCGTTTGCCATGGTCATCAGGATGGCCTGTTCTTTTGGAGACCACCTTCGCTCCTTTTCGGAATCAAAAAAGCCGATAAACCCCCAGAAAGTCCCTTTAATAAAGATCGGCACTGCCAGCAAGGATACAATTCCCAGCGAAGACAAAAAGATCCGTTCACTCTCGGGGAATTCCTTCACCAGACCGCTGATGGGAAGATGATCGGCAAGCGTATGGTACCACCGCATAAAACCTAATTCGTGATACCACAAGTCGTTCAGCAGCAGTTGTGTTTTCGCTTCCTGTTCGGGATTCAGCCATTCGAAACGCAAGATGGCGTGAATCTTATCCGGAGGCGGATGATGATCGTTTTCAAATATACAGATGCGTTCTGCTTTCACGGTGTTTCCCAGAATAGCCAATGCGCCGTTGATCGCTTCAATATGATCCGGTTCGATCAGTAAATGATTGGTCGCTTCCAAAATCCCATGCATCAATTTCTCTTGAAGTTCCCGTTCGTTCTGTAACTGCTTGTCCGCCGTTTCGCGGATGCGCATTTGAACGGCAGGCTGCTCTTGATAGATGATGGGAGCGTATACAATTTCAATATCGCGCAAAGCACCATCACGCTGCAAAAGTTTGGCCTCGGCCAGTTGTATAGAGCTGACGTTCTTTTCAACAGGAAAAATATATTGATGAACAAAATGATTGTGTAATTCCTCAGCATTGGAAACTCCCAGCAATTTGGCTGCGGCAGTATTGAGATAAACCAGTTTTCCCATCTCGTGGATCAAAATAGCATCGGGTGAGTGCTGAATCATATCAAGATCGTTTTCTTGGCTCTCATTAACAGTCCTATGTATGGCCTCTCGATTGGTATCTATCAATTCGTACCACCCCCAAACGCATCTGCTAGGAAAAAGCAAGAAACCGGCCAGCACCTGAGTCCGGACGGTTTTGTTAAATTATGGTTCATTGTACATGGCTGTGTGACAAAGATCAATGAGGAATGGTAAGGTTTTCTTGGAAATTTTATGACAAAAACATATATACCTCCTGCAGATCACGAAACCCGAGAGAAATGGTCTTCTCCAAATAGATTTGCCATAGTTTGGCGGTTGCCAGCGCGTCGTAAAACGCATCATGCCTTCTGACGATATTGATTTGATGGCGAGCACAAAGCGCATCTAGCGACGAATCGGCGATGTTTCGCTCACAGAGTCGGATTAAAAGCATCGTATCCAGCAAGCGGTGAGAAAATTTGGAGCGGCTGCTTTTCCACAAAGCCGCTTGGAAAAAATCGCGTTCATGGCGGGAATGGTGAGCGATCAGCGTACGATTGCCAACGAATTGAAAGAAGCGCGATAAAGCCGAAACAAGGTCAGGGGCCTCTTTCAGAGATTCAGGAGTTATACCGGTCAGCCGCTGTATATGAGCGGGCAATGCTTTTTGAGGATTGACCAGCGTAGAGAAGGTCTCTTGCTCCAAAATCTCGGTGCCGCGCATCGCGACTGCTCCGATCGAAATAATTTCGTCGCCATGAAGAGCGTGGAAACCGGTTGTTTCCAGGTCAACGACAACCACCTCCCATTCGGCAAGAGGAATTTCGCCACTGCCGGGATGACGCAGATCCTTGCTCATTTGCCGCAGGAACGCCAGATGCTGAGGATCACTACCGGATACGGCGGATGACAAGGAAGAAGGCATGCCGCCTTCGCGATACAGATTCCACATCCGCTGTAACGGATTCCAGATTGGTTTCATTCCATCTTCTCCTTCTGAAAGGTTCCCTTGGGCGGGGATCATTCCGCCTTGGCGTAAGTTTTGGTGGTAAGCTGCTGTAATCGAAGCGCCCACTTCATGGCAGACTTGATGTCCGATTGTTGTTGTTTGGACAAGCCGGCCAGTTTTAGATAGCTGTTGCTTTGATAAAGTTCGTCGTGCCATTGACTCGCGGCCAGCAGACGATATTCCAGCGCAGTTTGAAACTGCCGGGTGATCGTCTGACAAAAAGCAGGCTCCCATACTTGCAATCTCTGAAGTTCGTCCAGCCGCTCCAGGGTAGAGGTCTTGTGTATCCCGTTAGCCAAGGCAAACAAGCGAATACAGTTGACAAAAGGCAAATAGACACCATTCTTGATGTTGATGGCACCGCGGTACTTGCCTTGAATTTCAGGCAACAGGCGATTAAACCAACCGAGCGGTACCTGATGATGCAGGGTATTGCTGACGCACCTGGATACCAGATGGGGGAAAGCGCTGATGTTATGATGGAGATGCTGCTGCAACTCGTGCAGCAGCCAATCGTTCCCAGCCAGTTTCCTGGCGTCGCTTACCAACAACAGGTAGCGGATATTTTCCCAGGTAGGCTCATTTCGCCAGTAATCAATCATGGAAGTCCAATGCTGGATCGATCCCCGCCAACGTGTGTTGGCTGCCATGACATTGCCTTCGCAAGGCGGATAACCTGCCTCTAGTAAACCTTGCGTGATGACGCCTGAAAGACGTTTGAAATAGAGATGGATCTTTTGCTGCTCCTGTTCTGTCAAATGTTCCGGAACAAAATAGATGAGTCCGTTATCCTGATCGCTGATCAAGGTTTGTTCCTTGCGTCCGCCGCTGCCGAATAGCAAAAAGGCATAAGGCACGGGAGGAGAATCTCCCATGCCAGCCGAATCAAGCGTTTGAATGGATAAATGAACGCATTGGCGGATGATCATTTCATGGATAAGATGAATTTCATTCATGATTTGCACGATTGGCCGGGGAGACGGAATGCTTTTCGCAAGCAGCTTCCCAAGCCATTCCTGTCGAATTATCCCCAATTCCTGAAAGGTACGAGACTCTTCAATTATCTGCTGTTTACCTGCCAAGAGAGTGTGAAGTGCGTCCAGAAACCTCCCCGCCTTCCCGACGATCATTTTGATGATGTGCCGAATGCAGAAGCTCCGGATAGCCGTAGCCGCCATGTTCCGACAAATCGAGACCAACCACTTCTTCTTCCTCTGTAACACGAAGTCCCATTGTTACTTTCATCAGGGAGAGAATGATGAACGAAACGACGAATACATAAACGATAGCCCCCAACACTCCTAACGCCTGCACTCCCAATTGGTGCCAGCCTCCGCCGTAAGCCAATCCGGGTGAACCGATGCCCACTTTCTCAACAAGCTCAGGTGTGGCAAAGATCCCTGTAGAAAGCGTTCCCACGATACCGGCAATTCCGTGTACGGAAAAGGCGAATACCGGATCGTCAATTCGTTTGCGGTCAAAATAGATCGCAGTAAAGAATGTAATGATTCCCGCAAGTGCACCGATCACGACAGCGGCCCACGGTTCTACGAATGCGCATGCTGCTGTAATGGCAACGAGTGCGGCCAGCACACCGTTTAACATGCTGGGAATGTCTGCCTTACCCATGACGGCCCAGGAAACGACCATGGCGGCGACTGCACCGGCAGCAGCGGCGAGATTGGTTGTGAGAGCGACATAACCGAAGAGACCGGAAACAGCGCCAAGGGTAGAACCGGCGTTGAAACCGAACCAGCCAACCCAAAGAATAATGACACCAAGTACCGTGTATACCTGATTGTGGCCAGGAATCACATTGGAAGAACCATCTTTATTGTATTTGCCAATACGCGGTTTTAAGAGGATGGTCGCAACCAAGGCAGCGATTGCCCCTTGCAAGTGAACAACGGTGGAACCGGCGAAATCCTGCATACCCATTGAGGCTAACCAACCTCCGCCCCAAACCCAATGTCCAATAACCGGATAAATGAAGACTGTAAACAAAACACCAAAGACAAAATATACAGTTAGTTTGGCGCGTTCGGCAAAGCCGCCCCAGGCGATTGCCAGAGAAACTCCGGCAAATCCTAACTGAAACAAAAACTTGATGCCGATCGGAATCGCACTGAAGCTAAGTGAGCCAAATGCGTTGGCCGCTTGTTCTTCTGTGCCGTTGAAGAAGAATCCGGTTAACCCGACAAACGAGTTGCCGTTGCCGAAAGTGAGCCCGAATCCGAGAGCCCAGAAGGCTAATGAGCAGATCCCGAAGGTCAAAATAGTTTTTCCTGCGACGTGACCGGCATTTTTCATTCTGGTTGATCCGGTCTCAAGCAGCGCAAATCCCCCTTGCATGAAGATAACCAACACCGCGGCTACCATCACCCATGTGGCGTCAACTGCTGTCGCTACTTCTGTAACAGTAGGTTCTGCCGCGAAGATGGTTGTTGGAAACAGCAAACACAACAGGGCGGCAATAGAAAGAATACGATTCAGCAATGGTTCCACACTCCTTTTTTGTGAGATAATCTCACGTATATTTCCGTTTATGTGTTAGATTATATGACATAAAAAGAATTTTGTGAACTCTTTTTATAATATTATGTCAATTTTTCTTACACAAATATATCCAAAAAAATCCCCTGCCTGATGAGAGGGGAGAATGCTCATCAGACAAGGGATTTTTTGCTCAGCCAAAAGCCGATGATGACAGACAGGAGCAGGTACAATCCACTCACTTCAAACATCAATTCAACTGGCCATTTACCCAGCCAGAGGGCGCCCAGACTGCTTGATACGACACAGAAAAAAGTGAATGTAAGCATATTTAACGCAAATACTTTGCCGGTGTTCTCGTTGCTTACTCTGGTCTGGATGGCGGTGAGAGATGGAATACCGATTAACGGTCCGCCCAGCCCGGCAATACTTGCAGCCAAGTAGACAATCGCAATATGTTCCACGAAAAGCGAGAGGCTAAGGAAGCCGATTGCCTGCAGCAGCCACCCCGTCAGGATGACTAGGAGATGGTTTTGATAGTGGAATCTTGTCATAAACAAACTGCCCAAGAGATTCCCGACACCGTAGAAGCCGACCAGTATTCCTAACATTCCCGCGTCACCGTGCCCGATTTTGTTGGCGACAACCGGAAAGCCGACACTCCAGCAAAACTGCCAGACAAGATAGCCCAAATTGCTAAACAATACCACGAACAACAGAAACCGGCTGGATATGACTTCACGGGTTGCGGAGCGAATATCGCTCAGATAGTGTCCGACAGAAAATCTGACAAAGCGATTTGCTTCCCTTTTTGCTTGGTAATCGTGAAGAATCACAAATTTCGTACAAACTGCCGAGAACAAATAGCTAACAGCGTTCACGAAGAACAGCACAGACAGCGGCAGTTGCGAAGCGATTACACCAATCGTCATCGGAGCGGCGATCCGGATAGTCCGAAACGTCGTATCCAGAATCGCATTGGCTCGCTGCAACTGGCTGGCAGGGACCACCGTCTTAAGCGCTACGGTTTTGGATGGATGGAACAGTGTGGAGAATATCCCAATGAAAAATTGAATAGTCAAAAAAAACGCCAGATGGCTCATCTGCAAAAGAACGAAGCTGCCCACCATGACGACAAGAAGCAGTCGGGCAAAGTCCGCTCCGATCATCAACAGGCGCGGACTGTATCGGTCTGCCAATACACCGCCGACCAGATAAAACAGGAAGCCCGCCACCATTTCCGGAATGGCGATCAGACTAAGCAGGGAAGCAGAATTGGTTTTTTGCAGCAGATACCACAATAGAGCGATGCTATAGAATTGGTCGCCGATGTTGGATGCCACTTGGGCCAGCCACAAAGCGAGAAACGATTGGTTTTTCCATAGAGATGAAGACATCTTGACTCCCCTTTTGTTTTTTCAGTTGCGGGGCCTGCCTGGCGAGTTTTTTGAACATATCGAAAAGTATGTAACTTCATTGGATAAAGGGCTTCGATCAGAGTTTTTTCTAAATCAGTCAAATATTTTTTATAGAATAGCAAAAAACAAGCGATTCCGTAAAGACTGGAAATCATATGTTATTTTTTACCATCAACTCCAAGGAATAACTTAGTTGTTTTGGTTGAACATAAAATCGTCAAGGGAGGTGAAACAACATGACCGTATCTGCACAAGTGAAGCAAACCCTAGCCAGTCTGAAAAGTGCTCAAGCCAATTTGGAATCCTTTGCGCTGACCACACAAAACAAGCAAGCAAAAGATATGTACGCGCAGGCGGCAATGGCGACACAATCAATTTGCAATACATTGCAACAACGCGTAACCGAATTGGAACAAGAGGAACCGCAGTACAAAGGTTTCTAGCAAAAGGAGAGCAAGGGGAGAGGGATACCTCTCTCTTTTTCTCACATCTTTGGTCGTTGCGTGCAAGAGGAGGAAAAACAGTGCCGGATTGGATCAACATTGTCTTTCGGTCGCTTTTGGCTTTTGCTTATCTGTTTATTCTTGCCAAATTGATCGGCAAACGGCAAATTAGTCAGTTAACCTATGTGGAATATATCGTCGGCATCTCGATCGGTTCCATCGCATCTTTTATGGCTACCGAAATGGATGGCCCATTGTACCACAGTCTGATCGCTATGACCATATTTGCTGCACTGTCGATTCTTTTGGAGTTTCTTTCTCTCAAAAGCAAAAAGATTCGCGATGTAGTGGCAGGCCAGCCTACGATTTTGGTTAAAGACGGGAAGGTTTTGGAAGACAATTTAAAAAAAGAACGGCTATCCGTTGAAGACTTGATGGAGCATTTGCGAATGAAGGATGTGTTCCGGGTTGCCGATGTCGAATTCGCGATGATGGAGACAAATGGCGATGTAACGGTTCTGCTCAAAGCCGAGAATCAACCGGTTACATCGAAGCACCTGAATCTGCAGGTATCCCCCGCTAAAGAGCCGCAGGCCGTCATCATGGATGGTGTACCGATGGATGAAGCCTTGTCCAACCTTGGATTAAACCGCAACTGGCTGAATGGAGAGCTGGAGAAGGCGGGGGTCGCTATGGAGAACGTGTTTTTGGGCCAGGTGGATGAAAAGGGAGAGCTTTACCTTGATTTGTACGATGATAAACTTCAGGTGCCGCAGCCGTTAGAGGCGCCTTTAACGTACGTGACGCTGAAAAAATGCCAAGCCGATTTGGAATTATATGCGCTTGCCACCCAAAATCAATCAATGAAACAAATCTATTCGGAGCAAGCCAAGCTGCTTCAGCAAGTGATTAATCAGGTCACACCCTTGTTAAACCGATGAGAAAGTGCAGCAGGTGATCATACAATGGCGAATCAAAAAAAGAAGAAGCTTACTCCAACCCAACAACAGTATCAACAACTGGCCAAGCGTCACGAACAGCCAAGACCGTTGGCTCTTAATTTTGTACGCGCGTTTGTGGTAGGCGGGTTAATCTGTGTTTTGGGCCAAGCCATCCAGGATCTGTTTATCCGTTACTTTCATTTCACGGAAAAGACTGCGTCCAGCCCCACGGTTGCTGTATTAATCTTTCTTTCCGTGCTGCTGACAGGGTTCGGTGTATATGACCGTATTGCCCAATGGGCGGGAGCGGGAACCGCCGTACCGGTAACGGGATTCGCCAACTCGATGGCCTCAGCGGCAATTGAGCACCGGAGCGAAGGATACGTGCTGGGAGTGGGCGGCAATATGTTTAAATTGGCAGGCCCCGTTATTGTGTTCGGGGTGGTTTCGGCATTTCTGATCGGATTCATTAAGGCATTGATCAAGATGGGAGGATGACGATGAGACAAGGGCATCAAACTTGGATTTTCCCTGGCAAACCGGTAATCGTCTCTTCTTCTGCCATCGGCGGGCCGTTTGAGGCGAAAGGGCCATTGGCGGATGACTTTGATATTTTGCATGGAGATTTGTCGCTTGGGCAGGAAAGCTGGGAAAAAGCGGAAAAAGTGCTGCTGGAGGAAGCTTGCGATAAAGCGGTGGCAAAAGCCGGTTTGCAAAAAGACCAGATTCAATTTTTGATCGCAGGCGATTTGATGAATCAAATCATCTCTTCCAGTTTTGCAGCTAGAACCCTAAGCATCCCGTATATTGGAATCTTCGGGGCCTGCTCCACGGCCATGGAAGGGCTGGCACTCGCCTCCTTGATCATTGACAGCGGCAACGCCGAGTACGTGGTTGCGGGAACCTGCAGTCATAATGGTTCAGCCGAAAAACAATACCGGTATCCGGCCGAATACGGCTCGCAAAAACCTCCTACTGCGCAGTGGACGGTAACGGGGGGAGGAGCAGTTGTAGTTGGCAGGAACGTCCAGCAGCAAGTTCAAGGCAAAGCTTTAACCGTAACCTCTGCCACGATCGGAAAAATTGTGGACATGGGACTCACCGATCCGTTCAATATGGGCGCGGCAATGGCACCTGCGGCTTTTCAGACGATTCAAATGCATTTCCATGACCTGGGGCTGTCTCACGATCATTATGACATGATCTTCACCGGCGACTTGGGCAAGGTGGGGCACGCTATTCTGCTTTCCTTATTTGCTGAGCATCAAATGAACATCCCGCCTGAGCGGTATCAAGATTGCGGCATGCTGATTTACGGAGATAATCCCAATGTCTGGTCAGGCGGGAGCGGCTGTGGCTGCTGTGCCACAGTCACCTACGGACACCTTTTGCGGAGAATGAGGGAAGGCGAGTGGAAGCGCATTTTGGTTGTTGCGACAGGAGCACTGCTGTCACCAATTTCGTTCCAGCAAGGGGAGAGCATTCCGTGTATCGCTCATGCGGTTGCCATCGAGTCAATAGAGGAGGTTGAAGCATGATCTACTTTTGGGCGTTTGTTGTTGGAGGGACAATCTGTTTGATCGGTCAATTTTTGATGGATGTGGTAAAACTGACACCAGCGCACACGATGTCTGCCCTTGTGGTGGCTGGTGCCGTTTTGGACGGTGTGGGCCTGTATGAGCCGCTGATCAAATTTGCCGGTGCAGGAGCTTCTGTTCCCATCACCAGCTTTGGCAATGCATTGGTTCACGGTGCCATGGCAGAAGCGGATCGACACGGCATCATCGGGATAATAACCGGGATTTTTGAAGTAACCAGTGCCGGTATATCGGCTGCCATTGTTTTTTCTTTTTTGGCTTCACTCGTTTTCCGTCCCAAAGGATAAAAACGTTTATCTTTATTTCCTGGTTGTACGTTGATTGTGTTGTTTGCTGGTTCCTTGATTGTCTTCCGTGTGTGTATCGTCGGCAGTCGTACTGCTGGTTAATCCGGTTACGGCGAGGCCTTTTTGATTCAGATTATGGGCAAACTTCCATTTGCTCATCTGTCTTATTCCCCTTTCCTTTAGAAAACTTGGCTGCCGCTAAGCCTTAAGCGTGAGCGGAGCACCAAGATAGCGTTAGTGTGCGACTCTAATGATCAGCTTACTCGGCCCACTTCCTAGCGTAACAGGAAAAAAAGATCTGTGCGAACCAAGATGCCCCTTCTGGTATACTGAAAGTACAGGTACCAAGGAAGGGAGAGATTGCTATGGACGTACGCACAATTATCGTCGAAGGAAAAACAGACAAAGAACGATTGCTGCGTGTTTTAGCAGAGCCAGTTGATATTGTTTGCACCAACGGTTCCTATAGTGCCGAGAAAGCGGAACAGTTGATGGACCGCATACCTGTTTCTTCCGAGGTGTTTATTTTTACCGATGAAGATGAAAGCGGATTGAAACTGCGTTCCCAACTAAAGGAAGATTTCCCGGATGCCGTTCACTTGCGTACCAGGAAGAGCTTCACACAGGTAGCCCATACTCCATTAGAAGAGTTGGCGGAAATTCTTCAACGAGCCGGTTTTCAGGTTCAGCAAAGCAAATCGGCTTAATGTATACCGATTCCTCCTTCAGGAAATCATTGTATCAGTAAGTGTGTAAGAAGGAGGAGACAGGATGAATTCATTTTGGTTATATTTGAGCAGAATCAATTTGTTTGTCTGGATTGCCGGAGTCTTTATCGCTCATGCCGTCATGTATTTTTGGCTTGGAACGGCTACGTGGCTTTCCACCAGTTTTTTGGCCACTGCCGTCTGGGCTGTAGCCCTATATGCGCTGAAAGCGTGGGGCAAAAGCAAAAACCCGGCAGCCTAGATGCTGCCGGGTTTTTTGTCGCGCAGGTTAAGCTCGGGACCCCGCCGGGCGCAACGTTAGTTATCGCCCGGCGGGGTGTTTTTACCACAGTCCGAACAACTGCAATCCCAAAATGATGGCTCCCAAAATCCAGACGTAGACGGCAAAGCCTTTCATCGAACCTGTGCTAATAATTTTAATCATCCAACGAATCGCAATGTAACCGGCAATTCCTGCAAACACGGTTCCGATCAACATTGGCATCAATGTTGCCGTTTCGACGGGGTTTTCCAGAAGATCTTTGGTTTGCAGCACGGTTGCCCCCAGAATGGCTGGCAAAGATAACAAGAAGGAGAAGCGAGCCGCCTCTGCCCGATCAATACCGCGCATCAGGGCACCGGCGATGGTCAACCCGGAACGGGAGATGGCCGGGAGAATTGCCGCCCCTTGAAGCGTTCCGATGATCAAAGCGTCCAAATAATTAATCTGATCGATTTTGCGCGATCCCTGGCGCATTGATTCTACCGCCCAAAGAATAAATCCGGTTGCGATGAATTCGAATCCGATGGTTTGTCCGGTTCGGGATATTTCTTCGAAGAAATCTTTAAAACTAAGACCAATAATGCCTGTCGGGATGGTTCCTACAACCAGCAATTTGGTTAGCTTGCTAAACGGGTGGGAAATGATGTATTTTACTTCCGACCAATAAACGACGACTACGGCGATCAAAGTACCCAGATGGAGAAGAGTATCAAACAATAAGCCTGCCTCGCGAAGTCCGAATAGTTTACCAAATAAAACGAGATGACCTGTGCTGGAAATCGGGAGAAACTCGGTTAACCCCTGTACAATCCCGAGAATGATCGATTCAAGATACTCTAGCATGTAACACTCTCCTTCTCATCTTTAGTGTTCTACCCCATTTGATGAAACAATTTCTCGGACTTGCCTATTTTACCACGTTTTTTTATGCATGGAAACGATGGCGCCGCGCTTTTCTTCGTGTATAATGGTAGACATGCTTCTTTGGCATTGACAGGAAGTTTGTAAGCAAGGAAAGTGTACAAACTATGGATGTCAGCAGTTTCACCAATAAGGAAGTGATTGTTTGAATCGGGAATTACATAATTGGCAAGCGGGAAATGTGGTAACGTTGCCGGTCTCCCATGAGAAACCATTTGGTTATTTTCTCAAAATGGGTAATGACGAAATTCTGCTCCACCATAATGATGCGACGAGAGCCTTGAAACCGGGAGAAAAGGTAGAGGTATTTTTGTACCATGACCATGAGAACCGATTAGCCGCTACGATGAAAATGCCGAATGTACGGGTAGGGGAGTATGGCTGGTTACGTGTTGTTGACGTAAATCAACGGTTAGGCGTGTTTCTTCATAATGAAATCGGCAAGGATTTGCTGTTGTTTGTCGACGATTTGCCAAAACTTCGTCAGGAGTGGCCACGGCCCGGAGATCGGGTATTGGTGACTCTTGCTAGAGATAAGCAAGGCAGATTATTGGCGAAACCAGCTGACGAAGAGATAATCACGCAGATCGCCCAGCCGGCTGATCCCAAAATGGTAAATAAAAAGGTGGAAGGCACCGTCTATAAGGTAATCGGAGCAGGAGCGTTTCTGTTTACCGAGGATGAACACATCATGTTTGTCCACCGTGATGAAATGACAGAACCTTTGAGAATGGGGCAGACGGTTCAATGCCGCGTCACTTTCGTCCGGCAAGACGGGCGGTTAAACGGCTCCATGCGAGCGCGCAAAGAGGTATCCTATGAAGAAGATGCTGACAAAATCCTGCAAATCCTCAAAGATCGCGGAGGAGCAATGCCGTATACCGACAATACCGATCCAAAGATAATCAAACAGAAATTCGGCATCAGCAAATCTGCTTTCAAACGGGCGATGGGCAGGCTGTTGAAGTTGGGGCTGGTAGAACAAGAAGAGGGCTGGACGCACCTGAAGCATTTTAAGTAAAAAGGCAGGGATGGATTCCCTGCCTTTGGCTGTAAATAAAGCTGTATTCATCAAACAGGACTTCCTGTTTCCGCTTGGGCTTGTCTTGCGTTTTCCTGCCTATGTTTTTCTCCTCGTGCTTTGTATCGTGAAAATCCATACACCAACAGGAGCAGCACAAATCCGCAAGTGTCGGTGATGATCCCGGGAATAATGCACAGCAACCCGCCGGCAATTGCCAGAATGCGCTCTAATGGATTCATCTTGCTCATCCAGAAACCAATCATCCCTGCACCAACACCAATCATCCCCACAAATGAAGTAAACATCACCCAGACTGCCTCGTACCAGGTTGTGTTGATCAGAAGCAGTTCAGGCGACAAGACAAAGATATACGGGGCCAGAAAAGCGGCAATCGAAAGCCTGGTTGATTCAATCCCTGTCTTGACCGGGCTTGATTTGGCAATTCCCGCCGCTGCAAAGGCCGCCAAGGCGACAGGAGGTGTAATGTCGGCTACAATGCCGAAGTAGAACGTGAACATGTGAGCCGCCAATTCGGGAACTTTCAATTGAACCAAAGCAGGAGCGGCAATGGTTGAGGTAATGATGTAGTTAGCCGTAGTGGGAGTGCCCATGCCAAGAATGAGCGAGGCCACCATAGTGAAGAAGAGAGTGAGTATGAGTACGCCGCCTGCCAGATCAATCAAACCGTTGGCTAACTTCAGGCCGATACCGGTGAGGGTAATGGTTCCCACGATAATTCCTGCGCAGGCTGTTGCGGCCACGACTCCTAGCGCCATGCGCGCACCGGATGCCAGAGCTTCCAGTATGTCGGGCAAAGACATACGCGTCTCTTTGCGGAACGCTCCGACGATCACGACAGAGATGATCCCGATTATGGCAGATGCTTCCGCCGAATACCCCAGTATCAGTACGACGATGATCACCAGAATAGGCAGAAGCAAATAAGATTTTTTCAGAATCTCTTTCTTGTCGGGAATCTCTTCCTTGGACAGCCCTCTAAGCCCCAATCGTTTGGCTTCGAAATGAACCATGATCCATACGCCGGTAAAAAACAGGATCGCCGGCAGAGCAGCTGCTTTGGCAATCTCCCAGTAATTCATATTGATGAATTCAGCCATCAGGAAGGCGGCAGCTCCCATGATTGGCGGCATGATCTGTCCACCGGTCGATGAAGAAGCTTCTACCGCTCCGGCAAATTCTGCGCGATACCCCAACCGTTTCATCATCGGAATGGTGAAGGCGCCGGAAGTCACCACGTTGGCAACAGAGCTTCCGCTAATCGTCCCTTGCAGCGCACTGGAGAATACGGCAACTTTGGCCGGCCCGCCGATTCTTCTGCCTGCCACGACAAGCGACAAATCGTTGAAGTATTGCCCTACGCCGGTTTTTTCCAGGAAAGCTCCGAACAAGATATACAAAAAGATAAACGTGGACGAAACCATAATCGGCGTGCCGAAAATGCCCTCCAGGGTAAAAAAGGTGTGTCCAATAATCCGGTCAACATCTACTCCCCGATGTTCCAAAAAGCTTGGCATGTACGGCCCCAGATAGGTATACAAAAGAAAAACCAAAGCGATGATGGTAATCGGCCAACCGACAACGCGGCGCGCCGCTTCCAGTACGAATACTATGGCCAAACCGCCGACGATTAAATCAAGCTGGGTGTAATTCCCCGTCCGAAGCACGAGTCCTTCGTAATTGAAGACCCAGTACAGGGGCAAAAGAAATCCGAGTACAGTCAAAATAACGGAGCCAAGTCCAAGCGGTTTGTCTTTCACCTTGCTTCCCGAATACAAGAGGAAGATCAGCCCGAGCCCAAACGCCAGGTGAATGGGGCGGTGAATTTGGGGAGGAAAGGTGAAATAAAAAGAACTGGCCAGTTGATAAAGCGAAAACAGGACGAGCAGCACATAGCTGATTGTTTTGAACGGCCCTGTCAAATGGCGAAACGAAGCCTCACGATCGTATTTTGAGATAAGTTCATCAATCTCTTGCTGATTATTCGTAACGGTGCTCACGTATAAAATCCCCTCCTAATAGATTGACGATGGACTGCTGTTCCACTGAAATAGTGATGGCTGTGCCCGGTTGCGCGACGGCTTCAAGCGGCATGCTGAACTCTCCGACGTGAATCGTGTGATGGGCCCGCACTTGTCCGACAAACAGATGAAGCGCGGGGAAAATTTGCTTCATGTTGGCAATCACGAACTTGCCTTCTTCCATGATCAACTGTTCCCCGGAAGCTAGCTGGCTGTTCATGCCGATTCCGTAATCTTTAAACGACATTCGGGTAAGTTCAATCTGTCGGTTATGAATGACGTAATATTCTTCAACAGGTGTCCGATGGATGGAATGCGTCCATTGAATGGAGAAGGTACTGTTTTCTGGCGCTTTCATTTTCCAAAGCAGCTGATTGGTTCTGGTATCACGGATGACGAGGTACTGCTCGAAGGGAAAGGTGAACATGCCCGCGATCAAAATGATTAGAAGCAAGAAGGGGAAAAGGCGGATTCTACTCCGCCCTTTCCATGAAACCGTATGGCTTTGCGCTGACATATGGAATTATTTTACACCTTTTTCGCTGAAGAATTTTTTGGCACCCGGATGTACTGGCAGGCTAACCCCTTCCAGTGCTTTGTCCATTTTGATTTCTTTTGCCTTGGCGTGACCCAGTTTGTCGGTATTTTCAAAAATGGCTTTGGTCATTTTGTACACCAAGTCTTCACTTAAGTCGCTGCGTACGATTAACATCGCTTTCACAGAGACTGTAGTTATGTCGGTCGGAACGGTTTGATAGGTGTTGGCCGGAATCGTTGTTTTGACGTAATACGGATATTTCGCGATCAGCGCATCAATCTTGTCGGGATCAATAGCGACAATCTTCACGCCTTTGGTAGCTGCCAATTCGGTTATCGCGGCGGTTGGTGTACCTGCTGTTTGGAAAGCGGCATCCAGCTGCCCGTCCTGGATCGCCTTGGCGGAATCAGCAAAAGAGAGGCGCTGAAGCTGCAAATCTTCGAATTTCAGTCCGTAAGCTTCGAGAATTTGCATCGCGTTGGCTTCAGTTCCGCTTCCCGGCGCACCAACGGAAACACGCTTGCCTTTCAGATCGGCGACCGAATTAATATTGCTGTCGGCTGACACGACAAGCTGTACGGTTTCGTTATATAGTGAGCCCATCACTTGGAAAGATTCGATTTTGCCGTCCTGCTGGAACATGTTAACACCTTTGCTGGCATAATCGGCGATGTCGCTTTGCGTAAAGGCGATGTCTGCTTTTTTGTCACGCAGCAAGCGGATGTTTTCGGCGGAAGCTCCTGTTGATTGGGCGGTTGCCGTTACGCCTGCATTTTTGGAAATTTGTTCGGCCATACCACCTCCTAGGGGATAGTACGTTCCTCCCGTACCACCCGTTGCAATAATCACTTGCGAAGGGTCTTTGCTGGCTGACTGACCGGTTGATGTGGTTGCTCCGCCACAAGCGCTGAGAAGTGTCATACTGACAAAAAATAATAGAGATGCAAGCAATGTTCGTTTCTTCACATGAAATCCCCCTTTTCATTTCTTTTTTTGTATGTACAGGAACATTTTGCATTTATTATAAAGAAGTGCCATTGAATCCTACAAAAAACTACAGAAAATATAGAAAGTTCATAATGATAACACCGAAAAATTCACAAAGTGATTGGAGTTGAGAAGGGGAAAATGGGTAAAAATGGGGGATAGGACGTTATACTAACGGTGGGTAAAAATCTTGTGCTACAATGTGGATGGCACAAAAAGGAGGATAGGGATGTGAATGGGAAACCAATACGGCATTCTTGGCAGCTTTTATATCGTATGTATCGCTATGTGAAACCGCGTTTAGACCATACCTTCGCACACTGGTACAACAAAGCCCAGAATATTCCCGATCCTGAATTGCGTAAGCAAGCCCTCGCCAGTATGGAAACCAAACGGTTTCATTGTGAGGGCGGTACCGTTTATGCGACACAGGTAATTGCGCACGCAGATACACTGGTTCCGCTCATTGTAGCTTATCAAACGATCAGCGATTATCTGGATAACTTGTGTGATCGCAGCACTTCTCTGGACCCGCAGGATTTCAGGCAGCTGCATTATGCGATGCAGGATGCGCTGGTGCCTGACGCTCCGCTTCGGAACTATTATCGGTACCGCAACGAAAAGGATGATGGTGGTTTTTTGGCGGGGTTGGTGCTGGAGTGCCAGAAACAAATCAAGAAGCTGCCTTCTTATGCCAGCATACAATCGAAAGTGTTGGAACTCTCTTCCCTGTATAGTGATTTGCAAGTGTACAAACATATCGCCCATGAAAAAAGAGAAGCTGAACTTCTCGCCTGGTGGGAAAAGTACAAGCTTCTCTGTCCGCAATTATTTTGGCAGGAATTTTCGGCGGTGACAGGGTCGACGATTGGGATCTTCGCGCTGTTTTGCCTGGCAACCCAACCCGAGATCGATCCCGAGCATGTAGACGCGTTAAATGCCGCTTATTTTCCGTGGATTTGCGGGTTACATATACTGCTCGATTACTTGATTGATTTAGAGGAAGACCGAATTGGCGGGGATCTGAATTTTGTGAGTTACTATCGGTCCACTGAGGAAGCTTTGGAGCGGTTGCAGTATTTTATCGAGCAGGCGAAAGCAAGCTTAGAGCGGCTGCCGCATCCTGAGTTCCACCGCATGATTGTGGATGGATTGGTAGCATTCTATTTGGCCGATCGCAAAGTAAACCGCAGCCAGCCGCAAATTTATGCCATTTCCAAGCAGTTGCTGCGGGAAGCAAGCGGCTTGGCATCTCTGTTGTTTTATTTGAACAGCTTGCTGATACGCCGTTAGCCTTGATGTCTTTTCTTGTAGGAGAAACCTACACCCATCAGAATCGTAGCCAAGAGCGCACAGGCGATTCCGCCGATGACGCTTTTCAGGCTGATGGCAATGCCGATTCCAACAAGGCAAGAGGCTACGGAAAAGGCCAAAAGAAGTGTAATCAATTGATAAGAAGACATGTGTACGATAACCTCCCTTGGAGCGATGCTCCCATTATAACTTATTTTTGCAGCAGGTAGGATTCTTTTTCGCCAATCAGGGTATATAAGATTACAGAAATATTTGGGCGCGGAGGAATATATGGAGGATATAATCCAAATCAAACACGGGAAAAAAATGATTGAGGGCAGTGTCAAATATGAACAGGGGGATATCGTGGAAGCGGTATTTGAGGAAGAGATCGAGATCAGCGTAGGCGATCCGGTCTCATGCATGATTACCCGGGATTTGTCTGAAATTTATTCGTTTCAAGGCGTGGTTTTGGCCAAGGAGCCGAAGCGGCTAATTATCTTTAATCCCCCAAGTGTGCTGGAATTCAAGGAACAGCGCCGGCGGTACCCGCGGTATGATGTAACCCTTCCCGGATGGATCAGGGTAGTATCCCAGAATACGTCGAAAACCGGGATAGCCGACCCTAAGGTGGAAGTGGTTAATCTTAGTTTGGGCGGGCTTGCTTTCCGATTTGAGCAGAAGATCGCGCCGAAAACGCAGCTCACCTTCTACTCGGAACTGTACGGACGGGAGAAAGGCATTGTCCAATCAAAATTGGAAGTAATCCATATCAATGAGCAGGACGGTTACGTTCACGGCTGCAAAATCATTGACATTACGAGCAAAAGCTTGCATGAGTTGCGGAAATATTTATTGCATCGACAATTGCAAGAATTAAAGATCAAATAGCAGGAAAAACCCTCCCGAATCAAAAATGCGGGAGGGTTTTTTGGGGTTATTACTCTATTCCGTATTTGCGCAGCTTGTTGTACAGCGTTCCGCGCGAAATCCCCAGTAATTGGGCGGCAGCTTTCTTGTTGCCGTATGTGCGGTCCAGCGCTGAAATGATTCGTTTCTTCTCCTGGGCTTCGTCATAAACGGCAAACGGCGCATCCAGGGAATGGTCATTGGCATACATAGCCCGGCTGACGGTAAGCGAAGCAGGCATATGGGTCTTGATGGAGAGCGGCAAATGCTCGTAAAAAATCACGCCGCCTTCCTGCAGAATCGACAGCCGTTCCATCACGTTGCGCAACTGCCGGATATTGCCTGGCCACGAATAGTCAAGCAATGCTTGCATCACTTCGGAAGAGATGCGGGGAACCGGATGTTCGTGGGTAACGGAGTATTCTTGCAAAAAAATTTGGACAAGCCCCGGAATATCTTCTTTTCTTTCGCGAAGTGGAGGAATTTCCAGGGAAAAGACGTTCAGCCGATAATACAAATCTTCACGGAATTTGCCTTCTGCCACCATCTGTTCAAGGTTGCGATTGGTTGCCGCAATAATTCTCGTGTTCACCGTAATCGGCTCCGTACCGCCTATGCGGTAAAACTGTCGTTCCTGCAGGGCGCGAAGCAGCTTCACTTGCAGCTCCAGCGGCAGTTCTCCCACTTCATCCAAAAAGAGTGTACCCCCATGCGCCAATTCCAGTTTGCCCGGCTTCCCTTTCCGTTCCGCTCCGGTGAATGCTCCCCCTTGGTAACCGAATAATTCGCTTTCGAACAAAGCAGCAGGGATGGCTGCACAATTAATCGCGATAAACGGCTTTTCCCGACGGCGGCTGGACTGATGAATCGCCTGTGCAAACAACTCTTTCCCTACACCGCTTTCCCCATAGAGGAGGACGGTTGCATCCGTCTGGGCCACCTTTTTAGCCGACTGAATGGCTTGTTGAATCGCCGCCGAATGTCCCTTAATGGGATAAAATGAATCATCCGTAGCCTGAAATCGATTCATTTCCTGCTGCAAATTGTGCAGATGGGCGGTCGTATGGGCCAATTCCTCGTGAAGGCGGACCAACTCCGTAATATCCTGCTCGATAGAGATTGCTCCAATGATCTGTCCATTCTGGCGGATGGGAGCCGAATTGATCAGAACGTGGTGATCGGGACGAGGGATATGATACATCCGCTGTACAGAAGCGCCTTCCGTCAAAGCGTCCTTCAGCCGGATTGACTCACTCGCGAAGTGTGTGTCCAAAGAGGTACCGATCACTTCTTGTTTTGCAAGTTTATAAATTTTTTCTGCGGCTTCGTTCCAGTACACAACCGTGTTTTCCTTGTCTACCACAGTCGTCGCCTCACTCATCGTGGCAAGCAGCGTATCAAGCAGAGAAGACTGATTAGAGGAGATGGTAGCGAGCACCTCCAATAACGTAACTACGGGAAGAGTGCCAACCGGGCGTTCTTCCTTGTCAACGACCAAAAGAGGCGACTCAATCGATTGCGGCGAAGCATGCCGTGAGTTAATGAAAATGGATGCTGCTTCCATTACAGAAGAATGGATGGAAACAGTACCGGCAAAGTTTGTTTTGTCTATTTGTGTCAATTGATCCGGTTCGATTGGCAAAAAGATCTGCTGTACAGGCGTTTGAAGCGAGAATAAGGATTTCAAAAGATCACATCCTATATTAAAAGAAGAATTATATAAGCATTAGTGTACAACAATGAACACAAATTGTACATAAATGTCGATAAATGCAAAAATCAAGCTGTTTTCTATGTATTTGTTGTGACATATTGATTGGCACGCTTCTTGCTTAATATGTCAATCAGACAGGCAAGATGAGGAGGAGACTTGGAACGATGGAACAACTCATGAGGGACTTTTTTCTGTTCCTATCCAAAAGTAAATCATTAAACGCGGCAGCGAAAAAATGGGGACTTCGTTTCGGGGCGAGCCGATTTGTAGCGGGTGTCACCATTCCGGAAGCAATCGCCAACGTGCGAGAGTTGAACAACAAAGGGCTTGTGTGTACGCTGGATCACTTGGGCGAATTTGTATTCAGCGTAGAAGAAGCGAATGAATCAACTGATTACTGTATTAAAACGCTTGAAGCCATTTACACCTCTGGCGTGAACTGCAACCTCTCGCTCAAAATGACCCAGCTCGGTCTTGATATCAGCCGTGATCTGTGCATGAAAAACATGCGCCGTATTCTCGATGCTGCCAAGCAGTACGGAAACAACTTCGTCCGCATCGATATGGAAGACTACGCACATAACGAGGTTACTCTTGAGATTTTGGATGAACTTCTCCAAGAGTATGACAACGTGGGCACTGTCATCCAAGCCTACCTGTACAAGTCTGCTGACGACATTGAGAAGTTGAAGGAGAAAAAAGTAAACCTTCGTCTGGTGAAAGGCGCGTATAAGGAATCTCCGGAAGTTGCCTTTCCGAACAAAGCGGATGTGGATGAAAATTACAAGAAAATCATTAAGCAGCACTTGCTGAACGGTTGCTATGCTGCGATCGCAACGCACGACGACAACATCATCAATTATGTGAAGCAGCTTGAGAAAGAATACAAAATTCCCCGTACTCAATTTGAATTCCAGATGCTGTACGGAATCCGTACGCAAGCTCAGCTTGACCTTGCGAAAGAAGGCTACCGCATGCGTGTCTACGTACCATACGGCAATGACTGGTTCGGATACAACATGCGCCGCTTGGCTGAGCGTCCTGCCAACGTTTGGTTCGTTCTCAAAAGCTTGTTCAAATAAGATTGTGTCATTCAACCTCCAGAGCTCTCTGGGGGTTTTTGCTTTCTAATTATGCGTGATTGCAGGCGATCCCGACGAGTTGGTACAATATGGATTAGAAATGAGGTGTTAATTCGAACGATGTTTCATACGACAATTCCCTTACGTCCGCCTTATTCATTCGAAAGATTGCTTCGCAGGCTGGAATCACATCCCGACGATCAGTTTCGCATTGATGCCAATAGCGGTATTTTGCGCCGGGCGTTTCGCTTGAAGGGAAGGCCGGTTCTGGTGACGCTGCGTTTTTCCGGCGATTGCGAGAATCCCGTTTTAACGGTTTCGGCTCATGAACCGTTATCTGCCAAGCAGCAAGAGTCTTTGATTGCAACGGTTCGCCATATGTTTTCGGCTGATTATGATCTTTTGCCGCTTTACCGGCATATGGCGGAAGATCAGCATCTACGACCGCTTGCCGATGCATTCCGCGGGCTGCGCTATTTGCTTGATCCCGATTTGTTCCAATCGATGATTCGCACGATTATTGGCCAACAGTTGAATTTGGCGTTTGCAGCCACACTTACGCACCGTTTGCTTCAATTAGCCGGAGATTCCCTGTATGACGAAGAAGGCAACTCCTACTTGTTGTTTCCCACTCCGGAGAAAGTAGCCAATCTCAAGGTGGAAGAATTGCGCAAGCTGCAGTACAGCCAGCGAAAAGCTGAATATCTGATTGATTTTGCCAAAGCAGTCGTGGAAGGAAGGATAGAACTGGAGCGGCTGGAGCAGATGTCCGATCAGGAAGTGGTAGACTACCTGCTTCCGTTGAGAGGGATTGGCCGCTGGACCGTGGAGTGTCTCTTAATGTTTGGCATGGGCCGCCCTGATTTGCTGCCTGCTGCTGATATTGGCCTTCGCAACGGAATCCAGCTTGTATACGGACTGGCCGACAAACCGGATGAATCCCAAATACGCCGGATTGGCGAGAGTTGGGCTCCATACCGCAGTTATGTCTCCTTGTATATCTGGGAAGCAGTGGGTGCTGCCAAAAGAGGGGAAGCTTTTGCTTCGCAATAGCTTGTATTCTCAAGGAAACAGCAAGAAAAAAGGCGCGCCTTGGCCCAAACGGCCGGCACGCCTGATTCGTCCTAACGGCGTTTGACACCAAGATTGGAGATTGCGACCCCTCCAAAAATCAGAAGGGCGCCAATGAAAAAGCCCAGATTCAAATGCTCATCCAAAAGCAGCCAGCCAAAAAAAGAACCGACAATCGGCTGAATAAAGAAGAAGCCGGCTGCGCTGCCCGCACTCATCAGCTCAAACCCCTTGTTCCACAGATAGAACGCCCCGGCCGTTGAGATGATTCCCAGATATAAGACACCTGCCCAGATTTTCCAGCCGAACGACCAATTGACCGGAGTAACCGACAGTTCCCACAGCATGACGGGAAAGGTAAAGATAAGTCCAAACAAAGCCGCGTAGGCAGTAACGACTAGGGAAGAGTAAATGGCAGTTGCCCGTTTGCCCATCACGGTATACAGCGCCCACGTAACGGCAGCCGCAAGCAAGATCAGATTGCCGGCGAAGGAAGTGGAAGCCGCAGCCTGATCAGGCACACCTACCACGACGATCACTCCCACGGTAGCAAGGATGATCCCGAGAAGCTGGGAAAATTGCACTTTTTCCCGCAGCAGCCAAACGGCAAAAATGACGATAAAGGCAGGCGAAGCGGAAGTAATCAGCGCTCCCATATGTGCTGAGGAAAGTTTTGTCCCCAAAAATTGTGCTCCGATCGAAAGTGTTACACCGACAAATCCGATTCCCATCATCGTGGGAATGTCATGGCGGGGCACATAGCTTTTGCGCATGACAACGATACTGCCTAGTACAAGCAAAGCGATAGCGAAGCGGATTTCCAACAAGGTAAACGGCGGAATCACGTCCAACACTACCTTGCTAACGACATAGACACCGCCCCAAATCGCTGCGGCCAGCGACAAAAATATGCTTCCTGCAATTTGTTGTTTACGTTCTGTATTCATTCAAAGTACCTCCCGGAGTGGATAAATGACAGGAATCAGCTTGGATTTATCCGCTAGCCGGGCAGAATTGGCAGCTACTCCATTCCCGTCCGACTAGGATTGGAGCGCACCGGGGATATCGCGGTCAAACAATGTGTGCTGTAACATCGCTTTCACCTCGCAAGGATTTTTTGGTTTTCTTCATTATAACGAGAGGGAAGGAAAAAGGCACGGGGCAAATTGTGAATGAATATTCACTCATAACGTGAAATGCGATATACTGGAAAAAAGGAGAACGTGGAGAAAGCGAGGGTTTTACTGTGACAGAACATGTATTATACATCACCGTTCGCTCAACAGAAGTAGATACCATTGGCCATGTCAATAACGCGAAGTATTTGGAATATATGGAGTGGGGCCGTTTTGACTGGATTATTCAATCGGGTCTCACGCTGGAAGAATTAAGACGGCGCGAGATAATGCCTGTCGTTGTAAATATCAACGTAAATTATCGCAAGGAAGTCAGGATGGGTGAAGTGATCAAGGTAGTCTCCAAACCGCTCCGTTTGGGCAGCAAAAGCATGGTTGTCCGCCACGAATTGTACAACGGCAAGGATCAACTGGTTTGTGATGCCGACGTGACAATGGTAATGATCAATACCCGTGAGCGCAAGTCAACCGATCTTCCCCAGGAAATTATCGACGCTTTTGCTTCCGTTATTCCATCTGGGAAAGGATGAAAAAAGCTTCAACTCCATTTAATCGTCCGTTAACGATTCGTTCATATTTGGCTGGTAAGCTGAAATTGGCGATGCTTACGTTAAATGGAGGGATAAGATGGATACTGCAAGCCATTTGTTGTTTGGCGTTACCCTTGCTGGCTTGGCTTACCTCGATCCGGCCGTGGCCCACCATCCTGCCGTTGCCGGTGCTGTATTGACAGGAACGCTGATTGGCTCGCATGCCCCGGATTTTGACGTCGTTATCCGTCTGAAAGGATTTAAAAGCTATATTTGTCATCATCGTGGAATCACACACTCCATACCTGCGTTGTTTCTCTGGTCAGCCGTGATCAGCCTGCCGCTTGCCTGGGGATTTGGGGTTCAAGAGCACAGCTTTACCCTGTTCCTGTGGACGTTCCTGTCTGTTGGATTTCACGTCTTTCTGGATTCGCTGAATGCCTATGGGGTACAGTCAATCAGGCCTTTCTCCAAGAAATGGGTCCATCTTGACATCCTTGCCATTTTTGATCCTTATCTGTTTGTGATTCACGCGATCGGGGCATTTTTTTGGGTTGGACTTGACTGGAACCCGGCTCCCCTGTTTTGTTGGGTATACGGAATCACGTTTGCCTATATTGCCGGAAGAGCATTGTATCACCGCTTCCTCCTCCAATTGGTCCGAAAGCGGATCCCGGCAGCAGGTGTTTGCCATGTGGTGCCAACATTTCATTGGTTTCACTGGCTGTTCGTTTTTGAAGCGTCTGACCGATTTTATACCGGAAGAATTCTCGGAGATTATGTGATCGTCGAGGATGAGTACGCCAAGGCGGAAGAGCATCCGATCATACTGGCTACGCTGAATACGGACGGCGTACGGACGTTTTTGCAATTTGCCCAGCGCATCCATGTCACCTACAAGGAGATTCAAGACGGTTATGAGGTTCGTTGGAGCGAGATGCGGTTTTGGTACAACAAGAAGCTTCCGTTCGGTGTCGACGTACAGCTTGATCGCCAGCTCAACGTAGTGGATCACCGTTTTGGCTGGCGGAAAAAGGCGTGGGAAGCTCCGTTTGTATGACTCGAAGTCGTATGACCCGAAGAGCAATTCTTCGGGCCTTTTTGTATATGAAAACCCCCAGTTAGACTGGGGGTTCAGGAAAGCTTATAGCTATGAGTAGCCATCCTTTGAACCCAATGATAAGATGAGAGCCGGTCTGCCAACCGCACACATCATCAAAGGAGGACAAAGGATGGACAAGAGCAGTCTAGCACACACGAAATGGAACTGCAAATATCATCTCGTTTTTGCACCCAAATACCGTAGACAAGTGATATACGGGAAATTAAAAAGAGAGATTGGAAAGATATTACGTGAATTATGTGAAAGAAAAGGAGTAGAAATTATCGAAGCTGAAGCCTGCCCGGACCATATACATATGCTGGTGAGCATCCCCCCAAAGATCAGCGTGTCGGAGTTCATGGGCTATTTAAAAGGGAAAAGCTCATTGATGATCTTTGACAAGTTTGCAAATATGAAATATCGGTACGGAAACCGCCAATTCTGGTGTAGAGGATATTATGTGGATACGGTAGGACGAAATAAAAAGGTAATTGAGGAATACATTCGCAACCAACTGGTGGAGGACAAGAATTACGAACAGCTAGCGATGAAAGAGCTGATCGACCCGTTCACGGGTGAGTCGGTGAAAAAGGGCAGGTAAAGTAGCCCCTTTTCAGGGGCCAGCCTGTGGTCGAACGCGGTTGGCAGAATTTCAGTGCGCCTTTGAGGCGCTTGCTTGTAACATGCCCTTATAGGGCTGAAGGAAGCCACCGGCTAAGCCGGTGGTTATGACTTAACGGTGGGTTTTCTTATAACATGCTGCCAGTTTTGGTCTTGATCAAAGATTTTTTTCGTTCGCCCGGTTTCTGTGCATTTACCTATTTTCCCCGTGACATGTGCCATCTATCTAGTCAAATGAATATAGTACAGATGACATGATGAGGAGAACAGGGAAAAGGAAGGGACCCCATATGGCCAAACCGCAACGAAAACGAAAGAAGCCTGTACAAGAGCAGATCATTTTATTTGATGAAGAAGTGTTTCAGCCTGATTGGCTGACGGATGAGCCCGAGAATGGGCATGAAATTGAGACTGAACCTGAGCCGTTGGCAGAAGAGAAACCGGCCAACAATAACGTAAAAGCATTTCCACCGCTTAAGTCGGTGCCGAATGAAGATGTCGGCTCTAATCAAAAAAATTTTTCTAAAGTGGTTCTCGAGCGGAAAGAAGAACTTGCCTCTTCGATCATCTATACAGACGATTTAATGGATCAATCGGTTACCACAGAAAAAATTGCGAATCGGGCAATAGATGCAAGCAAGATCAAACATGGCAGCATCGAAAAAGATTTAATTCAGGATTACGCGATTGACCATACCAAACTGGCCAATCATTCCGTCACATCAAGCAAGATTGCTCCGCACTCGATCGGAGAAGAGCATATCGCCAACTACGCAATCTCCGGGGAAAAGCTGCAGGACCGCTCGATTTCCGGCAATAAGCTCATGAATAACAGCATCACATCCGAAAAACTGGCGGACAAAACCATCGACTCGATAAAAATTGCGGAAGGCTCCATCAACACACGACATATCCATGAACAAGCTATTACTACTGATTTACTTCAAGATCAGTCGATTACAGGCGATAAGATAAAGAACGGCACGATTCAATCCAATAATCTCGCCAATTATATCATCAACTCAGCCAAAATATCTGACGGTGCCGTCACTACCTCGAAGATTCGAGAAAGGGCGGTAACAGGTGATAAAATTCAAGAAGAAGCGATCGGTTCCGAGCATCTACAACTAAAATCAGTGCAACCCAAGCATTTAGCTGATGGTGTTATTCTTAGTGAAAGCATTGCCTTTGGTCAAATTAACGGACGCCATATCCTGGCTGAGGCAATCGGAACCAATCATTTGAGCAATGAAGCGGTTACGGCAGATAAGCTTGGCAATAACGCAGTCTCAACCCACCATATCCAAGATCAGGCTATTACCTCTGCGAAAATTGCCCGTGAATCGATCAGTGATTTGCATCTTCAACCCTTTTCCGTACAAACCCGCCATCTGCATGATTATCTCATTACGAACAAAAAAATTGGCGATCAACAGGTAACCGAGTCAAAAATTGCCGATTTTGCCATTTCAGCAGCCAAAATTGCGGAGCGAAGTATCTATCCGCACCACATCGTTTTTGAAGCGATTGAAACGGAGCATCTTCATGACCAATCGGTAACCTCTGATAAATTGGCGAAGCGCAGCGTTGATGGGACGCATTTGAAGGACAGAATCATAGAACGCCAACATCTTGTAGATGCATCTGTGCAAACGAATCATTTGGCCGATCATTCGGTCACCACATCCAAACTAGCATCCGAGTCCGTCTCGGCAGACAAATTGACCGGTTCAGCGGTAACATCATCCAAAATTGCTGATTTAGCGGTAATATCATCTAAAATTGCCAATGAATCCGTTAAAAACCATCATATCGCCCAAGGCGCGGTCAACAAAGAAAAAATTGCTGATAAATCCATTTTTGGCCATCATATCGCAACCAATACCATCGCTTCCGAACACCTGCAAGAAAAATCAATCGTGCAACACCATTTGTCCAATTCATCGATTACCTCTGAAAAAATCGCCAATGAAAGCATTACGTCGTTTCATCTTCAGCCAAAAAGCGTACAACAACATCATTTGGGGATTTCAGCGGTTCACAGTGAAAATATTGAATCAAACGCAATCAAGGGCCAGCACATTGAAACAGAAACGGTTGACACCGAACATTTGAAGGATCAATCCGTTACACCGGAAAAAATCGCCGACCAAGCTGTCACCAATAAACACCTTGCCGTGGGAGCGGTTTACGGTGACAAAATTGCCGATGATGCGATCAACGAGGTGCACGTAAAGCCACTGGCTATCCAGACGAGACACCTTGCTGATGAAAGCATTACGTGCGAAAAGATTGGAAAGCAGCAGATTAATGGGAACCATATCGCTGATCTGTCAATTTCCGGGGAGAAGATTGCAGACGGGACAATTTCCTCGCATCATTTCGCTCCAGCTTCCATAGCTTCCATCCATATCCAGAAACAAGGTGTTAGAGAAGCGAATCTGGCAGATGAAGCGGTCACTGTCGAGAAGATTGCCGATCATGCAGTAACGGAAGTTAAGTTGGCCGATGCCTGCGTGAAAACCGAGAAGATAGCGGATCAAGCGGTCACGGAAGCGAAGTTGGCTGATCATTCCATTACGACAGAAAAAATTGCTGATCAGGCAATCACGGAAGCAAAGTTGATGGATGCTGCAATCACAACCGTAAAGATTAGCGATCAAGCAATAACGGGAGCCAAACTGGCCGATGCATCAATCACCACCGAGAAAGTCGCCGATCTGACGATTACAGAAGCAAAGATAGCCGATACATCCGTAACTACCGAGAAAATCGCTGATTGGGCAATAACGGGGGTGAAGCTGTCTGATGAAGCTGTCACAACGGAAAAGATAGCCAATCAGGCGATCACGGGAGCCAAATTGGCAGATGCTTCTATTTATACAAGGAAGATAGCGGATCAGGCGATCACGGAAGCGAAGCTAGCCAATGCTAGTGTCACATCAGAAAAAATCGCTGATCACGTGATAACGGGAGCGAAATTGATCGATGCGTGCATTACAACGGAGAAGATAGCGGATCAGGCGATCACGGGAGCCAAGTTGGCAAGTTCTTCCGTCATAACCGATAAGCTTGCTAATCAGGCGATCACGGAAGCGAAGCTAGCCGAGGCCGCTGTCTCAACGAAGAAAATAGCGGATCAGGCGATCACGGGATCGAAGTTGGCCGAAGCTTCTGTCACAACGGAGAAAATAGCGGATCAGGCAATCACGGAAGCAAAGTTGGCCGAAGCAGCTGTCACAACGGAGAAGATAGCGGATCAGGCGATCACGGAAGCGAAGTTGGCCGAAGCTTCTGTCATCACGGACAAGATAGTGGATCAGGCGATCACGGAAGCGAAGTTGGCCGAAGCAGCTGTCACAACGGAGAAGATAGCGGATCAGGCAATCACGGAAGCGAAGCTGGCAGATGCTTCTGTGATAACAGAGAAGGTAGTGGATCAGGCGATCACGGAATCGAAGTTAGCCGATACATCCGTCACGACAGAAAAAATTGCTGATCATGCGATCACGGGGGCGAAATTGTCTGATGCATGCGTAGCGACCGAGAAAATAGCCGATCAAGCCATAACAGACGCAAAGTTGGCAGACACATCCGTCACGACAGAAAAAATTGCTGATCATTCAATAACGAGAGCGAAATTGGCTGACGCTAGTGTCACGACGGAGAAGATAGCGGATCAGGCGATTACGGAAGCGAAGTTAGCCGACACAGCTGTCACAACGGAGAAGATCGTGGACCTGGCAATCACAGGAACGAAAATAGCTGATGCTAGTGTTACAACAGAGAAGATAGTGGATGAGGCGATCACGGGAGCGAAGTTGGCCGATGCGGCAGTCACGACGGAGAAGATCGTGGACGAGGCGATCACGGAAGCAAAGATTGCAGATGCTAGTGTCACAACGGAGAAGATAACGGATCAGGCGATCACCGAAGCGAAGTTGGCCGATCATTCCGTCACTTCTGAGAAAATTGTTGATGAGGCGATCACGGAAGCAAAGATTGCAGATGCCAGTGTCACAACGGAGAAGATCGTGGATCAGGCGATCACCGAAGCGAAGTTGGCCGATGCGGCTGTCACAACGGAGAAGATCGTGAATCAGGCGATCACCGAAGCGAAGTTGGCTGATGCAGCAGTTTCATCTGAAAAAATAGCCGAATTTGCCATAACGGAAGTGAAGCTGGCTGATGCTAGTGTGATCACAGAGAAAATAGCCGATCAGGCGGTAACAGGTTCAAAATTGGCGGACACTTCGATCACGACAGAAAAAATTGCTGACCATTCAATAACGGGAGCAAAATTGACCGATTCATCAGTATCAACCGAGAAAATAACCGATCTGGCAATAACAGCAGCCAAGCTGGCAGTTGCCTCCGTCACATCTGAAAAGATTGCCAATCATGCGATAACAGGGGCGAAGTTAGCGGATGCCTGCGCCACAACCGAGAAGATCGCTGATCGCGCCATTACCAGCGCAAAAATAACGAGTGCTTCCATCACAACAGAGAAAATTGCCGATCAAGCGGTAACAAAAACGAAATTAGCAGATGGCAGTGTCACAACCGAGAAGATCGCTGATCAGGCAATTCATCCAGGAAAGCTTTCTTTTTCCCCGGTCGTTTCGGTGACGAAGGAGCGCATAACTTTACAGCAATGCGGAATTATCGTTTTCTCTCTGCCCGCCAAGCAAAAAATGATCGATTTGACGATTCCGCTAGGCGAACCGTATGCGACAGATCAGTATGTGCTGGTGGCCATGGGAAATCAAGTTTCTTGCCATGCTTCCATCAAGAAGCTTTACCGTTCAAGAGCGGTCATTACAGTAAGCCGAACGAACGCGGAGGATCATATTGCAGGCGTGCTGCATTGGATCGCGATGGGAGAAAAGATGGATCACCCTGAGTTGTTCGTCGAGGAAGAAGACAATCATCAAATGGAGGCCATTGTAGAAGCTGATCAACACGTGGAAACCAATAATGTAAATGTAGCTGATCAACACGTGGAAACCAATAATGTAAATGAAGCCGATCAATACATGGAAATCAATGTAGATGAGGCTGATCAACACGTGGAGGTCATTGTAGAACAGCCCGATCTTCAACAAGTAGAAATGGTGGAGCAGCCTGTTCCTCAGCAAGAAGAAGGTATGGAGCAGACCAATCTTCACCTGAAGGGTCTTGTGGAAGAAACAGATTTTATCATTCAGGATGAAGTTGAATTCGTTGGAGGATTATACGATGAGTTGACCGATGAACTGCTCGTTGATTGGTTGGATGATCAGACAGACGATGATTGGGAAGAATCTTCATTTGACGATTTGGAAGATTTTGCAGGCGATCAGATGATTCCCGACTTGGACGAAGGAGAAGATGACCTGAAAGATAATAAATTGACAGTGGTTCAGAAAAATGCAGATGACAATCGAGATGAAGTGGCCAATGGTTCGAACAAATACGTATAACTGGAAAAATCAACTGGATTGTTGGAAGTGAGCAAGGATCATATACTATTATGGATGAGTACCGCTATTCCCTAAGGCAGATATAGCACAATTGGAATAGCGGTATTCTTTTTTGTGTATGCCTATACAAACAAAAGCAAGGTATGATAGGCTAAATGTGTCATGGTTCACATTGGCATCAAAAGGATACATAACATTAATTATGTTAACAATCAAAGGGGGTTCTTTGTTACCATGAAACTTGCAAAACGAGTCTCAGTTCTCTCACCATCTCCAACACTTGCCATCACTGCGAAAGCGAACGAGCTGAAGAGACAAGGAGTAGATGTCGTTGGGCTGGGTGCCGGTGAGCCGGATTTTAACACACCGCTTCATATTATTGAAGCAGCCGAAAAAGCGATGCGGGAAGGAAGAACCAAGTACACCGCAACAGCCGGTATCCCGGAATTAATCCAGGCGATCCGTGAAAAATTTGAACGAGACAACAACCTTTCCTACGGCCCGAAACAAATTCTCGTGACCAATGGCGGCAAGCATGCGTTATTTAACTTGTTTATGGCACTGTTAGATCCGGGTGATGAGGTTATTATCCCGATTCCATACTGGGTAAGTTATCCGGAAATGGTGAAAGTGGCTGACGGTGTTCCCGTCTATATTGAAGGACCGGAATCCAACGAGTTTAAAATCACTGCAGATCAGGTCAAAGCGGCGATTACACCACGTACGCGCGCTCTGATTATCAACTCGCCAAGCAACCCGACCGGCAGCCTTTACACCCGCAAAGAACTGGAAGAGATCGCTGATGTTTGCTTGACGCATAATGTGTTGATGGTCTCCGACGAAATCTACGAAAAGCTGATTTACGACGGCCAGGAGCATATCAGTGTGGCGAACCTGAGCAAAGAAACATACGAAAACACAATTATCATCAACGGGATGTCCAAACCGTATTCCATGACGGGCTGGCGGATGGGTTATGCCGCAGGTAACCAGGAATTGATTCAAGCAATGGTTGACTTGTCCAGCCATTCTACTTCCAATCCAACTTCGTTTGCCCAGTATGGTGCTGTTGCCGCCCTGACCGGAACCCAAGAACCGCTTGAAATGATGAAAAAAGAATTCGTGAAGCGCCGTGACCGTGTAGTCGAGCTATTAAATCAGATTGAAGGTATTTCTTGCTTGAAACCGCAGGGTGCTTTCTACGTCTTCCCAAATGTGACGGAAGCGATGAAGAAAATGGGCTATACCGATGTTGACCAATGGAGCGAAGCGCTCTTGGAACAAGAAAAAGTTGCGCTTATTCCGGGCAGCGGTTTTGGCGCGCCGAACAACGTCCGTATCTCCTATGCAGCGTCCATGGAACAATTGGAAAAAGGAATCGAACGCATCAAGCGTTTTGTTGAAGGTAAATAAAGAAATACCGGACCTGCCGTTTGGCTTAAAACGGCAGGTCTTTTCATTGTGTCGCCTATACCTGACTTTCAGCCGGATGGGATTTGTTGAATTAGGCAAATCACAATAGTATAATTGTATAGGCTATTTGTATTGGTAATGGAGGGAATATCTTTGATGCTAACAACCATTGCCCAACTGGGGCAGCATGTGGGAGAAAAAGTAAAATTGGGCTGCTGGCTTTATAACAAACGCAGCAGCGGTAAAATTCAATTCCTCCAACTTCGTGACGGTTCCGGATTTGTTCAAGGAGTCGTAGTAAAAGCGGAAGTGGATGAGGAGACTTGGGAAAAAGCGACCAAGCTGACCCAAGAAAGCTCTATGTACATAACCGGAATTGTCCGTGCCGATGAGCGCGCTCCAAGCGGATATGAACTGACTGTAACCGGAGTGGAGATTATTCAAATTACGGAAGATTATCCAATTTCCCTCAAAGAGCACGGTGTAGACTTTTTGATGGATCATCGCCATCTCTGGCTGCGCACGCCTCGCCAACGCGCTGTAATGGCGATTCGTTCCGAAATTATTCGGGCCGTTTACGAGTTCTTCCAACAAAACGGTTTCTACAAGGTGGATCCGCCGATTTTGACTCCAACCTCTGCGGAAGGAACAACCAACCTGTTCCATACGAAATACTTTGATGAAGACGCTTATCTGTCCCAAAGCGGTCAGCTTTACATGGAAGCGGCTGCGATGGCGTTAGGCCGCGTATATTCTTTTGGCCCTACATTCCGTGCCGAGAAATCCAAGACCCGCCGACACCTGATCGAGTTCTGGATGATTGAACCGGAGATGGCGTTTGTCGATCATGAAGAAAATCTCCGCATTCAGGAGAACTTCGTCTCCCATATCGTGCAATCGGTACTGAAAAACTGCCAAAAAGAATTAAAAACGCTTGAGCGCGATACGTCCAAGCTGCAAAATGTGTTGGCTCCGTTCCCTCGCATCACTTATGATGACGCGATCAAATTGCTGCAGGAAAAAGGCAGTGAAATCAAGTGGGGAGATGACTTCGGGGCTCCGGATGAAACGATGATTGCCGAGCATTTCGACAAGCCGGTATTTATCACGCATTATCCGACCGAAATCAAGGCGTTCTATATGAAACCAGATCCTGAGCGTCCAGAAGTTGTGCTCTGCGCTGATTTGATCGCGCCGGAAGGATATGGCGAGATCATCGGCGGAAGCCAGCGAATTGACGATCCGGCCCTTTTGGAAGAGCGCTTCAAAGAACACCACCTCTCTGAAGAGGCGTATAAGTGGTATCTTGACCTTCGCAAATACGGTACCGTTCCGCATTCCGGCTTCGGCCTTGGCCTTGAGCGGACAGTCGCGTGGATCTGCGGGCTTGATCATGTGCGTGAAACCATTCCGTTCCCACGTTTGCTGTACAGACTCTATCCATAAACGGTAAACATTGCGCAGATTCAAATGCAGCACTCCGTTACCCGAGTAGCGGAGTGTCAATTTTTATTCTTAGTTTTTGTCGGTCTCTCTTGCTATAATAATTACGGGGTGAATAAACAACATGGATCAACATATTCTTCAGATTCTGCAAGAGGGTGCGACGTCCGTATCCAATTTGCTGTTAAAGAAATATAAGCGGATGGCCCTTTCAGATGATGAAATGATGCTGATTATCCACCTCTTGTCGTTTCAACAAGAGGGCAATCTGTTTCCGACGCTGCTGCAGTTGGAAGAGAGGCTCTCCATGCCGAATCTTCGGCTTATTCAATTACTGCAAAAGCTCTTGAAAGAAGAGTATTTGGCCATCGATGAAGTGATTGACGAGCAGACCGGCGTTCGCTCGGAGCGGTATAATCTTGAACCGCTGTATCGGCGGTTGTACCAGTGCATAAAAGATGAACAGCGGGCAGCGGTTGAATCATTTTCGGACATGATGGCGGAAACAGCAGCCGGATCGTTCTCGGGCAGCAATCTGTACCAGCAGTTTGAACAAACATTCGGACGGCCATTGTCTCCGTTTGAGATCGAGACGCTGCAAATCTGGCTGGAACAGGATCGTTATTCGGCCGATTTGATACTGACCGCACTTCGAGAAGCAGCTTCTGTAGGGAAATTATATATTCGTTATATCGATCGTATTTTGTTAGAGTGGCAAAGACAGCAAATCAAAAGTGTGGAAGAGGCACGCAATTACAGCTTGCGCTTTCGCCGTCAATTCTCGATGAATGCTCAACGCCAGCCGTTGTAGACTTCCCTGGTCTGCAGCGGCTTTTCTTTTTGCAGCCCTGCCCGACACAGCCGATTCAGGATAGGTTAACCCATCGTCATCCGCCTACATATGATATGGTGAAGGAGGAAAAGGTACATGGAAGAACGCAAAAGGACGAGTGTAACTCATTGGATAACGCCGGATGTGTTTTGTGGCCAGATGGAAGAAATTCAAGATGCGGTTGGACAGAACAACTACGTCAAGCGACTCTTTGAGTATGATCAATCGGAGCCAAAACTTCAGGAATTGGAAGCCGATGTTACCTTGTTAGAAGAGAGGATCAGTCACGTTCAAAACGAGAACAACAAGACGCAAGAGCAAATTCGTCACATACAAGAGCAAGTCAGCAGCTTACACGAACTGGTTAACAGCATGAACGAGCAAGTCAGGCATGTTTTCGAACAGCTTACTTACTTTCAGACTAGGCTCCGCGAATTGGAAGCCAGTCATGCGAAAGAAAGATCCCATCTACATCAAATGGTCCTCTCTCTAAAACAGGAATGGGAATCCCAGAAATAGTCCAGTCAGCCCCGCATGGATGGAAAATCTTATTGCGGGGTTTTCTATTAAGAGTTTTTTGCACTGCCCGACGCAGCGCAAGATAAATGCCGGGCGCGTTTCTATAGGTTGGTATCTATCAACAACTATCTATTTTATAAAATCCGTATAAATAACCATATCCTCCATAGGGTATACGACATATGAATAGCACATCGAAAGCCTGAGGAGGGATAACCAGAATGGAAGAGAATGCGAAACCGGTTGAGAAGGTTGGCATTATCGGGCTCGGATACGTAGGATTACCACTGGCGCTTTTGTTCGTTTCTAAGGGCTTACAGGTAATCGGAATCGATATAGATGCTAGCAAAATTCAAAACCTGAAACAGGGTAAGTCTTATCTGACAGACTTGACCGATGATGATGTCGGTGAACTTATGAAGTCGGGCGGATTTGAACCTACTGATCAATTTGAGAGAGTGAAGGATGTGTCTACCGTCATCTTGTGCGTACCAACTCCGCTGCGCGACCATGCCTATCCTGATTTAAGCTATGTTCAGGCAGTTACACATGCGATCGCACCGCACATTTTGCACAATCAATTGATCGTACTGGAGAGCTCCACATTTCCGGGGACGACGGAAGAAGTGCTTTTGCCAATTTTGGAGCGTAACGGAAAACAAGTAGGTCAGGATTTCTATCTCGGCTATTCTCCTGAGCGGATTGATCCGGGCAACAAATATTATACGCTCGATCAGATCCCGAAAGTGGTAAGCGGAGTTACCCCTGCATGTCTGAACAAGATTCAGGAAGTGTACGGCAAAGTGTTTGTGAAGCTGGTTCCCGTCTCCAGCCCAAGAACAGCAGAGATGACCAAGCTTTTGGAAAACTCGCAACGGTTTATCAATATTTCGTTCATGAATGAAATCTGTGAGATATGCAATCAAATGGGAATTAACGTTTGGGAAGTAATTGATGCGGCAACGACCAAACCGTACGGGTTTACGCCGTATTATCCGGGACCGGGAGTGGGCGGGCACTGTATTCCGGTAGACCCCCTCTATTTGCAATGGAAGGCGAAACAGTACCAAATTGACAGCAGGTTTATCCTGCTAGCCAAAAACGTGAATGATAAAATGCCTCAATACATCATCAAGCGCATCTCCAAACTTTTGCCGGAGGATAAGCCGTTGGCAGAAAGCCGTATCTTGCTGGTTGGGGTCGCCTACAAAAAGGATGTCAATGATATGCGGGAATCAACCGCGGTGCAAATTTTTGAACTGCTGCATGAGATAGGGGCAATGGTGAAGTATCACGACCCATATATCCCGACGATGAGTGTAGGGACAATGACACATTATAGCGTTGAACTTACTCCGCAGTGTTTATCAGAGCAAGATTGTGTCGTGATATTGGCTGATCATTCCGTATTGCCGAATGATTTGATTTTGTCGCATTCCGCCCGCATTTTTGATACGCGCAATTCTCTTCCGGCATTCCCGCACGTTGAAAAATTATAAGTTCCTCCCTTTTAATTGGCACCATGGAAAGGAAAGACGAGGAGGGTAAATATGAGAATTGCTATCGTTAGTCCAGGCCCTTTCACGGTGCCTCCTGTGAGAGGAAGTTCAGTGGAACATGATATTGACGAGGTAAGCAAAGAACTGGCCCTTGAGCATTCTGTATTGATTTATTCCAGAAAAAGTCGAGAATATTCCGAATCGCAGCAGAAAGGAAACATTCACTATATCCGCTTTGCCTATCGGAGCCCCAAAGAGTATATTCGCCGGATTGTTCATGATTTGAAGAATCGGCAAGTTGACGCTGTTCTGATTGAGAACCGTCCCGCCTATGTGCCAATCGTAAGAAAACATCTGCCTGATACAACGATTGTGCTCAATATGCACTCTCATGTATATGCATCCCCTGCCAATATTTCTCGTGAAAACATGCAACGTGTCGTGCAGCAAATGGATGCAATGATTACCAACAGCCATTTTTTACGACAGTATTTCATCAACCGACATCAGATTGACGGTGCAAAAGTGCATGCCGTTCATTTAGGTGTTCACCTCGAACCTTATGTACGGGCTGCCTTTTCTCCAGAGATTCCAAAACTGCGGAAGAAACATGGCTTGAAGGAGTCCCATCGGGTGCTTTTATTTGCTGGCAGAATCATACGGGAAAAAGGAGTTCACCTTTTGATAAAGGCATTTCGCAAGGTTGCCAGGGAAGACCCGCAAGCCCGATTGGTCATTGTCGGTGGAACCGGGTATGGCAGCAACCGGAATAGCAAGTATGTACGCTATTTGCATAAGCTGTCCCAACCGGTGAAAACGAAGGTGAAATTTATTGATTTTGTTTCCCCCCGCAAAATGCCGCTTTACTATCAAATAGCGGATATTGTCGCGACTCCATCCGTCTGGAATGAAGCGTTCTGTCGGGTCAATCTGGAGGCGATGGCTTCAGGAAAACCAGTTTTGTCTTCCACAAAAGGAGGCATTTCCGAGGTGATCGTTCATACGAAATCAGGCGCGCTGATTCCACCAAGTCAATGGGAAAAGGAACTTTCCAAGTGGTGGAAACTCTTGTGGAACAGCGAAAATCAACGGGTAGAAATGAGGATGAATGCATTGGTTCGTGCGGGCCAGTTTAGCTGGCAAGCTACCGCCAGAGAGTATGTCCAGATAATTCAATCCTGCCAAGGCCTAAAATCCATAAATCTTTAGAAATCCTAGGTAGTAGCCCAATCTTTCGATATATCAACGCATACCTTGTAAATACGTCAGAGCTTGCAGGAGTGAACATGCGATGAAAGGGTTAATTTTATGTGCGGGTCGTGGCACCAGACTGTATCCCTTGTCTTACTCACAACCCAAAACACTCCTCCCGGTCGCTAACAAACCAGTGCTCCATTATTGTATTGAAAAACTGATCGACCTTGGCATAACTGACATTGGTATTGTGATAAACCCTTCTCAGATACAGATTCGCGAATATGTGGGAGGTGGGGATCGGTTTCAAGCCTCGATTACCTTCATCGAGCAGACGAAACCGCTTGGTATTGCACACGCCGTGAAGTTGGCGCAATCGTTCATTCAGGATGAACCGTTTATCGTGCTGCTTGGGGATAACCTGCTGATGGATTCCCTGCATTCCTTGCACCAATCTTTCCTTCAATCTGATGCTGGATGTGCCTTGTTGCTTCGTGAGGTTGACCGGCCGCAAGATTACGGAATTGCCGAAGTGAAAGATGGCCGTATCATTTCGATTGAAGAAAAACCAAAGAAACCAAAAAGCAATCTGGCCGTTATCGGGGCCTATTTGTTTACCTCCGCTATTTTCGAATCAATTGAGATCCTCAAACCGTCTGCCAGAGGCGAGTACGAGATAACCGATGCGATTCGCGTCTTTTTTGAGCGGGGAGAAGAAATCGTCTTTACGATCACTCGTCAAAATTATTCAGATGTTGGCACCATGGATCGCTGGCTTTCTGCTAACAGCTGGATGCTTGACCAAATCGCGGGCAATCGTGTGATCGTCGGGGAAAACACGGTGCTACAAGACTGTGAAATCATCCCGCCCGTTCTGATTGGGGATCATTGCACCCTCACCAATTGCAAAATAGGCCCACACGTCTCCATTCAAAATGGCGCCCAATTAACCAACTGTACAGAAATCACCAACAGCATTTTATTGGAGCAGACAATGCTCACCGATATTGATTGGGTCATCAGGGACAGTGTATTTGGCCGTTCTTCTCAATTAGTCGGAACGTCGTCCACGCATTCCGGTGTTTTTATTGTCAGTGACCGATCATACATCTTGTTACCAATCCGCAAAGGGGATTTACCCTCATGAGTGTCACATTCACTGTAGTGATCCCCACCTATAATCGAGCCAGGTTTGTCGAGAAGGCAATCCGCAGTGTGTTAAACCAGACCTATAAGAATTGGAAGATTCTTATCATTGACGACTCTTCGACCGATCAAACGGAGCAAGTGGTTCAAAAATATTTACTTTATCCAAATATTCAATACCATCGGCTTTTCAAAAATGTCGGAATCTCCAAAGTAATGAATGAAGCGATCAAAATTGTGGATACACCATATCTTGTCCAACTGGATTCAGACGATTGGTTGCCAAAAAAAGCATTGGAAAGGCTGGCCGAAGGAATTCGCAAAAATAAGGAGCGATCTGCTCTCTATTACGGCAATGTGAGAGTCTATCGTTACGAGAATGGAAAGTACAAATATAAGTCCATAATTAAACACAGGCAATTTAAAAGCAAATACGCTTTTTTAAAATATACGGGATATATTGTCGCCCCGCGCTGCTATAAGCTCAGAGCACTCAAAGATGTGGGCGGATGGGACACATCGGATCAATATAACGGGAGATTTATGGAAGACAGGCGGATCATTCTAAAGCTTATTGAGCGCTACAAGGTCAAGTGGATAAACAAAACCTTGTATAACCGGACGAAGCACAAAGACCAATTAACCAATCCCGAACATATAAAAAAACGAAACAAATTGCGCAAACGGACCATCGAATATTATCTCAAACGTTGGGGAAACAAGTATATCCCCATATATGGCTACCGCAGCAATAAATACATTTATGTCAAAAAGTTTCAGAAGCGGGAGAAGAGATAAGGGGGGAAAAGAATGGGGAAGGTTCTCGTTACGGGATGTGCGGGATTTATCGGTTCACATCTGACGGAACGGCTGCTTCAAGCAGGCAATGTCGTAATTGGCGTAGACGGGTTCATCAATAACTACGATACTGCTGTGAAAAAGCGCAACCTGTCTACCTTCCTTCACGACCCCAACTTCACTTTCTGTTCGTCGTGCTTGCAAGAGGGGTTGTGGGATAAGTGGTTATCGGGAGTGGAAGTAGTTTATCACCAAGCCGCTCTGCCAGGCGTGAGATCTAGTTGGGGTGAAGCTTTTTCCTCCTATGTCGATCACAATGTTACCGTTACGCAGCAATTGTTGGAGGCATGCCGTCGATCGGATTCAATCCGCAAGATTGTGGTCGCTTCCTCTTCTTCCGTTTACGGTACGATGAAAGAAGGTTATACAGACGAACATGCTCCGCTTCGTCCTATCTCGCCCTACGGAGTTACCAAGCAGGCAATGGAATCACTGTGCCAGGTATATGTTCAGGCATTTCAATTGCCGATTGTCCTGCTTCGGTATTTTACCGTTTACGGGCCGAGACAGCGGCCTGATATGTCCTTTCATCGGTTTATTCTGCAAATTGCCCGCAACCAGGAGTTGACGGTATATGGCGACGGTAAGCAGACGCGTGATTTCACTTTTGTCGGCGATGCGGTTGAGGCGAATTTGCTTGCCGCTTCATATGGACAGCCGGGTGAAGCGTACAACATCGGAGGCAATCGGGAGACGCCGTTATCAGAAGTAATCCGGCTGATCGGGCATTTGATGGGGCAAATTCCTAAATTCAGCTATTTGCCTGAACAAGCCGGCGATTCCAGACGCACCTGCGCCAACATTACCAAAGCAGAAACAGAGCTGGGGTATCAACCTAAAATTCCGCTGGAAGAAGGATTGAGACTGCAAGTGAAAGAGCTTGCGAATTTGTACGGTTTTCCTGGGCCTTAAAAAAACGGTTGTGAGGGGGATTCCATGTACCGTGTCCTTCTGTACCGCAGAAATTATTTGCCTCTGACTGAAACGTTTATCTATCAACAGTTAATCGGCCACAAACGCGTGAAACCGATCGTTTTGACCAATAAGCGGCCGTATAACCTGAAATCTTTTCCCTATAAGCCGATCTATGTGAAAAAGTCTTTGCAAGATTTGCCAAAATGGTTGAAAAAGAAGCGGATTCAATGCTTGCATGCCAGATTCGGACCTGCCGGATTGCAGCTTTTGCCCACAGCAAGAAAGAGCAAGCTTCCGCTGATTACCTCCTTTCACGGTGTCGATATTTCCAAGCTGGTAGAACAAAATAGCAGCTACCGGAACAGGCTTCAAACGCTGTTTAGAGATGGGGATGCCTTCACGGTGGTAAGTGAGTATATGCGGCAAAAGTTGCTCCAGTTGGGGTGCCCTGAACATAAAATTACGCTGATCCGCTCTGGAGTGAATCTGAAATATTTTACCTTTCGACCCGCTCATCGTGTCATGGGAGATGCGTTCCGGCTATTAACCGTGGGACGGCTGGTGGAGAAAAAGGGGATGGATATCTTGATCAAGGCATTTGCTCAAGTCCATCCGGTTTATCCCAAGGCAAAGCTAACCATCGTGGGAGAAGGATTAGAGCGGAAAAAGCTGGAGCGGCTGATTAAGAACCTGAAGCTGAAACATGTTGTGAAGATGGTCGGAGCGCTGAAACAAGACAGAGTGAAAAAACAGATGGAAGCCTGCCACCTGTTCGTCAATGCAAGCAAGACGGCCAAAGACGGCAATCAGGAAGGAATCCCTAACGTCTTGATGGAAGCGATGGCTGTCGGGCGTCCGGTGATCTCTACCTACCATGCGGGGATTCCCGAGCTGATCGATCACAATGTAAACGGCTTTTTGGTTCCTGAAGGCTCTAGTGAACAATTAGCGTCGATGATGCTACACGCCATTGAGCAGAAAGCAAGATGGCCCGAAATCGTCAAGGCAGCCCGTGCCAAAGTGGAGGATAACCACGACATCACGAAGCAGCGGCTGATCCTGGAGAATTTATACGTACGCTTGATAGAGGGTTCACAAGCATACTAACAGTCCGTCATTTTGAAAACATGGGGGAATGAGATGAAAATTGCAGTGATCGGCACGGGATACGTCGGCCTGACTACTGCCGTTTCCCTGGCCATGCGCGGTCATGAGGTAACTTCAGTCGATATCGATCAAAACAAGATCGAGCAACTGCAAAGAGGCATCCTTCCCATCTATGAACCGGATATGGATCTAGCTCTCATTACGCTACAACAACAAGGGCAGCTTCAGTTTACTTCCTCACTCACTGGTGAAGCAAAGGATGCTACTGTTTTTATTTTTTGTGTAGGTACGCCTGCGGATGAGACGGGCAAAGCTGATTTATCCTATGTGTTTCAGGGAATCACAGAGCTGGCCCGGACGATTCCTCAAGGAGATGGTACCAAAGCCATTGTCTTAAAGAGCACATGCCCAATCGGTACCGCCTCACGGGTGGCCGATCTTTTATCCAACAGAACTGATCTGACGGTAATCTCCAATCCGGAGTTTTTGCGCGAGGGAAGCGCCCTCTACGATTCGCTCTATCCGTCTCGTATCGTAATCGGAGCAGATTCACAAGCAGGCTATCGGTTTATGGAGGAGATGTATGCCGGCTTCTCCTCTCCCAAACTGTTTACCACCTGGAACAATGCCGAGATGATCAAATACGCCTCTAATGCTTTTTTAGCCACCAAAATTTCGTTTATGAACGAATTGTCCCGCTTGTGCGACTCTGCTAACGCCGATGTCTCAGTCGTTGCCGAGGGAATGGGGCTGGACAGCCGAATCGGAGCAGAATTTCTTCGTGCGGGGATTGGTTACGGCGGCTCCTGCTTCCCTAAAGATACCCATGCCCTTATTCAGACAGCCCGCGACCATCAGGTGGAGCTTTCCATTGTTCAAAGCGTCATGGAGGTGAACCGTACCCAACCAAGCTGGTTTCTCTCCAAACTGCCTCCATTGCTTGGTCCATTGCAAGGTAAAAAAATTGCGCTTTTAGGCCTTTCGTTTAAACCAAATACGGATGATATCCGGGAAGCGCCATCCTTAAGCGTGATAAAGTCTTTGCGAGAGGCAGGCGCGATCATCTCCGCCTACGATCCGGCTGCGATGGAGAATATGAAACGGGTATTCCCTGACATCCAGTTCGAAAACTCCGCTTACAACGCGGTTGCTTCAGCAGATGCGACGATTTTGCTTACGGAGTGGAAGGAACTTGTCGACCTGGACTGGCAACGAGTAAAGCAATTGATGAGATCGCCCGTCTTGCTGGACGGAAGAAACGTCTGGCCGATGAATAGTCTGGCGCAAATGGGGTTTACTTATATAGGAGCAGGAAGAAGGACGTCCTGAATGTCAGGACGTCTCTCTGGTTAGGTTTGACGTGCGAAATAATTTGGGATACGTTATGTATGAAGCCTTTTTGGCATACTTATCCTATGTTCACACACGAATCGACAACTGAATCAGACAAAGGAGTGAGACCATGAATAAAACCAAAACGTTGCCCAAACGAAGCGAAATTCCCAAAGAATATCGGTGGAGACTGGAAGACATATACGCTTCCGATCAAGACTGGGAAACCGACGTGCAAAAGGTGAAGGGTCTAATTGAACAAGTACAAAAGAAACAAGGTACTTTGGCGGAATCCGGCAAAAATCTGTTGGAAGCCTTGACACTTCAGGATGAACTGACCAAATTGCTGGATCAGATCTATGTTTATGCAAGAATGCGCCGCGATGAGGACAATACAAACGCTACTTATCAAGCATTGACGGATCGAGCCGCTTCTTTAAGCACACAAGCTTACAGCGCCATTTCATACATACAGCCAGAGATACTGTCCATCCCGGCGGAAACCTTAACCGAGCTTGCCAATAGTGAACCGGGATTGGAACATTATCGCTTTCTCTTGGAAGAAATCAGCCGCCAAAAGCCTCATACCTTATCTGCTGCCGAAGAGGCCATTCTCGCACAAGTAAGTGAGCTCTCCCAAGCACCTTCCACCATTTTTGGCATGCTGAACAATGCGGATATCAAGTTTCCGATGATCAAAAATGAAAACGGGGAAGAGGTGGAGGTAACCAAAGGGCGTTACGTCCAGTTCATGGAGAGTAAAGACCGCCGCGTGCGCAAAGACGCGTTTGAAGCGTTGTACTCCACCTACCGGAAGCATCGCAATACGATTGCGGCAACCCTTACTTCTGTGGTGAAGCGTGACGTGTTCTACGCCCGCGTGCGGAAATATGAGTCAGCCCTGCAAGCCTCTTTGTTTGCTGACAACATTGATGTGAGTGTCTACGACAATTTGATCGCTGCGGTTCGGGAGCAACTGCCGTTGATGCACCGCTATGTTTCTCTTCGCAAACGGCTTTTGGAAGTGGATGAGCTTCACATGTACGATCTTTATGTACCGATTGTAAAAGAAGTGCATATGGAGATCCCTTATGATCAGGCGGTTACCACTATCAAAGAGGCGTTGAAACCGCTAGGAGAAGATTACGCAAAAGTATTGAATGAAGGGTTTACCTCCGGGTGGATTGATGTATACGAGAACGAAGGCAAGACAAGCGGAGCTTATTCCTGGGGCGCTTACACCACCCATCCATATGTGTTGATGAACTACCAGGACAACCTCAACAACATGTTTACGCTTGCGCATGAGATGGGGCATGCCCTGCACAGCTACTACTCCAACAAAAATCAACCGTATACCTATGCCGATTATCGCATTTTCGTTGCGGAGGTGGCTTCTACCTTAAACGAAGCCCTGTTGATGCATTACTTGCTGGATAAGACGCAGGAAAAAGAGAAAAGGATGTATCTCTTGAACTATTACATGGAACAATTCCGCGGCACGGTCTTCAGACAAACCATGTTCGCCGAGTTTGAGAAGATCATCCATGCCAAGGTGGAAGCAGAGGAAGCGTTAACCGCGGATTCGTTAAGCGAAATCTATCGGAAGTTGAATGTGGAATACCACGGGGAAGATATGGTAGTCGATCCGGAAGTAGACCTCGAATGGGCGCGAATCCCTCATTTTTATAACAATTTCTATGTTTACAAGTACGCAACCGGGTTTTCGGCGGCAACAGCACTCTCCAAACAGATACTGGAGGAAGGGCAGCCAGCCGTTGATCGCTATCTGCAGTTTTTACGCAGCGGCGGCTCAGACTATCCCTTGAACCTGCTCAAAAAAGCAGGTGTCGACATGAATACCGCAGAGCCAATCCGGGAAGCGCTGAGCGTATTCAAAGAATTGCTTGATGAGATGGAAGAATTGGCTGGATCCGATCGGGTTCATTGAGCGAAAAAGGCTGCCGTTGAGGCAGTCTTTTCTCATTTTTGGGGCAAACTAACCGCTGATCGTCTTAAAGGAGGGATAGCCTTGGAGAAGATCGGAAATCGGAATCACGGGATTATTTTTTTGGTGATTTGCTGCCTCATCACATATAGTCTGTCTGCCATCTATACCGCAACCAAATCCGTTCCCCTAAGTTCATATGCTTTAAAGCAGGCTGTTTGGGCAGGCATCGGCTTCTTTTGTATGCTTGTCATCCGCAAAATTGATTACCGAATCTGGGCAAAATATGCGGTTTGGATCTATTGTCTCGGGATCGATGCGTTATTCAGCGTGTTCCTCTTGGGGAAGAGGGTGAATGGCGCATTAAGCTGGATTGATTTGGGGGTGTTAAACATTCAGCCGTCCGAACTGACCAAAATCACGACGCTTATTCTCTTGGCGAGGCTGTACGAGCTGAAAAACGGTTCATTTTACCGGGTGAGTCATCTGCTGCTGGTCGTGGCTGCCGTTGCATTTCCTGCCATGCTGGTGCTCGTTCAGCCAGATTTGGGCATGGCGCTCGTCTATCTTTCCATCCTGGGCTGCTTTCTGATCATGACCCGTTTTCCTTATTGGGTGCATCTGGCTTTGGCAACGGCCGTCATCGGTTTTTTTGTCAGTATCTATTCTCTTTACAGTTACTCGACAGATTTGTTTTATCAGGTGATCCGGCCCCATCAGTTTGAACGGCTTACATCTTTTATACACCCGGAAGATGATCCGTTGGGCAGCGGGTACCAATACATTCAGGCCAAAAAAGTTGTGGGCAGCGGACAGTTAGGAGGCATGGGAATCCTGCAGCTGCTTCAATCTGGCAATGAGGAGCTGCCCGAACAACACACTGACTTTATTTTTGCCGTAATCGCTCACCAGTGGGGCTTTGCCGGGGCAAGCCTGCTGTTGATCCTTTATTTTTTATTGTTTTATCAGTTGGTTCACTGGGCGATGACAACCCCTGACCTGTTCGCCAGCTTCTTTATCAGCGGAATCGTTACCATGTGGGCCTTTCAGATATTCGTCAACATCGGGATGAATATCGGGTTGTCGCCGATTACCGGATTGACTCTTCCGTTCATCAGCTACGGCGGAAGCTCGTTCATTACCAATATGATCGCATGCGGATTCGTGCTCGGAATGCATACGCCGTCACCGTTATGGGAGTTAGAAAAATAATATTTTGTAAAATTATGCAATATCTCTTGAAATTCCCTCCTGTTTCAGTCGTAATGGTAAATATGAATATCTCAGTAAAAATTTTTCTCCGTCTCGGGATGGAGGGAAGTTCCTGCTGGTGACCGTTAACCATGGTTGAAAAAACTGGCAAACTTGAACTATTGAAACAGAGATTTGGAGGAATTGATGGTGAAAAAAGGATTAGCTTTTTGCCTGGCGGCAGTACTGCTCGCGACAACCGGTTGTGGAGCAAAATCAGGTGACGAGGCGGTTAAGCAAGAGGCAAAAGAGAAAGTGGTAGAAGTATACAAGGTTGCACCGCTCACAACGCCAATTCCGCTCACGGCGACCGGAATTGTCCAACCGAAGGAAGATATTATCCTGTCCTTTGGCACTTCGGGCAAGATTGCCCAAATGAATGTACAAAACGGTGAATATGTGGCCAAAGGGGAACTCTTGGCTTCGCTTGACACAAGCTATTACCAAAAAGCACTGGAAGCGGCTTCCGGCCAGGTAGATGAAGCGTACGCCCAAAGAACCAAAACACTGAAGGGCGCTTCCCAGGAAGCAATTGAACAACAGCGCCTGCAAGTCAAAAGTGTGCTGCAGCGCCTGGAAAAAGCCAAGTCAGACGCTCTTCAGGCGGAAAAATTGTATGCAGGCGGAGCCATTTCCCAAAATGAGTTGAAAGATAAAGAGCGCGATTTGGAGCAAGCCGAGATCAGCGCCAAGAACGAACAGATTGCCTTGGAAAAATTGTTAAAGGGCGCGGAACCGGAAGATATAGCGGTTGTTGATGCTTCTGTCAAACAAGCGGCTGGTCAGGTAGCGCAAGCCAAAAAGTCGCTGCAGGATACCAAGCTTATAGCCCCATTTGCCGGAACTGTCGTACAGGTCTCGCAGCATGTGGGCGAAATGTCAAACCCCGGCCAGGATGTGGTTCATCTCGTCGACTTATCTGAAGTGAAGATTAATTTTGACGTTACGAATGACACCATTGATCAGTACAAAGAAGGCGAGGATGTCACGGTTACAAGCAATGGAGGCATCAAATCGATGGGCAAGGTTACCTTCGTCTCCCCGGTCATCGATGCCAAAACGGGCAAATACCACGTAGAAGTGACGGTTCCCAACAAGACGCGTGAATGGCGTGGCGGGATGCTTGCCACCGTGGAAAAAGCGAGAAAAATAAACGGAGTTGTCGTACCGTTGGAAACTGTGGGAATTGATCAATCGAAACACTTTGTAATGGTTGTGAAGAATGGCGTTGTGAAGAAACAAGAGGTTCAAACCGGGCAAATCATCGGGGAGCAAGTGGAAATCCGCTCAGGTGTGCAAGTCGGCGATCAACTGATTCGCTCAGGCATTACTTTCTACGTTGACGGCGAAAAAGTTGTGCCGAAAGGAGAGTAAGCATGGAAAAACTGCTTTTATTTTTGCTTAGGCGCAAATTAATTGTCTTCTTGGGAACATTTCTCATTATATTGGCAGGGCTGGGCTCCCTCTTTAGCTTTACAGTGGCGCTGGTGCCGAAAACCAATTTTCCGGTTATCAACGTGAACATTTCCGGCGGATCGCTGCCTCCTGAAGAGATGGAGGAGAAGGTGACAGAGCCGATTGAAAAAGAGATTAAATCTATTGCCGATGTGAAGGATTACACATCGACTACAACCAACGGTTCTGCCAGCATTACCATCCAGGCAGAGGAGAAATCTGGAGAACAGGTAAAGCAAGAGGTTCAGAATGTGGTCAACCGCTTGCGCAACGATTTTCCCAGAGGCGTGGATAATATCAATATCTCACAGCAAAGCTTCGGGGATGACAGCTTGATTGACTACGCGCTGTCCGGCGCTGACCCGCAAGTGATGCTGACACTGTCCAAAACAACGATTAAAAATCGGATAGAAGATGTCCCTGGCGTAAAAAAAGTGGAAGTCTACGATATTGGCTTCGAGAACAAAATCGCCATTACGCTTAATCCTGAACAATTGGCTGCCTACAATTTAACCCCGCGCGAAGTGTTGGATCAGCTGCAAGCCGCCAACTGGAAACAGGCAGTCGGTACACTGGAGAACCCTGGCTATGATACGGTTATCATGATTGACAATTCCTTCAAGACAATCCAGGATATCGGCAAAGTGTTGATTCATACAGGCGTTGGTCCCGTTCCCATCAACCAGTTGGCAACGATTGAAGACTTGCGCGGCAAGACCAAGGATTCAGTTGGTCTACATCAAGGCAAACCGTTCGTCTGGATAAGCGTGAAGCGTACGGAAAGCAGCGACTTGATTTCTACGCAAGCAGCGGTTGAAAAGGTCGTCAACCAGATCAACGAAGAGGCGAACGGCAAATACAAAATGTATGTCATGTTTGAAGCTGTCTCGTTCATCAAGAATGCGGTGAGGAACCTAAGCACTGACGTGATTATCGGGGGCACACTCGCGATCCTGATTCTGATTCTTTTCCTTCGCAACTGGCGGGTTACCCTTGTCATCGCCACCACGCTTCCGCTCTCTGCTTTGATGACTTTTGTCGCGATGAAGCTGGGCGGGCTTAACATTGACCTGGTGACGCTCATCTCTCTCAGCTTGTCAGTCGGTCTGATCGTCGATGCCGCAATCGTTGTGCTGGAGAGTATCTATCATTTCCGCGAAAAGGGCGAGCCGCTGGAACGAGCCATCGTGCTTGGCACCAAAGAAGTGATGACTCCGGTTATCGCTTCACAGCTTACCTTGATCATCGTCTTCTTGCCGCTGGTGTTTGCCGATTTTGAAGATTGGCTCAAGCCGATTTTCAACACGATCGCTTTCACCGTAACTGCGACCATTATCTCTTCGACGGTAGCAGCTTTCTTCTTTGTGCCTGTTTTTGCAGAGCGATTCCTGCGCAAAGATAAACACGCTTCGGTGGGAGCGGAAGGCGGACATCAGGAGAACAAAATAATTCTCGTATTCAACAACCTTTTGAAAGTAGCGCTTCGCCACCGTATCAAAACCTTGCTGGTTGCGCTTGTATTGTTCATCGGAGCGCTTTTCTTGGCGCCTTTCATTAAGATGGGCGCAGGCATGAACCCAAATGAAAACTTTATCTACGCCAAGGCGACCATGCCTTCAGGGACACAAGCCGCCACGACGTTAAAAGCGGCCAATACGGGAGAAGCATCGCTCAGGCAGGTTCCGGAGATTAAAGATATCTTTGTTGTGGTAGAAAAAAATCAGGCTGAGTTCTTTATTCAATTGGTCAGCAAAAAAGAGCGAAATCGCGGCAAGGAAGAATTATCGAAGGACATTAGCGACCGCTTGAACAAAATCTCCGGAGTGGATCGTATTTCGATGGCTTTCGGCGGTCAGAGCGAGAAACCTCCGGTGCAGCTTGACATAAAAGGCAAGGATCTGGAAACAGCCAGACAATTGACGGCGGATGTGGAGAAGATGCTGGCTACCATCCCAGGCATCACCAACATTCACAACGACTTTAAAGAAGGTTCCGAGAAAATCACCCTGATTCCGAAACAAGACGTGATGGAACAGTTGAATGTGAATCCGCGTTCCCTTCAGACCCAAATTGGCGGATTCATTGGAGATCAAAACATCACTTCGATTACGACAGACGGTATCGAACTGGACGTAGTTGCCCGCTATCCGGAAGAATGGATGAAACACCCCGATCAATTGCGCCAAATGTTGATCACTACCGAATCCGGCACCAAAGTTCCTCTGATCGATTTGGTTGAGTGGAAGCATACCAAATCACCGACAACCCTTAGCCACCAGAAGGGTGATCGGGTAGTAACCGTCTCCGCAGATGTGATTGGCGCCGATCTTGGTGCGGTTGGTCGCCAAATCGAGGCAAAACTGGGCCAATTCCCGATTCCGGCCGGCTATAAGGTGGAGATCAGCGGTAAATTAAAAGAACAAAGCGCCAACTTTATGGCAGGGATGATGGTCTTCCTTGGCGTTATTGCTTTGATTTACATGATCATGGTGGCGCAATTTGGCCGACTCTCTCATCCAATGATTATCATGCTGACCATCCCGATGGCGGTTGTCGGGGTTGTTGTCGGGTTCGTCACGACCCAACGTGAGTTTGGTGAAATGGCGATGATTGGAATCATCATGCTGGTTGGTATCGTCGTATCCAACGCAATTCTATTGATTGACCGGATCAATCTCTTGAGAAGCCGCGGCATGGATTTGCAGACGGCGATCATTCAAGGAACCAAAGACCGTGTCCGTCCGGTTATCATGACCAAACTGACGGCCATTCTCGGTATGCTGCCGATGGCGCTCGCCTTTGCGGAAGGCGCCGATATGGAAGCACCGCTAGCCACCGGGGTAATTTTTGGTCTTGCCTTCCATACCGTTGTTACTTTGGTATTGGTACCTGTCATGTACTCGTTATTTGAGAGCTTCTTTGTCTGGCGTCAGGCTCGCAAAGAACGCCGTATAGCCAAGAAATTGCAGAAAAAAGGCATCCTGAAAGAAGCTGCGGAAGCATAATTAAACGAGCGTCTAAAATTGTCGATTCGTGCGTACATTCTTGTCTATCAACTGCAAGGATTTCATGGGAAGCCGTCTCAAATGTCATTAGCCCTAGTTTAAATTCGTAACTGGATGAGTTAGAATGAATCATAAGTTACAGTAGAATCATAAGCTGAGGGGATGATTCATTTGGATTTGCAATTGATCGGACGTACCGCCATTGTACTTGCTTCCACCAAAGGGTTAGGCAAAGCAACAGCTGTATCACTCGCCTTGGAAGGAACGAATGTCACGATTTCCGGGCGGGATGAAGCTGCTTTACATGCGGTAGCTAGTGAGATTGAGCAGCAAACCGGCAGAGCTCCTCTAGCCATCGTCGCCGATGTGACGAAAAAAGAGGATATCGAGCAGCTTGTCGCCAAAACAGTGGAACAATTCGGCACCGTCGATATTTTAATCAACAATTCGGGCGGACCTGCTGCGGGAACATTTGACCGGCTGACCGACGAGATGTGGCAGCAAGCATTTGAATTGAATCTGTTAAGCTTCGTGCGTGCCATCCGTGCCGTCCTGCCGCATATGCGTAAGCAGAAGTTTGGCCGCATCGTCAACTTTGCTTCTTCTTCATTTAAACAGCCAATTGAAAATTTGCTCTTATCGAATACGTTTCGGACAGGAATCATCGGCTTGGCGAAGACGCTTTCCAGCGAGTTAGGACCGGATGGCATTCTGATTAACACGATTGGACCCGGACGTATTGCTACGGACAGGGTGGCTGCCCTTGATCAAATCAAGGCGGATCAGCTGGGAGTTGATCGCGAGGAAGTACGGAAGCAAGTAGAAGCGCAGATTCCGCTGGGCCGTTACGGTGAGCCTGAGGAATTCGCCAGAGTGGCCACGTTTTTGGCTTCGCCTGCCAACAGCTACGTGACAGGTCAGGCGCTTTTAGTAGACGGCGGAATGGTTCGCGCCCTCTAACTGTGCTAGAAGCTTGTCAGGCAGTTGGGCATTTGAAGGAGGATATTGATGAGCAAGGAAAGTTCTTTTGATATTGTATCCAAGGTTGATTTGGCGGAAGTGACCAACGCCATTCACACAGCCATGAAAGAAATCGAAAACCGCTTTGATTTCAAAGGAAGCAAAAGCAGCATCACTTTAGAAAAAGAGGAAATTGTTATGGTTTCCGACGACGAGTATAAACTGGGCCAGCTTAAGGACGTGTTGCTAGGCAAGCTAGTAAAACGCGGCGTATCTATCAAGAATCTCGAATACGGAAAAATCGAGCCGGCAGCAGGTGCTACGGTCCGTCAGCGCGCAAAGCTGATCCAAGGTATCGATAAGGATAACGCCAAGAAAATCAACACGATCATCAAAGATACGGGGTTAAAAGTAAAGAGCCAAATTCAAGATGATCAAATCCGCGTTACCGGAAGAAGCAAAGATGAGCTGCAGACTGTGATTGCCGCTATTAAAAAAGCTGACCTGCCAATCGAAGTCCAATTTATCAACTATCGTTAACCCGTTGATCCATATCGAAAAGAGGAAAAGCAGAAGAAAATCTTCTGCTTTTTCGTTTTCTTCTGATTCTATCTTTTGATTTTCCTGCGTAAGCATGTACAAATAGGCAGGAAAGGGAGAATGGATCGTGAAGGTGTTTGTGATTAGTTTACGCAACCTGATAATCGGAGCAGTCGTCTTCTTGGTTGTGCTGATTGGGGTGCCTCTGTTTTTGTGGAAGGGTTCAGCTGGCGGGTCCAGTTCGCTCAAAGAGAACCAACAAGCGGTGATGACAGCGGGAGTTAATCCTTTCGAATCGCCAAGACCGTCTTTGGCGCTTGACGTTACAGTTGATGGAACAACCGCCGATGTAAAGCTGCTCACGCAAAATTTTCAATTTGAGCCAAAAGGAAGCAAGGATTCAGAAAAAATTACTCACGGTGTGGGACACGCCCATCTTTATCTGGATGGTACCATGATCGGCAAAGTGTATGAAAATGAGTTCCTGTTGAAAAAGCTGCCAAAGGGTGAGCATGAACTGCGCGTAGAACTGGTGTACGGCAATCATTTACCTTACCAGGTGGAAGCTGTAAAAATCTTGAATGTAAAATAACGTTCCTGAATCGGGACGTTTTTTCTTTATACGCTTTATGGTTCGGGAACAAACCGCAAGTATTTACAAGGAACAGAAGGAATGTTTAAAAAGGATAACGAAATAATATACAGACAATAATGAAAAATGCGAATTTTGGAGAGGTGAAATGGAAGTGACTCAATTGCGTTCCATTACAATCGGCGACTTGCTGGACGAAACGGCTTCCAGGTACCCCGCGAAAGAAGCGGTCGTTTACAAAGAACGAAATTTGCGCTACTCCTTCCAGGAGTTTCAACAGTTGTGCAATCAAGTGGCCAAAGGCTTTATGTCTCTGGGAATTCAGGCGGGGGAACATATGGCGATTTGGGCTACCAACGTACCCGAGTGGGTCACTGCGCAATTTGCTTCCGCCAAGATGGGCGGTGTGCTCGTGACGGTGAATACAAGCTACCGGGTACATGAACTGGAATATCTGTTACGTCAATCTGAAGCGACGACCCTGCTTCTGATTGAATCCTATCGGGATGCCAATTACGTGGAAATGGTGCAGGAGATTTGTCCGGAATTGTCTGAGAGTGAGCCTGGCAAGCTGCAATCAGCCAGGCTGCCGCATCTTCGCAATGTGATTTATATAGGATCGGAGCGCAAACCAGGCATGTTTTTATGGAGTGATCTCTTGGAACGTTCCAATCTGATCACCGATGAGGAATTGATTGCCCGCCAGCGTACTCTAAAGCCCGATGATGTGATTAATATGCAATACACATCAGGCACAACTGGATTCCCCAAGGGAGTTATGCTGTCCCATAACAACATCGTGAACAACGCCATACAAGTGGCAAGCTGCATGAATTTGGGTCCGGACGATCGAGTCTGCATTCCTGTGCCGTTTTTTCACTGTTTCGGCTGTGTAATGGGAACCTTGGCTTGTGTAGCGACGGGAGCGACAATGGTGCCGCTGATCACGTTTGATCCGGGGATGGCGCTGTCGATTGTGTCGGAAGAGCGTTGCACAGCGTTGTACGGTGTCCCCACGATGTTTATTGCCGAGTTAAACCACCCTGACTTCGATTCTTATGATCTAGGATCGCTAAGAACAGGAATCATGGCCGGATCACCTTGCCCGATTGAGGTCATGAAGAACGTGGTAGAAAAAATGGGAGCCCGTGAAATTACGATTGCATACGGACAAACCGAATCATCACCAGTCATTACCCAAACCCGCCCGGATGACAGCATTGAACGCAGAGTTGGCACAGTAGGCCGTGCGCTTGGCGGAGTGGAGGTCAAAATTATTGATCCTGTTACGGGAGATACGCTTCCTCCTGGTGAACAGGGCGAGCTTTGTACTCGTGGCTACCACGTGATGAAAGGTTATTACAACATGCCGGAACAAACCTACAAAGCAATTGATCATGAGGGCTGGCTGCATACAGGAGATTTGGCTACGATGGATGAGGAAGGATATTTCCGCATAACCGGCCGTCTGAAGGATATGATTATTCGCGGTGGGGAGAATATATACCCGCGAGAAATAGAAGAATTCCTCTACACCCATCCAAAAGTGCTGGATGTTCAAGTGGTAGGAGTGCCTGATCAAAAGTATGGAGAACAGGTTTTGGCCTGCATCAAGGTACGCGAAGGTGTGGAGCTTACGGAAGAAGAAATCCGGTCCTACTGTGAAGGTAAAATCGCGCGTTTCAAGATTCCTCATTACATTCAATTTGTAAAAGAGTACCCGATGACTGCTTCCGGCAAAATTCAAAAGTATAAGCTGCGTGAGCTGGCCATTGAATCCCTTGGACTGGAGACAGCCCGAGATATTGAAATGGCCTAGGTAAAAAAAGGCTCTTACGTTGTGCAATTTATGCATAACGTAAGAGCCTGAATATTATCCCTTAAGCCCGTTTTGCTTCGTAAGCGGCGATTTTATCTTCATGCTGCAGGGTAAGGCCGATGTCGTCGAGGCCGTTTAAGAGGCAGTAGCGACGATAGGAATCCACTTCGAACGGATAGATGAGTCCGTAATCGTCTTCAACCGTTTGTTTTTCCAAATCAATCCGCAGTTGATAGCCTTCATATTTTGCCGCGCGATCAAACAGTTCCTGTACGTGCTCTTCTGACAGCTTGATGGGCAAGATGCCGTTTTTGAAGCAGTTGTTATAAAAAATATCAGCAAAAGAGGGGGCAATGATGGCACGGAAACCATAATCGAGCAGGGCCCATGGTGCATGCTCACGGGACGAACCGCAGCCAAAATTGTTCCGGGCAACCAATACGGATGCACCCTTATAGCGAGGGAGGTTTAGAACAAAAGAGTCAATTGGCTCTCCTTCAGGAGTAAACCGCCATTCGTAAAACAGGAACTGACCAAAACCCGTGCGTTCGATCCGTTTTAAAAACTGTTTGGGGATGATCGCATCCGTATCCACGTTAACGCGGTCAAGCGGAGCTGCTACTCCTGTATGAATAACAAAGGGTTCCATATATTTATCCTCCTATCAACATGAGTTAAACCGAAGCCGTTTCTTTCAGCCATTCCCTTACGTCGACGAAGCGTCCGGCAATAGCGGCTGCCGCTGCCATTTCCGGGCTGACCAAATGGGTACGTCCACCGCGGCCTTGTCTGCCTTCGAAGTTGCGGTTGGAAGTAGAAGCGCACCGTTCACCGGCTTCCAGGATATCCGGGTTCATCGCCAGGCACATGGAGCAGCCGGACTCCCGCCACTCAAAACCAGCCTCGATAAAGATGTGGTGAAGCCCTTCTTCTTCGGCGCGTTGTTTCACGGCCTGCGAGCCAGGTACCACCATGGCCTGAACATGTGGAGCCACTTTGCGCCCTTTGGCTATGGCAGCAGCTCGGCGCAAATCCTCCAAACGTCCGTTCGTACAGGAGCCAATGAACACACGATCGATGGAAATCTCACTCATCGGAGTGCCAGGGGTAAGACCCATGTAGGCAAGGGCATCTTCTGCCGCTTTTCGTTCTGCAGCAGTGGAGAAGCTCTTCGGATCAGGAACGACGTCCAAAATGCTGGCACCCATACCCGGACTGGTTCCCCAGGTAACTTGCGGCGCGATTTCACTTGCTTCAATCTCAACGGTATGATCATACGTGGCACCCGGGTCTGTTGCGAGCGATTTCCACTGTTCGACTGCGCTCAAGAAGTCTTCGCCTTGCGGAGCATAGCGACGTCCTTTCAGATAAGCAAAAGTGGTTTCATCCGGTGCAATCAATCCGGCACGCGCTCCGGCTTCAATAGACATGTTGCAAACGGTCATGCGTTCTTCCATGGTCAGTTTCTTGATGGCATCGCCTGTATATTCAATTACGTAGCCAGTAGCGAAGTCAGTTCCGAATTTTGTGATAATCGCGAGGATTAAGTCTTTTGCCGATACTCCGGCAGGCAAATCTCCTTTCACATGTACCTGCAGGGTTTTTGGTTTGTGCTGCTGCAAGCATTGCGTCGCGAGTACGTGTTCCACTTCACTGGTACCGATACCGAAAGCGAGTGCGCCGAAAGCTCCATGTGTCGAAGTGTGGCTGTCACCGCAGACAATGGTTTTTCCGGGGTGGGTTAATCCCAGCTCCGGCCCGATTACGTGAACGATTCCCTGATCCGGGCTGTTCAAATCAGCAAGCGGAATGCCGAACTCTGCACAGTTGGCGGTTAAGGTTTCCATTTGTTGACGGGAGATCGGGTCTTTTACATGAAAGCGGTCTTTGGTTGGCACATTGTGGTCCATGGTCGCGAAAGTGAGATCCGGACGACGTACTTTTCGGTTGGCCAAACGAAGCCCTTCGAAAGCTTGTGGTGAAGTCACCTCATGAACGAGGTGCAGATCGATGTACAAAAGACTTGGTTTTCCCGGCTCTTCATGAATTACGTGATTGTCCCAAATCTTCTCAAACAACGTACGTGGTTTCATGCAATTCCCTCCCATACTTTTTCCTGTTCGATTGTTATGTATAGTTGTATCATGAGAAGTATAATAGGTCAAAGATATATTAATTATAGAATCGATAGGAATTACCTATAGGAGGGAAGCTGAATGGAACTAAGACAGGCAAGGTACATGCTGGCTGTTGCGGAAGAGCGCAGTTTTTCCAAGGCGGCGAGCCGTTTGCATCTGGCTCAGCCTTCACTAAGCCAGCAAATCTCCAAGCTGGAAAAAGAATGGGGAGTTACGCTATTTCAACGGTTCTCCACACACGTCGAATTGACGGATGCAGGCGAAAGGTTTTTGCAGGTAGCCCGTTCGATTTTGGATCAAGCAGACGGGTTGGAACGGGAAATGAGAGCGTATGCCACTGGAGAAACCGGCAAGCTGGTGATCGGAAGCTTGCCGATCACGGGTGCGTATGTACTGCCGAAAGTGCTTTCTTCCTTTCATCTGCAGTATCCTCGAGTTGAGTTGAAGCTGATCGAGGAGAGGTCGAGCCAACTGGAAGAAATGCTGGTCAGAGGCAAGCTGGATGTGAGCCTGTTAACCATGCCGATCACCGATCCGCTTTTATCGGTTGAACCGATTATTGACGAAGAGATCTATTTGGCTGTGCCGCCCTACCATCCGTTGGCCAAAGAAAGCGAGATCTCACTGGAAGCCTTGGCAGACCAACCATTTATCTTATTAAAACAGGGGCAAGGGTTCAGACAAATTTCCATGAACTTGTGCGAGCAGGCCGGGTTTCGACCCGACATTGTGTTTGAAAGCAGCAACATTCAAACGGTTCAATCTCTCGTGGCAGCAGGAATGGGTATCTCCTTCGTCCCTCACATGATCACACGTTCTCCTTGGATTACCGATTCACCCGCCTATGTGAGGCTGACTACCCGTCCGAAACGCACGCTCGTCATGGCTGTACGCAAGGATCGGCACCTTTCTCTTCCGGCGAAAGCGTTTATGGGTGTTCTGAGAAGTGTTTCTGCACGCCAACAAAATCGCGCAGACGGATTGTAATATGGTAAACTAGAATCGTTCGAAAGCCGCCTGAACTTGAAGGAAGGAATGATTGAAATGAAAGAAATCAAGACCCAATCTGAGTTTGATCAAGCGATTGCTTCCGATAAACCGGTTGTCGTTAAGTTTTATACAGACTGGTGCCCAGATTGCCACCGGATTGACCCGTTTATGCCGGAAGTGGAAGAGGCTTATCGTGATAAAGTGGACATGGTAGCAGTAAACCGGGATAACTTCCCCGAACTGTCGCAGCAATTGGATGTGTTCGGTATCCCAAGCTTTATCGCGTTCAAAAACGGCAAAGAGCTTGTCCGGTTTGTCAGCAAGTTAGGCAAGAGCCGTGCGGAGATTGAGCAATTTTTGGATCGGGTGGTACAGGTAAGCGACACGCTCAAGCAATCATAACACCCATTTTGAAAGAAACCTGATCATGACGGGTTTCTTTTTCTTTCGTATCGAATTTTGGGGGCAGCCGCTATTCGGGATTGGACGAAAAAGCACCAATCATCATTACAAATTGTTTGCCGCACAGAAAGGAACGTTGCACTCATGTTACCGATGATTCGAGACGGAGAATGGCTGGTTGGAGAACTTGATTCTCCACAGCCGGAAGTAACCTATGGCGCTTTATTGCGCGATCATTGGGGAATGCCGAAGAAAATGGTTCATCTGCTGTTTCAGCATAAAGAGCTGTTGGTTAACGACAAGCCTGTATTGCAGCATCACAAGGTGTTAGAAACAGGAACCATCCGAATGAAGGCGTGCCTCGACGAAGATTATGGCATTGTCCCTAAGTCTGCCCAACTTCACATCTTGTACGAAGATGACCATCTGCTGGTTGTGAATAAGCCGGCTGGACTGCTCCTTCATCCAACTGAACCGGCCCATACACAAACGCTGGATCACTATGTGGCGGGACACTTCCAAAAACAGGGGCTGAAAACAAAAGTTCGGCATGTTCATCGCCTCGATCAGGACACTTCCGGAGCGGTTCTGTATGCAAAGCATGCGCTGGCCGCTTCACTGTTGGATGAGTTGTTAAGACAACGCAAAATCAAACGCACGTATACCGCGTTCGTTCACGGCAAGGTGGATCAAGAGGCGGGAAAGATTGATGCTCCGCTCGGACGTGACCGGCATTATCCCAGCCGTAGGAGAGTAACACCCAACGGAGAACATGCTGTGACACATTTTCAGGTCATACGCCGCTTTTCTCAAGCGACACAACTCTCTTGCCAACTGGAAACGGGACGCACTCACCAGATTCGTGTACACCTCAGCCACATGGGATTCCCGCTTTTGGGAGATACCCTCTACGGAGGAAGACAAGGGTTGATCAACAGACAAGCGTTACATGCGGAAACACTTACCATGCTGCATCCGTTCGGCGAGCAGATGATATCGGTCCATGCACCTTGGCCTGTGGATCTTCTGCAGATGCAAGCGCGGCTGACGCACCTTTCCTAGCTCTGGGAGAATAAACTGCCAAGGAAAGAAACCGACAGAAAAGGGTGATTCTGTGAATAAGCCCGTTATCGGCATACTTACTTGGCGGGAAGGCAAAAAATTTTTGGAACCGCAATACTTTCGCCAATTGATACAGGCAGGAAATGAGTTAGGGGCGACGGTCTTTTTGTTTTCGCCGCCTGATGTGGATAAGGGAGAGCGAAAAGTAAGAGGGTATATCCCTTTTCAAGGAGCCTGGCAAGAGCGGTGGTTTCCCTTGCCTGATGTCGTGATTGACCGTTTTCGTTACACTCCCAAGCCAGCCTTTCGGGAATACGTGCAATTTCGCAAACAATCCTCCTTGTTATTTGCGAATAACCGGCTGGCCAATAAATGGCGCGTCCATCAGGTACTATGGAAAGTGGAGACCATGCGTAAATGGCTTCCCGAAACGTACAGTTACCAATCTGGAATCCTGCAAGAACTTTTAGCCAGGCATAAAACCATTTTTCTCAAACCGAGCAATGGCACAGGCGGAAGAGGAATCTTGCGGATCAAGAAAACAGCAAGCGGGTATGAACTGTTGGGACGGACCAAAGCGCGAAGCAAAATCCAGCTTCAGGTAACCAATTCGGCTGCCTTGATGAAACATGTGAAAAGTTGGGCCAAACAAGAACTGTTCGTAGTTCAGCAAGGTCTGGCACTCGATTTGATACCGGGAAGGTCTATTGATATCCGGCTGATGATTCAAAAGAATGGAGAAGGCCAATGGAGCGTTACCGGAATGGGGGTTCGGGTCGGCGGGATAAAAAGCGCCACTTCCAATTTGCACGGCGGAGGCAAGGCGGTTTTGGCGAGTGAATTTTTGACCCCTCGCTTTGGAGAGGGGCAGACGAACGAGATTATCCGTGAATGTCATGATCTAGCTCATCAAACTGCGCAAACGCTGGAGAACCACTTTGGAAGGCTGCTTGAGTTAGGTCTTGACATCGGAATTGACGTCGATGGCCGTGTTTGGCTGATCGAAGTAAACCCTAAGCCCGGCCGGGAGATTTTCCGTCAAATGGGACAAAAAACCAGATACGCTCAAGCCATTAAGCGGCCCATTGAATACGCGATCTACCTCAGCCGCTTGCATCAAAAATAAAGCTCGGCAATCGCCGAGTTTTTTACTATATAAGACTTTCATGCCGATTTCATCAGCACCACTGATGAATGAAAATGGCACACTTATTTTCAGTGTAGAAAGTTTAATCACTTTAAATTATTAAAGTGGTTAAACTTTCTTTCCACTTGCGCAGCTAGTGGAGAAAAACGATTGTCCATTTCGCAGCGACTCTTACAGCGCAAGCCCAGGCTTGTCGTAATCGTTAGGAGAAAGAGTGGTCAAGCAGCGATACGAAGGCCGATGCTACGGTTTTGACCACTTCCTGACGATGAGAGAAGCCGGACTTGAGTACAACTGCGCAAGCTGTAACGGAGGCAACGTTTCAGTCCCCCGACGTTTCAGTCCCCCGATGAGAGGGGATGAGAGGGGAGAAAGGACAACGTTTTTCTTATTAAGTTCATGATTCACTCCTCGTCCATGAAAATGCAGATGATATAATTATTGATGAAAAAGGAATAGGGGTGAGGTCCTTATGTTTTCCAAGATTCTTGTTCCATACGATGGTTCAGAACTTTCGAAAAAGGCTGTAGAGGTGGCGGTGAGTTTTGCCCAATTAAATCCTGTTGCTCAAATCGAAATCATTCATGTTTCTTTCATCCCTTATCTGGTTGTTAGTGATGGAGTATTTACGCCAACTCCTTCACAAACGATTGATTATCTCGATCACACTCAGGTCATTATCGATGAAGTCAAACAACTTGCCTCTTCCATGAAGAATGTCACGGTGGTTCAAAAAGAAGGAGCAATTGCCAAAACGATTTTAGACCACGCCAAAGAGAATCAGTGCGATCTAATCATCATGGGCAGTCGCGGGCACAGCGCTTTAAGTGAATTTGTTTTGGGAAGCGTAAGCCACGATGTCGTTCAACATTCAGAAATAGCTGTTTTAATTGTGAAATAGGACAAGCTTGGCATCGCCATTCTTCCGGGAAGGCGGTGCCAAGTTTTTTTGTTTTCGGTTTGGGGCTTCACGGTAGCTAAGGCCGGGTGGTTTTTCTCCGCCTGAATTCATATGCCAGCCGTCTGATTCTTTTGTAGTAGGTTTTGTCCTTTAACTTTTTGAACAGCCCGTGTGACGGGAAATCAAAATTAACTTCGATGATATAGATCCTGCCTTCCGTGTCGATTCCGTAATCGATACCGATCTGGGAAGAAAACTTGTACCTGTTAAATCGTCGGCATACCCGATAACTTAGCCTGGTTAACTGCCGTTTGATCTTGCCGATTTCATGATCTTTGAACAAACCGGACTGGCGCAATGCATCGCCGACTGTCGTCACGTAACCTCCGCCGCGAGCCACATTGGTAATGATGCTGTCCGGACCTGCTACTTTGGCCAACATTCCGGCATATTGCCATTTTTTTGATCTGTTCCGCATCATCATAACCCGAATATCAAATGGGCGGTGGTTAACCTTGGCCAGATGAATGGTTTTTTGGACAATATAAGGCTGGGAGAGGCGATTCTTCATCATATTCTGGTAGAGTTCCTCCAGAGAGGAAGATTCTGACTTGCCTCCCCGTTCCTTGATAAAAGCATAGCCGCTGCCTGATTTCCAAACCTTCATGATGCCTTTGCCCATGTGCTTGCGGTTTGGCTTCACGTAGACTGACTGATATTTGGATAAAAAGGATTGAAGCGAATCCGGGTTTAAGAGAGAAGTGGGCGGCAAAAAAGGGCGAATCTGCGGGTCTTTCCAATAAAACTTGTGCAGGCTCCATTTTGAGGACGGGATGGGCATGGGAATCCTCCTTCTCAATATCCTCCAGAATATATGTTATCGGGATGAATGTCTTCCTGTAACGGCATTCACCTATTTGACGAATAAAAAAAGAGTGCCCCGTTTACGGAACACTCAGATTCATACTACGGCACCTGAGACTGGATTTTATCAATCGTATGTCTATATTTATAAACGTCTGATTTTCACTAGTAAACTCGTATTGCTCCCATATAGCGCGGCGACCAGTAAGAGTTATTGATCATGGATTGAACGTATACCCCTTTGGAGCGAATAGGGGAGATGAATTTGCCGGTTCCGATATAGATTCCGACATGCGAGACATTTCCGCTAAGTTCAATGCTGAAGAAAACGAGGTCGCCCGGCTGCAATTGATCAAGCGGAATATGTTTGCCAAGTTTGAACAACCCGGTTGAAGTAGTGCGCGGCACTTCACTTACACCGTGAGAATGAAACATGTAATAGACGAACCCGGAGCAATCAAACCCGGTGGTCGGACTATAGCCTCCCCACAAATAAGGAACATATAAATAGGAGTAGGAATCTTCAATCAATTTTTTCTTAAGCATGGCATGGTCAATTTCCTTTTTTGTCATTTGACCGACGATCCCGTCTGCTTTTAATCCATACGCTTGCTGAAAACTCATGACGGCCGTCTTGGTGGCCGAGCCGAAATAGCCCGTAATCGTTGGATAGGTGAAAAATCCTAATGTTTGCAGGTTTTGTTGAAGTGTGGTTACTTGATCTCCACTCATTCCCTGATAAAGAACAGTGGAGTATGTAGAGGTGGTATCCGCAAAGACAGGCGCTTGAATCGGGGCGGAAGTCATAAGAGCGAACGTGGCAAAAAGAATCATCCGTTTTTTCATGTTGTCCTCCTTTAGCTGTCTGGATAATTCTATCCTAATATGCCAGGAATACTCATTCTAGATGCAATATTTGGTAGAAATAGAACCGGATACGGTAATGTCTTTCCACCGCATCAAAGAGGCAGCCCTTGCACAATTCGCCCGGATTGGTTACGCTCATCCATGACGAACTGGAGTTCGGATTTGAGATGCTTCGCAGTTTGGGCTATGACACGTTTTGCATATACATGTTAGAATAGAAAAGGCAAAGCTATCGAATAGGAGTGAACAATCTGTGATTGATTTTTCCAAACTACGATCACTCGCAAAACTGATTTATCGTTTCGAACAGGAAGTAGACAGCGCTACCCTGACGATTTTAACCAGTGAAAACAAAGAAGAAGTGACCCGGTATTTACGGGAGGGTTTACTGGAAGGAAATTCGCAATTATCCCTATCCATTCAATCAAGCACAGGCGAATACGCGAATCATTTAGCCGTCTTGACGGTGAAAGCAAATAAATACACCTTCGCCAAAGATTATCAGGAGCCGTATATCAGCGAAATTAATTATTACTCATCGCGGATTACCGCAGATGCGAACGGAGTGCTTGTGTATCATCGCGATTATCCGGGTGTGATCCATGATGTGTCTCGGATTTTGGCCGAGCATCAGATCAATATCTCCAAGCTGAATGTATCCAGGGAACAAAAAGGAGAGAACGCCCTGCTTGTCTCCCTAACCGATGAACAGATTACACCTGAAGTCATTCAACAAATGGAGCAGCTCCCGCTCGTCACGCGAGTTGTCTCTTTACAATAGAGTATCTCTGATGCGGGAAAGGAGGGGGAGCGACCATGATGGATTGGCTGATCGGGTTCTTGGCAAGCGTGATGATTTCAGCTTGTGCCTATTGGAAGCGCTCTCTTTCCGGTTCGGGTGTACTGGGTGCGATAATAGTCGGCACCATCGTGTACGGAGCGGGCAACCTGGGCTGGTACGGGTTGCTGCTGGCATTCTTTCTTACATCCTCTCTTCTAACCAGGTGGCGTCATGCCAGCAAAGCGAAATGGGAAGAAGGATACGACAAAACAGGCCGGCGGGATATGGGCCAAGTAATGGCAAACGGTGGAACGGCCGCTGTACTCTGCCTGCTAAATACCGTTTATCCGAGCCTTTTTTGGTATGCCGCCTTTTTGGGTATCATGGCAAGTGTGACGGCTGACACGTGGGCAACGGAGATTGGAACCTTGAGCAAACAAACTCCGCGGTCCCTTCTGACCGGAAAGAAAGTGTTGCCAGGTACGTCCGGTGGAATCAGCTTATCAGGGATATGGGCAAGCTTGTCCGGAGGGTGTCTCATCGGGGCGTTAGCATGGGTGTGTTCTCCCTTTCTTCAATACCAAAACGGCCTGCCTCCGGTCGTGATTGGCGGGGTATCCGGTTTAATCGGTTCACTGGCGGATTCCCTCTTAGGAGCTGTTTATCAAGCCAATTACCGCTGTACGAAATGCAATAGACTGGTGGAAAGAAGAGAGCATTGCGGACAGCCGACTGAACTTGTTCACGGGTATCGGTTGATCACCAACGACATCGTCAATTTGGCAAGTTCAATTGTTGGGGCTTTCGTATCCGTTGCTCTGTTTCTCACACTCTTATAAACCATTCAGAGAAAGGAAATTGCTAATGAGTGAGTGTAAATTGAATCATAGCGTGGAAGACGTCAAAAAGAAATTAGAGGAGCAATCTGCATTTTTGCCGAAAGATCTCTTCACATTATTAGAAAGGCTCCTCTCCAACCCAGTAGATCAAGTAACGTTAAACGAGATTTTCCATCTCCTCAAAAAGTACGACTTGGCTGCTCCGGAAGAAAGAGAAAGAAGAGACGAACAGCTTCGCCAACTTGTCTAAGGTGGGCAACATTTTATGGAAAGGAGCGAATCAGGATGAACGACAAACAATGGGAAGTGGGAAGTCGTGTGCTGGTATCCTATAGGTCAGGAGAATACATAGCCGAAATTATCCAGCTTACACCGCCAAAGGCGACGCTTCAAACGCTAGCTGTGGTAAAACATCCTCTGCAAGGTGACCTTCACCACCCGTACGAAAGCAATGTCCCTATCTTCCATCAGCGCAAGGCTCTTTCGTATCGCGAGCGTTTCATGGTGCCTCTTGCCCTGCTAAGCCCCTTTCACGGGGAGGTTCCCGACTATAAGGAATCGCTTCAACAAGCACTTGAACGTGACATTGAGACATTGGAGCGACGCTCGGACAAGTGGGCAGAGCAGGCACTCCACCAATTGCGGGAACTGAAGAAAGAATATTTCTCCTGACCAAATGGAAGACCGCCAATCAGAGGGAAGGATAAACGCTTCCGCAATCAGGAATTCGGGAGCGTTTTCCATCTGGAAATCCTGCTTTCTATTCTCTAAACTGAGGGAAATAGGGCGTTTCCCGGGAAAGCGCAGAATCAGACAAAGACTGCGCCAATTCAAGGCTTTAACTGCCGAACTGGACTGTTTTTGGGGGACAAAGGGAAGAAGATCGTCTGAAAATGTCGTAAAAAGACAGAATATTCCATTTGTTAAAAACTCTCTTACTCCAGTATCTAATACGATAATCAAGCGAAAGCAGAAAAAGGAGCGTTCCCATATGTTGGAACACTCTTTTTGGTTTGATATAATACCCTATGTTTGTGATATAATATATTTTCTTTCACTTTCTGTTTTGTGGGATAGGAGGTTTGAAGATGAACGATCATCTGCTAGAGGAAAAATACAAAAAGAGAGAGAGCCGCAGCTTGGGTAAAAGTTTTGCAAAAAATATTTCGATGAATAATCCCAAGCGTATGATGACAGTTGTCCTGTCGGCTATTTTATGGATGGCCCTGCTGTTGGGAGGTTATTTGCTGGCCAATCAGTACGCCAAACAAACCCAGCAGTACATTGATCAGCGTTTGGACAAGGTTGAAGCCACCAACCGACAACAAATGGAACAAGTGGAGCGAGATTTACAGACGGTTCAAACGGAATTAACCAATGTCCATCAAGGACTGGCCTATATCGAAGAAGAACTGAAGCTGACTGGAAAAACCATTGGGGGCTCTGATAAAACGAAGCAAGCGTTACAACAGAGAATTGATCAGTTGAATCAGCAATTAATCGAGCTGAAAACATCACTGAAAAAGCTGGAGGAAGCAACCCGTGCATACTAAACTGCATGTGTTCCTCTTATTCTTGCTCGCCCCTGTCATTGGGTTTACGACAGCGTTTTATCAGACCAGCCCAGTACAAAGTTTGGAAGAATCCAGATTGGAAATACCGGTCACACAAACGAATGATCGCCTGCAGGAGATCATGAACAAACTGGAGGAAACGGAGGATGTCATCAGCTCTACCGCAGATGCTCTCGAGCAGCTTCAGGGAAAAGCGGCCCATGAAAAACAAGAATATGAGCAGCAAAATAACAAAATCACAGCATTGCTCTCGACCAGCCAATCGCAGCTGAAAAAATCGGGAGACGTTTTGGATCAGATTTTGTCCAATATGCTGGGTGATCCAATCGGACAAACCTTCAGTAAAAACGCGACGGTAAAAGTGTATTCTCTTGAAGAATCGGGCTATCGTGGATATATGGCCAAGGTTCGTTTGAAAAATCCAAATGCCCTGAAAGTCGTGCTGGCTAACGATCAATTAGTCAGCAAAGGGGAGACGACCAGCCACGCGGGCAGGCGCAAAGGAGCGATTCTCGCGATCAACGCAGGGGGTTTTAATAAAAATGCAAAAGGATATTTAAGCCCGATTGGCATTACGGTGGTTGACGGGAAAATTAAAACCTTCTCCGACAATAAAAACGTAAGCTTTGTCGGTTTTAACAATAAGGGACGTCTCGTCGGGGGCAAAATACACTCGCAGGCAGAGTTGAAGCAAAAAGGTATCTTGCAGGGAGCCAGTTTTTTGCCGACATTGCTAATAAACGGAAAACGGCAGCCGATTCCACGGGAATGGGCAAATACGAGACATCCGCGTACATTGATTGGCCACTTCGACAACGGAGATTTGCTCTTTATTGTGATCGACGGGCGCAGAAGAGGCTGGAGCAATGGTGTAACGCTGGAAGAAGCTCAACGTAAACTGCAAGAGTTCCACGTCCGCGATGCCTATAATCTCGATGGGGGCGGTTCCAGTGCTTTCTATTACAATGGCCGCATACTGAACCGACCCTCCGACGGCAGAGAGCGCCCGGTTATCAGTAATATCGTTGTGTTACCTTAGATCATTCATCAGTTGATGAGAAAAGCCGTCAGCATACTCCATGCTGACGGCTTTTCTCATATTAATCGGAAAGTTTAACCGCTTTACATTATGAAAGTGGTTAAACTTTCTTTCCAAACATACGGACTGTGGAAAAACGATTGTCCATTTCGCAGCAACATTTACAGCACAAGCCGATCCGGGGCCACGCCCAACGCAGTGTTAGCTTCAGTCGGGTTGGTTTATAGCAATTACTTCGCCTCGCCTAAAAACTTCTTGCCATTTCCTTCATACTTATAGGCATATACAGCAGCGTATTTATTGTCCCCTTTATCATCAAAGCTTACTTTGACGAATTGGCCTTGGAAGTCAGTTGTTTTGTGGATCGCATCAAGAACTTGCTCGCGGGAAGGCTTTTTACCGCCGTTTGCTTTGATTGCCTCTTCCACACCGTGCAGGATTACATTCATCGCATCATATCCGTACGAAGTGAAGATACCTACTTTTTTGCCGGTTGCTTTTTCATATTCAGCTACCCATTTTTTGCCTTCTTCGGTAGAGGATACATCGTCAACAGTAGAGGTATATACGACGCCTTCAATAGCTGGTCCGGCGATTTTAGCCATATCGGCAGAGTCCAGACCGTCGCCGCCCATGAAAATTCCCTTGAAGTTTTTCTCGCGGGCTTGTTTTACCAGAATTCCGCCTTCTGCATAATATCCGCCGAAATAGAGGAGGTCAGGATTTTGAGCGACAACCTGGTTGATTACTGCACTGTAATCTTTCTCACCTGGAGTGATACCCTCAAAACCAAGTACCTTAACACCGTCTTTCTCCAGTTGCTGCTTTACTTGGTCAGCCAAGCCTTGTCCGTATGCACCTTTGTCATGAATGATAAAGGCGGTTTTCACGCCCAATTGGTTTTTCGCATAGATGGCTGCTTTGGAACCTTGCTGGTCGTCACGGGCACAAATACGGTGAACGGATTTCTTGCCGTCGTCAGTCAGCTTGGAACCGGTGCTGGATGGAGAAACCATCGCCAGTTTCGCTTCTTCGTATTTTGCCGAAGCTGGAATAGAAGAACCGGTTGTGATATGGCCCATAACGGCAAGTACATCCGGATTGGAAATAACCATTTCAGCGTTGGCAACACCTTGTTTCGGATCGGCTTGGTCATCTTGTTTCGAAATTTCCAAGTCAAAGCCAAGCTTTTTAAATTCATCTTTCTTTAGGTTTATTGCGTATTCTGCACCGGAGATAGCAGAGTCACCGTAGTCAGAAGCAGATCCGGAAAGAGGACCGACAGCAGCGATTACAATTTTTCCACCATTACCGCCGCCATTATCGCTTGAAGCCGGTTGGCTGGAAGCTGGGCTGGCAGTGTTGCTTCCACATCCGGTTAAAGCCGTGCCTAATGCTACTGCAGTTGTTACGAATGCTAGAGTTGATTTTTTCATCATATAACTCTTTCTCTCCCTTTAAGAAAATTAAATAAATTTTCAAACAATTTTGATACAGAATCTTCCATGATGACTCTTTGTAATATGTATAGATTTCCTGTACCGTTTTCTATTTTTTTATTTTAATCAAAAAATTTAATTTTGCAATAGAAATAATTATCTGTCTGTTTAAAAAATTAATTTATTTATACATAACATATCGCATAACTTACAAAAAGTAGTCAATGGGTCACATGAATCAGCATAAAATAACAATTGATGGTAAACCTTTCTTGATAAGGAGGTGGTTATCATGAAATGCGTGTATTGTGACAAAGAGTTGCTGTTTCCATGGGAGTTAAGAAGGGTTGATTGTGATGATTGCCATTACGCGATAACGGTGACTTATTATGATAACCACTCAGAACTCGAACAGGCCGATCTAACAAAGAGAGGTAATCAAGAAAAAAGTTCCCGCTGATTCGGGAACTTTTTTCATTTCGCTCTTGTTGACGGATGGAAACGTTCAGCCGATTTCAACAGGTATGGAAGATAATAATAGAATGGCAGCGGGTCAGTGAAATCCATCAGTGCTGTTTGTGCTTGATAAGAAAAATAATATCGCAGGATTGACGGAAACCGGAACTTCCGAGCGGCGAACATCGCGAAAAGCTCCGGGATCAGCGAGAACCAACAAATAGAGACCATACCAGGTGCTGTCGAGAAAGTAGTCGGAGAAGGGCAAATGAGATCCCGATAGATCTGATAGACAAACCCCTGCGGCAGCTTTTGGCTGATGCTTGTTTCGGCCGGAAGGAAGCCGTTTACCCGAACCGGGCTGAAAGTCTTCTCGCAGGAACAGTATTGGTATTCGATTGTCGCGATTCCTGAATAGTTGGCTTCTTCCAATAGCTTGACAGCATGCTCTGCCAGCTCGGGATTGTCAGTTGTCAGACAAAGAGTTTCCGCCCAGGATTGATGAAACGGATATTGTTCGATCAAATGGGCAATAAAGCCGACGGAAACTTTGCCGATTGCATTCCGGTATAGGGTAACACGAAACTTTTCCTCTCTTTCTGTATCCGTAATTGGACAGGAATGGCGGAAATCACTATCTGTCAATTGACGATTAACCGGGTGCATGGGCACCAAAAAGTGTCGATCAAGGAAGGACCAATTTTCAAACAAAAAATCAGCGTATTGCGGATCATCTGTAAATATAATCGGCTTTTTCTCCACCTTTTGCGCTAGCGATTGCAAAAAAGCGAGCAAATCATGTTCGTGATGAATTTTCACCCAGGTACAGTACCTCGATTTCCCGATATAGTCGGTCTGACCAACGGCAATCACTGGAACGCTTTGTTTGCCCAATTCTCGGATGGCGGCGAGAGCACCCAAACTGCTGGCTAATACTACCGCGATATGCTTGTCATTTGGAAGATGATCGGGAATGGTTAGCATTCTTTTTCACCTGTAAGTGGATTAGAGATTTTTATCCCTTGTATTGAACAGTGTAGCCTGCAAATATTGAGGAACCGTAAAGAGAGAGTATGCATTTTGTTTACCTGTGAAGGGCAGGTAACACCTGTCATCATAGTTGCATACCAAGAAAGGGGAAAATGGCTTCTGTAGTGGTTTTTTCAGAAAAGAAGCAAATGGAATTGCTGCCAAGAATTCACTGTTTGCGATGTATCATGCTAACCAGGGACTGATTCTCTTCTTGTTCGCTTTACTGTTGAACGTGGTAGGAACCGTTATAGATGAAACCCCTTCCGCTTATCGGACGTTATCAGCTCATCAAATAGTAAAGGATGAATTCATGTCCAAATCAAATCCAAACCAAATTAAAATCAAAAAGGGCTTTCACCTCAAGGGGTGAGAGCCTTTTTGTGTCACAGTTCTATCGTGGCTTGCAAAAAAAACGTAGCTTAGTCAGCTTCTGTTTCTTCCAATACTTCTTGTAAAAAACGGTAAAGGTTTTTCATTTCAAAATAACTGAGTGACAAGCTTCTTGCCGGATTGTATCCCTCTTTATCCACCGAGTCGGAACGAAGTATAACCAATGTTTCACTTGCGCCTGTAAAAGTGGCTGTTAACAACTGTTTTCCATGATCGTTTAGGACACAAGTTTTTGTTTTGTTGTTCATGACTCACCCTCCGCACTCGTGCTACCATAATTTATTCAGTCAATCATGATTTGATACGATCAAAATGATAAAGTTTGTCGAAAAAATGCCTAGAGCCAATTAATATTGTTAATTTGACATTATGGATCGATTCGTATAAACTGTGGCCCAAAGGAAGGAAATGGAGGAGGTAATATGACGATCTTTCGAACTCCGATTGGATTGCCGGTGGATATCTGCCTATTTACCATAACCTCCGAGCAGAAAAACACGATAACCAAATCATTGCCCCGTAAAGAGCTTCAGGTTTTATTGATTCAGCGGAAGGTTTCGCCGTTTCAGGGTGATTGGGCTCTGCCAGGCGGCTTTTCCCGTGAAGATGAGACGTTGGAACAAGCGGCATTTCGTGAACTTTGCGAGGAAACCAATGTGGGAGAAAATGTGCATATGGAGCAACTTCGGGCGTATTATTCACCGGGGCGTGATCCGCGAGGCTGGATTCCAACTGTCGTCTATGTGGCATTCGTCAATGAAGCGCTGTTAAAGCACAGAAGAGCGAAGGAGGATGCCGCGCGCGTATCATTATTTCCGGTTGATCAAGCAATAGAGATGAACCTAGCCTTTGATCACCGCACGATCCTCATGGACGCCTTGCAGAGAATCAAACAAAAAATGCTTACCACCACCATTGCCAAAGAGTTTTTGAACAATACCTTTACAATTGGAGAGCTGTATCAAGTGATTCAAACGGTCGTACCTGAGTTTCAGGAGGAGAAACCCAATTTCGTCCGAAAACTGGTTTCAACCAAAACCCGGCAAGGATTGCTGGAGGAAGTGCTTGATCCGGACGGCAATCCGTTGTTCTCAGATCTGTATTCACAGCGCAAGGCAAAACTGTACCGCTTTACGGATTATCAACCGAAGCTTTCGATTTATAACTCATACATGTTTTAAATAATCCGGTTTATATCCGGTACGCTTGGCGCCACAGTCGCAAGAAGGAGGCATAATCCATGTATGAAGAGCAGCTTGCCCTGCATACCGATAAATATCAAATCAATATGATGTACGCTCATTGGAAGAATGGTTCCCATCGGAAAAAAAGCGTGTTTGAAGTGTTTTTTCGCAAGCTCCCATTCGGAAGCGGCTACGCTGTCTTTGCCGGCTTGGAACGGATTGTTCACTATTTGAGCCAGCTTCGTTTTCACCCTGACGAGATCGCCTATTTGCGGGAACAAGAAGAAGCATATGATGAAGCTTTTTTGGAAGAGCTGCGTCGATTCCGCTTTACCGGAACATTGCGCTCAGTACCGGAGGGAACCTTGGTATTCCCCAATGAGCCGATTATCCAGGTTGTAGCCGACGTTTTTGAAGCTCATTTGATTGAGACCGCCATCCTGAACTTCATGAATTACCAAACTTTGATTGCCACCAAAGCAGCGCGGATTCGCCGGGTTGCGCCGCATGACATCCTGCTTGAGTTTGGAACACGCCGGGCCCAGGAAGCGGATGCCGCTATCTGGGGGGCGCGCGCAGCTTATATAGGGGGCTTCGACGGCACCTCAAACGTACGGGCAGGCATGCTGTTTCAGATTCCGACGAAGGGAACGCACGCACACGCATGGATTCAAGATCATGCCAGCGAAAAGGAAGCATTCGCCAAGTTCGCCAAGGCACTGCCTGATCTCGTTGTGCTGCTGGTTGATACCTACGACACGTTAAAAAGCGGAGTGCCGCATGCGATCGAAATAGCCAAACAGCTTCAAGCACAAGGAAAAGAGTTGAAAGGAATTCGCCTTGACAGCGGTGACCTTGCCTATTTGTCCATTCAGGCAAGGAAAATGCTGGATGAAGCCGGTTTTCCCAACGTAAAAATCATGGCATCCAGCGATTTGGATGAGCACGTCATCTTCAACCTGAAAGCACAACAGGCAAAAATTGATTCGTGGGGAATCGGTACACAACTGATTACGGCAGCGGACAATCCATCTCTAGGCGGAGTATACAAAATTGTGGCTAAAGAGGAGAACGGTGAGCTGGTTCCGACAATCAAAATATCCGGAAACCCGGAAAAGATCACTACTCCAGGCTTTAAGAAGTTGTATCGCATTATTAATAAAAAAACGGGCAAATCGGAAGCGGACTATATTGCCATGCATGACGAAGTTGTCGAAGGTCAGTCTTCGTTAAAATTGTTTGATCCGATCCATACCTACTTGCATAAATACGTACAAAATTTCGAAGCGGTTGAACTGATGCAGACCATTTTTGATAAAGGTAAGCTGGTCTATCAACTTCCGACTCTGGAAGAAATCCGCGCGTACCATCGGGAACAACTATCGTTATTCTGGGATGAGTATCTTCGTTTGCTTAATCCTGAAAGGTACCCGGTTGATATCAGCCAGCGGGTATGGGATACAAAAATGGAGTTAATCCAGAAGTACACATGCAAGTGAGAAGTTGATAAAGCTAAGGGGATGAGAGTTTGAGAGCAAAATTGATCCAAACCGGCTATTTGTTGGGTACGGCTGCATTCATTGCGGCCATCATCTATTTTTTTGCAGCCAACTGGGGAGTATTCACGAGATTTCATAAAATCGGCCTTAGTGCAGGTCTCTTAGTCCTGTTTTACGGATTTTCCATTGGCTTCTCTCGCTGGAGCAGGCGCAATTTCCTCACTCACATTCTTTTGGTTACCGGTTGTATCTCGTTTGGCGTGGGTACGGCCCTTTTGGGGCAGATCTACAATTCACATGCTGACAGCTATTTGCTGTTCGCCATCTGGCTCGTACCGGCCGCACTGTTTGCCGTCGTGACGCGTTTTCAGGCGTTTTACGTCCTAAGTTATGTGCTTCTGCAGCTTGCCATGTGGTTTTTTATCTTTCCTGCTTCCGTCAGAATCCATCAGTCGGAGACAGAAATTGCGATTAGCTTATTGGTTGTCGCGTTGATTGACGCACTGATTTGGGGATTGAACGAAAAGCAGAAGGTGAAGTCCGAGGCTGTCAAGTTTCTCAGCTTCTCAACGGTTCAGTTGATCCTTCTGTCTCTGGCCAATTCGCTGATTTTTGAAGAACACACAATATGGTACAACTTGCTTGATGTGGTCGCAATTGGAGGCAGCTTCTATTACTTTTTGAAGCGCTCGGTGCAGAAGTCATACGCCATGCTGACCGGGCTGTTTGCCTCGTTGTTTGTGATTTCCAAGTACGTTGAATTGGCTGCCGAGCATTATTCAGAAGCTTTTTTTCTCTTCGGGATTTTCTTTTTTATCATGTTGCTGCTGCTCAATCTGGCCTTTCTCAAATTCGTTAATAAGCTGACAGCAGCGCGGCACGAGACGCGGGAACAGGAAAGCTTGCTGACTAGAGCGGTAGGAGTCAGCCTGACGGTAGCCGGTATCGTAATCGGTTGTATTTCCATCATTGGATTTGTCATGCTGATCACCGAATCGGAATACGCCTTGTTTTTCATTTCCGTGCTTATGCTTCTTGCCATTTTTCTGTTGAAAAAACCGAATCCCCACGTACGCTGCACGTTCCTGATTATCGGGTTGGCGATAGGGTTGTTTAGCCTTCTGATGATTGAAGAAGGTACCATAAGTCTATGTTATGTAATCTTGTTGGCGGTTTGTTGGTATCAATCACGGGAGAAGTATGAACGAATCTTCGTGTACACGACGTTTGCCGCAACGCTTCTGGCAGCATTTAATCAGTTTGATTGGTCTTTTCATAACGCGCTTCTCAACGCATTTTTCATCCACGCTTTCCTCTTCGTGCTGCAGCATTTTATCAAGGCGCACAAGGTCCGTGATTACCTGAATGAGATGAGCTTTCTGTTCAGCTTTCTGTTTCTCTTCTGGCTGACCTTTTTCAAAGAAGAGGTTGCTGCCCTATACTATGCAAGCAACGCCTTGTTTTTCGTGCTTGCAACGGTGTCCTTGTCTATCTACATCAAAAAACAGCAAACCTTTTTCAGCCTGACATGTATGGTTTTTTGGTTTTCGTACCTCGTCTATAAATATTACGATGTTTTGTGGGACTTCCTGCATAAGTCGGTTACGCTGACAATCGTCAGCATCCTGTTGATTGCCGGCACCTATTGGTATGAACGAAAAGCGGGTCCAATCCTGAGTTCCTCTCCCAGCGTAGTGCGAAGCAAGACGATCCCCATCCTGCTTATCATTCTTCTCCAACTGGCCAGCATGGGATTTCAAATTGTCAAAAGCGAGCTGATCCTAGCTAATGGCACAGAAATCAAATTAAAACTGGCTCCGGTCGATCCTCGTTCACTCTTGCAAGGGGATTATGTCCGGCTCAATTATGAGATCTCTCGTCCTGGGAACCTTGATTCTGATTACGAAGATGGGCTGTCATGGAAGAAAAACGTGCAGGTTGTTCTTCATCCGGATTCAAACGGCCTGTACGCCGTAAAGAAACTCTACCAAGAGGGTGATCGAGTACAAGAAGGGGAAGCAATCATCAACGGGGTTCTTGACCGAGGGGGACGGATCATCTACGGAATCGAGAGTTACTTTGTGCCGGAGGGAACAGGCAGAGAGGTAGAAGCAAGTGCCCGGTATGCGCTTGTTCGAGTAGGAAGCAACGGAGATGCCATTCTTGTCACCCTGCTGGACGATAGGAACAAACCAGTGCCCAAATAATTTTTTTGTAAAAAGAGAGAAATTCGATATAATCTTTTCCATATAGGTTTGTTGGACCAAGAATGGAAGAGAAGGAGGAAAAAAGAGATATGTCATTGGAACAGACGCAGACCGTTCATCAATACGACCATCGCACGATTGAAAAGAAGTGGCAAACGTATTGGGAAGAGAACAAAACATTCAAGGTGATCGAAGACCCGAATAAACCCAAATTCTACGCCTTGGATATGTTTCCGTATCCTTCAGCGGCCGGACTTCACGTAGGTCATCCGGAAGGTTACACGGCAACCGATATCGTATCCCGTTACAAACGGATGAGAGGTTACCAGGTGCTGCATCCAATGGGTTGGGACGCGTTTGGTTTGCCAGCGGAACAGCATGCGTTGGATACAGGGAAGCATCCTCGCGACATTACCAAACAAAATATTGACAACTTCCGCAGACAAATCAAGTCGCTCGGTTTTTCCTACGATTGGGATCGTGAAATATCAACTACAGATCCGAAATACTACAAATGGACACAATGGATTTTCCTGCAGCTGTATAAAATGGGGCTTGCCTACGTGGATGAAGTTCCCGTGAACTGGTGTCCGGCATTGGGAACGGTACTAGCCAACGAAGAAGTGATTGACGGCAAGAGTGAGCGGGGCGGGCATCCTGTCATCCGCAAACCAATGCGGCAATGGATGCTCAAAATTACGGCATATGCCGAGCGCCTCCTGGAAGACCTGGAAGAGTTGGACTGGTCGGAAAGCATCAAAGACATGCAGCGCAACTGGATCGGCAAATCGGAAGGGGCTGAACTGGACTTCCCGATTGATGGACACGAGGCGGCATTAACCGTCTTCACTACACGTCCTGATACCCTGTTTGGCGCCACCTACTGTGTTATTGCACCGGAACATAAACTGGTTTCACTCATTACAACGGCAGAACAGAAAGCGGCTGTCGATGCTTATGTGCAGCAGGCCGCTACCAAGAGCGATCTGGAACGGACAGACCTGGCAAAAGACAAAACGGGCGTCTTCACCGGAGCTTATGCCATCAATCCGGTAAATGGCGAGAAGCTGCCGATCTGGGTAGCTGATTATGTATTGGTGAGCTACGGTACAGGGGCCATCATGGCTGTTCCTGGCCACGATGAAAGAGACTGGGAGTTCGCGAAGAAGTTCAACCTCCCGATCAAAGAAGTGGTCTTTGGCGGGAATGTGGCAGAAGCGGCTTTCACTGGAGACGGACCGCATGTTAACTCCGATTTCTTGAACGGACTTACCAACAAGCAAGCGATTCAAACTATGATCGAATGGCTTGAAGCCAATCAAAAAGGAAAGAAAAAGGTTACATACAGATTGCGTGACTGGTTGTTCTCCAGGCAGCGTTACTGGGGCGAGCCAATTCCAATTCTTCATTTAGAAGATGGAACGATGAAACCGATTCCGGAGGATCAGTTGCCGCTGCTCTTGCCGGAGGTTGACTCGATCAGACCTTCCGGCACAGGAGAATCCCCGCTTGCCAATGTTTCAGAGTGGGTAAACACCGTTGATCCTGAGACGGGAATGAAGGCAAGACGGGAAACCAACACCATGCCTCAATGGGCGGGAAGCTGCTGGTATTATCTGCGCTTTATCGATCCGCATAATGATCAGGAGCTGTGCTCGAAGGAGAAACAGCGATACTGGATGCCGGTTGACCTCTATATTGGCGGTGCTGAACATGCCGTTCTCCACCTCTTGTATGCGCGTTTCTGGCATAAAGTGCTGTACGATCTCGGCGTGGTTGAGACGAAAGAGCCGTTCCAAAAGCTGGTTAACCAAGGCATGATCTTGGGAGAAAATAATGAAAAGATGAGCAAGTCCCGCGGTAATGTAGTAAATCCTGACGACATCGTGAATGAATACGGCGCCGATACGCTCCGTGTTTACGAGATGTTTATGGGACCGCTCGAAGCTTCCAAACCGTGGAGTGATAAAGGAGTGGAAGGCAGCTACCGCTTCTTGAACCGGGTATGGCGTCTGTTCGTTCAACCGGATGGCCAATTGAATCCTAAAATTACTGATGCGCCGGGAAGCGACTCTTTTGTAAGGACGCTTCACAAAACCGTGAAAGCTGTCACCAATGATATGGAGAATTTGCGGTTCAATACAGCTATTAGCCATTTGATGGTGATGATGAACGAAGCCAACAAAGAAGAGCAACTGCCGCGTCATGCGATGGAAGCGTTCGTCAAGCTGCTCTCTCCGATTGCGCCGCATATTGCGGAAGAGCTGTGGAGCCTTCTGGGGCATCAGGAGACGATCGCATACGAAGCATGGCCAACCTATGATGAAGCATTAACCATTGACGATGAAGTGGAGATCGTTATTCAGGTAAACGGCAAAATCAAGGATCGTTTGCTCGTTGCGGCCAACGCTGATGAAGAGAGCGTCAAGGAAAAGGCGCTTGCCCTTGATCTGGTGAAGGAAGCGATCGAAGGCAAAACGATGAAGAAGTGCATCGTGGTGCCGAAGCGTCTGGTGAATATTGTAGTAGGGTGATAAAACCCACCCGGCTATAAGTAAACAAGAAGGGGATGCACAAATGTCTGCATCCTCTTCTCTATTCAAGCAGAAAAACTTATGATATAATCCGAAACGGTGCTTTGATAAAAAGCGCGGGTGGGAGAGGGTTAACACAATAAAGAAGGAGTAACATTGCGTACCAGACTGGATCAATTATTCCATTTGAAGAAAAACCGTACTTCCGTGAAGCAAGAGATCATCGCGGGAATGACAACCTATTTTACTTGTGCCTACATCCTTGCCGTGAATGCGATGATTCTTTCCGATGCGGGCATTCCATTGGAAGCGGGAGTGATCGCAACAGCGTTAAGCTCGTTTGTCGGCTGTCTGTTGATGGCTTTTTGGGCGAACTCACCGATTGTGTTGATTCCCGGAATGGGTGTGAATGCGTTTTTTGTCTATACGATCGTTCAGTCGATGGGTCTTTCATGGCAAAGCGCACTGGGTGCCGTATTTGTTTCCGGGATCATTTTTGTCCTGTTTGCTTTTACGCCGATTACGACATCGTTGGCAAAAGCAATACCGCAGTCGCTGAAGGACGCAATCACGGTAGGAATCGGTCTGTTTTTGACGTTTATCGGGCTGCAGAAAGGCGGCATCATCATCAAAAGCGAAACAACCTACGTGGCTATGGGAAACCTTGGCAGCCTTCACGTTGAGATTACGCTAATTTGTCTCATGATTGCGCTCATCCTGTTTGTCCGGAATGTCAAAGGCAGCTTTTTGATCAGTATGCTGGCAGGCACGATCCTGGCTATTTTAACTGGAGAAGTGAAATGGACGGACTGGCAGGCAAGCGAATTTTCGTTTGGGTCTTTCTCCGATTTATGGGGCGCCATTTCTCTGTCCGACATGGTCACATTGCCGTTCTGGATTGCTTGTTTTTCGCTCTTGATGATTATTTTGTTTGAAAACATGAGCTTGATTCAGGGGCTGATACCAGATCAACAGAAGTTTAAGCGGTCTTACCAGACTACGGCAATCTCAACGATGTTGTCCGGTGTATTCGGAACAAGCCCAACGGTTGCTTCCGTAGAAAGTGCGGCAGGCATCACGGCTGGCGGCAGAACAGGACTTACTTCCATTACGTCCGGGGTATTGTTTTTGCTCTCGTTGCTTTTTTTGCCGTTCGTCAAGCTGATTCCGGATAGTGCAGTTGCGCCGATCCTCATTATTATCGGAGCACTGATGATCCAACACATTCAAAGTATCCCGCTGCAGGATTTTTCCGAAGGGTTTCCTGCCTTCTTGATCATCGTCCTGATTCCTCTTACGGCAAGCATAGCGGACGGAATCGCATTCGGTTTTATCGCTTATCCGGTGATGAAACTGGCGCTTGGGAAGGCAAGAGAGATTCCCGCATTGATGTTTGTCCTGTCGGGTTTGTTTTTCTTAAACTTTTTATTGCACGTTACAGTGTAAATACCAAACGAGAACAGCTGCCTGTTTGATCAGGCAGCTTTTTTTGGCGGGCGGGTTTTTAGTTGTCGTCACGCGGAATATTCAACCGGTCGTACTCTTGTGCGATTTTACCCAGCAGCATGTACAGAAACATGCGGAAGTCAGCCCGCAAAGACCAAAACGGATAACCGAAAGTTGCCGGTTTGTTGCCTTCAACAAAAAAATGACTGTACCAGGCAAGCCCGTAAGCGACAAGCGGGGCAGCCAGCAAAAACCAGGCTGTGTAGGCGATGGCTAAAAATAAACAAATAAACATCAATGAAGTGCCGATAAAATGCCACCACCGTGTTAATAATTTGCTGTGCTGTGATAAGTAGAACGGCCAAAATTCCTCAAAGCTGGCAAACGTTTTAAAAGCTGGTAATCGAGACGGAGTTCGATCCATCTTGTCCCTCCCATCATTCATTTCTTGTTTTTCATTATAAAGTTTATTTCGATCATTTCCAATATTGACAACATCTTGAAAAGAACTTCCTAACCGGATCGGGACGAATATCAGCTTTTGTCTAAGAGCACGATCCGAATGCTTGCAATATACTGCAATTACATTCATCGTGGCGGGAAGGAGGAGACGGTTTGGCGCATCCGCAGTTTTCCCCAACAGCCAATACAACTGTCGAGTTCTCCGATGATCAGCAAACCAGAGAGACTCCGGTTTTGGCTGAGCCAACGGTTGCTCGTCTCTCGGACCATGATGAAATTGAATTGGATCTTGAGATGCCACAGATGATGTTCTTCGACAGGAGCATACGTCTGAGCGATACAAGCAACAATTTGATCATTACCTTTCAAGATACGCCAGTTGAAGGGCAGATATACACCAAATTTGTGGCAGAAGGCATGCTGACTAGTACGCTTCGTATTTCTCCTTCCTTTGGGGAGTGCCAGGTGAAGGCAGATGGAGCATTTGTTTACAAACCTGCATTCAATTTTGCAGGAACCGACAGCTTCGCCATTCAGTTGAGTGACCAGGGAGGGTATTCAGAAACGATAAGTATTTATATCGAGATTATTCCTAAACAGGGGTTTCCTTCATCTAAAAATATGAATGCAACCCTGATTCGTAATGCTACGTATAAAAGCAGTATCATTCCCGCCCAGAGCTGCGCCGATCCTCTTGTATATACCATTGCATCGGCACCACGCTTTGGGACAGCCGTGGTTTATGGAGATGGAACGTTTTCGTACTCGCCGGTTGCTGGCTTTTGCGGGTCTGATTCCTTTAAAATATTTGTGACCGATGAAAGCGGGCAGCACGATCTTTTTGCTATTCATCTGAAAGTGATAGAACGAAATCAACCACCTGTTGCAGACGGCATGGACATAACGGTAGCAAAAAGTTCCCGTATCCAGAAACAAATATGTGCATATGACCCTGATGAAGATCCTTTAACCTATCATCTCAGTTCCTTTCCGTCAAATGGGTTGGCTGCTTTACGTTCATCAGGAGTCTTTGTATATACGCCAATTCCTGACTTCGTCGGCATTGATCGTTTTTCTGTTCGGATTGATGATGATAAGGGTGGTTCCACAACAGCGCTCATTCAAATCCTGGTGGAAGCCGACTCATCTCATATAGATCATGATGTCTTGATGAACGAATTAAGATCAGCGGATAGGGAAGTCGCTCCCGTTGTCTCCAGATATAATATAGAAGTAAAACGAGTGAACAATTCCTTGCTTGTCTATCATTGCGTAATGCATACGGAGGAAGGATTGCCGGTCAGTGGCAAAATCAGTGTGAAACGAAAAAAAGGAAAGCGGATATTCTTTAAATTGCACGAACAGCCTAAAAAAGGGACGGTTTCATTGGGGACGAATGGAAGATATCTTTATGAACCATACGCGGAATTTGTGGGGCGTGATTCGTTTTCCGTAATCATTTATGATCAAAAGGGAAATGCGGCTGTCTCCGTCATCTCCGTACATGTAACAGAAGCAGAAGAAGAGTAATGCTCGGCAACAGAGCAGGAAAAAGAGCAGCAAAACGGATGGGACAAAGACCCATCCGTTGGTGGTTTAATTTGAAGTTGGGTCCCCGAACGGCGCAGCGTTAGCTAAAGCCGGGCGGGTTTTTTATTCCATCATTTTTACCAGTTTTCCAGAGACAAGTAAAAGGATAGATCCTAACACGATGGCCAATAGACCAATTAAACCAAATACTTGGAAATATCCCAAAGACTCCGTTGTCGAAGCCAATTCACCTGCCAGGATGTTGGCTACACCAGAGCTTGCCAGCCATACACCCATTAAAAGAGACGCTAATTTGACCGGTGCAATTTTACTTACCAGAGATAACCCTACTGGAGATAAGAACAATTCGCCAAGAGTATGGAGCAAGTAGGTGAACACAATGAATAACATGTTGGCTTTGGTGATAATATGTTGTTCGTCACTGCCGGTTTGCAGTACCGCCAAGATCAGTACGATATAACCAAGTCCGAGCAAAATCATCCCTAAGCCCATTTTCGTCGGGATTTTAATATCGCCGCGTTTGGTATAAGACAGCCTAACCCATAAAGCGGAGAGAATTGGAGCCAGTACAACGATAAAGAACGGGTTCAAAGATTGGAACCAGGAAGTGGGAACTTCCCAACCAAGCATCATTCGATCTACGAACTTGTCTGTATAGATCGTGAGCGAGCTTCCCGCCTGTTCAAATCCGGCCCAGAAAAATACCACGAAACAAGCTAAAATCAAAATTACGGCTGTTCTTTGTTTTTCCTTCTTCGTTAAAGGTGCGTTGGCAACAGCATGATTACCTGAATCTTTTGCTTGCTTGCCAACTGGTTTTTTACCAATTTCTCCAAGAAAGCGGTTACCAAAAGTATTGAAGATCAATTGGCCGATCACCATTCCGATTGACGCCGCCAAGAAACCATATTGGAAACCATAATGAACAACGCCATTAACAGTTGTTTTGAAATAATCTTCTGCCAAATAACCACATACTAACGGCGCGAAAAACGCACCAATGTTGATACCCATGTAAAAGATGGTAAATGCTGCGTCACGTCTATTGTCATGTTCCTCGTATAACTCACCGACAAGGGTTGAAATATTTGGTTTAAAGAACCCGTTTCCCACAATTAACAGAGCAAGTCCAACATACAATCCCCATGTATTATGCTGCGCAAACAAAACAAAGTTCCCGAGAGCCATGGTAATACCGCCAATGGTGATCGCCAATCTGCGTCCGAGGAATCTGTCTGACAAATAACCGCCTACCAGTGGAGTAAAGTAAACGGCTCCAGTGAAGAATCCGTAGATGCTTAATGCGACACTTTCTTTAATTCCAAGACCACCGCTGATCAATTCAGTTGTAAGGTACAGCACAAGCAGAGCCCGCATCCCATAATAACTGAATCTTTCCCACATCTCGGTAAAAAACAATAAATAAAGTCCTGATGGGTGCTTTTTCCTTTGTCTTGCTTCAAAAGTTGCTGCCACTTTTTCGAGCCTCCTGATTAAAAACTTGTATATATATTAAGTATGTGGTTATTTTAATTCGCTGGTTCTTTACAGGTCAATGGGATAAGGTGGCAAAAATGGGTTAAAAACAATTTATTATTCAACCATAAATTGTCCTTATTTTTTTCGTTTATACGTATTGTTATTGAAAATATTCAGGTAAACTTCTTAATAATTGTTTATTGTTTTTGAAGTCGTTATCCAAAAATTTTCATCAAAAAGAAAAAGTAATTGAATTTAAAATAATTGATGTTTAAATAAATTTTTGATTATTAATGAAACGTATATGTAAAGATCGATCTTTTTTGGCCATATAGCGAATAAAATTTTCCATGTAAAGAAAGAAGAAGATGTATTGGAAGTGAAAGGGAATTTAATAAATTTGTGTTTCTCCTCCGTACCAAGTGCCGTTTCGGCTCACATAGAAAAGAATATTATAGACTAGGTTTCATGCAGCTATTTCCAATTCGGAAACTGTGTGAGCCGCTTTTATGTGATTTGGAAGGTGGTGAACTTTTTCAGCAATGGTAGATATCATTGTCAATGGAGGATTTGAATCAGGTGTTCTTGCTCCTTGGCTCGGAATCAATGCCGTTGTCGATAGCTCCAAAAGCCACACCGGTATTTTTAGTGCTCGCTTAATTGAGGATCCATCGGGTGCGTTTATCCAGCAAATGGTACCGGTTAGCTCGGGAGAACAATTCGAGTTCTCAGCATGGCTATCTAAAAATGGAGCGTTGCCGAGTCCAGAAGTGCTCATTTTTATTAGCTATTTTGATGGTTCTTTCAACTTTGCAGGCTCGGGGCTATTTCTGGATGTTCCAGCTAATACACTTAGCACATCCTGGACTGAGGTATCTCAAAATACGTTGCCAGTGCCGCCGAGTGCGACACAAGCTGCTGTGTTTATAGGTATTCTTGGAGGCGCAGGAAGTTCAGATGTTTTTGTAGATGATGTTTCTTTAATTGAAATAACATTTCCAACCGGACCAACCGGACCAACAGGTCCTACCGGACCAACCGGACCAACAGGTCCTACCGGAGCGACAGGAGCCACGGGAGCCACGGGAGCGACGGGAGCCACGGGAGCCACGGGTGCAACAGGAGCAACCGGTGCGACAGGAGCCACGGGAGCAACAGGTGCCACAGGAGCAACAGGAGCCACGGGAGCCACCGGAGCAACCGGAGCGACGGGAGCCACAGGTGCAACTGGAGCAACAGGAGCCACGGGAGCCACGGGAGCCACGGGAGCCACGGGAGCCACGGGAGCGACGGGAGCGACGGGAGCAACCGGAGCGACGGGAGCCACA
>JBHGXW010000009.1:0-142343 GCA_041920465.1 Paenibacillaceae bacterium | reverse complement strand
GTTGGAGTCAGACTAACGGATGGGCTCGAAGCACCAACTTAAAACGACCTTCCTCTCCCAGCCGTAGTAGCAGTATGGACGGATTATATCCATTTTCATCATCTTTGGTGCAGCATCGCTGCATGGTTGGCTAACGGGCAGTTTAATGAAGTAAATAGTTGGATTTGATATACAATTTTTTGGTAGAATGTTGTATTCATACAATATAGGTTTTCTTTCCTAACTGGTATGGGCAAGTGTCGTCCCCTATGTACAGTCGCTTAAGTTCAATTAATAAAAGGCATGTCGTAGACACACCTTTTGATAGGCTCTGTTAAACGTGAATATTGACTTTATTCTCCTTATTCAACTAACGGAACTTTAGTCGAATAAATCCTGTTTTAAGATAGAATAATCAGCAAGCCAATAAGAGTCACGACCAACGTTACATATCGTTAACTATACCTCCCCGTTCTGTTTCTCCTGTCTTCCGCTTTCACAACCTCAAAAGGGCGCATCATTTCGTAATCCTCATGCTCCAGCATGTGACAATGCCACACATACCGGCCGGTAAACGGGCCGAAACGGGCGATAATGGAGGTAACGTAACCAAAGGGGGTCTGAACCGTATCCTTTAATCCCATTTCATTCGGTTCTGGGGGAACGGCAGGACCTGTAAACATTAGTTTTCCTGTACGTTGAAAATGAGCAACGTCAAATGGCTGACGTTCAAGAATTTGAAAATCAACCAAATGTACATGGATTGGATGAGGGTCATCATCTATCAAATTAATTAATCGCCATATCTCAATGGTACCTACCTCGATTACCTCCGATATGCGATCATTCCACATTTTACCGCCCAATAAATTCAAGGATCGGCCATATTGATCCTTTATTCTCACTAGTGGTATATCTCTTGTTCTCTGTGCCATGCTTCTCGTTAGTCGGTTAATTTTCCCTAAATAAGCAGGAAGGGAGCTAGTATCTTTGCTTCTTAACGGAACGGTCACTCTGAATTGCATCACATCTGTTGTTTCAGGGGATGCACTTTTCGTAACATTTTTGAGAGTAATTGTCTGACCGGTGTGCCTTGAGAAATCCACAATCACATCAGCGCGCTCAGCGGAACCTAGAACAATTTCATTCATTTTCACTGGTTGCTCAAGAAAGCCACCATCCGATCCAATTTGGTTAAGAGGCTCCCCGGAGTCAAGTTTTAATGTAAGGATTCGACTATTGGAGCCATTTAAAATGCGAAATCGATATTTTCTTGGTTCAACTTCCATATATGGCCAGACTTTACCGTTAACCAGAATGGTATCCGCATCAAAAGGGGGAACTAACGAAGGATAAGGAGTACAAACATCCTTATTATCTGGACAGCTTGGGTAGTAAAGCGATCCGTCCGGGTTAAACGAGCGGTCTTGGATTAATAGAGGGACCTCATATCTTCCCCTCGGAAGATTAAGGGACTCCTCATGCTTGTCGCGGATCAGATAGAATCCCGCGAGTCCCGCATAGATATTCAATCTTGTAATTCCGATCGTGTGGTCGTGATACCACAATGTGGTCGCCCGTTCAAGATTTGGGTACGAATATATTTCTCGTTCGAATAAAGGCCCCGTTTGTTCAAAATTTCGCGTAAACCAGGCTTCGGGGTACCCGTCACTATGGGCGGGCGTTCTGCCGCCGTGTAAATGAACAACGGTTCTGCCCTCTGGCAGAGTGATTTCAGAACCGTGAATTGTCGTATCGATGGGGAGAAAATGCTTTTTGGGAAGATCGTTTATCCATTTTACAAACACCGTTTCATACTGCATAACGTCTAAAGTTGGACCAGGGTATGTTCCCTCGTAGCCCCATAAGCGGGTAGGTGCGAGATCCCTGTGGAGCTTTTGGGTAAACTCCTTCATGGTAACTTCGTAATAAGTCCATCCACTGCTTCGCTTCTTAGGGGATAATGTCTTGGGAATAGGCAGTTCATCGACAAATTTTTGCAGCTTTATCTTTTCAGGCATATTAATGAACACCAACCTTTAAAAACATCTAAGTAAACTTATGAACACGAACTTATTGTTATGACTCTCGTTATGTTTGATAAAATACACCGTTTTATTAGGATTTACTTCACCCTGTAAATACTTTCCTTAGCATTTTAAAGTGCTAGAGCCAAATGACTGGCAATTGTTTGAAAGCAATAAATGACAGCATGCATTTATTTCACTAACAGGGATCGAAAGCTAAATAACGTAATACAAAAAAGGGCTACCCACCAGGGTAGCCCCCAACACATTATTTATTAATTATTTGTATCAAGACCCACTCTTTTGGAAAAAAATTAACAAGATATAAAAAATGTCCGGAGAGGTATTGACATGTTTTTGGTAGCTGATAAGTTATCTATAGAGATGGCACGCTTATGGCGTAGTTATGTCCATCTTCCCAAGCACCAATACATTTGCTTTTCAATTTCAAAGGTGTTGTTTTCTGGGGAGAACCCTTTGATCAATGCCTTTAAATTGATGGCAAACGTATTGGTGTTTCTGTTTTTATGTTCCTTGAAAAATGAATCAATGAGCTAGCGTCGTTTATTAATTATGCAGAAGAACGGGGAAAAGTATTGCAAAACGCAGACGTAGCAACACCTGAAGGAGTGTTAAAAAAGAATGCTGCAAAATAGAGGACAAGGGGAAGGAAAAGATTATATTCCATGGTTGAAAATCAACGATGTTCCCTCTACAGGATTAGCGAGTAGGGTTAAGGGATGGAAGACGGGGAGAGTACATCATCTTTTTTCTGAACACCTGGAATTGGCTTATTTCTACTTACTTGAGTGGGATGAAAGGGTTGTAGACATTCGGGAACAATATCCATTACTCCCTATTGAGAAGACACTTTATATCGCTGAATCACTAGGTATTATTCATCCCAGGGACCCAAACCAACATTGGGGACAAATCCTGCTTCAGTTATCCGTCTATTTTCCGGATCGGGTCAGTCAATATCTTTCAAAAGATTCTTCTGCAAAAGAGGTGAAAATAAGCGTTTTAAAAATTTTTACAAATTTTCCCCTGAGCGAGATAGTGAAGGAGTAAAAGGTTACTTTCCTCAGCAAGAGTATCCAAATCATAACGTGCTTACCTTAAACAAATATGGAGAAGGACCTTTTTGTCGGTTTACAATTCCAAAAAGGTTCCAGAGTGAAGGTGATTATTTAATTAAGGTAAACAATGAAGTCGTATGCACTTATTTCGACTGATCCCAATCAGTTAAAGTCTGCTTTTGATCCGATTGGGAGAGAAAACGATAAATACATAAAAAAACAAGACACCTAATCCGCCGTAGGTGTCTTGCCTTGCTTATTCTGTTATCTGGAAAGACGTTACTTGTTACATTACGATCCGAGCCGTGCGTGTCATTACCTGATGATGGTTCAGTTCGAACACGAACCGCAAATGATTTCAACACTGGCTGACTGCGAGTTCTTCCATTTCTCTCAACAGACTTTCGAATACACGAAGCGCATCTATGATAGGTTGTTCCGTGTTCAAATCGACCCCCGCTTTTCTGAGCAGGTTTAGTGGATAATCGGAGCTGCCGCTTTTCAGGAACGCCAGGTATCGATCTACGGCAGATTGCCCTTCTTCCAGAATTTGTTTGGAAAGGGAAGTAGCTGCCGAGAACCCCGTTGCATATTTGTACACATAAAAATTGTTGTAAAAGTGTGGAATGCGTGCCCACTCCAAGTCAACCCCAGAATCCATCACCAGTTCTTCCCCGTGGTATTCGGCTAGTAACTTCCGATAGATTTCACTTAGAGTGTCAGCAGTAAGCGCTTCTCCTGCCTCTGCTTTGGCGTGAATGATTTTCTCAAACTCGGCAAACATGGTTTGTCTGAACATCGTTCCCCGGAATTGCTCCATGTAATAATTCAGGAGATAGATTCTTTTATCTTTTTCCGTGGTTTTATCTAACAGATATTGCATGAGGAGCGCTTCATTTACAGTGGAGGCCACCTCAGCAACAAAGATCCGATAATTCGCATACCGATAGGGCTGATTCTTGTTGGAGTAATACTTGTGGAGCGCATGACCCATTTCATGAGCCAAGGTAAACATACTATTCAGATTTTCTTGATAATTCATCAGGACATAAGGATGTGTGGTATAGCAACCCCCGCAGTAAGCACCGCTTGTTTTGCCCTGATTCTCATAGACATCAATCCAGCCGGAAGTAAATCCTTCATGCAATACCTGAGCGTAGTCGCTGCCTAATGGTTGCAAAGATTCCTTGATGATCGAGACAGCCTCATCATATGGAATTCCCAACTGAACTTCTTTCACCATGGGAACGTACATATCATACATATGCAGCTCATCCAGACCTAACAGGCGCTTGCGCAGGGAAACATACCGATGCATAAGCGGCAAATGCTCCCGGATGGTGGCAACCAGATTGTCGTAAACAGAAGGATCAATGTTATCGGCAAACAGTGAGCTTTGAAGTGCCGAATCGAATTTGCGTACACGCGCATAGAATACATCTCGCTTGATGGAAGAAGCAAGAGTTGCGGCGATCGTATTGCGGTATAATCCAATGGTTGAATGGAGCGCTTCATATGCGTCTCGACGTACCCGACGATCCCTGCACTCCATGAATTGGATGTAGCGTCCCATGGTTACCTCTATCGCTTCTCCCTGCTTGTTTTTTATCGGGGGGAACCTGATATCCGCATTGTGCAGCATGGCGAAAATGGAAGAGGGTGCCTGGGAGATTGCGCTTACCTGAGCAAGAATGGCTTCTTCCTTTGCGCTTAACGTATGTGCTTTCAAACGGATAATCTCTTCCAAAAAGAACCGGTAACCTGCGAGTCCAGCTTCACTTTTTTGCAATAGTGCCAAATCGCTCGCAGGGATGGATAGGATCTCTGGTTGTATGTAAGAAATTGCCCGACAGGCTTGCGTCTTTATGGCAGATGCCCGTTCCATCAAAGCTTGACAGATTGCATTTCCATTATCTTCATCTCGCCGCATTTTGGCATAACTACAGATTCGATCCAGCAAGCTGGCTAATTCATCCTGCAGTGTCAATGTTTCCAGCAAATGTTTGCCTGATTGTGACAGTGTTCCTTGTTTCGTTTGGACTTGTTCGATCAGGTTTTTCACCTTATGGAAGTCCTGTTCCCATTCCTGATCGGAGCGGTATATATCTTCCAGCCTCCACTTGTGTTCGTTGGAGATTTCACTTCGTTTGGGAAGATTCCTTGTCCTGTTCATCGCTTCACCTCTTCAGCCCACAGGAAGGGTGCTCACCTGACAGCCTCATATTTGAATCATTATCGATGCCGAGCAACCGTTCCACCAATGTAATTCTCCAGCTCTTCGACAACTCTTCCACTTCAAGAATGCGATGGATGGCTTCAAAGTTCATCTTGTCGTGATACATAACGTGGTTAGCGAATTGAATGGTGATTTTCTTGGCGTGCCTTTCCAATAGAATCATCGGTTTATCGGCACTGACCATACCTTCCTGAAGAACTCTTAGATAAAATCCGGTAAAACCCGTGGTCTGGAAAAGAACCGGCAATTCACTCCGATGAAATTTCTTGGCCAGTTTATGGCAGGGAGGTCGGGGCTGAGTGACTTGCACAATGGCTTCACCAATCTGATAGATATCGCCAATGCAAACTTCACTTTCGATCAAATTTGCAACAGTCAAATTTTCTCCGAATGACCCAAAAGGAAGTGTCTGTCCTAGTTCCTTTTCCCAGTACGGATAATGATTGTAAGAATATACGCTTACCGCCTTGTTGGGGCCACCGTGGCGCACTGTATTCGCCTGGGCATCTCCATCGAGATTCAATTTGGACAAGAACACGGGAGCATCCGTTTGCTGCTTGTATATGGCAGTTAATACCTCTTTGCCTTGATGGACAATAGTAGTCGGCTTTCCTACATTAACGGACAAAATTAGGGTTACGGACATTTTCCCAATACCTCCTAATCCCGGCAAAAATCTTTTTTCTGCTCCGGAAAATCCATTGTGGCGATAATCCTTATTGGGCTGCTTGAGAGGTCGGGCGTTGCGCTCCTGCCGATTGTCCTTGTCTGTAATTTTGGATCAGATGATACTGGGCAAACCCAAACACCAGAAACAGGAAGGCAATTGCGGAGAACATGGCCTCTCCACCAAAGTATTTGAAAATCAATCCAAACGACAATGGGCCGACCAGCTTGGGAATTTGCATAAACATGCCAAAAATCGAATTGTATCTGCCACGCATTTCGGGAGGAGCTATGATCGAAACAAATTTTTGCAAATGGGTAATTCCGATAATTTCGGCAAATGTAAAAACCAGCTCGACCAGAATCAGGATCAGGAAACTGGGAGCAAATCCGTATCCAAATCCCACAATGGCAAATAGCATATAGCTTGCAAAAATCAGTTTATGCTGCGCTTTATTCTCTGTTTTCTTGGCGATCCAGACCATCAGGCTGATAACCACCACAGAGTTTATCGTCATCAGCCAAGCGAAGATAGACGTATAATTTTCAAAGTGTTGTTTCAGATGCAAAGGGAAAGTTGTCTCCACTTGTGAATAAAGAAGGCCAACGGGCATCGCAAACAAAGTCAGCCAAAACAAGGTTTGGTGTTCACGAAAAGAAATTTTGACCAATGCTTGCGGGGAATTGATTGTTCGCGCATTCTTCGGCAACGTTTCCGGCACTTTCCACCATACCAACACAGCAAAAATCAGAAATGAGGCCGCACAGATGGCGAATACCATTGACTGACTCCATGTATACACCAACAGCCCCAGTAACGGTCCGGTTGCTCCCCCGACATTTACTGCCGTGTGGAGAAGAGCAAATACCTCGCCACGTTTTTCTGGCGGGACAATATCCGCTATTTGGGCATTGGCTGCCGGCAGGAACATCGGCATTCCCAATCCGTTCAGGAAGGATAACAGCGCAAATTCCCAGACATTATCTGCGAACATAAATCCTGCCATCGACAAAGTCTGGATCAGCAGGGAGATCAGCATGATTGGTTTACGTCCATAACGATCTGCCAAACTGCCGCCCCAGAGACTGAGCAGAATCCCCGCGACTGGTTGTAATCCTACAATCAGAAGCGGCAGTAAAACGGAACCGCCTAGCTTATCGTACAGGTAAAGGACAAAAAAAGGGCGCAACATAAAAGTCGTCGTTGCACACAAAACTCCCCCGAAAAATCGTATCCAAACGGGTGCATCATATTGTGACAGCAATCTGATTATCCGCTTCATGTGATCCCTTCTTTACATAGTGTAGTGAAGTTCGCTTGGAATGAGAGATAGCGAACAGACCTCCTCCCGATGTTGAGCGCTTCACCCCATGCCCATATGGTTGTTTTCCTTGCAAGAAAGTTCCCAGGTGCGAAGTTCATACGTTTCCACCCCGGCCTGAATAAACGGGTCGCGTTCAGCGATTTCTTTTGCTTCTTCGTACGATTTGGCCTGTATGATAATCATTCCGCCTTTATAATCGATAAATGGACCGCAGAGGACAAGCTGACCTTTCTCGTCCAGCTCTTTCAAATGATTCACATGGGCCCTGATCAGGTCTTCGGTAAGATTTTTATCTGGCACCATCGATAGCAGGATCACATATCGGATAAATTCTTCGCTTGTAATGTACATGTCTATCTCTCCTTTATTTCCATATCATGATTCTGTCTTAATGATTCCGTCACAAGGTTGTTGATACCGCATTCTGCTTCGTGTCACTTGTTAATTTGAGAGCACCGGGTCTGCATGTGTACCAGAAGGAAGCCAGCAATGAGGATCTTCCGCCAAATAATCTTCATAATATCCATAAGCAACACCGCGGCAGCCTCCGCACTTTTCGCGAATGGAGCAACTGTTGCATTTTCCCCCCAGTTTCGTTCGATCCCGTAAATCATGAAGGATCGGGGATTCATCCCACAGTGACTGAAAGGATTGGTCCCGAACGTTACCGACCCTTACTGGCAGCATGACACAAGGCGTAACCCATCCCTCTGGTGAAATATACCCTTGAGCAACCCCTGCTTGGCACCCCCGGAAGCCTGCCTGCTGTCCCAAAGATTGGTCGATCAGCGCCATTTGTGCCAGATGACTGGTAAATCTCATCCGGCTTGCATATTGCTTGCGCTTTGCTGCCCAGAGCCGGGCTGCTTTTTTCCATTCTTCAGCAGGCAAATCCATTTCCTTGCTTCCCCGACCTACAGGCACAAACTGGGACAAGTTAAAGAGATGAATCCCCATTTCTGCCGCAAAATCAATGACATCCTCCAAATCCTCGATGTTTCCGCTATGGGGGGTAAAACAGAGATGGGTTTGCAACCCAGCTTGAAGGCTTGCCTGAATAGCTTCCTTAACCCGGTTAAACAGTCCGGGCAGCCCGCGGACTTTATCATGCACCTCTCCAAGTCCGTCCAAACTGATTTGAACCCGCTTGATCCCCAGTTTCTTTAACCGTGAGGCTTTCTCGGGAGTCAGCCACCACCCGTTTGTGCCCAACCCCAATTGGAGATTGCGGCGCACTGCATGCTCAATAAGTTCTTCAATATCTGGCCGAAGAAGCGGTTCACCACCGGATAAAGCTAGGTCAATACAACCCACATCGGCCAGTTGATCAATCAGTTGGTGGGCTTCATCTGAATTCAACTCGTCTGGCAAACAACATCCAGCACTTGATGAGCAATGCACGCAGTGGGCATTGCACAAATTGGTAACCGCCCAAACCATATGAAGCGGGTATCGTGGCACCAAACCTACCATCCAATAACACCTCCCACAGTATAAAATCTTCTATCCTTGCATGTTTGTCGTTGGCTTGGCAACTGGTTCATAGATGATCTCCGCAAGTTGTCCCGCAAAAGAGAAACGGTTGATGACACGGTTGATATCTTCTACGGTAACTGCCTCAATTTGAGCGATCAGCTCCGGAAGAGGAACCAATCGTCGCTGGCAACTCCAAGCCTTTGCGATTGAAACCATTCGACAATCGGATGTTGATGCATCGATCGCCAGTTGGGTTTTGATTTTCTGCTTGGCTCGATTCAGTTCCTGGAGTGAAACAGGTTCTTTTGCCAAATGGTCAAGCTCTTCAATCAGTCTTGTGCGTACTAGCTCTTCATTTTTGGGTGGAAATAACCCATATATTTTAAACATACCGGTACCGGTAAACCCGGTGTACACGGCATTCATACGTTCTGACAGTCCGGTTTTCTGAAACGCAAAATAAAAACGAGATCCGATTCCGTTATCGTCTCCCAGAATGGTGACCAGAACATGGGCTGCATATTGATCAGCATCGCCTAAATGAGGAGCCGGCCATCCCCATATTCCATAAGCCTTTTTTAGGGATGTGCCATGTATGCGGCGTGGAGGAGGCGAGCTGGCCACAAGAGGGGATCGAGGTAAAGATTTCATCTCGCTGTTCCATGTTTCCAGCCTTGCAATCTCACGGGTAATTTGTTCCCGCTGAAAAGCTCCCGTAATAATGACTGCCACATTTGACGGGATATAATGGGTCTGATGAAAATGCTTCAGAACGTCTGGATTCAGGGCCTCAATTTGTTCGCGTGAACCGATTAGCGGACGTTCTAACCGACTATTTGGATATACTGCCTGGTAAAATTCTTGCACGATCCGGGTATGCGGCTCATCCATTTGACGGGCCAGCTCTTCTAGTACCACCTTGCGTTCAATCCTAAAATCTTCATCTCTGATCAACGGACGTTGCACAATGTCTGCAAGCATGTGAAACGCATCCGCAAAACTCTCTGGCAATGCCCGTACGTACACGCAGGTATCTTCCCATGTCGTGTACGCATTGATTTCACAGCCTGTTTCCCGAATCGTATGCCTGATTCGTTCGGCTGAATATGAATCCGATCCCCGAAACAACATGTGCTCCAGCATATGGGCTGCTCCAATCTGATTCAGCGCTTCGTCGCGTGCACCGCTCATTATATAAAAACATGCCGAGACGGTCGCCATGGAAGGAATCTGGTGCGCCAATACTTCCAGGCCGTTTGCAAGTGTTTGATGGTGGTACATCGCCAACAGTCCCTCCTTACGTGAAAACAGCTGTCTTTAATTCCTGCATGGCAATGGGCCCTACACTTGAATATCCGACTACTTTGGCAAGAGGGTAGGCTTCCAATGCATGTTGGATATCTTTCACAGTCACTCTTTCAATTGCTTTCCTCAGGTCGTGAAGTGTCCGAGGATAGTTGGGGTACCAGGTGGCGGTGAGGAGAGTATGCATCCTTGCTATGGTACTCTCTGATCTCATGACCATCTGGTTCAACAGTTGATTCTTGGCCATATGAACCTCGTATTCACTGATTCCCTTTTTCTGAACCTGGGCGATTTCCCTGTGTAATGCATCCAATACTTGTGGAACGGTCTCGGGCCGTGTTCCCAGATAAAACATAAGTAATCCACTGTCCCGAAAAGAAGATAAACTGCCGCGTACCTGATAAACCAGCCCCTGCCGCTGGCGAATTTCCTCAAATAATCTGGAGCCATCGCCACCCCCTAGAGCCTGGGTAAGCACGGCAAAGGGGAAAAAACAAGGATCATCATGTGCAACGCAAGGGATACCTACTCCAAGATGGACATGCTGTGTCTCCCGTTCCTCTGCTGTTATACACCCGCTCCACTGTGGGGGAGTATACTCCTTGAAAGAGCTATTCTTTGATTTCCACTTCCCGAAGCGGCTCTCCATCATGTTCCAAAGGCGTTCTTCTGAAAACTTTCCGGCAATTGCAACTACACAATTGGATGGAACATAGTAGTTTTCGTACGCTTCTTGTACTGTAGATGCAGTCAGCTGTTTCAACTGTGAAGGCTTCCCGATAGCTGAACGACCAACAGGATTGGAACCGGCCATTTTTTCCCGGAGAAGATCCAGACAGTAGCTTTTGGCATCTCCTGCGCGTGCCAAAGCAAATTGAACGGCAGCGGTTTGACAAGCTTGAAACGACTCCTTACTCAGCTCCTCCGCGCTTACCACCTGAGAAAATACATCCAGTACACCTTCCAGATGATCGGCTGTAACCGTAGTCCAAAAACGGGACCATTCCACATTGGGGGAAGATTTCTTGTTTGCGCCCCAGTCAGCGAGAAGTGATGCTATATCAAACATTTGGCTTTCTCTATGAATAAACCGGTTCCAGATCCAAAACTCCAAGATTCGTGAACAACCTGCTTCCTTATCATCCTCCATGCGAGCACCTGCACCGACAAGAAACCCGACAGAGACCGTTTCCACGTCATTTATCGGTAGAGCCGTCACTTTCAGGCCGTTGGAAAACTCCCGGTATAATAACTCTTCGCTCATGGAACCCACTCCTATAGAAAGGCTTCCAGTCGAAGCCCATTCAAAGATGTCGTCGAATCCTTCTTTAGCGGTTGCTTGCCCCCAGGATAATCTTGACTAATTGGCTTGGCTAAAGCCAAAGTCTCGTTAATCCGACAGATCGGGGAGCATACCCATTGCAGTTCTCTGCATTCTGCTACGTTAAAAGAAGGACTTGTACAGGGTACAAGCCCTTCCCATCCATCCTAAATTACCCTCCATGCAATCAAAGACAATTCTCCAATGTCTACAACTTCCAATTGATTCAAGGCAGCAAGCAAATCTTCTTCTTTCATTTCTGACATTACCGATCTTGAAGTTTCTTCTAAAATTTCTTTTGTTACGTCCATCATTTTTCACCTCCTCTCAGTAATCAGGTTTACTCGGATACGGTTAGGAGCCGTCGCTCAGTCAATTTCTCAAGCAGCCCCATAATTGCTTCCTGCCCCTTTTCACATTGCAAGGCAGGTGTTTGCTCAGTTGTTTTGCTCAGTAACGAAGCAACGGAATGTGGAGTTTCACAAAGATTGAGAATCTGATAAGCCAACGGTTGCAACAAGTGAATCTCATCCGTTTCCGGATTGTAAATGAGATACTTTCCGTTTGATTCAGCGCGGGTGACAATTCCTTTGTTGCGCGAAACGATACTAGTCGAGTCCATCTTCATCAGCCTTCCTTTCCTTACGAATTAACGGCTTCGGGCACGATCCAGCAGAACGTGTCACCTTTGAAAGCATCACCGTGATAGGCAAGGGAGACAGACCTGCATCCGCCGCATACATACTTGTGCTGGCATGTTCCACAGTTTCCGTCCACACGTGTTTCCCGATCTCTGATTTGTGCTAATAAGGGGGAGCCGTTCCAGATTTCCAAAAACGTCTTTTCTCTTAAATTTCCGGCAGGCAAAGGCAGTGTCACACAAGGAGTCACATTCCCCTCCACCGTAATGCGAGCAGTCACGATGCCTGCGCCGCATCCAATGTATTGGGCGCCTTCTTTCGGCGGCAGCATGAGAGCCACTCGACAGTCATGCCAGTAAATTTTCAGTCGGTCCTTGTATTCTTTCTGCATGCTGATCCAGTCTTCAATCACGCCCTGTAGTTCCTGAGGAGTGAGCGCCAGGCTCTGATCGCCACGCCCTGTTGGGACAAATTCGGACAGATTCACCCCATTTGCGCCAAGTTCCGCCGCCAGCTTCACAACATTGCGTCCATCCTGAAAATTAAGACGTGTGGGAGTAAATCCAACTGTTACACTAATCCCATTTCGCACTAATGTTTTGACAGCATTGACGGCTTTTTGAAACAGCCCGGGAACGCCACGCACACTCTCATGGATCTCCGCAGTTGCTCCATCAATACTGACACAGACGCTTTTGACGCCTGCCTCGCGCAGTTTGCTGCACATCTCGTCGTCTATCACCGCACCGTTTGTCCCAATCGATACCAAAATACCCTGACTGCTCGCACGCGAAGCTATCTCCATCCAGTCTGGCCGAAGAAGCGCTTCTCCTCCAGATAATCCCAGAACCAGGACTCCCGCTTCGGCAAGCTGGTCTACAACAGTGAGTGCTTCTTCTGTCGAAAACTCCAGCGGATGAGCTTTGCCTGCGCCTGAGTAGCAATGGACACATTGGGCGTTACAACGAAGCGTGATTTCCCAAACCAGGTAAAAGGGTGCCTTAAATTCATCCTTTATTGCTGCTAATTCGCTCACAATAAACCTCCTATCGTAATGAAAATTTGAACCTTCATACTATATGGATAAACTATCAATTTTTTCCACGAATATCGTCATCCATTTGTAGTAGATTTTGTTAAAATATGATGGCAGCTTATAGCCTTCTTAAGCGGCAGCTTTTCCGGCATATCGGGTAAGAATGCCATTGAAGTTATATACATTTCGATATGTTGAAAAAACAAAAAAATCGACGATAATTCGCCGACTGTCGAAGAAGCGCAATTTTCCATTGTAAAAGGGTTCTCTCACATCTATTTTTTATAGGTTCCCCAAACTTTCGCAACCGCTTCCTTCTGGCTTCTGACATGCAGCTTGCAGAGCAGTCTGTGGATATGGGTTCGAACCGTTGTATACGCAATGTTCATGTGCATCCCGATTTCGGTTGTTGAATACCCTTGGCAGATAAACTGGAGTACACGTTTTTCTGTAGGAGTCAGATCAAATTTATCCAGTGGATCAGTATCTCTGTCAAGGGTTACGAGGGCAATCCATTCACCCTGATTGGGGATGGGGATTATTATTACCGTTTTGACTACAGGGATCAGATGCTCACCCCTTTTAATCCAGACATGACATCGTCCCAGTTGACTGTTAGCTTCCTGTACTGCCCTCTGCACGGGACAATGGTTACTGCAAATTCCATTCTGCCTCGAATCATAAAAGATCTTCAGATCAGAACAAGGTGACCCTATGACGGAATCAGGAGAAATACCTGTAAGCGTTTCCAGCAAGGGGCTCCAAGAAATAATTGTTCCTTTACTGTTAAGGATGAACGAAGAACTTGATAACCTTTCAATCCAGGAACTTGAATCGTCATTCCAATTTGCCGCATGAACTGGTAACAAGGATATCCCCTCCACACTAACATACCGTTGTTCACTACGATAGATCATGTTATTATTGGTTCCCGTCTCCAGCATACATTCAAGCCTGTGTGAGCTTTCACGAAAGAATTTGGCTTTCGGAACCAAAACAATTTTCAGTAAATGACGAACGATTCTCTTCAAGTAATTGGTTCGGCAGCTATTTATTGCCATATGGAATACTAGCTATCAAGTTTCAGCATTGCAAAAATAACGCAGCAGAGATTGGCTTTATTTGAAATATAGGTAAATATATGGAAAATGTCAAGTTTCCCCATAAAGAAATCCCCTTCAAGTAAACTGTAAAGGGACTTATCCTTACTGTCTGCTCAGAGGGGATAATATCAAAGACGCGAGAAATCGCGTCTTATTGTTTGTAGATGAAATTTCGGCTGGCTGATTCCGCTTGCTGGAAATATTGTTCCAGCGTGATGTTTTTTCTCGCAATTTCTTGAGCCACTTCTTTTCCGACGTAGCGAATATGCCATGGTTCGTATGAGTAGCCGGTTATGCTCTCTTTTCCTTTGGGGTAGCGGATGATGAAGCCAAAATCGGCAGCATGCTTTGCCAGCCACTTGCCTTCCGGTGTGTTGACGAACGACTCTTCTAATCGGGTATTGCTGTCAGGACCAGAGACGTCAATGGCCAGACCGGTTTGATGTTCGCTTTTGCCTGCCTGAGCACTGTACTGGAAAGCGTGTTTGCTTCCCTGGGTCTTGACGTAGGACGCGAACAAGTCTTTTTGAGTTGTATAGGAACGGTAGCCAGAGACGCCGAACAACTGAATATTCTCCTGTTTTGCTTGGGCAAACATTTCTTCAAGAGCTTTGGCTGCTTCTTTGCGGAGCAGCCGTTTTTCGCTTTTGCCAGAGAAAGAAAACGGAACATTTGGCTCAACCAAATCTTTTGGCACAAAACCTTCCGGCAGCGAACGCTGTTTATTCACGACGACCAAAAGATCATTCGGGTTGGTGACGGTTGGCACCCCATTAACGGTTTTAACGGTGTCAGCCAAAGGGGTCATGACGGTAATCAGGACTTCTTTCGTCTGTCCTTGATAGGAAACGGTGACGGTAGCATGGTCTCCGTCCTGAGCCTGCCTGGAGACGACGACTTCTCCTCCTTTTATGGAAACGAGCGGGGATGAGACTTTATAATCCAACCCTTTTGCTTGCGGGAGCGCTCTGCTTTCCCCGGGAGGAAGCACCAGCACTTTCGGGATGATTGTCAAATCTACAGGCATTTGGGTCGGGCCGTATGGTGAATAAGAAGTTTCGTTCGTTGATGAAACAGCCGCTGGTGATCCACTTGTAGATGATCCACTGGTTGGTGTTCCGCCATTTGTAGATGAAGGGGGAAGTGGTTGCGGTGATGGCGAAGCCTGTTCCTGTTTGTTGTTGGGCAATAAAGATTCCCATTGCGAATACTGGCAACCACTCAGGAGAACAGCCATCATGAGAGATGAAGTTGCAATCATTCGTATTTTGGGATGCTTATTCATGGCAGAGGACCTCCTGACATGTATGATGCCGTTCTTTCAGCTTGATTTGAAGAAATAGGTTCAATCGATTGAATGTTATCATAATGCAGCGGTTTTGGCTAATACATGGACACATTTTCATTACGCCGTGGGTCGTGATGATTTTGAAGATATCCGTTTGGAATGTAATTGGCCAGGTAAAATTAAATATAATCAATTTGAAATAACAGGATTTTATGGTAAAAAATACATTTTTTGGCAAGACCCGCTTGAGCATTGAAGGTTATCGGCCGATGGAAAGTAAGAAAAATTATGTATTATTCTTAAAACCGAATTACACCCATCCTGAAGACTGGATTCCGACAGGTGTCACACAAGGAAAATATTCAACCATAGAAAATGACGATTCCAAAAAGTTCGAACATGTCTATCTGCATTATTGAAGGTAAAGAAAGAAGTGCTTGCGAAATACAAAGAATAATCAACCTCGATACTCGGACGGCTGCCACACCCGGCAGCCGTTTTTTCTTTTAATACAACCTTTTCGTGTAGCTTTCATGAAGGAGACTGGCTACATTGTCAGCATCGACACCAGGCAGTTTGGCGTGGTCAGCCAACATTCGGGCAGGGATTGGCAGTGAGTCTTGGTCTGGCCAAGAGTCCGGACTCCAAAGACCTGAGCGTTTAAATGCTTTGGCACAGTGCAGGAAGCATTCTTCCACTTTTACGCCGATGCCGAGAACAGGACTGCGGCCGTTAACTGCCATCTGCTCGAGCAGTTCTTGATCGCGAATGACACTTGCCATACCGTTAACTCTTAATGTCTCTTCCAAACCGGGGATGACAAAGAGCAGCCCGACTCTTGGATTGGACAAGATATTGCGCAACGAATCCACTCTGCGGTTTCCCGGACGCTCCGGAATTACCAGATGGTTGTCATCAAGCACCAGAACGAAACCTGCTGCATCCCCCCGAGGGGAGGCATCACACAACCCGGAAGAATCGGCGGTTGCCAACAGCAAAAATGGAGATTTCGCAATAAAGTTGCGGCAATGCTGATCAAGATATGAGATTACTTTGCGTGAAGCGAGTTTACTGGGCTGCCCAAGCAGGGAACGCAGCTCTTCTTCGTTGGACACTACTTCATGGAATGGGTTAAACTTGCTCATTTTTTCACAACCTTAGTTTATAATTCAAGTATCTATCTGGCAAAAACAGTTGCATATACTTCCACATTTTTCTATGATAACACACAATAATTGCGGGAATAAATTTGCTATTCCGATTTATTTTAATTGGATGGCTAATCACTTTGATTGCTGTTACAATAGCGTTTAAAAAACCAAATAGAGATATCAATCATTCATGAACAATTATTGGGAAGAGGGAGAAACAATACTATGGATGGTTTATCAAAAAAAGATTTGGTGTTTGTCAGTTTTATGTTATTTTCCATGTTTTTTGGTGCAGGCAATCTGATCTTCCCTGCCTTTTTGGGATATCAGGCAGGGGAGCAGCTCTGGATTTCGGTTGCCGGGTTTATTCTGTCTGCAGTAGGTCTGCCCATTTTGGGTGTTGCCGCCATCGCCAAAATCGGCAGCTTTCATGAGCTGGCCGGCCGTGTTCATCCGTCTTTTGCCTTTATTTTTCCGCTTATCGTATATTTGTCAATCGGGCCGGGGCTGGCGATTCCGCGGGCAGGCAGTTTGGCCTATGAAATGGGTGTAGGGTCATTCCTTCCTGAGCAGCTGACTGTAAGCCCCGTCAGTTTATTGGTGTACACACTGCTTTTCTTCGGTGTCGTCTACTGGTTAAGCATGTCGCCGTCCAAACTGGTTGACCGTTTCGGCAAGCTTTTGACTCCGACGTTGTTGGCACTTATCCTGATTGTCTTGATCAAAAGCCTGTTCACACCGATGGGCGGAATGAAGGCAGCACAAGGTCCATATGGCCAAAATCCCGTCATTAAAGGTTTTCTGGACGGTTATTTGACAATGGATGCACTTGCCGCTTTGGCATACGGAATTGTCGTGGCCAACGCCATTCGCTCAAAAGGGATGGAAAACAACAAAAAATTAGCAACCTATATCATTTACGCAGGGATAGGCGCAGGAATGATTCTCTCTGTCATTTACGTGATCTTGGGGTATTTGGGAGCGACGAGTGCTGCGCAAAATCCTGAGAATGGTGCCCAAATCCTTAGCCAAGTAATGAATCACCTGTTCGGACAGGGTGGTGCTGTGCTCTTGGGAGGATTGTTTACTCTCGCTTGCTTGTGTGTATCAATTGGACTTGTCACATCTTGTAGCCAGTTTTTCTCGACCATGATCCCGCGTCTGTCGTATCAGGCTTGGGTTAAAGTCATCTGCTTGGTTAGTCTTTTGATTGCCAATCTTGGCTTGACGCAAATTCTCAAAGTATCTGTTCCGATTCTGGGGGCGATTTATCCGGTTGCCATCGTGCTTATCCTGCTCGCATTGGCTGATCGTTTGTTTCATGGGTCTACTTCAGTGTACGCCGTAACGATTACAATTGTAGCGATTTTCAGCCTTGCTGATATGATCAACGGAACGTTTCTCTCCAACGCCTGGAACGTTTGGCTCGAAAAGCTGCCTCTGTATAAAGAGGGTGTTGGCTGGCTGCTGCCTGGATTAGTCGGATTGGCAGTCGGAATCATGGCCGGTAAACGGAGAAAACAGATTGGGGAGCGAAAGCAGCATGTAGAAGCCAGTTGACATTTATCCGGTTCCTCCCATAATAATATCTGATATGACCATTTGAGAGTTCCGGAGTGATTCTATGAGTTCACAAGGGGTATATCTGGTAATTGAAAAAGGCGAGCCGTATCAAATTCATCACATCATTCATATAACCAAGAACGAATTCTTGATCGGGCGCCGCTGGCAGGACAATGATCCAGACATAGCCTTTACCAGCATGTACATCTCTAGAAAGCATGCTGTCATCACGAGCGAGAACAATCAGTATTGTTTATCAGATTTAATGAGCAAGCATGGAACCGAGGTAAACGGCAGCCGGATTGATCAGCATCCCTATCCGTTAAAGGATGGCGATCGGATTACGCTTGCCAAGGGAGAAGTCACCCTCATCTTCAATAATATGAATGAGCAGGATTTGGGCAAAACAAGTGAGTTCAAATTTCCGTTCCTGCTTACTCATGAGCAGAATCAGTCAGGCTTACTGGTAAATCCTGATCGCAGAGAAGTGTTAATCGAGGGGGAAAATTTGAATTTGTCCGGAAAAGACCTGGATCTTTTAATGTTTCTCTATCAAAAAGTAAACCAGGCTGTCAGCTATGATGAGATCAAAATAAAAATTTGGCCGGAGCGCTTGACGGAGCAAAATTCCGGTATACCGGATGTAGGGCGGGATGAAGTGAATGCCCTCGTCTACCGCTTGCGCAAAAAACTGGGGAAGTACGGGGAACGTATCGTAACCGTACCACGCTATGGCTACATGCTGGATTTATAGAATATCGTCAAGCTCAAAGGGGGTGTAATCGCCTCCTTTTTTGTTTGGTCTTTCGCCAGCCAACTATCATGAAAATTTCAGGTTGATGCCATCTTTGATCCATGTTTTCCATTTGACATTTGTATTATCTTGATCACGGAAGAAGAGTCAAATAGGAAAGGCGGGTTAACGGATGAATCGGCTTAGTTATATGTTGTTAGTCATCTTTTTCCTGTTTTCGTTTCTGATCTTGCGTCTAGCGTATATCCAACTGATTCAAAATCAAGGATCTTTGACCCAAGTATCTATTATTACCGGGAAATGGCATGAGGAAAGTTGAAGAAAACGTAATTTCAAGAAATTTCAATCGATCGTTTAAAAAACGGTTCTTCAATAATTGCTGTCACCAGTAAGCAATTATTATAAATTAAGTGATCTGAAAATTTGATTCAATAAAACTGGAAACAAAATCGGAAACAAAATCGGAATCTACAAGAAAGGTGAACGCCATGTCTTTTTCTCATGTCGTGTTTAACGCCCATGTAGGACGCAAAAAAGCCGGAAAATATAAGGAATCAAGCCATCCCTGCAAGATGCGTTTCAAACCGTCATCATTGAAGCGGATCAATGTGATGGGGAATTATCCGAGTATCCCAAACCGCACTTATACGATTTATTGGCACTCATTTTCTTGATTGGGGTGGGGTACGACTTGGCCGCGTGTATGGATGCAATCGATTCAGCAAGTAAGCAACACTGGTGTCGAACAGTCCCGCATCCCGTAAAGGAGGAACCTATATGTCAGTTACTGCTACGATGCTGACGGTTTCCTTGTTTATCATTGGAATTGCCATCTCCTTGCATAACATTTCCGTATACACGTTTCGCCATGAACAAACACCTGTTCGCCTTATGGGAAGAATCAGTGGTATTACTGGAACCCTGTTTCGAATCGGAATGCCTGTCACGATGTATCTTTCCGGCTGGATGATTATGTGGTGGGGGACATCCTCCATTTTTATCAGTGCGGCAATTTGGAATTTGTGTGTCATCATCATCTATTTCCGGACCTCCCTTTATCGAATCCGGTAACCCAATCCATCCCACACTTTTTCATTTTCTCTTACACACTTTTGCGGCAAGCTTTTTTTAAGATAAAGCTATACAAGCCAAACCAACCTTGCAAGGAGAGTGAATGAAAATGAAAAAGTTTCTTGCCGTATCTGTTTTGACTGCCAGTTTATTGATGAGTGGAATCGGTGCCGTTGGTGCAGAGGAGATTGCGCCTGCACCAAAAGCTGAGCAAGCCAAGGAAGCGAAGCAGAAGCTGAAAGAAACCCCTGAATTCCAGGCAATCCAAGCTCTTAATCAACAACGAAAGCAGATAAACGAACAACTGAAGGCGCTGACAGGTACAAACCACGAATTATGGCAAACGATCAGAGGAGATCTCTCGCCGGAACTTCGGGAAAAAGTGAAAGCGGTCATGCAGGAAGTGAAGCCGCTTAAAGAAGCCAGCAAGAAACTCGTAGAAGAACTCAAAGCGGCCAAAGCCAATAAAGATCAGGAAAAGGTAAAGGCGCTGAAAGCACAGATCGAAGCAAATCACCAAGCAATTCAAGAGAAGCTGGCTTCCCTCGGAACGGATTTCCAGCAGTTCAAAGAGTTCCGCAAAAGCATGAAAGGGCCACTTTCCCAAATCAAACCGATTCGTGAAGAGAAAAAAGCGAATCACGAAAAGGTAAAAGAGCTTCGGGCCAATATCAAAGAAACATTGAAAGGCGCCAAAGAAGCGTACAAAAATAAAGATGAAACCCAATTTAAAGCAGAGATCGACGAACTGACTGGCCAACTGCAAGAGTTGATCAACGTGAAACAAGAGATTTTACAAGAGAAAGAGCAGATTGGCGAGATCTTGAAGAGTATTGAATAAAACCGGCTAAACCGGCGGAAGAGCTCTCCTGAAACGGAGGGCTTTTCATCTGCCTGTGTAAGAGTCTTGGCTGCGTCATACGGCTCCGCTATGTCGTTAAAAGTCTCGGCAATCTCTCAGCTTTCTAATACAATAGGAGTAACAATCAATGCGGAGGTATTCAATGAAACCTTATCGTATCGCTGTTGTAGACGATGATGTCAACATCCGTCAAATCGTGGAAGCCTATTTGAAAAAAGAAGGATACGAGACTGTTACGCTGGAAACCGCCGAAGAAGCACTACATTTGTGGGAAACATCTCCGCCGGACCTGTGGGTTTTGGACATTATGCTGCCGGGGATGAACGGGTACGAATTCTGCCGGCGTGTCCGTGTGCAGTCGGAAACACCCATTATCATGATCTCAGCCCGTGATGAGGAAGTAGATAAAATCCTGGGGCTTGAACTGGGAAGTGACGATTATCTGACGAAGCCATTCAGTCCGCGTGAACTGGTGGCGAGAGTGAATCGGGCGCTTCGAAGATGGGAAAATTTGCGAAATCTTACAGCTACTTCTTCGTCTGAAGTGTCTGTTGGTCCGGAAAGCAGTGAACAGCCTGGGATCGAGCCTCATGCGCTTTGGCTCGACACCGAGAATCGGAGGGTTTTCTGGCAAAAAGAAGAGGTAGACGTAACTTTGAAAGAATTTGAGCTACTTCGCCTTTTGGCTGATCATCCTAATCGGGCTTTCGGAAGGGAAGAGCTGTTACTCGCTGTCTGGGGGCAAGATTATTTCGGAAGTGACCGGGCGGTAGATGATGTCATCCGAAGAATTCGCAAAAAGATACCCGATATTCCTTTGGAGACGGTCTGGGGATACGGATACCGGTTGCGAGTAGATGAGAGGGCCAAATGAAATTACTTCACCGTATCACGATCGCTTTCGGACTGCTCCTGCTGATTGTCACAGTCGCTACGGCTTACTTTATTCATGCGCTGTTATTGGATAATCTGATCGAACAGCAGCGCAAAGATTTGCGGCAAAAAGGGGAATGGTGGGTTCAGCAGATGCAGCAAGCCCATCGGAATGTGGAGCAAAAAGATTTTGACGAACTTAGCCATCTTTTAGTCTCCAACAATAAGGTGGAAATCCTCTTGCTTGGCAAACGCAAAAAGGTGAATTTTTCTACTTTGACCCCTAAAGAATGGGGTATTTGGATCAAAAGCATTCAGTCTGCAAAAGAGAACCGGGAACTAAGAAAAGGGGTATTGTCGATCGGCAATGATGATTATGTTGTGGTTACCCTGCCGTTTGACACCGAACAGAATGAGCGTCTGATTCTTGCTTCACCAGTCCGCGGACTGAAAGAGATTCGCGTTGAACTGACCAAAAAGATCATAGCGATTCTGATCATCGGGGCAATTTGTGCATACATCATCAGCATTTTGATTACAAGGAGCTTGGTCAACCCTTTAACAAAGCTGAGAAAGGAACTAAAAAAAGTGCAAAAACGCAACTTCTCCGACGTCCAGCTGATCCCGGCGGAAGGAGAGATTGCCGAAGTGACGAGAAGTGTCTACTATCTGGCGAAAGAGCTTGATCATTTTCACCAGGTGCAGAAGCAATTTTTCCAGAATGCGTCACATGAGCTGAAAACCCCGCTAATGTCGATACAAGGATACGCCGAGGGTATCCGTGACGGCATTTTTACGGGAGAAGCGGCGCAGCAAGGCTTGGATGTGATCGTCCAGGAGACGTCCCGCTTGAAGGATATCGTCACCGAGATGATTCTCCTGGCGAAACTGGAGAGTGAAGAGGGGATTTTTCATCCGACGAAAGCTTCTGTTCCCGAGATTGTCCAGCTGGCGTTGGAGAGGCTAAACCCGCTGATGGTCAAAAGAGGCGTTCAAGCGGTTGTAAAGGAGAAGGGAACGATTCCTTTGGCAAGCTTGGATCGCGATAAATGCTTGCAAGCTTTTCTTAACATAATGGGAAATGCGCTTCGTTACGCGAAAGAGACGATAGAGATCGAAATTGGTACTGAGTCCAATTATATTACGATTGATATTGCTGATGACGGAGCAGGGATTCCGCAAGAACTGCTGCCCAACTTGTTCCATCGATTTGTGAAAGGAAAGGATGGAGAAACCGGTTTGGGCCTGGCAATTTCAAGAGCTATTATGGAACGGAGCGGGGGAACGATCCAAGCCTTTAACCGGGAGAATGGCGGCGCGTGTTTCCGCATTAGACTTCCTTTTGGTGATAAGTGTGCTTCATGAAACTTATGATTTCAGTTTTGATAAGTAAAGGAAATAATCTGAGCGTTTTGCGCACGAAAAAGGGCTGCCCAATGATTAATGGGACAGCCTCTTTCTCTTGGTTAACAATATCCTTCCATTAGCCTTCAAATTCCATAGCAGGTTGTGGAAGAATGTTTTCTTCCGATTCCTTTACCTTGTGCTTGACGCGCAGGTGATAGTAAATCAGGCAGAAAATCGTAAACGGAATCGCACAGTAGATGGCAATCCGCTGGTTCGGGTCAAACGCCAAACTGACCAGAACGGCGATGTTAAGAATCAGACCAAGCAACGGAAGAATCGGATAGAGAGGTGTTTTAAACTTCAAGTCTTCCAGTTTGCCGCCGTTTGCCAAATACTTCTTCCGGAATGCCAACTGCGAGGCGGTAATCGAGATCCAGCCTACTTGAGCGCCCAATCCGGCGAGTGAGATCAACCAGAGGTATACGGTATCTTCGGCGTAAACGCTGGAGAGCAAGGACAACAAGGCAATGGCAAAGGTCAGGAAAAGAGCATTCATCGGAACGCCTTTGCGATTTAATTTTCTGAGAGCCGGGCTGGCCATCTCTGTTTTGGAGAGTGACCAAAGCATCCGGGTAGCGGCATACAAGCCTGAGTTAGCTACGGATAACAACGCGGTCAGAATAACGAAGTTCATGATGTCGGCCGCGTAAGGGATACCGATGTTGTCAAACACCATGACAAACGGGCTTTCAATTACGCCTGCTTCTTTATAAGGAATAAGACCGGACAAGACGAAGATAGCAAGAACGAAGAAAATCAGCGTACGCCACACGGTCATGCTAATCGACTTCGGAATGGTTTTTTCCGGCTCTTCACTCTCACCGGCAGCAATTCCGATCAATTCTGTTCCCTGGAAAGAGAAGTTAACGGTAATCATGGTAAGAATCAAGCCGACAATCCCGTTAGGCAGAAGGCCGACACCGGAAAAGTGAGTGAACATGGGGGCTGGCTGGCCGCCTTTCATATTGACTAAGCCAAACATAGCCGCGCCGCCAAGAATTATGAAGAGAACAATGGCTGTTACTTTAATGCTGGAGAACCAGAACTCGGTTTCACCAAATGCGCGGGCAGACATGGCGTTTAAAAGGAACAGGATGATACCGAAGATCGCACACCACATCCAGACTGGGGAGCCAGGGAACCACCTTTGCATCAACATGCCGGATGAGAGCAATTCCAAAGCTACCGTTACGGCCCAACCTAACCAGTACAGCCAACCGACAGTAAAACCAAGGGATGGGCTGATAAATCTGGTTGTATAGGTTTGGAAAGAACCGGATACCGGCATGGCAACCGATAATTCACCAAGACAGAGCATGGTTAGATACATAATGAAGCCGCCTACCAAATACGAGACAATCGCCCCGATCGGCCCGGCTTGGCTAATGGTGTATCCGGAACCTAAGAATAGGCCTGTACCGATAATCCCGCCAAGCGAAATCATAAACAAGTGTCTGCTTTTCAGGCTTCGCTTTAATTCATGATTGTTGTCGTGAAATGACATTAAAACACCTCTCCTTTGATGGGTTCTCATAAAGATAATGAATGCGCTTTCAGTGTTAGGTGTTTTGCAACAATCATACCAATCGAAAAAGTCTAACAATTATGGTATGCGCGTTGTGTCAAGTGACAAAGCGCAAAATTTTTTGTCACAAATCTGCAAAATTCATTTTCTCTGCCAATAAATTTGGCAGCTACTTCATCTTCAGTTTGCGCAATCGATACTGCAGGCTTTGTCGGCTAATACCCAATTGCAGGGCAGAACGGGAAATGTTCCCGCGGTTCTGTTCCACCAATTTTTCAATGTAGTATTTCTCGAAATCTTGCAGCGCTTCTTTTAACGGCTTGGCCAGACTGACCTGCTGGTCGATAAACGCTTGATCGCTAAATCCTTGATCGCTAAAACTTTGGTCGCTAGACAATTGATCAGTTGCTGACAGTTCGGCGACAGAACGGTCCAATGGCAAGCTCTGCAGCCTGCGCCGGGTGTGGTGAATCGGCAAGTGGGCAAACGTAATCGTGCGCTCATCATCGATCAAATTCATTGCCCCTTCGATGACGTGCTGCAATTCCCGGACATTTCCCGGCCAGTCATACTGCATGAAAAAGTGGTTCACTTCTTCGTTGACGCTGGACACTTCCATTTGAAACAACTGATTATATTTTTGAATAAAATGGTTTACCAGAAGCGGAATATCCTCTTTTCGGTCGCGCAGCGGAGGGATAAAAAGGGTGACGACACCCAGCCGGTAAAACAAATCCTTGCGCAGCTGCTGATTGGCAATCGCTTCAATCGGGTCTTCATTGATAGCGGCAATGATTCTTACATTAATCTTTCTGTCTTTGGTGTCCCCGATGCGGCGAATGGATTTTTCCTGCAAAGCCCTGAGCAGCTTGGCTTGAAGAGAGAAGCTGAGCGAGTTGATTTCGTCCAAAAACAGCGTTCCGCCCTCCGCCTGCTCGAACAATCCCGGACGTTCAACCGCTCCCGTAAAAGCGCCGCGGGATGTACCGAACAAGAGACCTTCAATCAGACTGTCAGGTAGAGCCGCGCAGTTTTGGGAGATGAACGGGCTCTTTGCCCGTGTGCTGGAGTTATGGATACTTTGAACGAACAGCTCTTTGCCTGTTCCTGTTTCACCTACGACCAGGACGGAAGAGGAGGTTCGCGCGGCACGCTTCGCATGCTCGATTAATTCGCGAATAGCGCTGCTTTTGCCGATGATGCTTTCGAATGTATAGCGGGGGCCTCCTTTGTCCTTTTCCAGCAGATTATCGCGAATCAAGCGCTCCATTTTGGTTACGTCATTGGCAATTTCGATTGCTCCGACAATTTTGCCGTCGTCAATCACCGGGAAGGTGTCATTGATCGTCGTAATTTCTTTTCCTTTATCGTTAAAATAGGTTTGCCTTACATGGCGAATGCTTGTCCCTTTGTGCAAAGATTGCAGCAGGGTACTCTCCTGGCCGTCGGGAAACTGAAACACGTCGGACAGTTTTTTGCCCAGCACCTCGTGTTTGTCCATTGATTCCAATTCAGCCATTTTGCGGTTGTAAACCACGGAAGTTCCGTCTGCATCAATCACATGGACACCTTCGTTAATCTCATCCAATATATGTTCATACACCGTCTTGAACTTCTTCAACATGGAGAGTTCTTCTTCCTTACGCATCATTTCCCCCCGCCTTCGGTAACTTTCGAGCGAGTTCATTTTAACAAAAGGTTCATCATAACGCAAAAATATTTTGCTTTTACCAAGCTAAAAAACATTTTGGCGCAAAAATATTTTGCGCAAATGAATGTATTTGCACTGCAAGAGGACGGAGAATTAGTCGATATTGAGTTTGTTAGTTTGGGTCTGACTTGTTGGCATCAAACTTGAAGGGAATAGAAGTGGACTACATTCAGGCGAATGCCATGTTTGATAAAAGGAGGCCTGCATCACATGAGCAAAACAAAATCAGTTATCGATCAAACGGAAAAGTTCGGTGCAAAGAACTATCATCCGCTTCCCATTGTGATTTCCAAAGCGGAGGGTGTATGGGTAGAAGATCCGGAGGGCAAGCGCTACATGGATATGTTAAGCGCTTATTCCGCTCTTAATCAAGGCCACAGACATCCCAAAATTATTCAAGCGCTGAAAGATCAAGCAGATAGAGTAACACTTACCTCACGCGCATTCTACAACGATCAGCTGGGTGTATTTTATGAAAAACTGGCGACGCTGACCGGCAAAGAGATGGTTTTGCCGATGAATACAGGGGCTGAGGCGGTTGAGACGGCTATTAAAGCGGTAAGACGCTGGGCATACGATGTGAAGAAAGTACCGGAAAACCAGGCGGAGATCATCGTGTGCGAAGGCAATTTCCACGGCAGAACAACGACCATTACGTCTTTCTCTTCCGCTGAAGAGTACAGACGCGGATTCGGTCCGTTCACTCCCGGATTCAAAATCATCCCGTACGGTGATATTGAGGCACTAAAGAAAGCGATTACGCCAAATACAGCCGCATTCCTCGTAGAGCCAATCCAAGGGGAAGCGGGTATCGTCATTCCACAGGAAGGATTCCTCAAAGCGGCACAAGAGGTATGTAAAGAAAATAACGTGCTTCTGGTATGCGACGAGATCCAAACCGGTTTTGGCCGCACCGGAAAACTGTTCGCCAGCGAATGGGAAGACGTGACACCGGATATGTACGTCATGGGTAAAGCATTGGGCGGCGGTGTGTTCCCGATTTCGGCGGTTGCGGCAAACCGTGATGTCCTGGGCGTATTCGAGCCAGGTTCCCATGGTTCTACTTTCGGCGGGAATCCGCTCGGTTGTGCGGTAGCGGTAGCGGCACTGGAAGTAATTGAAGAAGAAGGCCTGGTGGAACGTTCACTGGAACTTGGCAATTACTTCATCACAAAACTGAAAGAAATTCAAAATCCGTTGATTAAGGAGATTCGCGGCAGAGGATTGTTTATCGGGGTTGAGCTGACAACAGCAGCGCGTCCATACTGCGAAAAGCTGAAAGAACTGGGACTTCTTTGCAAAGAGACACACGAAACAACCATTCGTTTTGCTCCGCCTCTGGTGATTTCAAAGGAAGATCTGGACTGGGCAATTGAGCGAATTACACAAGTATTGCACGCAGGAGAAACCGTAACGAAATAAGAAGAAGGTGCAGATCATGAATCAAACCATGCTACAGTCAGCGAACCAAGAGGCAAACCAAGAGCAAAATAAAGCGGTAAACCAGGCGGTGGAGAATCTCAACGTTTTGGATAGAACGAAGCAAGTCATTAAGACGGCTTTAGACAGTCTCGGTTATGACGATGCCATGTATCAATTGCTGCAGGAACCGCTTCGCTTGCTTACCGTACGGATTCCGGTACGAATGGACGACGGTTCGGTAAAAGTGTTTACCGGCTATCGCGCCCAGCATAATGATGCAGTCGGTCCGACCAAAGGCGGCATTCGCTTCCATCCGGACGTGACGGAAGAGGAAGTAAAGGCTTTATCCATGTGGATGAGCATCAAATGCGGAATTACCAACCTTCCCTACGGCGGAGGTAAAGGCGGCATTCAATGCGATCCGAGAAAGATGTCCTTTGCGGAATTGGAAAGATTAAGCCGCGGCTATGTCCGGGCCGTCAGTCAAATTGTGGGCCCGACCAAAGATATTCCGGCTCCCGATGTATTCACCAACTCCCAGATCATGGCGTGGATGATGGATGAGTACAGCCGTATCCGCGAGTTCGACGCACCCGGATTTATCACCGGCAAACCGCTGGTCCTGGGCGGTTCGGCAGGACGTGAATCTTCAACCGCCAAAGGGGTTACGATTGTCATGCGGGAAGCAGCGAAAGTGGCCGGTTTGACCATTGAAGGTTCCCGCGTAATTATTCAAGGATTTGGCAATGCGGGCAGCTTCCTGGCCAAATTCCTGCACGATGCCGGGGCCAAAGTAATCGGGATCAGTGACGCGCATGGAGCCTTATACGATCCGGAAGGCCTTGATATTGATGCTCTCTTGGATAAGCGCGATTCCTTCGGTTCTGTCACAAACCTTTTCCCAAACCGTATTTCCAACGCCGAGCTGTTGGTACAAGACTGCGACATTCTGGTTCCTGCCGCGATTGAAAATCAAATTACCGAAGAGAATGCGAATGAGATCAAAGCAAAAATTTTGGTGGAGGCGGCTAATGGCCCGACTACGCTGAAAGCGACGCAAATCCTGACGGAACGGGGCGTCTTGATTGTTCCAGACGTGCTGGCAAGCGCCGGTGGGGTTGTCGTCTCTTACTTCGAATGGGTACAGAACAATCAAGGCTTCTACTGGTCTGAGGAAGAAGTGGAAGAGAAGCTGGAGAAGATCCTGACCAGCTCATTCCAGAACGTCCATCGCACGTCAAAGGAGAAACGGGTGGATATGCGATTGGCAGCCTACATTGTAGGACTTAGGAGAATGGCGGAAGCCAGCCATTACAGAGGATGGGTATAGTTCATTTTTGTGGCTGATAGAAGCATAGAAAAGAAGCCTTGCATGAGCGGAAGATTGCTCGTGCAGGGCTTTTCGCTTGTTTCGAAAAAAATGATATTGATAATCATTATCATATTCATATATAATACATTCAGGCAAGAGAATGAATGGAAGCAAGTTTTATATATGTGATATTTCGCACAGCATAATTGACGGAAATGGGTTATATATAGATAATGGTTAGTGAAAATGATTATCAGTCTCTTGCTTTGAGAGGATTAGATAACATCTGTGACTGGAATTTGATTCGTAACTTTTTTATGTCTGGAAAAGGGGGAACCATATGGCGAAACGGTTTCTAACATTACTTTTGCTATTGGTCTTGCTTGTACCGTCCAAAGCTTTTGCCCAAAGTACTTGGAATGACGTGGCCAATCAAGTTGAGCAGTATCTGCAGCAATCCATGCAAGCATACCAAAATCACGATGTGGCCAAAGCGAAGGATTTGTTGAACGAAGCATATTTTGGGCCGTTTGAGAGTGATCGGATGGAACAGGCCATCCGTGTAAATATCTCATCCAAACGGGCGGCTGAAATAGAGTTCCAGTTCAATACCATTCGCAAAAAAATGACCGCCGGTGCTGATCAAGCCGCAGTCCAGCAAGAGATGGATGAATTGATGGAAATGATTCGGGCGGATGCGAAAACGCTGCAAAAGGATCAGGAGGGAACAGGGGGGCTTTGGTTTTATTCCTTTTTGATCATCGTTCGTGAAGGAATGGAAGCCATTCTGGTTATCGCTGCTATCGTGGCCTACTTGCTCAAGTCAGGCAATGGCAGCAGAGTGAAAGAAGTATACCAAAGTGCAGGAGTGGCTGTTTTGGCCAGCCTTGTCACCGCCTATCTCTTCCAATCCATCTTCCATGTAAGCGGGGAAGCGCAGGAAGTATTGGAAGGCGTCGTGCTGATACTTGCGACGGCAATCCTGTTCTCGATGAGCTATTGGATGTTCAATAATGCGGATGCCAGACGGTGGAAGGATTTTATTCGGGGCAAAGTTCAGGATTCTCTGACCAATGGCAAGCGATTTGCCCTGTGGATGGCCGTATTTCTTGCGGTATATCGCGAAGGTGCTGAAACGGTTCTGTTCTATCAAGCTTTGCTGGCTGAAAACTCAAGCAGCGGCGGGGCGGTTTGGACCGGAATTATTGCCGGTGCCGCAGTTTTAGCGGTTCTGTTCTATCTGGTTCGCTTTACCAGTGCGAAAATTCCGCTGCGTCCGTTTTTCCTTGTTTCCAGCGCACTTCTTTTCATACTGGCCTTTATTTTTGCCGGAGAAGGCGTAAAGGAGCTGCAAGCAAGCGGTCTCATCAGCAATTCGCAAATTGACGGTTTCCAAACGGTAGGCTTCTTGGGGATTTATCCATCCTGGGAAGGTTTGACAGCTCAAGCTATTCTGCTATTGCTTTTGGCTATGGTCATCGTTAACGAAATGTTGAGAAGAAAAAAACATTCCCAACACGCCATTCAATAATCGTGAACAACTTTTTTTACAATATAAATCTAAATCATTGATCGTTGAGAGGAGATATTTGAAAATGAAGAAACAAGTAATTCTGGCAGCTGCAGCATCGATCGCTTTACTGGCAGCGGGTTGCGGCACTCCACAGCAAAGTGCACAAACAAGCGCTCCTGCAAATACTGCGGATCATCAGGGAGATCATGCTCAAGCGGCTGATCAGGGCAAGGCTGTGAAAGAGATTCCAATGGGTGACTCCATTGAAAAAGAAGGATTGGAAATCGCCGGGGTATACTTTGAGGCTTCCGAACTGTTCCCGCACGAAAAAGCCGGGATGAAAGTGGAAGATGCCGATATTCACATTGAAGCCGATATCAAAGCGACCAAAGATAACAAAACAGGCTTTGGTGCCGGCGAATGGGTGCCTTATCTCACAGTGAATTACGTGATGAAAAATTTGGATAACGGTCAAGAGTTTTCCGGTACATTGATGCCGATGAATGCGGCTGACGGCCCACACTATGGTGCTAACGTGAAGATGCCGGGCGCAGGTAAATACAAATTCCATATCTCGATTGAATCACCAGAAAAACAAAACTATTTGCTGCATGTTGATAAAGGAACAGGGGTAGAAGGCAGATTCTGGACCAAACCGATTGAAGCGGAATGGGAGTTCCCTTATCTTCCTAAAAAATAACCATAATTTTCCGGGCTGGAGTAAATCTATGCCCGGATTTTGAGCTTTTATCGGGATGACTCAAGTGGAGGTAGACTAATCATGCTCGATGTTTTTGCCGCCCTTCTCAAAGCGGGATTGGAGCTTGTCTTTTGCATTACGATCCTGCGCATGTTTTTGATTCATGACGACAGAAAAGAGCTTCTAACGCCGCTTACGATGGGGATTCTAGGCGGCGGGGTTGCTTCACTGATCCTGTTTGCCGTCAATAAATACGTTGTTCGCTTGGAAATTGGCGATCTCTGGGTAAAAGGCATTCTGGTTGCGGCTATTCTCTTATTGCTTACCTGGATGCATTTCGCAGTCAGAAAAGGGATCAAGCGAGGCGGCGCGGGAGTTATGCTGGTTACCGGGTTTTCCCTTTTGTTAGGGCTGACCGACAAAATTTTTGTCAGTATTTATCCGGTTTTGTCATTGCAAAACGGCTTTAACTCCGAGTGGATCACCCAGCTTGGAGCTTTGGTTCTCGCCTTGTGCCTGCTTTTTCTGATGGCGTACGCTTTTCTGCGGGTGGTCCATCGGATGAGCCGGATTCTGATCATTGCTGCTTTCCTGATCAGCTTTGCTCAGCTTTTTGTCTATCAACTGATTGAATTCTTGCAGATGCTTTTCGGATTGCAAATTATCCCGCTTAGCATGGTGGTATTCGATATTCTGATGCCGCTGGTGAATCACAAGGCGGTCTTCTTCTACGGATTGTTAGGGATCATCAGTCTGCTCCTGGTTTTTTTCTTCATTCAATTGCGCTGGCTTATGCCGCCAGAGCATACCGGGTTTGCCAATCCGGCCGAGAAACGCAAATTAGTTGCCCGTGACCGAAGTGTACAACGCTGGTTCTACTCGCTTTCTACCGTTTTTGTCTTGGTACTGGCCTCAATTGTGACTGATCAAGTGAGTGCCATGCGGGGGATTGAAGAGAAGCCCGCCATCAAAGTTACTCCTGAGTCTGACCATATCCATCTCGTAAAAGCAGATCTCAAGGAAAAAGAACTGAACGTGTATAGCTGTCCAATGCATGATGGAACCGAAGTGCGATTTATCGCTGTCCGCAAAAATGGGGAGAACTTCGGAGTCGCCATGGATGCCTGCGAAATTTGCGGGGTAGCCGGTTACTATCAAAAGGACGGCCAGATCATATGCAAGAAGTGTAATTCTGTTGTTAACGTAACAACTGTCGGCTTCAAAGGCGGCTGCAATCCGATTCCGATCAAATACGAACAGAAGGAAGACGGAACGATCGACATTCCGGTAGCGGAGTTGGAAAAGTACAAAGACAGGTTTAAGTAAGGGAGCGATCCGAAATGTTTTTGCGCATATTGCAAAAATCTTTTACGCGTGCTTTGAAGGAGAAGCTCCTGATTATTCTTACCGTCGCATTTGGTGCTTCTCTTGCTTCCGGCATGCTGAATGTGGCGCTTGATGTCGGGGATAAGCTGAATCAGGAGCTGAAATCGTACGGGGCGAATATGCAGATCGTCCCCAAAATGGATACCATCCCGGTGGAGATTGATGGAGTCAATGTGAACCCGTTGGGCAAGCAGGCATTTTTGCAAGAGCAAGATTTGTTGAGTCTGAAGAAAATTTTCTGGGCCAACAATATTCTTGGTTTTACGCCATATCTGGAAGCATCCGGTCAGGTTGAAGGAAAACAAGGAACCGTCCCCATCGTTGGAACCTGGTTTACCAAAGAACTGAAGCTTGCTGACGGAAACCTGTTTACAACAGGGATCACCCAATTGAAAACGTGGTGGAAGGTTACCGGCAAGTGGCCGAGTGAGAACCCAGATTCCCGGGAAGTGATCCTGGGCAAACAGATTGCCGGCGAACTTAAGGTGGGGCCGGGAGACGAATTGGCCCTCCAGGTTAAAGCGGATAAAGGGGCTATTCCTTATCACGTGAAGGTAGTCGGTGTTGCAGATGCCGGAGGGCCGGAAGACGGGATGATTTTTGCTCCGATTGCCAAGATCCAATCTCTTCTCACGCTGCCAGGGAAGATCAGCCGGGCAGAGGTAAGCGCCCTTACTGTTCCGGACAATGAATTGGCCAGTAAGGTAGGGACTGATCCAAGCTCGCTCAGAGAGAAAGATTTTGATCAATGGTATTGCACCGCATTTACCGGGGCGATTGCTTACCAAATCGAGGAGAGCATACCGGGAGCCCAGGCTAAACCGATCCGCCAGATTGCGCAATCGGAAGGGCAGATTTTGAACAAGATTCAGCTGTTGATGCTGATTATCTCGTTGGCGGCTGTACTCAGCTCTGCTCTTGGTATATCCAGCCTGATGAATAACAAGGTGCAGGAACGCAAGAAGGAGATTGCCTTGATGAAAGCGTTGGGCGGCACGGATGTATCGGTGACTGCACTCTTTATGGCAGAGGGTGTGATCAGCGGCATTCTGGGAGGATTGATCGGCTACGGACTTGGCCTGATCCTTGCCCAAATCGTGGGAGAATCGGTTTTTGGCACAGCTTTGTCGATTAAACTATTAGGGCTGCCTGTGATTCTGTTGCTTTCCGTCGTGATTACGCTGGCCGGAAGTTATCCGGCTATACGGGCGATCATCAAGCTGGAGCCGGTTCAAGCTCTGTATGGCAGGTAGGAGATGGATATGCAAAATTGGCGGATGTTTCAGAGACTAGTCGGACGCGCTGTATGGTTTCGCAAGCTGCCCTCCATTGTGGCTGTATTGGCGATTATGCTGGGAACCGGTGTCATTGGCGGGCTGGTCAACATTTATTACGACATGAACCAGAAGATGGGCAAAGAGTTTCGAACTTACGGAGCCAACCTGATCATCTATCCGTTGGTTGCTACTGAACCGCTAAGCCCGCAAATTCTGGACCGAATGGCCGGGCAAATCCCCCGTGACAAATTGATGGGGATGGCCCCGATGCAATACGACATTGCTTATATAGAAAAAGACCCGATTGTACTGGTTGGAACCTGGTTTGATCAGATCAGGCAGGTAAATCCCTATTGGAATGTAGAAGGAAACTGGATTAGCCAGCGTGACCAGGTAAACGAAGCGATGGTAGGAACGGCTGTCGCCAAGAAGTATGATTTGAATCCGGGATCAGAATTGGAACTGAAACCAGGTCCGAATCAAGCGTCTGTCAAGCTGAAAGTAGCGGGTATTGTGACGACCGGAGGCAAAGAGGATAATCAGGTGTTTGTCAGTGACAAGCTGGCCAATCAGCTTATGCACAAACAGCATTACGATATTGCGCTGATCAGTTTACTCTCCAAAGGCGATGAATTGGAGAAGGAAGCCGGCAAGCTTCAAACGGAAGTGCCATCTATTTCGGCCAAACCGATCAAACAAATGGCGGAATCGGAAGCCAAGATGGTTGGCAAAATTGAGAAGCTGGTCTATCTGGTATCGGTGGTTATCTTTATCACCACCATCCTCACGATCATGACCACGATGGTCAGTATGGTGATGGAAAGAAGAAAAGAAGTCGGATTGAAAAAAGCGTTGGGCGCTTCCCATACCAAGCTGATCACAGAATTCCTGATGGAAGGATTGCTGCTCGGTGTAGTTGGATCAAGCTTTGGGCTGGCCCTGTCCTATTATCTTGCTCAACTGATTGGACGAAGTGTGTTCCATTCCGAGATTACGTTTCGTTTGATGATTATTCCTTGGGCTTATCTGGGAGCACTGTTGGTGATTGCAATTGCCTTTGTCATCCCGGTACGAAAAATTATGGAAGTAGAGCCCGCGATTGTATTAAAAGGAGAATAAGGGGTGCAGAAAAGTGGCTATCCTGGAGATTCAAAATGTTTCAAGATCATACGGCAGCCTCTACGCCTTGCAGGATGTTTCGTTAACGGTTGAAAAGGGAGAATGGGTTGCCATTATGGGCCCGTCCGGTTCCGGTAAAAGTACGTTGATCAATATAATCGGCTGCATGGATAAGCCAACTTCCGGTTCCGTCAAAATTAACGGCCAGGAGACGGCGGCACTTGGCAAGAAAGAATTGACCGAGCTGCGGCGGGAAACAATTGGGCTTGTGTTCCAACAATTCCACCTGGTTCCATATATCAGCGCATTGGAAAACGTCATGATGGCTCAGTATTATCACAGCATGACAGATGAGAAGGAAGCGATTGCGGCTCTTACGCGGGTAGGACTGGGGAATCGGCTTCATCATTTCCCTTCCCAATTGTCCGGCGGAGAGCAGCAGCGTGTCTGTATCGCGCGCGCCTTGATCAATTACCCGGCGATTATTTTGGCGGACGAACCAACTGGAAACCTTGATCAGGCCAACGAACAAATCGTGATGAAACTGTTTCAGGAGCTTCACAAGGAAGGGCACACCATCGTCATGGTTACGCACGATCAGGAAGTGGCCCAGTATGCCCAGCGATGCGTCATCATGGAGTATGGCAAGATTTCCCGGATTGACAACTTGGTTGCGTCCGGGCAGTAAGGTACGAAAAACCGCAGGAACCAAATTCCTGCGGTTTTTCAAGGGTTTGTTCGGACAATTAAGCTGTGAAAGTTGAGTTAATTCAGTTAATTGAAAAGCTTATCTATTGATATTCCTCCAAGGCTTGTTGTAAAGTTGCTTTGGTGTCAACCTTTTCAGTAAATGGGATCCCTAATTCAATCATTGTATTCGCGATTTCCGGGCGAATACCTGTTATAATCGCTTTACATCCGAGTAAACCAATTCCTTCTACAATTCGAAACAAATGTCCCACTACAGCCGTGTCCATAAACGCAACACCTGATAAATCGATAATAATTTTTTGTATCTTCAGGCTAGCGATTTGATTTAATGTGCGTTCCTGAACTTTTTTAGCCCGATAGGTATCTAATGTGCCAACAATAGGTAACACCGCCATTGAAGCGGATAATGGAATAATTGGAACTGACAAAACATCAATCGTTTCACGATGGGAACGAAGCAATTCATCCTTGTACTCTATATAACTCGAAAAATAATGAAAAATATAGTGGTCCAAAATATAGTTAGTTTTTATTCCAAGTTGAAAAAAACCCTCCATATCAAGTTCGACATGCTTATAATAGTTATGTAAAAAATTCCAATACATTTTGCGAAAGACCTGAATTAATTCCAGTTTTATGATTAAAGGAACATTATCCTTCGCACCATTCTTTCCGAGTTCCTTGGCGAGCATAATCAGTTCGTGCTGCCGATCTTCAATCAAGAGCTTTGACATTTTATCAATAATGTCATGCGCATTGATTTTATACATGGAGCCTTCAATTAGTTGAATCGTATCTTTGATTTCTGAAGCAAATAACTCATTAAAACGATCCTGATTCAGCAAAAAATACTCTTTAAAGCTTTGACCGCTTTCATATTGTAAATTCAAATCAATCACTCCAATTTGTTCCGTAATCTCAGTTGGAAATTGAATGGTAAATGTAGTGCCTATGCCTTCGCTGCTTTTTACATCAATTGTGCCTCCATGCTGGTAAATGGTCGAAAACACCTGAGTTAACCCCATTCCCGTCCCCTCATCTTTCGTTGTAAAGAAAGGGGTTCCTAACAGTTGAAGCTTTTCTTTAGGCACACCGACCCCTGTATCAGAAATGATGACATAAATGAAGTCATCCATGCGGTAATGTTCGATAGAGATGGTCCCTTCATTGGGAATGGCTTCAAAAGCATTTTTCAAGAGATTAAAAAACGCTTTCTTTAACTGATTTCTTTTTCCATAGATTATCTCATCACTATTATGAAAATTTCTTGCAATTTGAACCCGATAGATTTGATCCTGAAACAAATAGAGCAAGGACTCTAATTCTGAACAAAGATTAATTGCAATATAAGACTCATCTTCCAAGTCAGGCTTGGAAACCTGTAACAAATCTTGCAATGTAGAGATTGCCTGATCCAGTTCTGAGCAGGCAAAATCTAAATAACCATGGGAAAACTCTTTTTGCAGTAATTGTAGAAATCCCTTAACTGCTGTTAATGGGTTTCTAACTTCGTGTGCGATTCCCGCCGCTATTTGACCTATGGAAGCAAGACGGCTTAATGTATTGTCCGTCTGTGTTACTATATTATTTTTTTCCTGTCCATTTAATCGCAACGACTTTCGTTCCTCTCGTCGAAGTCTCAATCTGAAATTCATCCATTAATCTTTTAACACCGGATAATCCGAGTCCTAATCCACGTGACGACGATATCTTTTTGCCATTTAAAACTTCATCTAAATTGAGAATGCCTGGCCCTTCATCTGTTACTATAAAACGTATTCCCTGATCAATTAATTCACAACAAAAAAGCCCCTTGCTATAGGCATGATCCAAAATGTTTCGGGTTAACTCCGAAACACTCACAAAAATCTTCTGTTGATCTGACTCGGAAAAAGAGAGTTGCTTCATAAAATGACGAACGGTACTTAACGCAAAATAAATATCATCTTCTGACGAGATTTTCACTTTCTGATAGGTCATCGGCTATGGAATCCTCCATGCTATAACAAATTTTTCCTCCTAATTTGATTATAGAGACATTTAAGAATATATCAACACAAATCAATAGGAATATGCGCATTAATCGCTTGGGTAAAATCCGCAAAGGGGAAACATACTAAGCTGTATCCAAACACCATTGCCGGATAGTGTTGCCTGTTTTGGCTCTCGGTGCCAATCAGGAGGAAGGTGCTGGTGCTAGAAAGAGAGGCTGGATTCCCCATGTTTTCCCTGATTAAAGACCATGAGACTGTCGGAGTTATTATCGGTTTTTGCTTCGGTGTCATAACAAGGCTGTTAATGCTTCGGACAGACTATCGGCAATATCCCACCTATCCGCACGGGAAAATTATCCATATCGCCCTCGGGATGATTGCTGCCAGTTTAGGCTCTGTTGCCGTACCCTCCCTGCTGAACAAAAACTATACGGCGGTCACTTTCCTGTCGCTGGCTGCCCAACAATTCCGCGATGTCCGCAACATGGAGCGGCAGACGCTATCCCAGGTAGACCAAATGGAGCTTGTTCCGCGGGGAACCGTTTACATCGAAGGGATTGCCATGGTGTTTGAAGGGCGGAATTATCTTGTCATTTTCAGTTCTTTTGCTGCTGCGTTTTTTAGCATTGTTTTTCAATGGTATTGGGGTATCCTGGCGGGGGTTGTATCCCTGTTCGTTGCGAAGAAGTTTCAATCCGGCAAGAACCTCGGCCAAATCGCCGACATCCGGGCTGCCGAGGTTCGTTTGGACGGGCCTGATTTGTATGTGGATTCGGTCTATATCATGAATGTGGGGCTGGAGGAAGATCGCAAGGCCATCAGCGAACATTCCCTTGGACTGCTTGTGATTCCGACCAATCCAAGTGTAAAAATCACGATTGCCAATTTAGGGCAGCGGCAGGCCATCCTGCATAACTTGTCCAATATACTGGGAGTGTACCGGGACACGGGTGAACCCACCTTTTTGCCGATGAGCAAGCTTGATTTGGAAACCGGGACGTTGGCCGTGTTTATCTTGCCGCGGGAAAAAGAGGTAAGCAAGGCCATTGAGGCATTGAAAAAGGTTCCCGTACTGGAAAATGCCGTACGTCTGCCTTCCGAGTCATCGGCTGCAGGCGGAAAGGGGGCTTGAGCCAGATGTCCAAAATTGTAGCGGTTGTGGTAACGGAGGGAAAAATGATTGCGGGGGGAGCACCCATTTTTATTACGCAAAGTCGGGAAGAACAGATTGCCATTGCCACTTCTTTGGAAAAAATCATGGATGCCGCAGCCCACGAGTTGAAAAACGGCATGATTATTCTGATCGATCACCGCAGTAAAGAGTAATATGCACAAAGCGGGATAAAATTCATGAAAAAGCCGCTTGAATACACTCCGGGGGTATAGTATTATAAATTACAAAAGGAGGTTAGCGATATGGAACAGACCCAACCTGCTGACAATCATAGCTGTCATACTTCCGAGAGACAAAGCCATCATTCCGATAAATTAAAAGCGAACCTGACTTCGAGGCTGAACCGCATTGAGGGACAAATCCGCGGAGTAAAAGGCATGATCGAGAAAAATGTTTACTGCGATGACATCTTGAATCAAATTGCGGCGATCCAATCAGCCCTCAATTCGGTAGGCAAGCTGTTATTGGAAAGCCATATGAAAAGCTGCGTCATCGAACGAATTCAAGCGGGAGACAACGAAGTGTTGGATGAACTTCTGACCACGATAAATAAACTGATAAAATAAGCTTCTATAATGAAATAAGCCTTTTTAGGCAGTTATGCTTCTCTTTTTTGGAAATCATATACTATACATAGGTATAGTAAATATAATCGAGGTGAATGAGATGGGCACCAAACAATCAACCTTGCAGATTACGGGAATGACCTGCGCCGCCTGCGCCAACCGGATTGAAAAAGGGCTAAACAAACTGCCGGGTGTAGTGCGTGCCAATGTGAATTTCGCGTTGGAATCGGCAAGTGTGGAATATTCGCCAAGCGAGGTTTCTGAAGCGGACATGATACGCAAAGTGGAGCAGCTGGGGTATAAAGCCGCTTTGAAAGAGGAGCAAAAAGAGGGCACAGCTGACCATAGGCAGCAAGAGATCAATCGACAAAAGCAAAAATTCCTTTCATCGGCGATTCTCTCGTTTCCTCTGTTGTGGTCGATGGTCGGACACTTCTCCTGGACTTCATTTATCCGGATTCCAGACATGTTCATGAATCCGTGGTTCCAGCTTGCTTTGGCTACACCGGTTCAATTTATCATCGGCTGGCAGTTTTATGTCGGGGCATACAAAGCGCTTCGCAACAAAAGCGCCAATATGGATGTTCTGGTGTCGCTCGGTACTTCCGCTGCCTTCTTTTACAGTCTCTATCTGACCTTCAAAAGCTTCGGTCAAGGGTACCATCAAGTGGAAATGTACTATGAGACCAGTGCCATTTTAATTACCTTGATTATACTTGGCAAACTGTTCGAGGCATTGGCCAAAGGCAGAACGTCGGAAGCGATCAAAAAGCTGATGGGTCTGCAAGCAAAAACTGCTACCGTTATTCGCGATGGAGCAGAAATGACAGTGCCGGTAGAAGAAGTGGCTGCAGGCGACATCGTGATTGTGAAACCGGGAGAAAAAGTTCCGGTAGACGGTGAGGTATTGGAAGGACGCTCCGCAGTAGATGAATCGATGATTACCGGGGAGAGCATTCCGGTTGACAAGAACCCGGGAGATCTGGTGATCGGGGCAACGATCAATAAGAATGGCGTTCTCAGGATAAAAGCGACCAAAGTTGGCAAAGAAACTGCTTTGGCCCAAATTATCAGGGTTGTGGAAGAGGCCCAAGGCTCCAAAGCAGAGATTCAACGCGTTGCCGATGTGATCTCCGGAATTTTTGTTCCGATTGTTGTGGGAATTGCCGTTGTTACCTTCCTGATCTGGTATTTCTGGGTGGCTCCGGGCGACTTCGCCAATGCCCTGGAAAAACTGATCGCCGTTTTGGTTATCGCTTGCCCATGTGCGCTTGGCTTGGCCACACCGACTTCGATCATGGCTGGTTCCGGCCGGGCTGCAGAATTGGGGATTTTGTTTAAAGGAGGTGAACATTTAGAGGCAACTCATAAAATTAATGCCATTCTCCTGGACAAAACAGGTACAATAACCAAAGGCAAACCGGAATTAACCGATGCTATTGTGGCAGAAGGTGACGAAACCCTTTTCTTGCAAGCAGTTGGAGCTGCCGAGAAAAACTCCGAACACCCATTGGCGGAAGCGATTGTGGAAGGAATTGCGGCGAAAGGCATCTCACTGCCAAGCACCAGTCAGTTCGAAGCGATCCCGGGCTATGGTGTCCGTGCGGTCGTAGATGACCGGGAAGTGCTGATCGGAACCAGAAAGCTGATGGCCAAGTATGAAGTGGAAGCAGGCCATGCTTTTGATACGATGAGCAGACTGGAGTCGGAGGGCAAAACGGCGATGCTGGTAGCGATTGACCGTAAGTATGCCGGATTGGTCGCGGTAGCCGATACGATCAAAGAATCTTCCCATGCAGCGATTGCCCGCTTGAAGCAACTAGGCATTCAAGTCATTATGATCACCGGAGATAACGAGCGGACGGCCCAGGCGATTGCCAAGTCGGTCGGCATCGAACACGTCCGGGCCGAGGTACTCCCTGAGGGTAAGGCAGACGAAGTGAAAAAGCTGCAAGCGGAAGGAAAAATGGTCGCGATGGTGGGAGACGGTATCAACGATGCACCGGCATTAGCAACGGCTGACATCGGGATTGCGATTGGAACAGGTACCGATGTGGCGATGGAAGCGGCAGACGTCACTTTGATGAGGGGCGACCTGAACAGCATTCCGGACGCCATTGAGATGAGCAGAAAAACCATGAGCAATATCAAGCAAAATCTTTTCTGGGCCTTGGCCTATAATACTTTGGGAATTCCGATTGCGGCGGCAGGTCTTCTGGCTCCATGGGTTGCCGGATCTGCGATGGCCTTAAGCTCGGTATCTGTGGTACTGAATGCGCTTCGGTTACAAAGAGTCAAGCTATAACAAACCCACTCGGCGTAAGCTATCGCTGTGCCGAGCGGGGCCCCCAACTTATAAAAGAAGGAATCATTTATTTAAAATGGAGGTATGTAACATGCAAAAAACAGTATTGAAAGTAGAAGGTATGTCTTGCGGACATTGTGTCAACACAATCGAAACCACGCTCAAAAACCTGGGAGCCAACGGCAAAGTGGATCTGGCGAATAAGACGGTCATCGTAGAGTTCGATGAGAACAAAGTCTCATTGGATGCAGTAAAAGCGGCAATTGAAGACCAAGGATATGACGTGGTGTAAGAATGAAGAGAGAAATAAATTCCACGTCGGATCCGGTATAGTTTATCCGTAAAAAATCAAAATAGGGAAGAACCACTTAAGGAAGGGAAGATCAGCATGGGCAAAGTATTATACATCACGGCAAATCCCAAACCGGAAAGTGAATCCTTCTCGTTAACGGTTGGGCGGGAATTTATTAACGCTTATCGCCAAGCAAGCCCGACTGATGAAATCGTGGAATTGGATCTCTATAAAATGAATATACCGGAAATTGACGCCGATGTTTTCAGCGGCTGGGGGAAATTGCAGCAGGGTTCAGCGTTGCAGCACCTCGCGCCCGAAGAGAAAAGCAAAGTGTCCAGAATCAGCGAATTAACGGATCAATTTATTCAGGCTGACAAGTACGTATTTGTTACTCCGCTTTGGAATTTCAGCTTTCCGCCTCGGGTAAAAGCTTATATCGACACCATTTGTATCGCCGGCAAAACATTTCAGTATACTGCCGAAGGACCAGTCGGCCTTTTGCAGAACAAAAAAGCCGTTCATATTCAGGCAAGCGGCGGCGTTTACTCGCAAGGTTCCGGGCAAAATGTTGAGTTTGGCAACCGATATTGGAAGACGATCATGAATTTCATCGGCATTACCGACGTGGAAACCATCTGGGTAGAAGGAATGGCCGCCATGCCCAATGAAGCGGAGAACATCAAGGCCAAGGCGATTGCACAAGCCAAAACTGTGGCTCAAAAATTTGCGCAAAGCGCGGTTCGAGTATAGGTATCGAGACAAGAACAACAGGGGGATTTTTCTTGTTGTTCTTTTTCTTTTCCGGACGTTACAATATCGTTGTCATGAACTTGTTTTATAATGAAAGAAAAAGGACGCAGGTCCGTCTTGTCAAGGAGGCCTACGTGAAATTTGTACTGTTTTGTTTGCTCGTGCTTCTTCGTGAATGGCTTATTCCTTTGGATCAAATGACAGGCTTGCGTTTGCTGCCTACATGGACGTTCTGTTTGCTTTCCATGTATGTGGCAGAGCTGGCGATAAAAAGCCCCCGCTATTCCTTTTTCCTTTATCTCACTGGTCTGATGATTTTGGTAAATAGACTCTTTTTTCAAGAGCCGTTACTTTCGGTGGAATGGATGATGAAGCTTATCAGTCTGCTTCGTTCGGACTTCTATCATATGTACTGGCAGGAATGGCAGGAGGTCAGGCCGTCTACGGTTTTCTTTTGGACGGGTATCGGCCTTGTCCTGATCGTTCCCTTGTTACGCTTTCTGGTTGTGAAGAAAGGATGGGGAATCCGTTTTGTCCTGTTGACCGGAGCGTATTTATCCATTTTGGACAGCTTTCAACTCTATGACGCCAAAACCGCGATGGTTCGATTGCTCTTTACGGGCTTCGTCATGCTGGCTGCTCTGGAACTGCATCGGCTTCAGCAAGCAAGTTATTGGCTGGATGCCAGGAAATGGGCAAGGTGGAAACCGGTTTTGGTATCGCTTGGCATGGTTGGAATCATGGTAGGAATTGCGTTTTTCGCCCCCAAATACGGACCAAGCTGGCCTGATCCCGTTGCCTATTTCACCAGGAAAACGAGTACCGAGGCAGCCAAGGTACAGCCAATCGTCAGAACCGTCAGTTATACCAACAACGACGAGAGATTGGGCGGGCCTTTGATTGATGATGAAGAACTGGTATTTACTGCCGTGACAAGTGACAAGTTCTATTGGCGCGGAGACACCAAGGATACCTATACCGGGATCGGCTGGACGAAACGGGAACAGAAAATGCAGCCTGTACTTACGCCCTACCGGTATAAGTGGCCTTCGTTCTTTTATGACGGAGCAGCGGTAAAGGAAGTACAGGCAACCCTTCAGTTCAGCGACCAATATCGCTACCCGCAGCTGTTTTATCCCGGACAATTAAAACAACTGACCCATTACATTCCCCAAACGATGACGGTTATGTACGAGCCGGATGGGGGGTATATTCAGACCCGCGACGGGGTGTATGACGTATTTCACCAAGACGAGGTGTACAAAGAGCCGGGCAGCATCTATCTGAAAATGAGTGAGTATTCGCTGATCTCGGATGTCCCGTTGCTGGATGAGAAAAAAATGCTTGCTGTCACTAACGATTACCCCGATGAGATCAAGCAGTACTATTTGCAGCTCCCCAAAAATCTGCCGTCAAGAGTGAAGCAGCTGGCTAAGAAGATTACTTCTCAATCACCCAATGAGTACGCCAAGGTGCAGGCCATTCTTCAATATCTCCACGACAGCGGCAAGTATAAATATGAGCGGATGAATGTCCCGCCGGTAGAGCCGGGCCGCGATTTCGTCGATCAATTCCTGTTTGAGGATATGCGCGGGTACTGTGACCACTTTTCTACGTCTATGGTCGTCATGCTTCGCTCGATCGGGATTCCGGCACGCTGGGCAAAGGGATTTGCTCCCGGCAAACAGTCCGGGATGGATGCAAGCGGAAACTACATTATGGAGATCCGCAACAAAGACACCCATTCGTGGGCGGAAGTCTATTTTCCCCATTATGGCTGGATTCCGTTTGAACCTACTCCTACGTTTACGTCACCTGTGCAGTTAAAGACAGCTCAATCAGCCGTAAAGCATGCTGTCCCTGTTTCCTCGTCTCCTGCCAGCGCCGACATCCCGAAGCAGGCACTGAAAGAGAAGGAAGCAGAACCCGACACGGAATCGGCAGTTCCCTGGGGCTATCTGATGGCTGCCATTTTGCTGGGGATTCTAGGATATGCCCTGTGGTCCCGACGTTTCCGTGTGCGAAGATGGATGCTGAAAAATGAGGTGCTTTTGCTCCAGAAACAAATGCCGTTTCGTGAGCAGTATTTGGCGCTGTTAGGAATTTTGGGACGGGATTATTCCCCCAGGTCGGCGCATGAAACGGTTCGCGAGTATATTGACCGGCTGGAGCTAAGCTATGACGAGAAGGACGACATCCGACAGGTGACCAGATTGTTTGAAGAGATGGTTTACGGTAGGCGGGAAGCGGAAGAGGAGCTACGGAAAAACGCCATTCACATTGTGACCCGATTGGTAAAGCAACTGAAAGGACCCACTCGCTAGGTATAGCCGGGTGGGTTTTTGCACAGCCAAAGACCGAAAAGCATACGATAAAGTGTTCATTGGGGCAAATGCGGATGTATAAATCATACTTGACAACTCGGAATTGTCGGATTAAACTCTAAACAAGGTTCTGAATATTTTTTCTGAATTAATCTCGACTAAATTACTCAAGATTATCGGGATAGGGGGGAGCCGTGTGAAGGTATCCAGTAAAGGTGAATACGCTTTGCGAGCTCTGCTGTTCCTGGGCCAGCACGCCGGCAATGTGCTGTCCATCTCGGAAATTGCAGAGAAAACACTGGTTCCGATCAGCTATCTCGAACAAATCTTATTGCAGCTTAAAATGAATGGCCATGTGAAAAGCAAAAGAGGGGCAAAGGGCGGTTACTCCCTTCGAGCCCATCCATCAGAGATCAACATTGGCGAAGTCATCCGCAGACTGGAAGGTCCTTTGGCACCGATGGGTTGTGCCAGCATTACCGCTTACGAACCATGTCAATTGGAAGCGGGCTGTCTGTTGAAGCCTCTCTGGACATTGGTACGCGATACAGTTGCCCATGTACTTGATCAAACCACCTTAGAGGACTTGTTACAGAGAAGAATTTCTATGAGGTAAGGAGGAGCCATCTATGTCGGGTGCACACTTTTCCGCAAATGATCAATGGGTGCAAAGAATACTTCGCGCACTGGAGGGTTTGGAGTACGGTTCCGTGCAAATTGTCGTGCATGATTCTCAGATTACTCAGATCGAACGAGTAGAAAAACAACGGTTTCCTCTTGAGAAGAGCGATAGTAAGCCAACTCCTCCGAAAAAATAAGAATATCGTTTAGGCCGATCGGACCACCGAAGGCTCCTGGCGACTTGCATGGTTCATGCGGGATTTGGGAGCTTTTTTGCTTCATATAGGGAAGTTTGGGGACCCGGGTGGGACTCGTGAAAAAAACATAGGGGAGAGAAACAACTGTGAAAAAGATCAAAGGGTGGTTACAAGGAATAACGGCGGCAAGCTTACTTTTGGTTCTGGTCGGGTGCGGCGGCGAATCTGCAGGGAATACGGCAAACAGCCAACCCAACGGTGCATCCAAACCGGCAGAGGTTACCCTGCTTAATGTATCGTATGACCCGACACGAGAGTTTTATCAAGAGTATAACCAAAGCTTCGCTGCCTACTGGAAGGAAAAAACGGGTCAATCCGTGACCATCAGGCAATCTCACGGCGGATCGGGGAAACAGTCCCGTTCGGTTCAGGACGGATTACAAGCTGACGTAGTGACACTCGCCTTGGCTTATGACATCGACGCTCTTTCCGAAAAACAAATGATTCCTGCAGATTGGCAAAAGCGGCTTCCGAACGATAGCTCTCCTTACACCTCCACGATCGTATTTGTGGTTCGCAAAGGAAACCCCAAAGGAATTAAAGACTGGGGCGATTTGGTGAAACCGGGTGTACAAGTGATTACGCCTAATCCGAAAACATCGGGCGGCGCGAGATGGAACTATCTGGCTGCTTGGGGGTATGCGTTGAAACAGTCAAACGGTGACAAAGAGAAAGCCAGATTATTTATTCAAGATTTGTATAAGCATGTACCTGTACTTGACTCTGGAGCACGGGGGGCCACCACCACATTTGTCGAACGGGAAATTGGCGATGTCTTGCTCGCTTGGGAGAATGAAGCCCTTCTGACCGTTAACACTCTGGGCAAGGATAAAACGGAAATTGTGGTGCCTTCCACGAGCATCTTGGCGGAACCGCCTGTAACCGTGGTTGATAAATACGTGGATAAACACGGAACCCGGGAAGTGGCGGAAGCATATCTGAAGTACTTGTATACCGATCAGGGACAGGAGATCGCAGCCAAACATTACTTCCGTCCGCGGTCAAAATCGGTAGCCGACAAATATGCCGGACAATTCCCGAAGCTTGAGCTGTTTACCATTCAAGAGGTAGCAGGCAACTGGCAAGAAGCCCAGAAGACACATTTTGCCGACGGCGGTATATTCGATCAGATATACAAGCCTTAGGGTTTTACGGAGGATCATTCATCATGAAAGGAATACGCACGCGTTATAGCATTTTACCAGGATTTCGGCTGACTTTGGGCTACTCTGTCTTTTATTTGTGCCTGATCGTGCTGATACCGTTAGCCGTTATGTTTGCCAAAACAACCTCGCTTACCTGGGCGCAGTTCTGGGCGACGATCACGGCAGAACGTGTCCTGGCTTCTTACTGGCTGAGTTTCTACGCTTCTTTGACAGCCGCAGGCTTGAATGCAATTTTTGGCTTGTTGGTGGCTTGGGTTCTCGTACGGTATCCGTTCCCGTTCAAACGTGTCATTGACGGTCTTGTTGATCTTCCGTTTGCCTTGCCGACGGCTGTAGCGGGTATCTCACTGACAGCCATCTATTCCCCCAACGGTTGGATCGGCCAATACCTGGATCATTTGGGGATCAAAGTGGCTTATACGCCGCTGGGGGTGATTTTGGCTCTAACGTTTATAGGGCTGCCTTTTGTGGTTCGCACCGTTCAGCCGGTACTGGAGGATTTGGATCGGCAGTATGAGGAAGCGGCAGCCATCTTAGGGGCCAATCGCTGGCAGACTTTTCGCCGCGTCATCATTCCGCACTTGCTTCCGGCGGTATTGACCGGCTTCACGTTAGCGTTTGCCAGAGCAATCGGGGAGTATGGATCGGTCGTGTTTATTTCGGGGAATATGCCTTTGAAAACGGAGATTGCTCCGCTGTTGATCATGACCAAATTAGAGCAGTTTGACTATGCCGGGGCGACTGCGATTGCCAGTGTCATGCTGGGCGCATCCTTTCTCTTGCTGCTAGTCATCAACTTTCTCCAATGGAGAAGCGGCAAGAGATTTCAAATCCATTAAGAGGAGGGAACGGATTGTATGCAAGCCAAAAATCATCATACTGCACAATCGGGAACCTTCTTGCGATGGCTGTTGACCGGCATTGCTCTGGCGTTTTTGGGATTTTTTCTGATCATTCCGCTTGTCGCCGTCTTTGCCAAAGCACTGGAAAACGGACTGGAAGCATACACCGCGGCCATCACCGAGCCGGAAGCATTATCCGCCATTCAATTGACGCTCTTGGTCACGGCTGTTACGGTTCCCCTAAACCTGATATTTGGCGTATCGGCGGCATGGGTGATCGCCAAATTTGAATTTCGCGGAAAAAATTTGTTGCTTACGTTGATTGATCTGCCAATTGCCGTTTCGCCGGTTATATCCGGATTAATCTTTGTTCTCTTGTTTGGCGATCAGGGTGTTCTCGGCGATTGGCTGGAATCGCATGATTGGCAGATTATCTTTAATGTGCCGGGAATCATTCTTGCCACCCTGTTTGTTACCATTCCTTTCGTTGTTCGCGAAGTGATCCCCGTGATGCAGGCAAGCGGATCAGAAGAGGAAGAAGCTGCTCTTACGCTTGGAGCAAGCGGTTGGCAAACGTTTTGGCGAATTACGCTGCCCAATATCAAATGGGGGCTGTTCTACGGAGTGATTCTGAGCAGCGCACGGGCAATGGGGGAATTCGGGGCGGTGTCCGTTGTTTCCGGACATATTCGCGGATTAACCAATACCATCCCTTTGCATGTGGAAATTCTGTACAACGAGTATAATTTTGTTGCCGCATTCGCCGTTGCGTCCCTCTTGGCCGTACTGGCTATAGTGACACTGATCGTCAAAAGTTTGGTGGAATGGATGACGAATAAAAAACTGGCTGAAAATCAGGAATATGAACAGGGGGAGCTGACCAATGAGTATCGAAGTGAAGAATATCTCCAAAGCGTACGGTAACTATCCGGCGCTGCACAATACCAACCTGAAAATTGAAACAGGTGAGCTTGTTGCCCTCCTGGGTCCGTCCGGTTCCGGCAAGACAACGCTTTTGCGCATTATTGCCGGCTTGGAAGAAACAGATTCCGGAAGCATTCTCTTTCATGGGGAAGATACGACTTTTCAGCCGGTTGGCAAGCGGCAGGTAGGTTTTGTTTTTCAACATTATGCTTTGTTTCGCCACATGACCATCTTTGACAATATTGCTTTTGGGCTGCAGGTGAAAAACCGTAAAGAACGGCCTGGCAAACAGCAGATCAGCGAACGGGTGCATGAACTGCTAAAGCTGGTTCAATTGGAGGGTTTGGAAAACCGCTATCCTTCCCAATTGTCAGGAGGCCAGCGGCAGCGGGTAGCGTTGGCGAGGGCGCTTGCAGTAGAGCCGAAAGTGCTGCTGCTCGATGAGCCGTTTGGCGCCCTGGATGCCAAAGTGCGTCAGGAATTGCGGCGTTGGCTGAGACAGCTTCATGAGAAACTGCATATTACTACCGTTTTCGTAACTCATGACCAGGAAGAAGCGCTGGAGATGGCGGACAGAGTAGTGATTATGAACCAGGGGCAGATCGAGCAGGTGGGTACGCCGGAAGAGGTTTATCATTATCCCGTGAACCCGTTTGTGTACAGCTTCCTGGGCAGGGTGAACCGCTTCAACGGAAACAGTCAGGAAGTCCATTCCGGAATTGATTCATCTGCCGTCGGCTATGTCCGTCCTCATGAACTGGAGGTATCCCTGGTTTATCATGGCAAACAATGGATTGAGTCCATCATTCAGCATGTTTACCCGATCGGCCCGACGATTCGTCTGGAATGCAAAAGAGCGGATACCGGCGATTTGTTTGAAGTGGAATTGAGTCATGAACGGTACAAGGAAATGGGGATAAAAAGCCACGATACCGTGTACGTTGCCATTAAAAACCTTCGCATTTTTCAAACCCCGTACCAAGCGACAGCCGGTTCCCCCGACACCGCGGAAACGCCGTTAGCCCATGCAGGTGCCATTCGATAATGGCGCAAATTTTTCCTTCCCAGCTTGGACCTCATGTAATCGCAAAAGCCCTTCTCCAATCAGCAGAGAAGGGCTTTTTGCTTACAAGGTGATTTCGTAGTAATCATTGGCGCCAGTTTCCTGGAACCCGCAGGATTGATACAGGGTTAAGGCATGTTTGTTTTCGACGGCTACCTCCAACGCGAGTTTTTGGGGCTTTTTCTCCAGCAGCCTATCGATTGTCAACTGCAAGATTTGTCTGCCGTATCCTCGCCGCTGGTGTTCTGTGGCCACACAGAAGCCGAAGATGAACGCATTTTCTCTATCCGCCAAGATGCTGATTTTGCCGATTGGCTGATCATCGAGAATTGCGATATAGGTTTTATCGGACGAGGAATCTATCGTTTTCGACACGTATTCCCTAGCATCTCCCTCTGTCATATTAAAACCCGACATATTCAGCTTCATAAGGACTTCCGCATCTTCCGTAGAAGCAGGGCGAAGGGAGATGTTATTTGCCGTTTGCACAGTTCTGTTCTCTTGCTCCTGCCATTCCATCCAATACTCGGAGAATGAATAGGTTGCCCCGAGTGCATCAACGAAGTGTTTCCCCGACTGGGAACGGTTGTGGCAAATAAAAATGATTTTCGGGAGCTCTCTTTGTTTGCATTCCTGGACAGCCTCGGAGACTAACGAACGGAATATGCCTTGCCTGCGGTAATCGGGATGCACCATACCGCTTACTTCGGCTTCAGTAGACCGGAATACATAAATCCCGAGAAATCCGATTAACTCCCCGTTCCGATAATAGAGAAAATCATTGGTTTCATTCGTGGGACGGTTACGTAACATATCACGGTTAATTTTTAGCTGTATCTGTTCGAACTGATCACACAGGCTGGCAAGGTTATTGATTTGGTTTAATTCTTCTTCAGCTAATCCTTGTTTTCTGACCAAGCCGTCAATTGTCATGGGAACCCCCTTTCTTACCGATTTCTCATGGGAGTAAGGCTGATTTTTAATAGAACTACCTTTATTATACCAATTTTCTAAATTGAAAGAATACATGTTTCATGATGTGTTTTCAAAATTCGTTTTCAAAATTTGTTCACAGGTGTATAGCCCGAGTGGGTCATAAGCATTCAAGGAAAAAATGATAAGGTTGGAAAAAGGAGGGGATGCATCATGCGGGGTGTTCTACTGATCCTGATCCTTCTTTTTTTTTCTTCAGGAAGTGTTCATGCCGAAGCTTCCTTGCAGGAGATGATTGACCATGCATCTCCACATGAGGTGATCACCTTACTGGATGGAGTATATCAAGGGCCGATTCATATTGATAAGCCGATCACTCTTACGGGAGGCAGCAAGACGGTAGTCCAGGGAAACGGGAAGGGCAGCGTCGTCACTATTACGGCAAAAGGCGTCCTTCTTGGCAACCTGACCATCACGAACTCAGGCTTAACGGGGAAAGACAGCGGAATTCGGGTGGAAGGGGATCAAACCACGATTGACCGTGTAACTCTCGCAAAGGTGCATAACGGTGTATATCTGACAAGTAAAGGAAATCGGATCACCAACAACATGATGAGCGGAGAAGCCGATTTGCCTGTATCCAAACGGGGAAACGGCATACAGCTTGATCATAGCGGCAAAAACATCATCACGGGAAACCGGATGGCCAGTGTCCAGGACGGAATATACTTCGATAACGCCTACGACAACCTGATCACGCAAAACGTTATAACGGGCTCGCGGTACGGCTTCCATCTGATGTATGCAGGGCGCAATCAGTTTCAAGCCAATGAAGTGAACAACAGCGTAACCGGTGCGATGGTGATGGAGACGAAGGACAGCGTGTTCAAAGAGAATCGTTTCGTAAAAGAGCGGGATACCCGCGGATATGGGATGCTGTTGTTCCATTGTCAATCCTGCCATGTCCATCACAATTTGTTCTCTGACAACACTCACGGAATCGGAATCGACTCTGTATCGGGAAGCAGTATTGAGGCTAACACCATTTCTTCCAACTCGGTCGGGATGAATATATTCGGGCCGCTGCAATCGTCCAAAATCAGCCGCAATTCACTCATCGGCAATGTGCAGCAAGTGGTTATGGAGCAGAATGTGTCACCTGAAGCATTCAGCGACCAAGGAGTCGGCAACTATTGGGATGATTATGACGGGCTTGATCTTACCGGAGATCAGATTGGTGAGGTTGGTTACGCCGGCAAAGAACTGCTCTTTGCCTGGGTGAATAAGACTCCCGCCCTGCAGATTCTTTTTGCCGGGCCTGCTCATTCGCTTATGGAGACATTGGCTGCTTCCCGTCAGATTGTCGATCCTCATCCGTTAATCAGACCTGAGAAGGAAGGAAAACAATTGGCGGATGCCGGATCGGAGAGGACGACAGCTTCGTTTAACCTGCTTTGCCTGTCACTGCTGATCGGCAGCACTCTCATCTATCGCCAAAGTATGATGCAAGGCAACGTATCTGCTGCCGGAAGGAGGAAAGATGACAATTGAAAGAGTTGATTTTGTTTGAATTGGGGCTTGCCCGTAAAAATAGATGGATAGCGGGATTTGCCGGACTGTTTGCCGTTCTTTCCGCGCTGTTGTTATATGCAGCCGTTTATACGTTTAGCGGCACAGGCCATGAAGGATTCAGCAGGGAAGTCTCCTCTCTGATGAATCTCTCTCTTTATCTGATCCCGATTATCTCTCTCTTGCTTGGTTCTGTATCCGTTGCGGGTGATCGCTCTGACGGCTTGCTGTTACTGCTCCGTTCCTTGCCGATCCGCTCGTCTGCCTATCTTTGCGGCAAGTTTACGGGATTGTCCGTCTCCCTTACCGTCTCTATCTGTCTCGGGTACGGAGCAGGAGGGCTGTTGTTTTCTCTCATTACCGGTGAGTCTGACATTGTTTTGTTTTCTCTTTTTCTGTTATTCAGTCTTTTGCTTGCTTATGTTTACATGGCATTGGGATGTTTGATCGGGAGTCTGGTGAACAGCAGAATAACCGCCATTTTCAGCAGCCTGGTCGTCTGGTTCTTCTCCGTACTCTTGTACGGAATGCTGATTGTTGTCATTCTTCCCTTGATTCCTGCGCGTATTGTTGCGGTATCGGCTATGGTGCTGATCTCGCTGAATCCGGCTGATCTCTTGCGGGTTGTCTTCGTCATGGCCATGGGAGATGGCGGTATTTACGGCCCATTGTTCTATCCCTGGTCTGCCGGCATGAAAGACTTCTACTGCTTCTTATTGACAGTTGCCGGGATTCTGCTGCTCTGGCTTGGATTGCCGCTTGGTTTGGGACAACGCTTCCTTGAGAGGAGAGAAAACCGTGGCTAGGATTTGGGAAGGAAAGGATATTTTTAAAAGCTATCGCAATCATTCGGCCCTGGAGAGGATCAGTATAACCTTCGAAGCCGGAGAGTGTGTATCGTTGTGCGGGGGGAACGGGGCAGGCAAAAGCACCTTGATCCAAATCATCGCAGGCGTTTTGCAACCTTCCGGTGGTTCGATCAATCGGTCTCAAGATTTGCGTATCGGCTACATGCCTGATTCCTTGAATTTTCCCGGTAAAGTCACGGCAAAAGAGTTTCTCTGCTTCATGGCCAAGCTGAAGCATTGCGGGGAACATGAGGTAAGCGACAAGCTGGAGACGGTAGGCCTGACCGGGGTGGCTGAGAAGCCGATTTCAACCTTCTCCAAAGGAATGCAGCAGCGGTTGCTCCTGGCACAAGCTCTTTTGGGCGAACCTCCTCTCTTGCTTCTGGATGAACCCAGCAACGGTCTTGACCCATTTTGGATTGCGTTATGGAAACAAATTCTGCTGAATTGCAAACAAGCGGGCCAAACGATCATATTTTCTTCCCATGTGCTGCATGATGTGATTGATCTGGCAGACCGGATTATTCTTTTTAATGAAGGAAGGCTTATCGATGATTCGCCGGTTCATGCATGGAAGGAAGCTGGATATCCGTTTGATCAACTGTTCTTTGCGAAGCTGTTCACAAGAGATAGGTAAGCCGCTCGAAACGAGTGGCAATTTTGTGTTTTTTCGACAAGCTGGCTATTTTTTCTCGTCGAAAAATGGTAAATTGTATAGTAATAATTACCATATAGTTATTGATAGAATAGTGGAAGCAATGATTTGCCATCTGTATGTTGGGCACTTGGATGGCAGGGAGCTAGTAGTGCAACCGACCAGTTATGCAGGGTAACTGGTCTCTTTTTTTTAGCGTAATCTTTTTAGCTTGGAATGGCGGATTTATGAAAATATTCATAGCAGTAGACAGATTGGAATTCCTGGCCAAATTCCGTGATATTCTGGAGTGCTGCTTACGAGATCAATAGGGGGTATCTATGAGAATTGGTATTACCGGTAAGATTGCATTGATTGTATTATCGATTGTCTTGATCAGCATTGGTTTCGTAACAATTGTCAGCTATGTCACCAGCTATGATCAGGTTAAGAAAGCGGCTGGAGTAGAACTGATCGGCTGCGCCAACATAACCACCGGGATCATTAGTCCTGACGATGTTGGGAAGTTAGCCAGCGGTGATGACTCCGTCAGAGAGAAAGTAGAGAAAGCGATTAGTTGGACCATCGCCAAGAAGCCCATTTTCAAGGATCATTACATTCTCTCCCTGGACGGCAAAGTTTTGGCTGCTGACGAGTCATTGCAGAAGCAGGGGATCAAAGCGGGAGATCAGTTTTTCGTCGATCAAGCCGCCTTTGACATGGTCAAAAGCATGAAGCATCCCGAGTATTCTGATGTATACACGTTTGGCGGAATGGAACGCATTACGGGTTATGCCCCTATTTTCAAGGATCACGATCCAACGAAAGAGATTATTGCGATTAACGCCATTGATTTTGACGCCAATATTTTAACCGATAGAACCTGGGAGATGATGAAGGGCACGATCATGATCGGCAGCATCCTTCCTTTCGTAGCGGCGCTGATCACTTTCTTGATTGTTCGGGCCACCGTAAGACCGATTAAGCGTGTAATCGAACACGTCAACCGTGTTGCTGGCGGAGATTTTACCGCTGCGTCGCTTAACGTGAAGAGCAAGGACGAGATCGGAGAGTTAGCCCAGAACTTCAACAGAATGGTCTCCAATTTGGCGGCACTGGTTAAAGACGTAAAGGATACATCCACCCAATTGCACAGCAATAGTCAGGATCTGAGAAAAGCAGCCAGTTTGACCGGAGAATCAGCCAATCAAATCGCCATCGCCATCCACGAGGTAGCTGATGGCTCCTCCCAACAAGCAGATCAAGCAAGCACCGTTCTCAATCTGGTTGAAAATGTGAAGCGGGAAGTGTATAACGGGGACGAACGCGCCCAGTTAACGGTGAATATGGCGGTAGAATCCACTCAGGAAGCACGCCGTGGCGAGGATGCGATTACCAAGGCGATTCAGCATCTGAGCGCGGTTACCAACACGGTTCGTTTTGCTACGGATTCTATCCAGAAGTTAGGGAAGCGGTCGGACGAAATCGGCGGCATTATTACGGTCATTACCAATATCTCCAATCAAACCAACCTGCTCGCGCTTAACGCGGCGATTGAAGCGGCAAGGGCAGGAGAACAAGGCAAAGGGTTTGCTGTTGTGGCTGATGAAGTTCGCAAGCTGGCAGAACAATCAACTCAAGCGGCGCAGCAGATCACGGAATTGATTAAGGATATTCAAGCTGAGACCTCCGTTACGGTCAGAACGATGGAAAGCAACCTGGATGCCGTCGAACAGCAGGTCAGCATTATTCAGATGGGCAAAGATGCGCTTTCCAATATCGTGAATCAAGTGGAGCGAACAGAGATCAGCGTCAAAGAGATGCTGCAAATTTTTGATCAGATTGCATCGATGATGGACGGTGTATTAAGTGCTACGGAAATGATCGCCAGCATTATTCAACAAACCGCTGCGTCATCGGAGGATGTATCGGCATCGGCGCAGGATCAATTAGCTGCGGTCGATCGGATGGTTGAGCATTCAGAGCTGCTGGCAAAAATCGCGAACCATCTTCAGGAGGAAGTGAGCAAGTTTAAAGTGGAGTAATGCATAAGCCTTCCGTAACGATTCGATCACAGATCCGATAGCGGGAAAGGATAGCCTTCACTGTTTCAACTGTCTATAACAAGTTCAAAAGCCGGATTGGTTCTAATCAAATCTATGGGAAAGCTAAGCGGCCATGTTATGATAAACCTGCACACATTACTTTTTGATGCTGCTGATGAGAGTGAGGTTGAAGCAGGTGAAACGTTTTATTACGCTGGTTATCATTCTGGTTCTTGCCGGAATTGCGATCTACAATAATTTGCAGACGAAGTCCGGCCCTCCCGATCAACTTCCGAAAGTCGGTTTTACGGCCCCGCACTTCTCGGTGAAAGGAATGGATCAGTTTACATACAAGGTTGAAGGAAAGCGCGAAAAGCCTCTGCTGCTTAACTTCTGGGCATCATGGTGCGGTCCGTGCAGACAGGAAGCGCCCGATTTACGTAAGTTGTACGAGAAATACAAGGATCGCGTCGATTTTTATGCGGTCAATTTGACAATAAACGATCAGCCTGCAGAAGCAGCTGCTTTTGTGAAAGAGTTTAAACTGCCGTTTTCGATATTGATGGATGAAACTGGTGAAGTAGCCCAAAAATATGAAATTGTTTCCATTCCCACCACGTATTTGATTGACAAAGAAGGGATTGTCCGCCAAAAAGTGATCGGCATGATAAACCCTGCTTCGATTGAACAATTCCTGAATGAATTGAGCAAATAACATCCTTTGCATGAAGCAGTTTTCCATAGTGGAGGTTGGGCATGAAAGAGTCAGCCGTAAAAAATATGGAATTGTGTTTGTTGATGCGCAAACTGTTACTAAAAGACCGGATTACGTTTATTCATTCTTACCGTGTAAGCGAAATTGCCGTATCCTTCGCAGAGTATCTGGGATATTCGGATCAGCAGCTAAAAAGCATTCATGTCGGCAGCTTGCTGCACGATATTGGCAAGCTGCGGATTGATGAAGCGATTTTGAATAAAAAAGACAGGCTGACCGATCATGAATATTCCATTATGCAAAAGCACCCGATTTACGGAGAACTGATTCTTGAGAAGTATATATTGGCCGATGAAGTTATTATGGCCAAGCATCACCACGAACGGTGGGACGGACGAGGTTACCCTGACCGATTAAAGGGTGAGCAAACCCATGTTTACGCCCGCATTTTGGCTCTTGCCGATTCCCTTGAAGCGATGACCGGCATCCGCCCTTATCGCAGCTCGCTTTCCTGGGAGGAAGCATTTGGGGAAATTGAACGCGGAAGAGGCAGCCAGTTCGATCCGCGTTTAACGGATCAGTTCCTGCAATGGATGCAGTTGACCAACATTTCGGTAAAAGAAGATGTTAAGGAGATGTACCACAACATCGTACTGGCCATGTGACAGGTGCGATACAGCGGCATGACATACTCAATTTTTACGAAGAAGATGGATTGACAAAAGAAACAAACTGTATGACAATCAAATTAGATAGGGGCTAGGGTATTTTAACTTGAATGCCCTATTTATTCGCTCTTCTATATACCCCGTATGGTATGAATGCTTATTCTTTTATTTACTGAGCTGCGGACCTTGTAGCTAAATGGTTTATTCCCGATATCTTAATAACATGAGGCAGAAATCGGGAGGGGTTAAGATGAGTGTGATTCAGGTGAACGACGGAAACATAGGAGCGGTAATCAGTAGTCCCGGTGTCGTTTTGGTCGATTTCTGGGCTCCATGGTGCAGTGCTTGCAGAAGGCTTGGCTCGGTGCTGGAAGAAGTCAGTTATGAACTTGCCGGCCAGGCACTGATTGCCAAACTTGACGTTGATCTCAATCCTTTATCAACCAAGCACTTTGGGATCAAAAGCATTCCGACCATGATTCTTTTCAGGGATGGGCAGATTGTAAGTACCATTGGGGGATGGAAGCCGAAAGAACACCTAGTCTACATGATTCGTGCCGAGCTCTAAGAAAGGATTTGCACACATCAGCCATTTGCGGACTGGAGTCATGGGGTGGCCGGGCCCTTTTCAACAATCAAAATAGGAGGAGAAAAAATGGCGAACGTTATCAACATTTTGCCGATTGACGTGTTGCACCGGTTGAAGCAAGGAGAGAAGTTAACGATTCTTGATGTCCGGGAGCCGGAAGAAGTAAGAATGGGAAAAATCCCGGGTGCGAAACATATCTCTCTCGGCGAGATTCCCAGCCGTTACATGGAGCTTGATCCAGCGCAGGAACTGATTATCGTCTGCCGAAGCGGCGGGCGGAGTACAGCTGCGTGTGAGTTTTTGCAGAATGTCGGCTTCCGTCATGTGAAAAATATGATGGGCGGCATGCTGGCGTGGGAAGGGGAAGTAGAGTAAGAAAGGGCGCGTGATTCAAGCCGGGATCAGACCGGGATTGCTTCATGTCAGCGGCGAAGGCCAAAGAATACGGATTGATCGACACGGTAATCAAGAAATTGTAATTGTCTCAAGAGGCTCAGGTAAGGTAAACTGTATAAAAATGGATGGGCTCTCCACCTTCGGGGGGCCTTCTTCGCTTTCGAAATTGGCGATAACGGAGGGGGTGGAGACAATCGATCTGAAAGTGCTGCAAACATTCGTGGTGGCTGCAACCACGGAGAATTTTCATCAGACTGCCGAAATCTTGTTCATTGCCCAGCCTACCGTAACGCAGCATATTCGCACACTGGAAAAAGAGTTGGGAATTGAGCTGTTTGTAAGGGTAGGCAAACGGGTGAAACTGACTCCTGCGGGGAAGCGATATTTGCCACATGCCAAAGCGCTGATGGCAGAGTGGCAGAAGGGAATGGAGGATTTGCTGGCCTGGCGCCAGGGGTATCATGACATTTTACAGCTTGCCGTGTCACCGATTATCGCCAGAACCTCTCTGCCTCATTTGATCAGAAGGTTTACCAAAAAATATCCGGAAGTGGATGTTTCGATACGCATCGCCGAATCAGAAGATATTGGATCGATGGTGCAGAGCGGAAAAGCGGACATCGGATTATCGCGCATGATACCGGGGGAGTTCCAATTGACTACTTATTTGATCGCCGAAGATCCGGTCGTGCTGACGGTTCCGCTGAATGGCGGCGATATGGAAGGGCCGCTGCCTGACTGGGAAGAAGAACTGCAGTCGAAGCGGCTGCTCACGCATAACCATCCCGGCTATTGGGACGAATTATTGCTTTCGCTCAGACAGCGCGGACTATCGATTCGAACCATGGTGGTTACCGAGGTAGACATCACCAAACACCTGATCGAAGAGGGGCTCGGAGTATCTTTTTTGCCCCTTTCTGCGGTTACTCGGGAATTGTTTGAGAATCGTTTTATCCAGATTGAAACACCCGGATTGTCATTGCCCATTGCGGCATCGTATCTTGTCCTGCCCAAATTCGCACCTTCACAGCCGGCCAGATGGATGAAAGAGATCTTAGCAGAACTTTATCCGCCGCTCCCCTTGGCTACGCCCAAGGTTTCTTTGGGGGAAGAACAACGTCATTAATTACGTTTTGCAATTAATAACCCGTTATTATTCTATTTCTCCTTTTAATTGTCGGTTGCTATACTAAGGTTAACAAAGAAAACTATTCTAAATTTTTACTTTTTTTAACGAGAAAAGCTCGGAGGTTGTGAACCGAAAAAGGGAGTGGATAAAGATGAAAGAACAAACGGTTGCAATTGGCCTGGAAGGGATTGTAGTGGCAGAAACATCGCTCAGCCTGGTTGACGGGCAGAACGGCCATCTCGTTTATCGAAACTATTGGGCTCGTGATCTGGCAATTTCTCATACGTTTGAAGAGGTAGCCTACCTGCTGTGGTACGGTAACCTGCCGACTGAACAAGAGCTGGCATCATTCAAACGTCAATTGAGCCAGAATCGCTCGTTGCCTGATTATGTAAAAGCAGCGCTTGATACCATTCCGCAAGATGTCGACATGATGAGCGTTCTTCGTACCGGAGTCTCTCTCTTGGGAAAAATCGAGGCGCAGTGGCCGCCGACCCTGGATCAAGCCATCGCCGTAACCGCCAAAATACCGACTATTGTCGCGTATCGCCAATCTCGCCTGAATGGTCGTGAACCGCTGACTCCTCGTGATGATCTCGATCATACGGCCAACTATTTGTATATGCTGACAGGAATTGAGCCATCCCACGCCCATGTCCGTGCTCTCGATGCGTATCTGATTTTAACTCAGGAGCATGGAATGAACGCTTCCACTTTCGCAGCCCGCGTCGTCGCTTCTACTCAGTCTGACTTGTACTCCAGTCTTACAGCAGCAATCGGCGCCTTAAAAGGTCCGCTGCACGGCGGTGCGCCCTCTGAAGTGACGCAGATGATTGAAGCGATCGGCAGCAAAGAAAATGCGGAACCGTGGCTGCGGAATGCGCTGGAAAAAGGGGAGCGCCTGATGGGATTTGGTCACCGTGTCTACAAAACAACCGATCCCCGCGCAACAGCCTTGCGGGTAGTAGCTTCCGGGTTGTCCAAGGAAGACCCTTGGTTTGATTTGGCCACCCATGTTGAAGAGGTAGCTCTCCGCCTGCTGAAAGAGTATAAACCGGGACGCAAGCTGAATACCAATGTAGAGTTTTTCGCTGCAGCAGTGATGCGCGCGATTGGCTTGCCTGACCAGTTGTTCACACCTACTTTTGCCGTTAGCCGCGCAGTCGGATGGTGTGCCCACGTACTGGAGCAAGCGAGCAATAACCGGATTATTCGTCCGCAATCCATCTATACCGGAAGAATGCCGGAATAAAGCCTGAATCAAGCTTAGATCAAGCTTAAATCAAACTGAATCAAGCTGTAAAAACAGAAAATCCCGTTGCTGCCAGCCTGGCGCAAGGGGATTTTTCTATATCATTCGGACACCGTTTTGAATACATTTTTTTACATTCGACGCAGCTGCTCCAAATGGTCAACCAGCTGTTTCATTTCCTCTTGCGATAAGTCAGATTCTGCATAGCGATGGCGTTCATAGTAACCCGTGATTTGGCCGGCGAGGGCTGTTTTGGCGGGATCATTCCAGAGAGTTCGGATTCGTTCAAGGAATTCCGACGGTGTTTCACTCTTGTCAATCACCATTCCAAGAGACGCCATATGCCGCAAGAACTGAAAGTATTGGTAGCGAACCGTATCCTCTTTGGGTGATTGGAAGCGCTGATACAGGGAACGAAGCTGTTCTTTGAAGGACGGGCCCGATGCTCCGGTCGGCTTCAGGGAAGAGACCGTTTGCCTGTGTGGTTGGCCTGCCAGCTTTTGTCCATGGTCAGTTTGCCGATGCCGGCGTTTCCACATGATATAGCCCAACCAAACAGCGAAGACAACGAGGGAAATGACAATCAAATACGGCTCCAATCGCTCAATAAGCGGTGTCCCTTGTTGGACAAGCTCATCTGTAGCTTTTTGCTGCTGCGGCCCGAATTGGGAGTCGGCGATTACTTGGACTTTTTTATTCTTTGCCAAAAGGGCAGACAGTTTGCTCACCCACTCCGCAATCAGGGCGAAAATCGGTTCCGTGATGACGGAGAGCGCTTGGCCAAGCGGTTGTTTCAGCCACTGCCAGAGAGCGGACAAAACAAGTAAAATCGTGCCAGCCGAGAGCAGATAACCAGCGATCAACAGAATTTGGGCAGAAGCGGTTTGAAACAAAAACTGTCTGATGGCAGCGGGAGAATATGCCGGGATTTCAGCCTGTTCTCTTGTCATATACTCTCCCCACCTGATGAGCAGGTACCAAACCAGAAACATGGTCATCAGCCAAAGGAGAGGCTGCACGTCCTGATGAATAATGGCAAAGTAAACAAGAGCTCCCGCGTAGAGAATAAATACGGCGGTAAAGCGTTTCGAATAATCGTCACTCGTAGAATGGTTGGAAACGGTGAACTGTACCCGCCAATAGTAAAGTCCGGTCACAATGAGAGCCGCAATCAAACCGAACGATTGATAGCTGAAGAAAAGAACAAGAGCAACAAGCGGGTAAAGCAGAAGGTGATAGATGAAGCTGCCGCTGCCCCCTTGATACAACCAGCAGCCAAGGCTGGTCAAGATGATGCCTTGCAAGGCGAATCCGGTCAAAGAGAAAACAGTAAGCGGAATGAAGCCGCATACCAGGAGCCCGCCCGTCAGCAAATACACTTCCAGAGACAACACCATCATGGAGCGGAGCAGCGCCACTGTTCTTGCTTTCAAGAGCTGACCGCTCCTTTCCGCGCAAACGCATGTATTTCTTGATAGTGAATCGTTTCTTGTGAAGAGTCCAAAATAATCATTTCGTGTCCCCGCCGAGCCAGGCGGTGAAGCGCCGCTAAGATCGTATTGTCAGGACGGGGTGTTACGAACAAGATTGTTTCCTTCGAAGTGCCTTGCTCCAAACGGTGCAAGGCCGCCAGCGGGCTGGTTGGTATGTAATGATGCAGCCGGGCTAAATGGGACATAACCTGGACGTGGTGCTCTTTGCCGCTTCCTTTAGGAAAACGGTAGAATTCCTGGCCGCGCAGCTTCACGCTGAGAAAAAGTTCGTAGGCGATATGACTGCGCCTGCACTCCGTGGCAAGCGATGCCAAGAGGGAAATCGTCCTTTCGTTGATCTCGTCGTTGTAGCTTTGCGAACGGGCTTCATAGCTTGGCAAAATATGGCCGATGATTCTCCACTCGGCATGGGAGGTAAACTCGAACTGCCTGGTATGCAAGGAGAGCGTCTTGGCGCTTGTTTTCCAGTCAATGTGCTTTAACCGGTCACCGGCGGCGTACGGACGGACACCGCGCATAAAGGCAGGATCAGTCAGCAGCCTTTGCTGCGACAGGCGATCCCCGATCGGTTGAGTGGTTCCCAACGTCAAAGGCGAAATGGGAATAACCTCAGGATACACCAGCAGTGTGAAGGAAGAAGGTATATCAATAGAAGAAACGTCGATGGCGAATGGACTGATCAGTTCCGCCTTCACTTCCGTCAGCCATACCATTCCCCGCCTGGAAGGAATGATCGTCATGGAGCGTTCCACTTGAGCTCGTCTCGGAATGCTTAGCCATATTTTGACCGCATTCCGTTTGTTTGCTTGGATCACTTCATCGGCATCCTGCACCTTTACGTGCTCAGGCAGCGTAAACTGAATACACGTCCGGGGCAGAGGAAACCAGGACTTGTTGCGGAAGACGACTTGTACATGTACAGGTGTACCCGGCATCACCCGGCTTGCATCAGCCAGCAAGGAGATTTCGGCCAGTCGGCTGGCATTCTGAATCCACCAGCGATGAAGTCCGGCCAGGAAGAAGAAAAATCCCCCGAACAACCAGAGAAATACTCTTCCGGAAACCAAAGCAAAAAACAAAAAAATGCTTCCCAACAACTGCAAAGATTGCTTCACACTCATCTAGCGAACGCCTTCTTCTACCGGAGCTGCCACATTTTGCAGGATGTCTTGGACGATTTCCTGTTCGGTGACATGCAATTCCGCTTCCATCGTCAGGACAATCCGGTGAGTAAACAGGGAAGGCACCACTTTTTTGACGTCATCCGGCAAGACGAACGTCCGGCCTTGCACATACGCATAGGCTTGAGCGGCTCGAACCAGCGCAAGCATGGCACGCGGGCTGATTCCCACTTCTACCGATTTGTGGCCGCGGGAAGCTTCGGTCAAATCAAGTATGTAATCTTCCACCGCTTCGCTGACATGAACGTTTTGCACTTCTTTTTGCATGTGGGCAATCTCTTCTACGGTAAGAATCGGTTCCACCGGTTCAACGGCAGTATCTACGCGAAAGCGGCGGAGAATTTCTCTCGCGTCGGCGCGGTTGCCGTAGCCGAGGGAGAGCTTGAACAAGAAACGATCCAACTGTGCTTCCGGCAGCGGGTATGTTCCTTCCGATTCTATCGGGTTTTGGGTGGCCATGACGAAAAAAGTTGGGGAGAGAGGAAGAGTGATTCCCTCGATGGTGGCCTGCCGTTCTTCCATACATTCCAACAAACCGGATTGGGTTCTCGGCGTGGCCCGGTTAATTTCGTCAGCCAACAGCACGTCGGCAAACACGGGACCCTTGCGCAATTCGAATTCGCCTTGCTTGGGGTTGAAAAAGTGAAGCCCTACCACGTCGGAAGGCAGCAGATCAGAAGTGAATTGCAGGCGGTTGAAGCTTCCGCTGATTGCTTTGGCCAACGTTTTGGCGAGGACGGTTTTCCCCATACCTGGCAAATCCTCCAACAGCACATGTCCGCGTGCCAAAAGAGCGGTAACAAGAAGTTTCACTTGTTCTTCTTTTCCGACAATGACGCGGTTGATGGTTTGAACCAAGGATTCAATCTTTGAATGGGACATAATTTGCCTCCTTTTCAGAAAAATAGGTAATCTTCATTATAAACAAAAAATTACCTGAAAAGGGATAAAATTTCCAATTCGAATATATAAAAAATGATGAAATCTGCTTTTTGCTTTTACTCATCTGGACTCATCTCTGCTGAAGGGCGGTCAAGGAATTGAAAAAAGGGCAACGTGAACCCGATTATGCCCGTCAGGCAAATCATACCGCCAATCATAGCCAGAAGCGGCCTTGTTCCCCATACTTCCCCCAACAGACCGGCAATCAATACGCCAAGCGGCATGGCGCTGCGAATGATGAACAGCCGAACGGATAAAACTCTTCCCAAGAGATGCTGGGGCACCAATTGTTGAAACAAGCTTGTGCTGTGTACATGAAAGAATGGGGCTGTTACGCCGGAAAAGACTTCAACGACTATGGCCAGCCATAACGGATGAATCACGGATAACACAGCAAACGAGCTTCCGCCGAGCAGAAACGCTCCCAGCATAATCACCCTTTTGTTCGAAACCGGCTGAAACCTGCCGAGCAAAATGGAGCCAAGGAAGTAACCCAATGGATATCCGGCGATAAACAACCCGTAATCAAATGAGCTGCCGCCCAATTCATCGGTGATATACGGCAAGTTGATTACCAAGGTAACTCCCACGGCAAATTGAATCGCAGCAATAAATATTCCCAACCACAGCAAGACTTGCTGTCGGAAGAAATAGTGATATCCCTCCTTGAATTGGTGCCACCAAGTCTCCTTCCTGCTGCCTGGCGAGTTTGACAGTTGGAGATAAGCGAGAATAAATGAGCTGACAGAATAAAGAGTGACAACCAAAAGCAGCGTGAAGTAAATCCCGCATTCCGCTACCAAGAGGCCGCCTGTCGGGGGTCCAAGGAACATCATCAGTCTGGATGTCCCGTCAATATAGGAATTGGCTTTGGTCAGTTCACGGGCAGGAACCAGAAGGGGCAAGGCAGCAAGACTGGCTGGGACGTAAAGCGGCTGAATCATGCCATTGAGACAGGACGCCAAATATAAAGACCAAGGTTCCAGATGGGATACGGCATACAGCAGGGCGAGAGTGGCAAACAGCAAAGCGCGTGACACCTGAGAGAGTACAAGTATCCGTTTGCGGTTCCAGCGGTCAAGGTATGGCCCCGCCAGGATTTGCATCAACAGCGAAGGCAGCAAATAGGCAAGCCAGACACCGCCCATCGCTGTCTTGGATTGAGTCGCTTCATACATGAACCAGGTGATGGCAAAATTGCCGAAGCTGGAGCCGAGGGTTGAAACAGCTTCACCCGTCCACATCGCGACAAACCCGTAGTTGGACAAGAGGGAGTAAGTGTTACGCTTTATCATTGTTTGTTCCTCTCTCGAGATATTGACACAGTTCCGCATCGGCAAAGAGTGACGATGAGCGTTTTAACAAATAGAGATTGTCTGCCGTCTCTACCAGATGGGCTGATTTCAACATAGCAAGATGGTGATGAACGGTAGATTTGGCCAACTCCAGAATTTCGGTTAACTCGTGAAGGGAGTGGCTCCGTTCATAGAGAAGCTTGACGATGCGAAGCCGGGTCTCGTCCCCCAACGCTTTATACCGCTGGACGAGAGAGAGCGGCGGACGATACATGTCTGCTTCTGTGTCCAGGCTTTCATCGGCAACTGGATAATAAAAGATTTTGGTTCCTTCCGATTCCGCTTGAATCGTCCAAGGACGGTAGATCGTGTGGGGGATTAAGAGCACTTTGGTTACGGTCGGTTCCGGCTGATAAGAGATTCCGCCCGTAGCCCATTCGACGAATTCTTCCGGGCCGAAATGCTTTTGCATACGTTGTTTCTCCCGGATATCCCTTGCCAAAATGTCCTGGATATTCAGGTCGCGCAATCCCGTGTACTCGTCATGCCATCCCCGTATCAAACGAATCAGATGCGATCGAAGCTCTGACAAATCCACCTGCGAGATAAAGCGAATGTAGGAAGGGAAGAACTTATGATTGCGGCAAGCTGCAATCAACGCCTCCGTTGCTGCTGGTTCTACTTGTGAGGCTTTGCGCCGATTTTCCTGATGGGGCCAACCGATAAAGGGAAGAGAGAAGTACCGTAAATCTTCATCAGATAAGTGTTGAATGTAATGAATAAACGATTCCAGCTCCGTGAAGTTTTGCTGATGCAACAGCTGCAAAAGCGATTTCCATGTATTATGCCGTTCGCAATAGGCAAGATCGGTTTTCAACTGGGAGGTTATCTGGTCTTTCACTTGCTGCCAATAGGTGACGGGCTTTTCCAGGGTAGGATGAATCTCGGGGTAAGTGATGGCGGCGATTCCCAACGCACATTCGAATAAAATGGAATGGGCCAGTTCAATTTCATATGTAGTACGTCCGATTGTCATGTCCAAAAAATTCACATTGATCAGCTCCTTTCTTAACAAATGATATTCTATATTATTCGAATGTTATATTCAATAAATTTCGAACAAAAATGCGGCTGTTCTCACGGAGGGAATAGCCGCATATGTCTAGTTTGAGTGATGATTTCACGTTGATCGCTTGGATCATACCGGTGTGTTCGCCCGTCCCGGTGTAAACGTGACTTCATGCGTGACAGGGGAATACACAAACCATATTTCGACAATTTCCATCTATTGTCATGTGCAAAAGCCTGACGTAGTATAGGGATTGTCATGAATTTAAAATTTAACAAATTATTGAAAAGTTGGGACTATAATCATGAGTTTTATTGTAAGAGCGCTGCGGTTTCATTTGGTTATTGTTCGCTGGGTTCTGTATTTGACGGCTTTTTTGTTTTATATCAAAACGTTATCGGACGAATATTTCCTCCTCATGTTCCTGTTTGGGCTCAATGTGGTTTATACGTTTTTTTATTTTTATCGACTCCCTCGCTATTTATGGATCATCATGATCACATGGGAACTTGTACTTGATACCCTGTTGGTCATCGAGACCGGACAATGGAACAGCCCGTTTGTGCTGTACGAGTATACTACTCTTTTATGGTTAGGAACATATTTGGGAGGATTGTGGCTGTTTACCGTGATACTGCTCTCACTCGGCTCTATCTCCGTCATTCCCTATTTCTATGCCCACCGCCTGTTGCTTCCGGAACGTTCCTACAATCAAGCCCAGTTGGTCCTGCAAACGGTGCTTTGCTTCGGGGGGTTCTTCTTTCTTCATTATTTGATTTCACAAACGAAGAAGTTGTACCGCCAAATCCTTTTTCTCTTATCCTTTCTGAAAAGGCTGGCGAGGACCAAACATCTTGTGGAAATCAATAGGCTTACGGAGGGAGTAATCAAAAAGCTTCTTGGCGCCAAGCAAGCATATGTATGCTGGCTGCACCACCGGGAAGGAAGCAACGACTGGGTGCGGGCCTACTATACGTTCGCCTTGGTTGAGAGCGGAATTATTCACAACAGCAGCAAGCCGAGAGCACAATGCATTACGGATTATATGGGAAAATTAGAGCAGTTCTTTTACTTTCCGTTAATTCGGCGAAACCGGATTATCGGGGCGATCCTCATTTCGATGGAGTCGAAGAAGCTAATCTGGAATCTTGCCGTTTTGATTCTTCATATCATTGCTATTTCTATACTCAACCAGGAACGATACATATTTATGAGGCAAGAAATGGAGAGCGCCATGCACAGGGAAGTTCGAACCAAAATGGCGCAGGATATGCATGACGGCCTTGCCCAACAGCTATTCTTTTTATCGGCACAAATTTTTCACTATAAGCTTAACCTGCCACCAAGCGTTCCTGAGCAGATGAAGGCTGCCATAGAGAAAATGGAGCAGCAGGTGAAGGATTGCCATTTGGAAGTGAGAGGATATATCCACCATTTGCGCAATGATCGGGGCGAGGGGCACATTTTCGATGCAATCGAACAGCTGCTGCACCGGCTGACAAAAAACAGCAAGGTTCAAGTCAACTACTCGACTAAAGGGCACGTCCTGCAGGAAAGCCTGGAGGTGGAGGAGACCGTCTACCGGTTTACGGAGGAGGCTGTATACAATGTGTTAAAGCATGCACGAGCTTCCATTCTGGATGTCAGTCTGGAGGTTACCTCCGTGCAATGGACCATTCGAATAAAAGATGACGGAGTAGGTTTTTCTCCGGAAATCGTAGAGAAGAAAAAGGAGAGTTATGGGGTGATGGGAATGAAAGATAGAATGAAACGCTTTGGCGGAGTTCTGTCGATCCGTTCTCAACCGAATCAGGGGACTGAAATTGTCGCGATTATTCCCAGAGAGGGAGGAAAGAAGTATGCCTAATGTACGACTGCTCTTAGCGGATGATCACCGAATCGTCAGAGAGGGATTGCGCATGATTTTGGAAAGCTCCCCGCGGTTTGAAATTGTGGATGAAGCCTCAAACGGGGATGAACTGGTTCAAAAAGCGCTGCTTGCACGGCCCGATTTGATTGTCTCTGATTTGAAAATGCCGGGTCCTTCCGTTATCGATAGCTGCAAAAAATTGAAAGAACAGATGCCAGAAGTGAAGGTAATGATTCTGACGGCATTTGATGAAAGCGAAGATATTTTTCGAGCGTTGGATTCTGGAATTGACGGTTACATTATGAAAGATACGCTGCCCGAGCAAATTATCAGTACGATGGAAATGGTGTTGATGGGATACTCTTGCTTTCAACCAAAACTGAAGCGGGCGAAAAAAGAGGAAGCGGAAGATTTGGCGTTAACAGAGAGAGAACAAGAGATTTTTCAATTAATCGTACAAAATCTCAGCAATCAGGAGATCGCCCAAAAACTGTATATTTCGGAAGCTACGGTAAAAACACACGTCAGCAGCATTCTGCGGAAAACCGGCCAACCGAATCGTTCCCAAGCGGTGTTGTACGCATTGAAAAAGGGGTACGTTCAGGTATCGTGACAGGGGAAGGGGATTTTCATGGAAAGACGGAATGACGCTGCGAGAAGATTAGCCGATCGGTTTCTCTTCTGGCTGTCGATTATGGTTAGCCTCAACCTTACCTTCCAATTGATAAGCTGGTTAGCTGGTTTCAGCGAGAATTTCGGCAAGTTTGTCTGCTTTTATTCGTCTTTATCGGATTTTATAATCCTTTCCATTTCTCGTCGATCTGGGTGCTGTTTTTGTTGTATCCCATCCTGATCAGCTTGTTTCTTGATATTAAGCTGTTTGTGAGCTGGAACTTGCTCTCCCAGTTGTTTTTTGTCATCTTTTTCCTTTTGGGCATGAAACATCTCTGGAAGGCAAGCTGGACGGGCAGACTGTGTTGACGTGGGGAACATTAGCTTTCGGCAGCTTTATTGTCGGCTGGATTATTCTGACGCATGTTTCTTATCTTCGAGACGGATTTATGGAAGAGAGCGATGACCGAAACAAGAGATATGTATTTCGCATGATCCACTCTCTGATCCCGATCGTTGAGCGCAAGTCGCAAACGACTGCCAAAGAGATTGATCAAATGACAGCGCTGATCAAGCGAATTATGGAGGAATTCCCGGATGAAGCCATTCGAGATTGGGAGATCCAGCTGATATCTCTTATTCATTATGTTAGCAGAATCAAATGGCCCGACTATGTTTTCGAGAAGCAAGGCAAGCTGACCAGCTATGAATACGAGATCATACAGGAGCATTGCTTTTTGGGCAGAGATTTGTTTGAAGATCATCCATCGTTTAGACGGGTTATCGAAGCAATAAGTTTCCATCATGAACGATTTGACGGAACCGGTTATCCGTTCCAACTGAAGGGAGACGAGATTCCCCTGCCGGCACAGGTGCTTGGCATCGTGGAAAGTTATTTGGCGATGACAACCCCGCGTTCTTATCGTGAAGCCCTTCCACCGGAAGAGGCGTTTAAGGAAATCCAGGCAATGGAGAATTTAGGGTTTGAGAGCAGGATCGTGCATGCATTGCGCAGAGCACTCAAGTTTCCCGAGAAATTGGAGGGGGATTCCAAAGCCACCCCGATGGTTGGATAACTCTCACCCTCAAGATGGAGGGAAGCTCACACCCGCTTCGGATACCCTGATTTTCTACCGCTTGTTACCATGGGAAGAAAGGGATGCTGACGGACGGAGGAAATGCGATGTATCAGAAAAGGTGTGACCGCTGTCGGAAGTTTTCATACGGAAGTGACGGATACGGACGCTGGATTTGTCCTTACTGCAATCGGGACATCAGCCATGTGAAAGAGGATCCAGCCGATCATTCCGATAGCCATAACGTGTACGTAGTGAAAGATTTCATGAATGAGGATTCGGCCTAAAAAGGAATACGGCAAAAAAGAAGCGAGGAGGCATTTTCTTTGGAAAATCGCCTCTCTTTCTTTTGGATTGTAAGCTTGGGCATCTCTCATCCTTCAGTATGATCTTCACCTATCCACGGGAACGAGGTACACCCGACCGTAAGATGGAAAAAGATCACCCTGGCAGGAGCATACAGTCGTTCCGGCGGTGGAAGATGGCCTTGATGGGCGACAGGTACAATACGCATAAGGGGGGATGCGCATTGAAGAAATTGCCATTAAAACAAACCGGTCTTGTTCTTCTCGGAATGTTCGTTCTCATCAATCTGTTTTTCTGGATTACCCCCAAGCTTCATCCAGACAGAATGCCCGGAATCGGCAAGTGGAGAGTGCTGTCCGTGTTAACGGGAAGCATGTCTCCTTCGATAGATTCGGGTGATATGGTGATTGTCGCCCAATATGACAGCTCGGTGCCTGCCAAGGGAGACATCGTGACATTCTGGCAGGATCAGGCGAAACAATCGTTAATTACCCACCGCGTTGTTCAGCGTTTGCAGAACGGATTTATTCAAACCAAGGGAGACGCCAATCAAGAAGAGGATGGAGGCTGGACCCCGCCTGCAAGTATCGTGGGCAAAGTAGTCGCAACAGTTCCCTATGCAGCCACCATTCAGAAGGCGATGCAGCACCCGCTAGGTTATCTGTTCATGTTGAGCATCCCCGGGCTGATGATGTACCGGGATAAAAAACGACAAGCGCATCAGTCAGCAAACAAAACAAGTCCTATCAAGGAGGAAACCGTATGAACAAGAACATGTTGGATACAGTGAAAAACTGTCCATGGAAAAAAATCGCAATTGGGTTTGCGGTAGTCACTTCTGTAGCGGCCAGCTCCAGTTTTGGGACATATGCGTATTTCACCAGCTTCCAAAATGATTCCACCGCATTTACTGTAGGAAAACTGCAAACAGAGTAATCATAACAAATTCGTTGGCACGAAGGCTGCCGGGTGTCGCCCGGCAGCCTTTTTACAAAAAACAGTTTGCCTAGCGACAGAAGGGAAATGGAGGATGTATTGTGATGAGCCTAAAATCTAAGCTAACCATTAGCGCATTATCTGCCGCTGCGGGGCTTTCCCTGGTGGGAGGCGGTACCTATGCTTCCTTTGCCGACACGGAATCGGTCCAAAACAGCTATGCTTCCGGTACATTGAACCTTGAATTGAAAAGATGGAACAGCAACAAGGAATTTGGAACCAGCTTATACGATTCCACCTTGGCTAACCTGAAGCCGGGAGACAGTATCACGAAAGTATTTAACATTACCAATGCAGGCACCTTATCGATCAAAGACGTCTTTATGAAAGCTACCTATAGCGACAGTGACTTCGTGGACGGTTCTGATCCTGCTTCGCCTGCTTACGCCAAATTAGACAGCGATCTTCGTGAGATAAACAGCGCGGATGAATTTGCTGATCAGATCATGATTGATGTATATGGTGGCGATATTTATCCGTTCGTCCCTCTTTGGCATGGAACCTTGAAGGAACTAAATGAATCTTCTCAAAAGACCTGGGATTTGACTGATCCGACAATCAACCACAGCTTGCCAGCTTTGCCGTGGCAGGATGTCGATCCTGTTCGAGTCAAGCTGACCTTAAATAAAAATGCAGGAAACAGGTTCCAAGGGGATTCTCTCAAGAAAATCAACTTCCAGTTCATGGCGGAACAATACCGCGGCACCAACTATGAAGACGGCGACAACGTCAATTATTACAATGCGGCACAGACAGACCCTTGGTATCGTCCGTGATTCTGGTGAGTATCAAATAAACGCAGCCTTGCCCGTTACGTGGCAGGCTGCGTTTATTTGCTTTACTGTACGGCTTGTTTCAACGCCTGATCCAGATCCTCCAGGATGTCGCTGATTGCTTCCGTTCCGATGGAGAGGCGGATCATCTCAGGTCTGACTCCGGCTTTGATCTGGTTTTCTTCCGTAAGCTGCTGGTGGGTGGTGCTGGCCGGATGGATGATCAGAGATTTGGAATCGCCCACGTTGGCCAGGTGAGAGAAGAGTTTTACCGATTGAATCAGTTTTTTGCCTTCCTCGACGCCGCCCTTAATTCCGAAGGTCAGGATGGCTCCCTGTCCGTCAGGCAGGTATTTCTTGGCCAGTTGGTATTGGGAGTCGGTTTCCAATCCGGGATAATTCACCCATGCGACATGAGGATGATCAGCCAGGAACTTGGCGACTGCCAGCGCGTTTTGGCTATGGCGTTCCATCCGCAGGTGCAAGGTTTCAAGTCCTTGCAGGAACAAGAAGGCGTTGAACGGAGAGACGGCTGCTCCGATATCCCGTTGGAGCTGGACGCGAGCTTTGATAATATAGGCCAGATTACCGACTGCTTCCGAATAAACAACGCCATGGTAGCTTGGATCTGGCGTAGTCAGTCCGGGGAACTTGCCATTGTTCCAGTCGAATTTGCCGGAATCTACGATAATCCCGCCAATTGACGTACCGTGTCCGCCGATAAACTTGGTGGTGGAATGAACCACAATGTCAGCTCCGTGCTCAATCGGACGGCAAAGAATCGGAGAAGCGAACGTGTTGTCGACGATCAATGGAATGCCGTGTTCATGGGCAATGGCAGCGATCGCCGAGATGTCAGCCACGTTGATTTGCGGGTTGCCGATTGTTTCCACGAACAACGCTTTGGTCTTCTCGTTGATCTTTTCACGGAAGTTGTCAGGATTGGATTGATCGACGAAGTGAACGGCAATTCCCAATTTGGGCAGAGTATGGGCGAACAAGTTGTATGTACCGCCGTATAAGCTGCTGGAGGAGACGATTTCATCACCCGCATGCGCAATGTTCAACAGAGCAAAGGTGATAGCGGCTTGACCGGAAGCGGTAGCTAATGCGCCGACACCGCCTTCCAGCAAGGCGACACGTTTCTCGAATACATCCTGGGTCGGATTCATGATGCGGGTGTAGATATTGCCGAACTCTTTGAGGGCAAACAGGTTGGCGGCATGTTCGGCATCACGGAATACATAGGAAGAGGTCTGATAAATCGGGACTGCCCGTGAACCTGTCGCAGGGTCAACCTCCTGCCCGCCATGTAAAGCCAGTGTTTCCAGTTTCCATTGCCTATCTGTCATTGCTCATCTCTCCTTTTATCTTTATATATTAGAAAATTGGAAATGAAGACGTAGGTGGAACAAAAAAAGCCTTCTTCTGAGTAGAAGAAGGCGCGTACACGTGGTCGCTTTGTTCATCTCTCAGAATCATATGGATTCTGCAGGAATTAGCACCTTGCATGGAATCATGCTGGTTGCCGGGCTTCATTGGGCCAGTCCCTCCGCCGCTCTTGATGAATTGTATGAATTTTCGGCTAAACTTTGATGTTGATATTAATTCTAAGCTGGAAGGTCGGAATTGTCAACCAGCAGTCCGTTTGATATGGGGGGTTTTTAAAAGGTTGGGGCCTCGCCCGACGCAGCGTTAGCTATAGTCGGGTGGGTTTTTAGCCGAAAATTTGTAACCAATTTGACGTTGTATGTTCACAACATATACACGGTGTTAAAGTTTGAAACAAAATGGCTGTGATAAAATTCACAGTATAGGGTATACCTTTTGATGTAGGAGGGAGAAAAATGGAATTGGATAATGCCATGCTAGCCCGAATTCTTACTTCTTTAACGTTGGGGTTTCACATTGTGTTTGCCGTGTTGGGCGTGGGAGTTCCCGTGATGATCTCGATTGTGGAGTGGTTGGGAATCCGTAAGCGTGATCCGATGTATTTGACGATGGCGAAACGATGGACAAAAGGATTTACCGTGACTGTCGCTGTAGGGGTTGTGACCGGCACCTGTATCGGCTTGCAATTGAGCCTGCTCTGGCCGAGCTTTATGAAGATGGCGGGTGAAGCGATTGCTTTACCGCTTTTTTTGGAGACATTTGCTTTTTTCTTTGAAGCGATTTTCTTAGGCATCTACTTGTACACTTGGAACCGATTCAAAAACCCGTATGTCCACTGGATGTTTTCCATTCCGGTTGTGATTGGTTCCACCGCTTCCGCTTTTTTTATCACTACGGTGAACGCGTTTATGAATGCGCCGCAGGGTTTTGATCTGACCAATGGAGCGATTACCCATGTACAACCGCTGACAGCCATGCTGAATCCGGCCACGCCGTCAAAAGCAGGGCATGTGATTCTTTCTGCGTATGCCACTTCCGCGTTTATATTGGCAGCGATTGCGGCGTACCAATTGCTGAAAGGAAAAGGTCAAGAATATTACCGGAAAGCATTGACGGTTACCATGGTATTTTCGCTCATCTTTTCAATCGGTACGGCTGTGTATGGTGACATCTCCGGCAAATACCTGGCGGAGTACCAACCGGTGAAGCTGGCGGCTGCCGAATGGCATTTTGAGACGAAGCCGGAAGCGGAATTTATTTTCGGCGGCTTTTACGATTATGAGCGGCAAGTGGTGAAATACAGTCTCAAGATTCCTTATTTGCTCAGCTTCCTTGCCACCAACTCCCCGTATGGCGTGGTGATCGGCTTAAATGATATACCGCAGAATGAACGTCCGCCGTTGTACGTTCATTATCTGTTTGACGGGATGATTGTGATCGGAACGTACATGGTGTTTATTCCGCTTCTTTACTTTTTCTACCGGCGGAAAAACCGCCAGGATGTACCGCGTCCGGTGTTGAAATGCATTCTCTGGGGCGGGCCATTATCCATGCTGGCGATTGAACTGGGCTGGATCTTTGCTGAAGTTGGCCGTCAGCCTTGGATTCTTGTGGGCTATATGAAAACTGTCCAGGCAGCGACTACAGCCGCAAATGTGGGAGCCATGTTGATTCTTTTTACTTTACTATATACCTTCCTGGGTATTATGACAACAATTGTCCTGCTCCGGATGTTCAAGAAAACACCGGTTGAACAAGAACTGGCTACCCCAAACAATAAAGAAGCCGGAAGGGGGAATTTAGGATGAAGCTTGAAATGTTGGGCATCACCGTTCTTTGGATTTTTTTGTACGGGTATATTATCGTGGCCTCCATTGATTTTGGCGCCGGCTTTTTTTCGTTCTACTCGAAGCTGACAAAGCGCGACCATATCGTGAATAACATCATTGCCAGGTATTTGTCTCCGGTATGGGAAGTAACCAACGTATTTCTCATCTTTTTCATCGTCGGGTTGGTCGGCTTTTTCCCAAGTACCGCTTACTACTTCGGAACGGCTCTGCTCGTGCCTGGGAGCATTGCGCTTGTGCTGCTGGTGCTGAGGGGTTCCTTTTACGCATTCGATCAATACGGTGCGAGAGAGAGTATCGTTTACCAGATGATTTATGGAGTAACCGGCCTGTTCATACCGGCATCGCTCGCTACCATTCTGACCATTTCCGAGGGGGGCTTCATCACGGCGGAAGACGGCCAAGTCATCCTTCAGATGAGACAGCTCTTGACCAATTGGTACTCATGGGCAGTGGTTCTTTTGGCACTTGCCAGTGTCTTGTTTATCAGCTCCAGTTTTCTCACCTATTACGCCTACAAGGCGCATGACCGGGCTGCCACTGCCTTGCTGCGTTCGTTTGCGCTTGTCTGGAGCCTGCCGACGATCTTTGCCAGTTTTATGGTTTTCTTGTCCATCCGCGGCCATAACCCTGAACACTTTGAAAGGATGCTGGATGTGAGCGGCTTGTTTCTCTTGTCCTTCGGCTGTTTTTTGGTTGCTCTAGCCTTGCTGATCAAAAAAAGATACTACGGATGGGCGTTTGTCATGGTGATGCTCCAGTTTGCCTTTGCCTTTTTCGGTTACGGGATTTCCCACCTGCCGTATTTGCTCTATCCCTATATCACCGTTACCGACAGCATAACCAGTGCCGAGATGGGGCTTGCCTTGGTCATCGGGTTTATTGCCGGCTTGCTGCTCTTGGTTCCTTCCCTCATCCTGTTGATGCGGCTCTTCTTGTTTGATGCCAAGTACGTCCAGGGGAGATAGGCAAACTGTAGACAGATATGGGGATTTGATGAAAATTATGTTACAATGGGGATGATTAGGAGGAATTCAGATTCATGGAGACACATGTGAAAGAGATCATGCCGGAACAGGTACTCGCCCGGCTGGAACGAGGCGAAAAGCTGCAAATTATAGATGTGCGGGAAGATCATGAGTGGAACGGGGGGCATATCGAACAGGCCAAACACATTCCGCTCGGGATGCTTCCGTATCGTTTGGATGAGTTGGATAAAGAGACGCCGATTATCATGGTTTGCCGCAGCGGCGTCCGCAGTTGGAACGCGACGGAGTTCGTCAACTATCACGGTTTCCAAGCGGAAAATATGGCGGGCGGCATGTTAGCCTGGCCCGGGAAAGTAGTGAAAGAATAGTTGAATCAATCATGGAATCCGCCCGACACAGCATGAGCAAAGGTCGGGTGGTTTTTTCTTTCGCTGCATAAAGCCGATCTTTCCTCTGATTAGGGAGATCGGCTTATGTTAACATAGAAATACAGGCATGACGGGATAAGGGGGATATGGTGTGCTGAAGAAAATGATCTCTCTTTTCTGTTTCATCCCGCTAATTCTTGCAGGCTGCGGAACAGAAGCGCCGAAAGAGAGCAAACCGATCCAGCTTGAGACAAAGTCAGGAGATTATGCCGCTGCTTTGGAGATTACGCCGGGTCAAGCAGGTCCCAATCAGTATATGGTTACGATTACGGACGCTAAAGGCGAGGTGCAAAAAGAAGGAAAAGCCGTTTTGCATTTCTCGATGCAGGGGATGGAGCACGGCAAAAGTGAAAAGGAGCTGCAAATTCAAGCAGACGGCAAGTGGCATGGACAAGGTCCGCAGATTATGATGCCCGGCTCATGGCAAATTCAATTGGAATGGAGCAAAGCTTCGGGCGAAAAGCAAGGATTCGATTATGCTGTGACGCTGGAGGAGTAAGGAGGTAGTCAGCTTGACAATGGATCGTCACGTTGCCAGTTCAGGCGGCTTTTGGCGGAAATATTGGTTTGTTGCATTGACGAGCGTTCTAATCGCATCCATATTGGCGATTGTGGTTTACCAGTTTTGGTGGGGAGCAACTCGCTTGCCGTTTGTGAAGCACATTGAAGACTTTACCTTGCAAAATCTCGACGGGAAGCCAATTCATTTTCAAGAGCTGGATGGGAAAGTGCGCCTGGTCTCCTTCATTTACACCAAATGCCCCGATATTTGTCCGGCAACGACCGAAGTGATGGCCAAGCTGCAGGAAGAACTGAAGAAAAAGGGGCTGTTTGGTTCGGAGGTGGCGCTGGTTTCGATCACTTTTGATCCGAAAACAGATACGCCCCCGGTATTGACCCACTACGCAAATGCGTTTCATGCCGATCTGAGCGGCTGGTATTTCCTTCGAGGTGAGGAAGCGGCGATCAGTCAGGTTACCAATCAGTTTGGCATTGGCGTGGAACGGCTGCCTGATGGCCAATACCTGCATACGATGCGGACGTTTCTCGTTGACAAAGAGAAGAATGTCCGCAAAATGTATGGGATGGGCGCAGGAATGGACATAAATGAAATTGTGTCTGATATGGAACGGTTAGCTAAAGAGTAAAAAACAGGTAACGAAGCAGCCCGAGTAATCCGCCGGCCGCAACCAGCCAGGCAGAGTTGATTTTGAAGCGGAAGACAACAAACAGGCTGGCAAGCAAAATGAGCGCTGTGGAGATGTCCACGACTGCCGCGAGCCCCAGCTTGCCGCTGACGATGGCCATCAGTGCCAAAGAAGCGGCCGTTACCCCGTCGATGAAGGAAGCAACCCACGGGGATTGCCGCAGTCTGTCCATCCAGAAAGTAAGAACGGCTACAAACAGGAAAGCGGGGAGGAAGATGGAAACTGTACCCGCGATCGCCCCGGGAATTCCGGCGACGAGGTAGCCGATAAAAGTGGCGGTTGTAAATACCGGCCCCGGTGTAAACTGCCCGATAGCAACGGCATCAAGCAGCTGTTGAGAGGTAATGATCCCCCAGCGGTCCACGAAATCCTTTTGCAGGAAGGCAAGCAGTACATAGCCGCTCCCGTACAGGACTGCCCCGATCTTGAGAAAGATCCAGAACAGTTTTGTTGCCGGAGCAAAGCTTTTTGCAACGGGCAGCAAGGCAGAAAAAAATGCCGGAGCGATAAGGGAATGGGAAGTGTTTCGCAGCTTTCGCCCGTTCGCTAAGATCATGCAGACAATTCCGGCAATCAACAGCAAGGCAAGCTCGTGCAAGCCGATCAAAGCCAATACGGCAGCGGATATGGCAACGGCCCATAATGTTTTGCTGCGCAGGGATGCGGCCGCCAAATTCCATAATGCTTGCAGGACAATGGCCAGAATCACCGGCTTGATCCCGTACAAAATCCACGCGAGTCCGGGAACCATTTCATATTTGGTATAAAGAATTGCTAGAATCAGGACGATAACCATCGCCGGCAAAATAAAGCAGCTGCCGGCGAGTACCAAGCCAAGCCAACCTGCCCGCTGGTATCCAATGTGAATGGCCAATTCCGTAGAGTTGGGTCCCGGTATCAGATTGGTGGCACCTAACAATTCCAGAAATTTTTGGCGGGAGAGCCATTTGCGTTTCTCCACGATTTCCTGATTCATCATCGCAATATGGGCAGCCGGGCCGCCAAACGCGATGGTACCCAGCGTGAGGAAGACGATTGCAATTTCGATTAATCTGGCACGCTGTTCCGGTTTGGACAGCCTGGTCCAATCTGCTGGATGGTCTTGCATGTTTGCCTCCCGGTTTGTTCGTAATCTTAATTATTTTATATTAAACCAATTATGGCTCTGCTTTGTTAAGTTTTTGCGAAAAGGTTGTTTAAGCGTCCAATCTATTTTTTTACTGGAGGTATACATTTGAGCGAGGTAAAAATTTTCGCCTTGGGCGGACTTGGTGAAATCGGCAAGAACATGTACTGTGTGGAATACGAAGACGAACTGATTATTATTGACGCAGGGGTGAAGTTCCCCGAAAACGAGATGTTTGGTATCGACCTGGTTATTCCCGACGTCTCGTATCTGGTAGAAAATCAACACAAAATCAAAGGTTTGTTTCTTACCCATGGACATGAGGACCACATTGGAGCGATTCCTTATGTGGTCAAACAGATCAAGACGAAGATTTATGGAGGCAGGCTGACATTAGGATTGGTAAAATCCAAATTGGAAGAACACCGGTTGCAAAACGAAGTAGAACTGGTTCCCATCAACGATGACAGCGTGTTTGCCTTTAAGCATCTGCAAATCTCGTTCTTCCGCATGAACCACAGTATCCCGGACTCCTTCGGGATCGCGGTGGAGACGCCGGAAGGAACGGTTGTGCACACAGGGGATTTCAAATTTGATATGACACCGGTCGGCCCGTCGACCGACTTTGCCAAGCTGGCCAAAATCGGTCAGGGTGATGTGCTTGCTCTTCTGTCGGACAGCACCAACAGTGAGCGCATCGGCTATACCATGTCGGAGAGAGCCGTCGGCGAAGGAATCATGGAGGTTGTCGCCAAAGCGAGAGGGCGAATTATTCTGGCTACCTTTGCCTCCAATGTACACCGTCTTCAGCAGGTAGTGGATGCGGCCATGGCGGAAGACCGCAAGATTGCCGTCATTGGACGCAGCATGGAGAAGGCGTTCATGATTGGGCAGGAGCTTGGCTACATCCAGATGCCGGAAGGAATGCTTATTGATATCAAAACAATTGATAACTATGCGGATAACCAGATATTTATCATTTGTACTGGCAGTCAGGGTGAGCCAATGGCCGCTTTGACGCGGATCGCTTCGGGTGCACACAAGTCGGTGCAGATTTATCCGGAAGATACCGTCATTATCTCTGCCTCTCCGATTCCCGGCAATACGGTTAACGTAAGCAGAACGATTGATAAGCTGTATCGGGCAGGCGCTAATGTCGTGCACGGTTCCGTCTTTGATATTCACGCGTCCGGGCACGGCAGCGCCGAGGAATTGAAGCTGATGCTTAACTTTATTCGACCACGCTATTTCATTCCGATTCACGGGGAGTACCGGATGCTCAAAACCCATGCGAAGCTGGCTGTCTCTGTCGGAATGGATGAGAAAAATATTTTCGTGATGGATAACGGGGACGTTCTGCGCTGTACGCGGGAAAGCGCTGCGATGGGCAAGGTACCGGCCGGCATCGTCTTAATCGATGGAAGCGGTGTGGGCGATGTAGGCAATATCGTACTAAGGGATCGCAAGCATCTTGCCGAAGACGGACTGATGGTGGTTGTCGTCAGCATCGATATGAAGAACTTCAAGATCCTTACCGGCCCGGATATCGTCAGCCGTGGTTTCGTCTACGTCCGCGGCTCCGAATCCCTGATCTCGGAAGCGACAGAATTGGTAAAGAAAACACTGACGGAAGCGCTGGCGAAAAAAGTGAAAGAGTGGTCGGAGCTTAAGGCGCAAATCAATCAGGTATTGAAGCCGTTCATTTTTGAAAAAACAGGCCGCAACCCGATGATTCTCACTATTTTGATGGAGGTATAGCCGAAAAAGTGGACACCCTGACATGAGCAAGCATGCTCCGCCATTCTCCAATTGGAGATTTAAGGTTATAATAGGAATGAATGAACACCGCAAAGGAGAGAATCGCTATGATGTCTTATGAAGCATATATGTCACAAGTAATCCAACCGATGCGTGATGAATTGACTCGTGTCGGATTCAAAGAGCTGCGTACACCGGAAGAAGTGGAGCAAGCGTTTTCTAATATGAAGGGAACTGCCCTTGTTGTCGTGAACTCTGTTTGCGGATGTGCTGCTGGCTTGGCCCGTCCTGCTGTTGCTCACTCTCTTCAGCATGATAAAAAACCTGACCATCTCTACACGGTTTTTGCCGGCCAAGATAAAGAAGCAACTGCCAAAGCCCGCGAGTATTTCGAGGGTTATCCGCCATCCTCTCCCTCTTATGCTCTCTTGAAAGACGGCAAATTGGTAACCATGATTGAACGCCACCAAATTGAAAACAATGATCTCCAAACCATCTCTTCGTTCTTAACCACTGCATACGACAAATACTGTGGATAATTGGAACAGCGATTGGGAACGTCTACTGAATAGGCGTTCTTTTTTCTTTAGATGAAAGTATCAGGTTTGGGCCAACGCAAGCTACAGCCGCGTGGGTAAAGAAAGGATGAGCAAGATGATTACCAGACCTTTTGGAAGAGACCAACAGCAAATATCGCTGCTGGGTTTTGGCGCGCAGCGCATTGTTGATGAGCATGATTGTACAGAAGGACAAGCTGTTGAGATTATCAGGAGAGCCGTGGAAAAAGGAATCAACTACTTCGATACGGCACCCAGCTACAGTGACGGGCAATCGGAAACGAGAGTAGGTTTGGGGCTTCAAGGTCTGCGGGACAAGGTATGGATTGCCACCAAAACAGGAGGCAGGACAAGAGATTTGGCTTGGCGGGATCTGGAGGGGTCCCTCACCAGACTGAAAACGGATTACGTGGACGAATGGCGTATACATAATGTGATGCAGCCGCATGATTTGGAAAGCGTTTTTGCCAAGGGAGGAGCGCTTGAGGCGTTGATGGAAGCCAAAGAACAAGGATTGGTGCGCAAACTCTCCATCAGCGGTCATACTGATCCGCGGCTGTTGGCAGAAGCGATCCGCCGTTTTCCGTTTGACAGCGCACTGGTTGCCTTGTCCGCCCTGGATCACTTCATCTACAGCTTCGCCCATGAATTTGTTCCCCTGGCAGTGGAAAAAGGAGTGGCCGTCATCGGCATGAAGGTGATGGCGCTTGGCAAGCTGGCTCCCTGGTATGAAAAAGCGCTGCGCTACACCTGGAGTTTGCCCGTTTCCACAGCGATTCTCGGGATCAGCAAAATGAGCGAACTGGAAGCTGACCTGGAGGCAGTAGAAAAGTTCCGGCCCATGGATGATGTGGAGAGAGTCCAATTTTTCCAGGAAATTATCTCGTTGGTTCGCCCTGACGTACTTCGCTGGAAAGCGAGAGAATGGATGTCAGGCGAATGGTACCAACTGCCTGAATTAACATTTGGATAGCTTGCTGATAAGGGGCTGTCCCCAAAAAACATCCCGCCACAGTAAAGAGTGAGGCGGGACTTTATGGATTTACCCAATAAGGCTTTATGTTCATGATTTCCCTATCATCCTGGTTTGAGCCTCAAGAATATACTTGTCCAAACGTTGGCTTAATTTGACAACAGCATCGCTTGAAAAGTCATGTTTCCGAACTAATTCCACTAATTGTTCCCGCAAGATTTCTATGGATTTTAGCAAATCTGGTTCTGTAAGGGATTTTTCTGTTCCCTGCTTCGCTGGATTAATGGTACAATCATTATCAGGGGCATGTACTGCTCCTATTGGGGACGTTCTCTTGGCGTGGTAGCGGAGGGGAACGTCCTTATCAAGTTCATAAACATAAACAACTTCACTTATGTCAATCACCTCCCTTATTCTGTCAAATCAGGACAATTATAACTATACATCGACACCCCAAAAAACCTCTCCTGAGAAAAATAGGATAATAAAAAGCATCCCCCTCATAGGGATGCTTCCGTGCTGATCTTAGTGTGTTTATCCGCCTACTCCATGATCGTACTGGATCACTCCAGACTTTATTTTGACTATCAGTCCATCCGTAACCGTAACACTGTTAAACACTCCCAGCACCAGAGCCAGCGAAAGCAAAAAAGCTCTCATAGGTCAATCACCTCCCTTATTTTGTAAAATCAGGACAATTATAACTATACATCGACACCCCAAAAAACCTCTCCTGAGAAAAATAGGATAATAAAAAGCATCCCCCTCATAGGGATGCTTCCGTGCTGATCTCAGTGTTTATCCGCCTACTCCATGATCGTATTGGATAATTTTATACGTTTCTACCGTCATTAAACTTGTACCCCCGATATTACTAGACAATACCAATACTAGAGCTAATGAAAGAAAAATCCTCTTCACCCTTTACCGCTCCTTTCATAATGACAGATTGATAGATTCTTTTTTGCTGATCCGATGCGTGAGGCAGATGGAGCCAAAACAAGGCTATACACCTCTTGAAATTATCATAGTGTTTCATTGTATCAGACAAAACGAGGCACTGTAGAACCTCATTTAATCCATCTGTAAATTTTCCTTTTTTAAACAAGTATACTGCTAAATGATAACGGAAGTTAAGATGATGGATGCTTCCTATAGCATCATTGTGTTTCATAAAATAACTTATGCTTTCTGCAAACTGTTCTAGTACGATATCAACGGAAAAATCAAACTCATTAGCTGCTTTTATGATCGTTACCAATCCGGGAAGAATTTCGGTTGGGTTTTCAGTGAGAAAACGAGTATAGTCGGGAAGAACGTTTATGTTCCCCATGAGTATGTCCAACGTATAAGCATTGGCTGTCGCCCATAATCGAAATTTCTGTACTTCTTTTTTGCAAGTCTCATCCCAAATTTCAAACCAACTCAGGTCAGCATAGCCATCCACATATTTTCTCGCTTCTTTATACATTCCTTGGTTTTTGAGTGCTACACCTTTTAGCAGAAAACCTTGGCCGTAGTATACTACCAAATGACGCTCTGCTTTATATAATTCGTTATCCCGGTCTCTTTTCATTTTGTGTAATTCGTTCTGATATATTATTGTCGTTAACTTCCTCAATTCGTCAGCATATTTCTCAACGTCTTTCCAATTATGTAGGGAGTAGCACACATTAGCCAATTGGAGCAATGCATCCAACTGTACATTCTCTGGTAACCGATTCCAATAGGGTTCAAATCGAACAACGGCCTTCCAGTTTTCCTCCGCATCGGTTCCCAGTAACGCCCGAAACAGTCGGTATTGACTCATCACAAAACGCTCAGAGTGGCTGTCTTTTTCGTTTTCAACCACGATCTGGTAAAAAGGGACTGACTCCTTTCGTTTCCCGCTTTGAAACAGCTGTTCTGCCACGGAAAAAAGAATCGAAATATTTTTAGGATTTTCCAAGAGGATGGAGGTAGTGGCTTCAATGCAGTCCTGCCGACCGATCTCCGCACATCGAATCAAATACGGCACCACTCGCCGTCGCGACACTTTTCCCTCTGAAAAACATTCTTCTTCCGGGTACAATTCATACAACCATCCGGGAGCATGTCCAAAAGCTGCAGCCATAGCGTCTAACTGGCTTATCGTTATTGCCCGGTGTGGATTGCCATTTAGAATTTCACTCAAATGTCCGGGATTAATACCTGTCAATTCGCCAAGCTTGCTTAGCGTATAGCCGTTCATCTTCAGGTGTTTTTCAATTTCTGATCGTAGCGATCGTTGCAACGTTTTTTGTAACCCCATATAACACTCCCCTTGCTGACACACAAAAATCTCCCAACTCCATCTTTGAAAATAATTTCTTTATGAAGCACAGATAAATTTGTCAGTTGAGTAATGGTTAGATTGGCTTACTCTCTATTTTTTGATTATGTCAACGGTGGTTGTGGTTTGAAGTACATTCCACTCTTATCTTCCAAATAAACCTTTATATTACTTTATTTACCTTTAACCAAATGTTAACATCACGTCCATCAACTGTAAATTGATAAAATTGTGAACTATTAGGTCTTATCAGTAAGTACAGATCTGCAAATTTGTTTACGGGAGAGTTTTCGAGGCAGTGCCTTCCATGTGTATAGTCGGGGGCTTGTTCGCATACACATGAAGAAGAGATTAAAGTTGGAGGAGATCGACGTGATAACCAAACCGGCGAAACCATGGTACCTCGTTTCTCAAAAAGAAACCGTAAAGGCGCTAGCAAGCGATCCGCAAACCGGGCTGGATTCCCAAGAAGCAAAAAGAAGGCTAAACGAATATGGGCCAAACCAGCTTGCCGAGAAAGAGAAAATTTCGCTTTTTTCTGTGTTTTTCGGACAGTTTAAAGATTTTATGGTGGGAATTCTCTTGATTGCGACGGTGATTTCGTACTTTCTGGGAGAATATCTGGATGCCTTTACGATTGTCGCCATCATCTTTTTGAACGCCGTGCTTGGGTTCATCCAGGAAGCCCGTGCGGAACGGTCCTTGCAGGCGCTGAAGGAACTGGCTTCTCCGATGGCCCGTGTGATTCGCAACGGCAGACAAGATGTGGTTCCTGCCGCCGAGCTGGTGCCGGGTGATATTGTCATGCTGGATGCTGGTGACCGTGTTCCGGCAGATCTTCGCATTCTCTCGGCCAGCCGTTTGGAAATTGAAGAGTCGGCGCTGACGGGGGAGTCGGTTCCGGTGTCCAAAACGGAAGGGGTTTTAAGCCCTAAAGGAGCGAGTGAGCAAATTCCGCTTGGGGATCAGAAGAACCTGGCATTCATGGGGACGCTGGTCACAGGCGGTACCGGCAAGGGGATTGTCACCAGAACCGGAATGGCAACGGAAATCGGCAAAATCGCCCACCTGATCAACGAGGCAGAAACGGCTTCTACTCCGCTGCAGCACCGCTTGGAGCAAATGGGAAAAACGTTGGTGGGAATTGCCCTTCTCCTCACCGTTTTGGTGATTGGAGCAGGGGTTTGGCATGGACAAGAACTGATGACGATGTTTCTGGCAGGGGTAAGCCTGGCGGTCGCCGCTATTCCCGAAGGGCTGCCCGCTATTGTGACCATCGCTTTGGCGCTTGGTGTCCAGCGCATGATTAAACGGAATGCGATTGTCCGCAAATTGCCGTCCGTCGAGACGTTAGGCTGTGCTTCCGTCATTTGCTCCGATAAGACAGGCACCTTGACCCAGAACAAAATGACGGTCACCCATGTCTGGCAAAGTGATCAAATGTTTGAAGTGAGTGGTGCCGGCTATGACCCGAACGGCAAAATTTTGAGTCAAAACAAACCGGTCAACCTCAGGCAAAATCCTGATTTGTGCCAGCTATTGCGAATTGCGGAAGCTTGCAACAATGCCAAAATCACCATGGAAGAGCAAACGGAGCGCAAAATGCTTGTATTAACCGCCAAAGTGCAGTCGTACCGGGTGATTGGCGATCCAACCGAGGGAGCGCTGCTCGTCTTGGCGGAAAAGGGAAAAAGGGATTCGGGCGGTAAGCTTCCGTCTTTTGCGGGAGGTGAGCGGATCGATGAACTGCCGTTTGACTCGGATCGAAAAATGATGTCCGTGGTGGAGCGCACGGCAGACGGCAAATTAAACCTGCTGACCAAAGGAGCGGTAGAATCTATTCTGAACCGCTCCACCCACATCCTCTGGCAGGGGGAAGTCGTCCCGTTTACTGCCCGGCTGCGCAATGCGGTAATGGCAAAGACGGAAGAAATGGCGCGTCATGCCCTTCGCGTCTTGGGATTTGCCTATAAGCCGCTCGCTTCCTATCAAGTGGGACAGCCGCTTGTCAGCGTCGAGTCAGGGCTGATCTTTGTGGGAATGGCCGGAATGATCGATCCGCCGCGCGAGGAAGTGGCCCAAGCTATTTCCCTTTGCCGGCAAGCGGGCATCAAGACCGTGATGATTACCGGAGACCACAAGATTACGGCGGAAGCAATCGGCCGGCAAATCGGCCTGTTGCACGGTGCACAGGAAGTGTTGGAAGGCCGTGAGTTAAACGAATTATCCGATGAACAATTAACTGCATGTGTAGAAAAGGTATCCGTGTTTGCCCGCGTGTCGCCCGAACATAAACTGCGGATTGTCCGCGCGCTGCAGGCCAGAGGGCACGTCGTTGCGATGACGGGAGACGGCGTGAATGACGCGCCCGCGATCAAAATCGCAGATATTGGGATCGCCATGGGCATTACCGGCACCGACGTAACCAAAGAAGCGTCCGATCTGGTGCTGAGGGATGACAATTTTGCCACCATCGTTGCTGCGGTGGAAGAAGGGCGGAATATCTACGACAACATTCGCAAATTCATCCGCTACCTGCTCGCTTCCAATGTAGGGGAAATCTTGGTCATGCTGTTCGCCATGCTGCTGGGGCTTCCGCTGCCGCTTGTTCCCATTCAAATCTTGTGGGTAAACTTGGTTACGGACGGATTGCCGGCCATGGCGTTGGGGGTAGATCCGGCGGAAGCGGATACGATGTATCACAAGCCGCGCGGCAAGAACGAGAACATTTTTGGCAGAGGATTGGGCTGGAAAATCATCAGCCGCGGCTTTTTGATCGGAACCACCACATTGGGTGCCTTTTGGTTGACGTTGAGAGAAAACCCGGCTGATCTGGTTCATGCCCAAACCGTTGCCTTTGCCACGCTGGTCATGGCGCAGTTGATTCATGTGTTTGACTGCCGCAGTGAGTATACCGTGTTTCATCGGAATCCGTTTGAGAACAGGTATTTGATCTGGGCCGTTCTTTCTTCCCTGCTGCTTGTTTTGGGAGTTTTATATATAGACCAGCTGCAGCCGATTTTTAAGACGACAGATTTGTCCTTCCGCGACTGGTCTTTAATCTGGGTAGCTTCCGGTATCCCGACGTTCGTAGCCGGAATCGGAGGAGTGCTTAGACGCCACCAGCCTCGCCAGCAAAAACTGCACCGCTTTGGTTGATACCTTTTCGCCAGAAATCGCATAGGTTAACACAAGGAGGGAAATGCGGTGGAACTCCTCGGAATCATACTCGCATTAGCCGGCTCACTTGTGGCTTACCTGGTCGAACAAAAATGGTGGACCACTTTTTTGGAAACCGTTGACGAAAAGGCATTTGCAAGCTGCTGTCTTTACCTGGACCGGGAAGGAATCCCCTATCGGACCAAAACCTGCACCAGCTTGGAAGGCGAACAAATACAAACAGTGTACAAAGTAAAAGTGTTGGTTCGTGAGCTAGAACGGATCAAAGCCCCTTAACACAGGGGCTTTTTGTATTTTTTTACATTATTCGTATATGAATCCTCTTGAGAAATCAAGTATACTGAAAAATAGGGCGAAAACAGAGTTAGCTATCAAAGGTGGAGTTTTCATTGAAAAAAGCAAAAATGATTGGTGTAAGCCTTCTCTTTGCCATACTGGCGATTGTCATATATTACGGGTATGCTTTTGTCTCATTTTCCCAGGAGGTTCAAAAAACAAAGATTGTGCCACATGCTCCTTCTGCGATTGATACGGGGGCGGACAAGCCTGGTATTCCGGTTTGGGGAGGCAGCGAAAGGGTAAATCTGCTGCTAATGGGAGTAGACAGGCGGGAGATGAGGCCCAATGAGATGCCTCGTTCAGACAGCATGATGCTGGTGAGCATTGATACGGCAGCCAAGACGTTTACCCAATTTTCTATCCTGCGGGATACCTATGTGGAAATCCCCGGTTATGGCAAATCGAGAATTAATGCCGCACTTGGCCAGGGCGGGCCGGAGCTGGCAATGGAAGCAGTCAGCCAATTTACCGGTCTGCCGGTCAGCTATTATATACTTACCGATTTCGAGGGATTCAAGGGTCTGATCGATGCGGTTGGCGGCGTGGAAATCAATGTGGAAAAAAACATGCGCTACCACGACCCGACTGACAAAGGCAAATACGACATCGATCTGAAAAAGGGGCTTCAGCATCTGGACGGGAACAAAGCGCTTCAATACGTAAGGTTTCGTCATGACGCGACTTCCGATTTTACCCGGACGGAGCGGCAGCGCAAGCTTTTGACCGCGCTTTCCCAACAGCTGAAAAGCGGAGCGACCGTCTTGCAATTGCCGTCGATTCTGCAATCGGTTCAACCTTTTGTGCAAACCAACCTTTCCTCGACGGATATGCTGAAACTGGCTGCGTTGGGCCTTACATTAAATTCAACGAAGGCAGAAGGATACCAGCTTCCGCAGCCCGGCGCTTTCCACGATTCCAATCGCGGAGGTTCTGTTTTGATCCCATCTGTTGACGCGGTGCAAGAATACGTCCGGGAAGTCCTCCACAACAGCCAATTGAATCAAGAACAAAAATCATGACAATGTACGCATGTGACAGGCGTACCTTCCCTATATCCGGCTTTCAGCATGGCTCAACAGCAGGTGCTCCAAAATTAAATTGTTGAAATATGAATTCAATTGTTTTTTTACATTGACACGGGGCAGGAATTTATATATTGTTATATTTGTTTGTTATAATCCTAGTAAATCGCTTGGTATTGTAAGGGAAAGGCTAGAAGGTTATGAATAGTCGCATAATACCAGCCTTTTTATAGACTTCCAGGTATTAAGCAGAAGCGGAAAGGAGGAACCAGCGAGTAGATGATTACTCTCTCCCAAGTTGTCAAAATCTTTAAGAATAAATTTGGCTCGTTCACAGCTTTGGACAACGTTGATTTATCTATCAAGCAAGGTGAAATATTCGGAATTATTGGATACAGCGGCGCAGGTAAATCTACACTCGTCCGCATGATCAACCTGCTGGAATCTCCGACAAGTGGTGAAGTAATGGTGGGCAACACCAAGCTGAACCAGCTTTCATCCAGTGAATTGCGCAAGGCGAGACGCAAAATTGGAATGGTGTTTCAGCATTTCAATCTGCTCTGGTCGCGTACGGTAGCGGAGAATGTGGCTCTTCCACTGGAGATTGCGGGAATTCCGAAGAGCGAGCATCCTGCCCGGGTAAAGGAGCTGTTGGCGTTAGTCGGTCTGGAGGATAAGGCTGATTCCTATCCGTCTCAGCTTTCCGGCGGACAAAAACAGCGGGTCGGCATCGCGCGTGCGCTGGCTAACCAACCTGATGTGCTGCTTTGTGACGAAGCGACATCGGCGCTTGATCCGAAAACAACCGATTCGATTCTTGAACTGGTGAAGGAAATTAACCGCAAATTGGGGTTAACTGTTGTTCTGATTACTCACGAGATGCACGTCATCGAAAAAATCTGCGACCGCGTAGCCGTTATGGAGAGTGGACGCGTGATTGAGATGGGCAATGTCGTCGATATCTTCTCCCATCCGAAAACAACAACTACTCGCGAATTCATCAGCCAGGTAACAGGCGTAGACCAGCTTGATGATGATTTCCTCTCAAGTCTTGGACAAGGCACGGTGCTTCGCTGCACATTCTTGGGCGATTCTGCCAGCCAGACAGTGATTTCGCGTCTCGTTCAGGAAGTTGGCGTTGAGGTAAATATTCTGCAAGGACAGATCAAGCGCCTGAAGGATGTAGCCTTCGGGACTCTGTATATTCAAGTTCCGGGCGATGTGGATACAGAAGCGAAGACCATAGCGTTCCTCAAGAAACAGGGTGTCAAGATTGATGTCCTGCAAGAAGCACAAGGGGGTGTAAGTTGATGAACGAGTTGCTGTTAACTTACCTGCCCAACGTGATAAAGTTCTGGGATTACATTGAGAAAGCGATTGGCGAAACCTTGTATATGGTATCGATCTCGCTTGTTTTTGCCACCATCATTGGGATACCGCTTGGCGTTCTGTTGGTAATTACCAGCCGCAATCATTTGATACCGCTGCCGGCTTTCAATCAACTGTTAGGTACTGTGATCAACATTTTGCGATCCATTCCCTATATCGTGCTGATTATTATCTTGATTCCGTTCTCGCGGAAGCTGATCGGCACATCAATTGGTCCCGATGCGGCCATTATCAGTCTGGTTGTCGGTTCGGCTCCGTTTATAGCCAGACTTGTCGAGACATCCATCCGTGAAGTGAATCGGGGAGTTATCGAGGCGGCTCAATCAATGGGAGCGACCAACTTCCAAATTATCCGCAAAATCCTGATCCCTGAAGCGCTGCCGGGGATTGTCTCCGGAATTACCGTAACGGCTGTCGGTTTGATCGGCTATTCTGCGATGGCCGGTGCAGTCGGCGCGGGCGGGTTGGGCGCGATGGCCTACAACTATGGATTTAACGGTTTTAAACCGGATATCTTGTTTGTTACCACTGTACTGCTTATTGTTATTGTTCAAGGTGTCCAGATGATCGGCGATTTCATCGCAAGGAAGCTGGATCACCGTTAAAATAACCCAAACAATAGATAAAAAATAGGAGGAAGAAAACCATGAAAAAACTGTTTTCCGTTCTGCTTGCCGGATTGATGGCACTCTCTTTGACAGCCTGCGGCGGAAAAGCGCCTGAGCAAAAGCCCGCAGACAACGCACAAGCACCAGCCCAAGGCCAAACTGTAACCCTGAAAGTAGGAGCAACTGCCGTTCCGCATGCAGAAATTCTGAACGAAGTAGTGAAGCCAATGTTGGCGAAGGAAGGCGTCAACCTTGATGTCGTATTGTTCCAGGATTACGTGCTTCCAAACACTCAATTGGCTGAAAAAGAATTGGATGCCAACTACTTCCAGCACATTCCTTGGTTGGAAAACACCAATAAAGAAAAAGGCTTGAACCTGACCTATGTAGCAGGTGTTCACATCGAGCCGCTCGGTATCTACTCCAACAAAGCAAAAGCTTATAAAGACATTGCAGCCCTTCCACAAGGGGCGAAAGTAGCGATCACCAACGCACAAAGCGAACATGGCCGCGTACTCGCGCTCTTGCAGGCGGCAGGCCTTTTGAAACTGAAAGACGGTGTTGGCATGAACGGCTCCATGGCTGACATCGTGGAGAAAAAAGTAGAATTGGTAGAGCTCGAACCGGCTATGCTGCCACGTGCTTTGGATGATGCTGCTGTTGACGCTGCCGTTATCAACTCCAACTTTGCAATGGAAGCAGGCTTGACTCCATCGAAAGACGCGATTTACCTGGAATCTGGCGAGAACAACCCATATGTAAACGTATTGGCTGTTCGTCAAGACAACAAAGACAGCGAACCAATCAAAAAACTGGCAAAAGCGTTAACCTCTCCTGAAGTAAAAGACTTCATCGACAAAAAATACAAAGGCTCCGTATTGTTTGTTGGTCAAATTAAAGAATAATTTATAATAATTAAGCCCGAAAGAGACTGTAAAAGTGCTTTCGGGCTTAATTTTTTTGTATAAACACACCTGTTTTTAAAAATTCATAAAATTTGGTTAAATCATTTGCGAATCTATTCCCGAAAATTCTGAAGCAAAGTATAGTTAACTCAATTCAGAAAAAGGGGGATTAGACAAAAAATGAAAAAATTTACAAAAATCACAATCACTCTTTTGAGTGCCGCTTTGGTACTGGGTGCGGCTTTAGTCGGGTGCAGCAGTAATACGGCATCGCCAACCGCTCAGCAGAATAACGGTCAATCAACCTCCGCCCAAGCTCCGTCATCTGCTCCAAAAGTGTTTCGGGCCAATTTGCACAGTGAGCCTCCTACTGCTGACCCTGGTATCGCGGAAGATGCCACTTCCGGGGCAGTGGTTCGCGCAACATTTGATGGCTTGACTCGCCTGGATAAGGATGCGAAACCAATGAATTCGGTAGCGCAGGATGTCAAGATTTCCGATGATCGGAAAACATACACGTTTACGCTGCGTGATTCCAAATGGAGCAACGGGGAGCCTGTAACGGCGAAGGATTTTGAATTTGCCTGGAAACGTGCGCTTGATCCGAAAACCGCTTCTAACTACGCCTATCAGCTTTACTACATCAAAAATGGGGAAAAGGCCAACAAAGGGGAGGTTCCGCTGGACCAGGTGGGCGTAAAGGCGCTTGACGACAAAACCCTGCAGGTAGAATTGGAGAATCCGACTCCGTTCTTCCTGGAACTAACCGCTTTTTATACCTACTATCCGGTTAACAGGAAAGTAGTGGAAGCAAATCCTAAATGGGCAACAGAAGCCAAAACCCACGTTGGCAATGGCCCGTTCAAGATAGAGTCTTGGGAACATAAAAACAAGATGGTGCTGGTGAAAAACGAGAATTACTGGGATAAGGATGCTGTCAAGCTGGATCGCATTGAATTCGCAATGATCGAGGATGAGAATACCGAACTCTCGATGTGGGAAAACGGTGAACTGGACTGGGCAGGTGCCCCGATGAGCAGCCTTCCGCTTGATGCGGTACCGGCTCTGAAGGAATCCGGAAAATTCAAAAACTATGTCACCATATCCACTTATATGTTCAAGATGAACACGGAGAAGCCGCCATTCAACAATGTGAAAATCCGTAAAGCGTTTGCATATGCGATCAACCGTAAGGAAATCACAGACGCTGTGCTGCAGCAAGGCCAGATTCCGGCGACAGGCTATGTGCCGCCTACCATGGGTTTAAATCCTGACGGTTATTTCAAGGATAATGATGTGGATACTGCGAAGAAACTGCTTGCTGAAGGAATGAAAGAGCTGGGGATCACGAAGCTGCCGCCGATCACCTTCTCCTATAACAACAAAGGGGAGAACGCCAAGATTGCGGAAGCTGTCCAGGATCAGTGGAGAAAGTCGTTAGGCGTGGATGTTAAGCTGGAGGCGAAAGAGTGGAAGGTGTACATTGAAGACCTGCACCAAGGGAACTTCCAGATCGGCCGCATGTCATGGCTGGGAGACTTCAACGATCCGATCAACTTCCTGGAGGTATTCAAAGAGAAGATGGGCGGCAACAACGATACCCGCTGGGAAAATGCGAAGTACAAAGAGCTGTTGAATCAGTCCGCTAAAGAAACCGATCCGGCGAAGCGCAAGGAAATCCTGAAGCAAGCGGAAGCCATCCTGATGGATGAAATGCCGATGACCCCGATCTACTTCCGCACCGAGAGCTATGTGAAAAACGACAAAGTGAAGGATGTCATTCTTGATCCGCTCGGTAACGTAGACTTCAAGTGGGCAACAATCGAATAATCTGCAAAAGAGGCTGTACCACAAGCTGGTTTCTGCTTGAGGATTCAGCCTCTTTTAACAATTTTAAGAGAGTTTGATCAGAAAAAAGTTTTTTATTATTGTTTATCATTTTTAATAATATTATAAAATTTAATTAAATATGAACAAACTATATTTCGCACAATTGTGAAAAGAGATATATTTAAAAACAGATTTAAAAAAGGGGGATTTCACAAGCATGAAGAAGAATGTTTTTGTGCTGATGAGCTCTATTTTGGTTCTTGGTGCCGCTCTAGCTGGATGCGGCGGCAACAGCGCTACTAATGCTAATCAAAACGGAAGCAACACGGCAGCAACTGCTGAAAAGAGCGATAAACCAAAAACTCTCCATTTGAACCTTCACAGCGAACCGCCTACTGCTGACCCGGGACTTGCTGAGGATACTACTTCCGGCGCTATCACTCGTGCAACTTTCGACGGTTTGACTCGCGTTGGCGCAGATGGCAAACCACACGAATCCGTTGCTGAAAAAATCGATGTGTCTGACGACCAAAAAACATACACTTTCCATCTTCGTGACTCCAAATGGAGCAATGGCGATCCTGTAACCGCCCACGACTTCGAATATGCTTGGAAACGCGTTCTCGATCCTAAAACTGCTGCGAACTACGCATACCAACTCTACTACATCAAGAACGCTGAAAAAGCCAACAAAGGCCAGGCAAAATTGGATGATGTAGGGGTTAAAGCGCTTGACGATAAAACTCTCCAGGTTACCTTGGAAAACCCGACTCCTTTCTTCCTTGAACTGACTGCTTTCTACACTTACTATCCGGTTGATCAGAAAGTAGTAGAAAAAGATCCGAAGTGGGCTACCGAAGCAAAAACTCACGTAGGTAACGGTCCGTTCAAAATGGAATCCTGGGAGCACAAATCCAAACTGGTTCTTGTGAAAAACGACAACTACTGGGATAAAGACGCTGTGAAGCTGGATCGTATCGAGTTCTCCATGGTGGAAGACGAGAACACCGAATTGTCCATGTTTGACAACGGTGAATTAGACTGGGCTGGTAAACCGCTCAGCGATATCCCAACTGATGCAATGAAACCGCTCAAAGACAACGGCACATTGCAAACTCAAACAATCGCCGGCACATACTGGTACAAATTCAACACCGAAAAACCGCCATTTAACAACGTGAAGATCCGTAAAGCATTCGCTTATGCGATCAACCGTCAATCTATCATTGACAACATCACGCAAGGTAACCAAAAACCGGCAATGGGAGCAGTTCCTCCATCCATGGCGGTAGGTCCGGCTGACGGTTACTTTAAAGATAACGATGTTGAAACTGCGAAGAAACTCCTTGCCGAAGGTATGAAGGAACTGGGGATCTCCAAGCTTCCTCCAATCACCTTGTCTTTCAACACTTCCGAAGGTCACAAGAAAATCGCGGAAGCTGTTCAGGACCAATGGAAGAAAGCTTTTGGAATCGATGTAAAACTTGAAAACAAAGAATGGAAAGTATACATCGAAGACCTGCATCAAGGTAACTACCAAATCGGCCGTATGGGCTGGTTGGGTGACTTCAATGATCCAATCAACTTCCTGGAACTCTTCAAAGACAAAAACGGTGGAAACAACGATACTCGTTGGGAAAATCCGAAGTTCAAAGAGTTGTTGAACCAATCCGCTACCGAGAAAGATCCGGCGAAGCGTAAACAAATTCTTGCTGATGCAGAGAAAATCTTCATGGATGAAATGCCTGTTGCTCCAATCTACTTCTACACCAACTCTTGGGTACAAAATCCAAAAGTTAAAGGCGTGTTGATGGACGGACTTGGATTTGTTGACTACAAATGGGCAACCATCGAAGACTAATCATATTTGTTTGAAACAAAACAGGGATGCCAGCCGGCGTTCCTGTTTTTTTGTGTACTGGCATTGCCCGCACTGGCACGTCCTGCGCGGATGTATGGAGGGCCCTGTACGGCGAAATTTGTGTGATTGTACCTCGTACAGATGACCATACCACCGAACTTCCTTTTTCATAAAGTAAAGGAGTAGGGTTAGTACAAAGGAGGAGAACCGGTGGATATCCGCAAGTTGCTTAGCATAGCCAACTCGATCCCTAAGGATAAGCTCAAGACAGATTCAGGGCTAAGAGAGGTAATTCGCGAGATTGGCAGAAAAACGGGCCAGTCGTTAAGTGAGAAACAAGTAGATGAATATGTCAGCAAGTTTAGAAGCATGGCAAAAAACGAAAGCGCCTCAAGCCTATTGAATCAATTGACCAAACGCGGCATTTCCCCTAATGACATCAACGAAATCAAGAAACGTTTGAAGTAGGGGGTGCAAGGGCCATCGCTACGAAAAAGAAAAGAAAGAATCCCCAAAACCAAGAGATGAAAAGGCTGCTTCGCGAAATGATTGAAACCAACTCGGCGAATATGGAAAAGATGACAACTCAGAATGACCAGTTGTTACAGCAAATTGTCATGATGCAACAAAATATGGATGAAATGAAATCAGTGCTTACACGGCTGAAACCGGTTAGACCATCATCAATGGGCGGTCTGTTTGGACGCAAGCGCAAAAGTATACCGGTTACGGTGGAGCCGGAAGCCAAACCGAAATTATCGCTTTCCTTGGATGAACTCCTGCCTCTTCTTCCACAATTGGGTGGGATCATTCCTCAATTAAACAATCCAAAAGTAAAGGAAACCATGAAGGTACTTGGAAATCCGGCAGTAGTGGGAATGATTCAGCAGTTCTTAGCGAATGGCGGCTTAAAAGGCAAAACCCAAGCTTCTCTCCCTAAAGGGCGCGGGTAAGGCAAAAATGATCAGGATGGGTCGAATGATACGGGAAGGCTCTCGCTTCACAAGGAGGTCTTCCCATTTTAGTTCCAAATGACTAAGTAACTTTTTCGGACAAGCTACGTCTAAATAATTGATAAAGCAACAAAATTCTACGGTATTACCTGTTTTCACGCAAAATACGCGTTATACATAGATAGTTTCTGGAAAAGAGAGGTTTGCAATGAAACGTTTTTTGGTATCCATCACGATTCTGTTGTGCGCCATGCTGCTTGTCCCTTGTCTTGCATCAGCCGCTTCATCAGCCACGGATGAGATTAATCTGGTGATTGAAGGAAAGAAAGTGGAGGCGGATGTACCGCCTGTTATCAAAGACGGGCGAACTTTGGTTCCGGTTCGCGTCATTGCCGAACAAATGGGAGCGAAGGTTGACTGGGACCAAGCCAGTCAAACCGCAACCATTCTGCATCAGCAGAAAGAAATTAAATTGCAGTTAAACAACAAACGGGCTTCTATCGACAGCAAGGGAGTATCCCTTGATACGCCGCCCCAAATATTTCAAAATCGCATGCTGCTGCCGCTGCGCTTTGTCGGGGAGGCGTTGGGTTCAACTGTCGGCTGGGACAAGGAGTCCCGTACAGTCGTCGCAAATCGTCCGGTCCGTGTACATATTAATGGTCAAGATCTGACAGGATCGCTGAAAACATATAAGCTTGACGGTACACTCTTTTTGCCGATCCAACCGATTCTTCAGAAGGTGGGTGTGAATGTTTCCCCGCTTTCCATCAGTCCGGTGAAAACGATTGACTCGGTCACAGTTGCACCTATTTCTGTTTTGGAGTCATTGTTAGGGGGCGTAGACTGGGACGCCGAACATGATCAGGTGGTGGTGGAGCACGTTCAACTGTTTGAGGGGTATACTGTCGTTAATGATCGCCAAATTATCGTGAAAACGTCCAAGCCGGTTACTCCCCAGCATTTCACCATGGAAGGGCCGCATCGGCTGGTTATCGACCTGCCCAACACCAAACTGGCGGATCAGATAGAAGAAATAAAGGAACCGTCCCAACCGGAAGCAGAGGCGGCGGCGAAGCAGGAGGACACAACCGCGACAGAGGATCAGCCTTCCGATATTGAGGATCAGCAAACCGATTCGGCGAAAGAAGCCGATTCAGCCACGGAGAATTCGGCAGACTCCCATGCAGTGACGACAACCGGACTGCCATTCATCCAGAACATACGCTACAGCCAATACAGCAATTCGCCTTACACGGTGAGAATTGTTGTGGAACTTTCGCAAAAAAGCAAATATACCGTATCAACCAACGGCAATGAAATCCGCTTTGACCTTACGCCAGTGCCGAGGAAAACAGGATTTATGATCGTTGTAGACGCCGGACATGGAGGCAAAGATCCAGGGGCCAAGGGCGTATCCGGCAATATAGAAAAGGACTTTAATCTTAGTGTTGCCACCAAATTGGTTGAGATCCTTTCCAAATATCCGGAATTCCAGGTCGTGGCAACACGGAGTCAGGATGTATTTATTCCGCTCCAAGACCGCGCCAAAATAGCAAATGATCTGGATGCCGATCTGTTTATTTCGATTCACGCCAATTCCTTTAAACCGGATACAAGAGGAACCGAAACTTACTATTACCACGATTTTAGCAAGGCATTTGCCGAAGTGGTTCACCGCCATTTGATCGCGGCAACCAAGTTTCCGAACCGCGGAGTGCAAACCGCTCCGTTCGTGGTAATCAAGCAGACAAAGATGCCGGCCGTATTGACTGAAACCGGCTTTTTGACCAATAAGATCGAGAATAGCCAGATGGTTACGCCCGAATTCCAGCAAAAGATTGCTCAAGCGCTTGCCGACGCCATTCGTGAGTATTATCAGTCTTACCATTAATCCTGACGATCAGGAGGTATTATCATGAAACAATTGCTTCGCGTTACTTTGTTTTTACTCATCATCGCGGGACTGATAGCATGCGGAACCGTGCCGAGCCAGCAGCAAACAAGCCAGCCGGTTGTGAAGCCAACGGAGCAGCCTTCGAGCCAGGCTGCGGCTCCTGCTAATAATCAACCAGAGAAAACCAAGGCAAAGGTAAAAGTATATTACAGCAATGCCGACCTAACCAATCTTGTAGAAGAGCAGCAGGAAATCGAATATACGGATGACAAAGAAAAATACGAGAAAATCATGGCTCTGTTAGGGCAGTCTGCTCAAAAGGGACATGAAGCGCTTTGGCAGAACTTCTCCTATCACTCGATTACTCTGAAAAACGGTAAGCTTACGATTGATGCTTCCGGTGAAAATCAATACAATTTTGGTTCATCCGGCGAAGAATTCGCAATCGAGGCTTTAACCAAAAGCTTTTTCCAGTTTCCCGAGATAAAGGAAATCATGATATTGGTAGACGGCAAGCCGACAGACTCTTTAATGGGCCACGTCGATATCAGCCAGCCGTTAACCAGGCAGCCTTAAGAAGGCCAATAAAAAAGCTCACACGGAATCAATCGTGTGAGCTTTTTTCATTGCGTCCGTGGCCGATGACGTTCGGCTCTTGCTTGGCAGTGTGTTCGTCACGGAGAATGAGGCCAACACTTTGTCGATTCATATTTGAGTGAGTAATCTTAACAATCCTTTAATACTACCTTAATCGTGCCTTTAAGCTTACCCGGTAAGATTACAAGTGTTGAAAGAATTCTAGCAAAAATTAAGGGGGCTTTACCTTGAAAAAGTTTTCATCGGTTTTCATGGCATGTGTACTCTCAGTTGGATTGCTTTTGACTGGTTGCGGCAGCAACGCTCAAACCAACGCGCCAGCACAATCCAATAATCAACAATCTCAAGCTACATCTTCTACCCCTGCAGACACAACGAAAGCGGGTGCGCCAATCACTGCGGTTGGTTCCACAGCTCTGCAGCCACTCGTTGAACAAGCGGCAAAAGATTTCATGGCGAAAAACAACGGCGTGCAAATTCAAGTTCAAGGCGGCGGTAGCGGTACCGGCTTAAGCCAGGTAGCAAGCGGCGCAGCAACCATCGGTAACTCCGACATTTTCGCTGAAGAGAAAAAAGGCATTCCTGCTAATGAATTGACTGACCATAAAGTGGCTGTAGTTGGTATAGTTGCTGCTGTAAGTCCGAAAGTTGGCGTAGATAACCTGACCAAGCAACAATTGATCGATATTTTCACCGGTAAAATTACCAACTGGAAAGAAGTGGGCGGCACAGACATGAAAATCACTCTGGTTAACCGTCCGAAAAGCTCTGGTACCCGTGCAACATTCCACAAATTCGCGTTAGACGGTAAAGATGAAGCAGAAGGTATCACTGAAGATTCTTCCGGAACTGTCCGCAAAATTATCACAGAAACTCCTGGCGCAATTGGTTACTTGGCACTTTCCTACATCAACGACTCTGTGAAAGCATTGAAATTGGACGGTGTTGAAGCAAACAAAGACACCATCACAACGAACCAATATCCGGTTTGGGCTTATGAGCACATGTACACCAAAGGTGAAGCAACCGATTCTGTAAAAGCATTCATTGACTTCATTATGAGCGATGACGTTCAAAAGAAAACCGTTACGGACCTCGGCTTCATTCCTGTAACAGACATGAAAGTTGAACGTGACGCAGAGGGTAAAATCACACAAAAATAATGAATCTTCGATGTTTCTGATCAAGGTATAGATAGAGAAGAGGGGTGATCTTATACCCCTCATTCTCATGTTTCCAAGGGAGGTACACAATGAACCATCAAGGGTCGCAAGGAACAACCATCGTCAACAGCATCATAACGAAACCATACGATGCCAATCAAACCAAACAGACAGAAGTAAAGAGAAAACTGTTGTTCCGCAATAAAAAACAGCACTTCGAGGATCTGGCGGGCAAAGGGATTACGTTGTTTTGTGCCGCACTGTTGATTATTGTCGTTTTGTCCATTTCCTATTTTATCGCTTCAAAAGGTCTGTCTACCTTCCTTGTCGATAAGGTAAGCCTTGCTGATTTCTTGACCGGTCTTGAATGGGATCCGGAAAATGAACCGGCGCTGTATGGTGTTTTGCCATTCATTTTGGGTTCGTTTTTGGTTACCGTGCTGGCAGCGTTAATTGCTGCGCCGCTTGGAATCGGTGCCGCTATTTTTATGACGGAGATTTACCCTAACTTAGGAAAAAAAGTACTGAAGCCTGTTATTGAATTGCTTGTGGGCATTCCTTCAGTGGTTTACGGATATATTGGCCTGACGATATTGGTTCCGTTCATTCGCGATCAGTTTAACGTCTTGGGATTCAGCCTTTTGGCAGGGGGAATTGTGCTTGCCATTATGATTCTTCCAACCGTCACCAGTGTAGCTACGGACGCCATCGAGGCAGTACCTCAAGACATTCGCAATGCCTCGCTTGCGTTGGGCGCAACCCGTTGGCAAACGATTTGGAATATCGTGCTTCACAGTGCAATGCCCGGGTGTTTGACGGCAGTCGTTTTGGGTATGGCGCGAGCGTTTGGGGAAGCTTTGGCCGTCCAAATGGTTATCGGGAATACCACCAAGCTGCCCGGCAGCCTGCTTGACCCGACCAGTACATTAACGAGCGGGATTACGTTAAATATGGGGAACACGATCCAGGGCACGCCTTACAACAACGCTTTGTGGTCGATGGCGTTACTGCTTCTTTTGATGTCTTTTGGTTTTATCATGCTGATCCGCATCCTTGGCAGAAAGAAGATGGTAGGTAAATGAACGCGAAATTAATGGATCGTCTGGCAACGGTTATCCTTACGACTTTTGCGGTACTGATTGTGTGTATGCTTTTCATCCTGATCGGATTTATCCTGACCAAAGGATGGCACAAGCTTACCTTTGATTTCATCACTTCTCCGCCTGACATCGTCAATGCCGGAGGGGGAATCGGACCGCAGTTGTTCAACTCCATTTATTTGCTTGTGTTAACCATGATCATTGCCCTGCCATTAGGCTTGGGCGCAGGAATTTATATGGCGGAATATGCGCCGAACAACAAATTTACGCAATTTATCCGCTTAAGCATTGAGGTATTGTCTTCACTTCCTTCGATTGTTGTCGGTTTGTTTGGCCTGCTTGTATTTGTCAACATGACCGGGTGGGGGTATTCGTTGCTCTCAGGGGCATTGGCGCTGACCGTCTTTAACCTTCCCTTGCTTGTACGGATTACCGAAGACGCGCTCAGAAGTGTGCCGCAAAGCCAGAAAGAGGCAAGTCTGGCTCTGGGTATCTCCAAATGGCGCACGATTATTTCCGTCGTTCTGCCGGCAGCATTGCCAGGAATCCTGACGGGTGCCATTCTTGCAGCCGGCCGCGTTTTCGGGGAAGCGGCGGCGCTGTTGTTTACCGCAGGGATGACTTCTCCTGATTTGGTTTACAACGACTTTAGCATGAACAGCCCAACTTCACCCTTGAATCCTTTCCGTCCGGCGGAAACATTGGCCGTTCATATTTGGAAGGTAAACAGCGAAGGGTTAACTCCTGATGCCAGAGATGTAGCGGACGGTGCTGCGGCTATTCTGGTACTTGCGGTTCTGTTGTTTAATTTGTCAGCCAGATGGTTTGGAAAATGGCTGTACAGAAAAATGACGTCCGGGGCATAGCATAGGGAAAGAAGGGGTACAGATGACCATAAGCACTTTGCAAGCGACTGACATCATCATCGAAACGAAAGATTTAAGCGTCTATTACGGCGACAAGAAAGCGGTAAAAGATGTTTCTCTTAAGGTGGAACGCAACTCTGTCATGGCTTTTATCGGCCCCTCCGGATGCGGGAAGTCTACTTTTCTCAGAAGCATCAACCGCATGAACGATTTGATTCCATCCTGCCGGGTGACAGGTTCCATCAAGATTGACGACACGGAAGTAAACTCGGACAACGTCAACATAGAAGGGCTGCGCCAGATTGTCGGGATGGTGTTCCAAAGACCTAATCCTTTTTTCAAATCGATCTTTGAGAATATCGCGTTCGCCCCGCGGTTTCACGGGATTAAGAGCAAAGCGAAGCTGGAAGAGATTGTGGAGCAAAGCTTGCGCAAAGCGGCTTTGTGGGATGAGGTAAAGGACCGTTTGCACTCTTCGGCTCTGTCTTTGTCAGGGGGTCAGCAGCAGCGCCTTTGCATTGCGCGGACAATTGCCATGCAGCCTTCCATCCTGCTTCTTGATGAGCCTGCTTCCGCGCTTGACCCGATCTCTACGCTCAAAATAGAAGAACTGATCACGGAACTAAAAGAGGAGTACACGATTGTCATCGTGACGCACAATATGCATCAGGCTGCCCGGATTTCGGATAAAACAGCATTCTTCTTGATGGGGGAATTGGTGGAGCTTAACGATACTTCCACGCTGTTTACCAATCCGCAAAGAAAAGAGACAGAGGATTATATCAGCGGACGATTTGGTTAAGCCTCTCTACAATGCTAGCATAAAGCTAATGTTAAAGCCCCTTGCGCTTCTAACGCAAGGGGCCTCTGGTCGTTACAGAAGGAGAGGGAGCTGTTTGGCAGCCTAGATGTGAGAGACAATGAGCTGTGCGGTTCCGCGCAGATGGACGTTCCCGAAACCATACGGAATGATAAAATGATCTCCCTTTTTAAAAGGGTAGGAATGATCGCCGGAAACCATTTCTCCCTGTCCTTCGAGCGCACTGGCGAGCAGGAAATCATGGTTTTGCTCAACGGCAGACTCACCATCAAGCTCCCATTTCTGAACGGTAAAATATTCGCTTTCGATAAACGTAGTGACGGTCAAGCCGCCAATCTGCATTGTTTTCGTTTCGCAGGAAGGATCTACGTGGGGGACTTGGGTTACATCCAATGCTTTTTCAATGTGAAGTTCCCTTTTCTTGCCTTGTTCATCAACTCGGTCATAATCATAAACCCGGTAGGTTGTATCGGAGCTTTGCTGCGTTTCCAGAACAAGCGTCCCTGCCGTTAGAGCGTGGATGGTACCGCTTGGGACAAAGAAAAAGTCCCCCGGTTTTATCTTGCGTTTGCTCAATAGTTGAGCCCATTCTCCGTTTTGGACCATCTGTTTGAATTGATCCTTCGATTGTGCCGAATGCCCGTATATTAATTCGGCATCTTCCTTGCAATCGATAATGTACCAGCATTCCGTTTTGCCCAATTCGACATGTTCATGAGTTCTTGCGTAATCATCGTCAGGATGAACCTGTACGGAAAGATCCGCATTCGCATCAAGAATTTTGGTCAAAAGGGGGAACGTTTCCCCTTGGGCTTTCCCGAACAATTCGCGATGCTGAGTCCACAACTCGCCAAGCGTCTGCCCTGCATATTCGCCTTCTCTTACCACACTTTGCCCATGGGGATGCGCAGAAATGGCCCAGCATTCTCCTGTCTGGCTGGAGGGGATGTCATAATGAAATTTGTCTCGAAGGGCCGTTCCTCCCCAAATCCGCTCTTTAAACACTGGGGTCAGAAAGATTGGTGCTCTGTTCATCGTTTCATCGTTCCTTCCTTTCTTTAAGGAAAAAAGGGGCAACCATGCCCCATCAGTTTATTCTATCGAATCCAAGAGTGTTAAGATATCCTGTTTTGTGGAAGCTTGCAAAAGGGATTCACGAAATTCATCATGGATCAGTTTTCGGGATAACATTTGCAGAATCTTCAAGTGCTCATTACCCGCATAAGATTCGGGTACGGCGATCATAAACACCAGATTCGCGTCCTCTCCATCCAGGCTGTCCCAATCGACTCCGCTTTTTTTGACACCAAAAGCGACTTGCGGCATTTTTACAGCCTGGGATTTACCATGTGGAATCGCAATCCCGAAACCGATTCCGGTACTCCCCTGATCTTCCCGATCATACAACGCAGATTTGAAGGCTTGAGGATCATGTAATGCGCCCACTCCGTCAAGCATAGCAACCATTTCGGTCATAATTTCATCTTTGGTCGTTCCTTTTAAATCAAGCTGAATAAGCTCTGGAGTAATTAGATCTGTGAATTTCATGACTCTCTTTCCTTCCATCTGTTGATCTGTTGATTGCTGCTTTATCTGCTACTTACATCCTTAAACAGGTTAAACAGGTTTCTTTAACGCATTCACCGTGAAGGCAGTAACCATAACGCCGATGATAATGGCGATGAAAAACATCGGAACATTGTCCACCGCTTTCAACAACGCCACGACAGGACCGCCGTGCGGAACATGGTCAGCGACATTGCTTAACATGGCAATTACTGCTCCCACCATGGAGCCTAGCATAATACTTGGAATTACACGGAATGGATCTTTCGCCGCAAACGGAATAGCCCCTTCGGTAATCCCTACAAGCCCCATCGCAATGGCCGCTTTGCCAGCTTCTTGCTCTTCTTCCTCGTATTTTTTCTTGTTCAAAAGGGTCGCAACCCCCATGCCGATTGGAGGAACGCAAATCGCAACGGCGATCGGGCCCATAATATAATAGTTGCCGGTAGCAATCATGGCGGAACCAAACAGGAAGGCTACTTTATTGACAGGACCACCCATATCGAAGGCAATCATTCCGCCTAAGATCAGAGCCAAAACAACCTTGGATGCGCCTTGCATACTGGCAAGCCAGCCAGTCAAACCGCTAAATACCGCAGCAACAGGGTTGCCAATGATAAAGATAAACACGGCAGCGACAACAAGGGCAGAAAGCAGTGGAATAATCAGAATCGGCATAATCGGTTGAATCATTTTTGGTACATTCCAAGTTTTGATCCATTTCGCCACGTAACCGGCGAGGAAGCCGGCGATGATACCGCCTAAAAACCCAGCGTTCGCTTCACTATGATAGAAATCGCCATGTGTAGCAATCCATCCGCCAACCATGCCAGGTGCCAAGCCTGGGCGGTCAGCAATACTCATCGCGATAAAACCGGCCAAAATCGGCACCATAAATCCAAAGGCGGAAGCACCTACGTTGAGGATGGAATTCCAGACAGAATTCGGATCGATTTGTAATCCTTTTTCTGTTGGAGTTCCCCCAAAAGCAAGGGAGAGAGCGATCAAGATACCCCCGATAACAACGAACGGAATCATATAGGAAACCCCGTTCATCAAGTGACGATAAAACGGATTTTGCTTTGATTTGCGTTCGGCTTTGACTTCCTCGATGGTTTTCAGTTTTTCTTTTTCTCCGTATACAGGAACGCTGCCGCTTTGGAATCTGGCAATCAGCTCGTCCGGTTTTTTGATGGCGTCGGCCACGGCTGCTTCCAGCAATCTCTTTCCGACAAAACGGCTTTTGTCTACGGTTTTATCCGCTGCGATAATAATGCCGTCAGCTTGACTGATTTCCTCAGCAGTCAGTTCATTTTCTACACCGATTGAGCCTTGGGTTTCGACTTTCATTTCGACACCCAGTTTTTGCGCAGATTGTGAGAGTTTTTCTGCAGCCATATACGTATGGGCAATTCCGTTGGGACATGAGGTGACCGCTAAAAGTTTCATCCTTTTCCCCTCTTTCTTTAAAGATGTTCTAAAAATGCTTCAATGGTTCTTTGCTCTCTCAAGACACTTCGTTTGTTGGCATCGTCAACCAGTGCGGACATCTCTTCAAACAGGCGCTGCACTTTTTCTCTTTCAGACAGGTTGATCGCCAGCATGAAAACCAGCGAAACAGTTTCTCCTCCCCATTCGATGGGGTGTTTGAAACGAGCGACTGCGATGGCAGAGCGCTGAATGTATTCGGTACGGCCATGAGGGATCGCAATGCCTCCGCCAATAGCGGTACTGGACTTCCATTCCCGCTGCATCGCGCTTTCCTTGTACTCTCGTTTCACATACCCTTTCAAAATTAACTGTTCTGCGAGAAAATCAATCACCTGAAACCGGTTCGTTTCCTCTACGTCGAGGTAGATCAATTGCTTGTCCAAAGCATTTTTCAGCGTTGGATAAGAAGTTTTGGCAGCTGTCGGATAAACCGTTCCTTGTTCCAGCAGGGCCTCGATTTTGGCCTGATCGTCATTCGTCAGCAAAGGCGAAACCTCCAGGGTGAGCACACCCGTGTGGGGGAGAGGAATCGTGGTAATCACGACATCCGGGTGATACTTGTTTAGCGCTGACTTCAAATCAAACAAGGAGATTGCCTTCAAAATGGTTAACGGAGGAAATCGCTGCTTTAATTTTGATGCCAGCAGTTGAGAGGTTCCGGTTCCCGTCGAGCAGACAATCAATGCCGTTTTGGGAGGAATCCGCTCTTGTTCTTTTCTGACTAAAGCCGCTTGAATGTGAAGGGTGATATATCCCACTTCGTCTTCCGGGATGGGAACGCCAATTTCTTTTTCAATCGCCGGGATGACGGAAAAAACAGCTTCAAACGTATAGCGGTACATTTGTTTTATCTCTTGGATGATGGGATTGGTGAGACTTAATTCGTGCTTCAGTCGATTTAATGCGGAATGAAAGTGAATGGCCAAGCCGACGAGCAATTCCTGATCCTGGCTTAACGATTGTTGGATGACTTCATCGACTTGTTCAATCAATCTTTTGGCCATCATGACGGCTTGGGGATCGATTTTTTTCAGCAATGTTTCCAGCTGTTCGATGGACGATTCTTCATCGTACCTGATCTTCGCACCCAACAAATGGAGTGTCACATAGCCAATCTCAGTCTCGGGAAAAGGGACAGAAAATGCCGCTTCCAACGATTGAACAAGTTTTTTTGCCAAGCCGTATTCTGCTTTTTCCCGGAGCTTCAGGAGTTCATGATCCGGCATCGGGATTTTCTTTTTGAGTTTGATTCGTTTTACGGCAATAGCAAGATGAATCATTAAGTTAATGATGGCCTGGTCCGTAAAACGAAAATCCATCTCTTTTTCCAGATCGCGAATCCGGCTTTCAATCATGGTTAACTCATGCTGAGGCATCCATTCCTGCACATTGTACATTTTTTCACTCATCAAACGGGATTCTTGTTTCTTCCGCGTTAAATCAATGACTTTGGATAATGCAGTCCGCCAAGAGCGTTCGTCACCTTCAATTTTTAATCCGAAGTTGGTTTTTCTCACTAACTTCAATCCAAAGCGATTCAACCAAGCCTCTACCTCGGCCAGATCGTAGCTAATCGTCGTTTTGCTTACAAAAAATCGATCTGCCAGCTGCTGCATGGTGAAAACCTTGTCATTTTCCAACAGAAATTGAATGATTTGCAGTTTCCGGCTTTCCTGATCAAGCGACAAGTGATTCGTACTTGAACCGATTTCTAATTCGCGGCGAAGGGCCTGAATCGATTGGGGATTTCCTTGCAGAATCACCCCCATACTGGGTTTTCGAATGATTTGAATGTCTGAAAATTTCTTAAGCCAATCATCGAGCGCTTTCAAATCGTTACGGATCGTTTTTTCGGAAACGCCCAAACTTTTTGCCAAGGAGTCAACCGAGAAACTGCTTTCCGTATTGAGCAAAAGATTTAATAATTCAATTTTTCGGCTGTCCAGCACTGTGTGTCACCATCCGCGGAGAGAAACTTAATGAAAGCGTCTTCACACTTTCGATTATATAGATTAAATTTCCCTAAAAAGTTTTATTTTTTACCGGATCATCCGGTAATGATTGAACAATATAACAGAAAGAAAAACTTCGTCCAGAGACGAAGTTTTCAATGTGCTATCGGAAAGATTTATAGGTGATGGTTTTCTTTCAGTTGAAAATAAGAGATTTCATGCTCCAATCCTTCTACCAATTGGATGAGATGATTGGAATCGGCAGAGAACTGTTGGGAAATTGTGGCGCTTTCCTGAGAGGAAGCGACGGTCTGCTGGAACCCTGTAAAAACATTTTCGTACGAATCGGATAACCGGCTGACATCCTCTTTTATGATAAGGCTTTGTTCGTTGATCGACAGCGATAATGTTTCAATTTCTTTTAATCGCGTCCTTAGCTCATCAGTCATTTCACCGATATGCGAGAAGATCCGGGTGGTGGAATCAAGGGTTTGAATCCCTTCCAGCGAAGCTTTGTCCGTCTGGGTTAACCGTGCGGAAACGGCCTGCAATTTTGCTTGGACCATAGCCAGCACTTGTTCGATTTGCGTGGTGGCTTCTTCGGTTTGCTCCGACAAAACGCGAATTTCATCGGCTACCACGCCAAAACCCATGCCATGCTGGCCGGCGCGGGACGCTTCGATCCGGGCATTAAGCGAAAGCAGTTTGGTTTTTTTCGAGATCGCGACAATGCTGGAGAGAATGTGGGACACATCCTGGATACTGCGGTCTAAATCAGCGAAAGCCAGATGGGACAGTTTCATATCTTCTACAATTCGCCCCATATCTTTCTGCAAGTGATTAACCGCCTTCGAGGCGTGCAAGGTCCGGTTTCTTGCCTCGTCGCTGTATCGGGATGCCGCGTCAATATTCTCTTTAATCGTTCTGATTTCCGCCGTGATCTGGTCAACCGTATCGCGAATATTGTCCATTTGCTCTTTTTGCACGTCAATTTCCGAAGCAAGCTGGTCTGTCATGGAGACAATGTTCATCTGCATGGCGTAGGTGTGGTTGGAACTGGTTGAAACGTTGCCGGCGATCTGTTTCACATCGTCAATGACGGATGAGATTCTCTTGATAATATGGGACAGTTTTTTGCTCATCCCGTTGAAGCTGTCGGCAAGCTGCTTGATTTCGTCCTGGGTTGCGACAGAGATGGTTTGGGTAAGGTCGCCTTCGCTGAATCGTTCAATCTTGCTTTGTACTTCCTTAATGGGCAGGATCATTTTCCGTACATAAATAAACAGGACAACAGCAAGAAGCAGCAGGCTGAAAATAGAGATGACAACAATCACCGACTGCAGTTTGTACACATCCTGATTCACTTCTGATTCGGCCTGGGCGACGAGAAATCCCCAGCGCAGCTTTGGATTGTAGATATAGGAAGCAATGTAGGAAGTGCGGTCTTGAGTCAGCTTTCCTATGCCGGAGTGGCCTTGCACCACATCTTTTACCACATCCACATCCAGCATGGAAGGGTTCTTCAGAGCGTATTGCTGATTCGGGTGAGCAATGAGCTTGCCTTGTCGGTCTACCATGAAGACGTACCCTGTTTCCCCGATGTGGATGGTTTGGATAAACTCGCTTAGCTTGGGAACCGACACGAAGGCAACCAAGACGCCCTTGATCTCATCATCTTCCGAAATGACGGGCAAGGAGATGGCCACTTTCGGAAATTCGGTTTGGGAGTACCGGAATACATCCGTTATGTAGACTGTTTTTGTTTCGAGCGCCCCTTTGTACCATTCCGTATTTCGCGGGTCATAGCTGCTGTCAACGGGAGAACCGGGGTAGGTGATATATCGCCCGTCACTGGTGGCCAGCTGTATCTCCGAGATATCCTTGTTGGTCGCCAAGATATCGGTGAATATGTCAAAAGCTTGTCCGTTTGTGATCGTGCTGTGCTTTGCGATGGTTGTGTATGTATGTAAGGACGAAATGATGGAATCCACCCGCGAGTTTACTTCCTGCAGCGAATTGACGGTTGCTTGTGTCAGCCGATTCTCTGCTTTTTGATTGAGAATTTGTTGGGCTTTAAAACCGATGCTGACAGCCATGATCGCCAACATGACAAGTACAATCGACGATATGCCGAAGAAAAATCGTTTCAAAATGGAGCCTTGTCTTTTGCCTGGCATCCTATTTATAAAATTTTTAAGACGTAGCATGTCTCCACTCCCTTGTCATACCCAAATACAGCTACATTGTAAGATTGGGCCAAAGGGGAGTCGATACAATTAAACAAAACTTAAAGATAAGTTTACGTTCGAACAAATGGAAGAGAGAACCAAAGGATTTTGGCACATAGAGAGCCTGGTTGTTCAGCCATGTTCTTTACGAGATATTTATATAAAATTTACAATCAAAAAACATTCAGCTAACATTCTCCTGTTATCGTTATCATGAACATTGTGAAAAATGCCGCTCATTGTTACCTGCTTGATAAAGGGGAGTTATGCCAGTGAACATCATAGAGGTAAGAGACTTGAATCTTTTCTATGGAAAACATCAAGCTCTTTTAAACATAAACATAGAAATGGAAGAAAACAGCATTACCGCTTTAATCGGGCCGTCCGGTTGCGGAAAATCGACTTTTCTCAGGACATTGAATCGGATGAACGATACGATTCCCCATGTACGAATTACCGGAAGTGTGAAGGTTGCCGGAAAAGACATTTATGAACCCCGCGTAGATGTTGAAGCGCTGCGAAAAAATATAGGCATGGTGTTCCAGCAGCCCAATCCGTTCCCCAAAAGCATTTATGAGAATGTTGCCTACGGTCCGAAGCTTCACGGCATCTCGAATCGTGCGACATTGGATGAAATTGTGGAAACAAGTCTGAAGTCGGCTGCCCTTTGGGACGAGGTGAAGGATTCGCTGAAGAAACCGGCACACGGCCTGTCAGGCGGTCAACAGCAGCGTTTGTGCATCGCCCGGGCGCTTGCCGTTAATCCGCAAATTATTCTGATGGATGAGCCAACCTCTGCGCTCGATCCGATTTCTACCGCCAAAATCGAAGAACTGCTTGAGCAGTTAAAAGCTTCCTACACCATTGTCATCGTCACCCACAACATGCAGCAGGCGGCGCGTATCTCCGACAATACAGCATTCTTCCTGAACGGCGACCTGGTCGAATACGACACCACGCCGGTTATCTTCCAAAATCCGTGTGACAAACGGACGGAAGATTATATCACCGGACGTTTTGGATAAAGAAATGTTCAACCCTCTCTTCACGCATAAGAAGAGAGATATAACCGTCTTCCATCCCGCCTTCCAGGCATCTATTGAAGCCCTTGCAAAACGTATAGTATACTGATTAGCGTAAAATCAAAGCAAAGGCGGGGTAGAGATGGAACCCACGGATATGATGCAACTCTTGTACATGGCCGATCTTTTTAAACTATTGGGAGATAAGACGCGTTTGACTATTATGTCCCTATTATATGTACAGTCAATGTGCGTGCGAGATCTTGTGGAAATCTTGCAGGCATCTCAGCCATCAGTATCCCAGCATCTTGCCAAGCTGCGTTCCCACGGATTGGTAAAAGAAACCAGAAAAGGTGCATGGGTATTTTACTCCATTAACACAGAATGTACGCCGCTTGTGAAGCTGGTTTTGGAACAGCTCCCTAATTTGAAGCAACACATTCAGCGGCTGGAGGATCGGACAGTTTCCTTAGCTAATTAAATTTATGTAAATAAATATTTCCGGAAGCCTTCTAACATATGCTGTACAATTTTTGCCAGTGGAGGAAAAAAGTGCGTGGATACGCCTTGGTGTGGCTGTGCAAATTAAAGTCAGCAATGTCGAGGAGGTGAATCCGAGATGGCAAAACGTAACCAAACGACCCCTGCAAACCCAGCAGCTCGTGCAGCTAACCAAAATGCTGCCACTGAATTTGCTAGTGAGACAAACGCAGCGCAAGTACGCCGTCAAAACCAACAATCCGCTGCGCGTGCTCAACAACAAAATAACCCAACTGAGTAATAACCGAGTAAAAGGAGGCTGTCCCCAAAAGTAGGTAAAACTACTTGAGGGCACAGCCCTTTTTCGTGTTAACGTTTTTTACTCTTATCTGCGGTATGGTAATCTTGGCGTATGAGTATTGATTGAATTTTGGCATGTTTGCGGCGGAAAAGGAGTTTGATTCATGATTACTGGCATCGGTAACGATATTGTGGAAATTGAACGGATTGCTGATGTGTACCATCGGAATGAAGGATTTGTTCGACGGATTCTTACCGAGACGGAACAGAAATTTTTAATAAATAAATCCCCTGAACGGAGGATCGAATTTTTGGCTGGCCGCTTTGCCGCCAAAGAAGCGATGGCTAAAGCATTAGGGACCGGAATCGGGAGTAAGCTCAGCTTTCTGGATATGGAGATTTTACCGGACGAAAGCGGCAAACCAATCCTCGTCTTGAATCAGCAGGTTTATAAGAAAGAACTGATCCAGGCTAACACCAGGATTCATCTCAGCATTTCTCACAGCCGATTATTTGCCATTGCGCATGTTGTAATCGAACAAGTGTAACTTGTCTGCATATTGGGACGAGAAGGGTCATAAGTATATATCGCATGGATTAGGAGGGGCTACCTGTTCTTGTACAGGAAGTGTTAAGCCTGATTCCAAGTCGAGCGGTATCCGGCCAACTTATGACTAGTTTTGATCTGGCACGCTTCCCGACGGTGAATTTGGTCTGACAAATTTCCTAGGAAATAGACAGGGCTCCCTTCTTTGTCGATATTAGATGAGGAGGGTTCTTACGATGAAACGGGGAGCTTTATGGTTAGTGTTACTACTTGTCTTTTCCGTTTTCACGGGGGGGTGCTTCGGACAAAAGTCACCGGAAGACGTAGTGGAAGATTTAAGCGGCAATCTGAATAAAATCACCGGTTACAAAACAAATGCCGTTTTGACACTACAAACAGGATCAACCCCGCAGCAGTACGATGTGCAGGTGTGGTATGCCAAACCAACCAATTATCGGGTGGCACTCACTTCCAAGCAACGCAATATTACCCAAATTATTTTGCGCAATGATGAGGGGGTGTTTGTACTTACTCCGCATTTAAACAAAAGTTTTCGTTTCCAAAGCGGCTGGCCCGAGAATAACGGACCGCTCTATCTCTACGAAACGCTTGTAAGAAGCATCGTGGATGACACAGAACGTCAGCTGAAAATGGACAACAAGCAATACTTGTTTGAAGTGAAGGCGAATTACAGCGGCAACCGTTCGCTGAGCAAACAAAAAATCTGGATGACACAAGACTTCAAACCGACTCGCGCAGAGATCATGGACAGCAATATGAACAAAATGGTGGATATTACCTTTACGGATTTCTCCTTTGATCCGCAGTTTGATAAGGATGCCTTTGACAAAGATCGCAATATGACAAGCGCCATAACTGCGATTCCTGCTACGGCAAAAGGCACTCCGTCCAAGAAAGTGCCGTCCAGTCAATTTGGTGTTATCGAACCAACCTATCTCCCGGATGGCGTGAAACAGGTGGGCATTGAGCCAGTCAAACGAAACGAGGAGCAGATGGTTGTTTTGGAATATAAAGGTTCATTCAATTATCGTTTGATTGAATCCCGGCCTACAGCTACTTCCGTTACCTATGAACAAGGAATGCCGATTGACCTTGGCTTTACAGTAGGAGTTTTAACCCAAAAAGGGGATAAATTACGGGCACTTACCTGGGAGTTGGATGGGGTAGAATTTACCTTGACCGGAGATTTGCCGGAAGAAGAAATGGTGAAGGTGTCCCAGTCCACTTACGGTTTAGGTGGCAAATAAACATATCGTATGGAGTATTCATCGCGAATGTTAAAACAGGCTGCTGGCGTTTATTAGTCGGCAGCTTTCTTTTGTCCATTTCGCAGCGATTTTTACAGCGCAAGCCCAGAACTTGATTGCAACGGCACAAGCTGTATCAAAGGCAAGAAAGAACAAAGTTTTTCTAATTGACACCTCAGGCAAAAAAACGATAAGATACGCATAGTCCAAACGTGAGGTGACTGGGAACGGATGAAGAGAGCGAACGGAGAGATTTTGTGTCAGGCGGAAGCAACCTATTCGGATTTGCTGTTACGCAAAAGCTTGAAACTGCGCGTGCTTGAGACCGTTTTATTTATTTTCGGCATGCTGTTTGCCACTAATTTTATGGATACCAAAAGCGGTGTCTTCAAGATGATTGCCATTGCCATTGCGGTCGCCGTTGTTGGATTGGCGCCATTTGTTTACAAAATGGTTCTTAGGCCACGATACACGCTAACCAAAACTCATTTGATTGTTTCCATTGCGGATAAAGAAACGGCTTATTCACTTGATCAAGTGGAGCCTCTTATACAAGGACGAAACATGTACAAGCTGAACGGAAAACGTGAATCGTTAATGGTCTCCCGTCAATTTCTCTCTCAGTTGGAAGAAAGAGTCGCATTATTCCAAAAGAAGACAAAGAGGCGATAAATAATGAAGGCTTTCTGTCGTGATACGTGGGTCGAAGTTGATTTGGATGCAATTAGGGAAAATGTTCTGGCACTGCGTCGTCATATTCCGGCCGGCACCAATATCATGGCTGTCGTGAAAGCAGACGGATACGGGCACGGAGCCGTCCATGTCGCACGCGAAGCATTAGCCAGCGGAGCGAGTGAGCTGGCAGTGGCGATGCTGGACGAGGCCATGATCCTGCGCGATGCCGGGATAGCCGCCCCTATTTTGGTACTTGGATATACGCCCGTTGAATCAATTGATCAGGCGAGAAAATACGGGGTGGAGCTTACCGCTTATCATGCCGAATGGATACGGCAAGCAGCAGAAATTTGCGCCAAAGACTCATCAGGTTTGCCGCCGCTCAGGATTCAGTTGAAACTGGATACGGGCATGGGGCGGATCGGTATTCGACAAACAGCCGAACTGTTATCAATCGTCAAACTGCTTACACAATTCGAGAATCTTGAATGGGCGGGTATCTTCACCCATTTTGCCTGCGCGGATGAAGCAGATACACGGCATGTGAGGGAGCAGCATGACCGTTTTATGGCGATGCTTTCCGCACTGCGGGAGGCAGGCTACAGCTTGCCGAAGGTCCATTGCTGCAACAGCGCTGCGGCTATCGCATTTCCGGAGTGGGGATACGATCTTGTTCGCTTCGGCATCGGCTTGTACGGTTTATATCCTTCTGCTCATATCAAACAGCTGGATGTAATTACCCTTCGTCCCGCTCTTCAATTGAAGACCAAAATTGCTCATGTGAAGCGCCCGAATGAACCATACACGGTCAGTTACGGGGCAACGTATACGGCAGAAGCGAACGAGCAGATTGCAACGCTTCCGATTGGCTATGCTGACGGTTTTTCGCGCAGTCTTTCCAATCGCGGTACGGCTTTGCATAACGGCCGAAGAGTTTCATTGGTCGGCAGGGTTTGCATGGACCAAATAATGGTCAAAATTGAAGATAACGAAGCAAAAGTGGGGGATGAGGTCGTGCTGTACGGGAAGCAGGGAAGCGAGGAGATTTCCCTCGATGAAGTGGCCGAAGCCCTTGGCACCATCAATTATGAAGTGGCATGCATGCTGAATTATCGCCTGCCGCGTGTATATGTTCGTGAAGGGCAGATCGTCGATATCTGTCATCGGATTCACAACAAGTGTTAATATGTTACTCTTACGGTAAGCAGGAATTTTGATAAGAAGCGCGAATAAATTTAAGATAGTGCGTCACAAAAACAGACAAAGTTTCTCTTACAATTTACGAAAATAGGTATATTTTTGTAGATGGTTCGACATAATGGTATTGTTATTAGTGGATAACGGTCAATCTTGTAATTCTAGGATGTACGGTCAGCGGTTGGAGGTGGAACGTCTTGTCTAAGACAAATACGAAGCGTATCATGATCAGCCTGCCACAACACTTATTACAAGAAGTGGACGGGGTAGTGGAGAAGGAAAAATCAAATCGCAGTGAATTGATTCGACAAGCGATGAGCTTATATCTCAAGGAGCGCAAAAAGCGTTTTATTCGCGAAACCATGCAAAAGGGCTACATGGAAATGGCAAAAATTAATCTAAACATGGCATCGGAGGCATTTGGCGCTGAAGAAGAAGCAGACCTTACTTTGGACCGCTTAGTTAGCGGGGTGTAGCCGGTGATTGTCAAACGTGGCGATGTTTTTTTTGCGGACCTCTCCCCTGTGGTTGGATCTGAACAAGGGGGAGTAAGACCTGTTTTAGTGATCCAAAACGACATAGGTAACCGATTTAGTCCGACGGTCATCGTCGCCGCCATCACGGCGCAAATCCAAAAGGCAAAGTTGCCGACACATGTTGAAATTAATGCCAAGATGTATGGCTTTGATCGAGATTCAGTTATCCTTCTGGAACAAATACGGACCATTGATAAGCAGCGTCTGACTGACAAGATAACCCATCTGGATGATGAAATGATGGAACGGGTTAATGAATCCTTACAGATTAGTTTGGGCTTAATTGATTTTTAATTGCTTGAAACACCCACCTGAGTCGACAAAGATTTCGGTGGGTTTTTTGCTGTTCAGCCGATTCTGGATATTTTCCAACTATTCTTTTCGGCAGGATTTATGCGCTTCTACAGCGAATTTATTTTTAAAAGATTAGTAGACAAATTTAGACACGATTCAAGGCTGTATACGTAAGGTATATTTGCTTAGACACATCGTTTTGCGAAGGGAGTCCCACCCAATGGACATGCCGGTATGCATCAAAATTCACATGGAACAAGATATCGTAACGGCAAGACATATTGGCAGAAATATCGCAAAAGAACTTCAGTTTGGCAATATGGTTCAGTCACGGATTGCAACGGCGATCTCTGAATTAGCGCGTAATATATTCTTGTATGCCGGGGAAGGAATGATTTGCATTGATACCGTTGAACAAGACGGAGTATTGGGGCTTCGCATCCAGGCCAAAGATCAAGGGCCGGGCATTCGTGATCTCCGGCAAGCGATGGAGGATGGTTTCTCCACATCGGGCGGATTAGGGGCAGGATTACCAGGCGTGAAGCGTTTGATGGACGAGTTTCATATAGAGAGCAGCCTCGGGGAAGGAACGTATGTATCCATAGTGAAGTGGAGAAGGGAGAAGTAGAAAATGGTCCGTCAACAACTGGGCAAGCAATACGAGGAGCTCTTGCAGGCGTACCTTCAAGGCAGGGGAGAGGATCAGCTTTACTTTGGCCAGCAGTTAAGCAAATGGTTCTTTACTCATGATGTGGCGCCTGAAGACGTGATAGACCTCCACTTGCATGCGCTTCAACAAATCAAGGAAGTGCCGGAATTCGTCCAGGATTCGTTTCAACTGTTAATCGAAGTGATGTTTGAGTACGGCAATGCATACCGGGAGTATCGTTCGCTTCGAAACAAGCAGAGACAGTTGGAAAAAGAGATGGAAGTGGCGGCGACGATGCAGCAAACCTTTCTTCCCCAAACGCTTCCGTCTGTCCCGGATGTGGAAATCGGCCTGATCAGTGTGCCTGCCAAGAAAATGAGCGGAGATTATTATAATTTCTTGCAGCACAACGACGGTGATTTTAGCGTAGCCATTGCGGACATCGTCGGAAAAGGGGTATCGGCTGCACTTTGCATGTCGATGATCAAATACGGCATGGACAGCTTGACAATGGCTCAAATCAGCCCCTCGGTCATGCTTCGCTATTTAAACAACATCGTTGGGCGAAACATAGATCCCAGCATGTTTATCACGATGCTGTTCGGCCGATATAATCAAGAGAAACACTCCTTCCGTTACGCGGTTGCCGGCCATGAACCAGGATTTTTGTACCGTTCGTCTGAATCAGCCTTTTATGATCTCGAAGGGCAAGGCTTGGCATTGGGAGTTTTCGAAGAAGCAAATTACCAGGAGTATGAAGTAGAGCTTAACCCGGGAGACATTCTGATTCTTTTAACCGACGGGGTGACAGAGCGCAGGATTGGCAACACCTTTCTGCAAAGAGAAGACCTTGTAGCCTATATCCGCGAAAAGATTGACAGTCCCGCACAAGTCATTGTGGAACATCTTTATCAAAAATTGTTGCAAATTTCGAATTTTGAACTGCCTGACGATTATACAATGATCATGCTGCGCAGGGTTTGATAGGAGGAAAAGAAATGAATTTGTCACTTCACACAGAGTATACCGAGGACGAGATCGTGCTGTTCGTTGGCGGAGAAGTGGATGCTTTCGCCGCTTCCCAGTTAAAAGACAAACTGCTGCCGCTTATACAAGGAGCAACAGGGAAAACAATCTCTCTTGATGTAGCAGAAGTGGCTTACATGGACAGCACCGGGGTTGGGGTCATTATTGGCGCATTGAAAGCATGCAAGTCGACTGGAAACCGGCTGATGCTGAAAAATGTCCCTCCTCGAATCGAACGCCTATTCAAAATTACAGGTCTGGCGGAAGTCATCTCGGTTGAGCCGATAAAAGGAGAGAGGGCATAATGAGCGCAGGCAAAGCGGAAAAGACGATTGAGCTGACTTTACCGGCGGAAGAGGAATATATCGGAATCGCCCGCCTGTTGATCTCCGGAGTGGCGAATCGGGCAGGATTTGCCTATGACGAAATAGAGGATATCAAACTGGCTGTTGCCGAAGCATGCACCAATTCCGTTCGACATGCTTACGAGGAGGGCCATCAGGGAACATATGCGATTCGTTGTACCATCTTGGATGACCGTCTGGTTATCCAGGTGATTGACAGCGGCAAAAGCTTTGATGAGACTTCCATTCATTTGGCTCCTCTTGACACATCCAAAGAAATCGAGGAACTGTCGGAAGGCGGGCTGGGGCTTTATCTGATCCATACCTTGATGGATCACGTAAAGATCAGTACAGAAGACGGAGTTATCGTAGAAATGACCAAGTACGTGCAGCGGGATGAGGTGGCCTATGATGAATCCTCGCAAACACGGACTGAGTAAAGATGAAGTATACGGCCTGATTGAGCAGTTGAACCAACACCACTCGGACGAAATCCAGACCAAGCTTGTCCAGCATTATCGGAATCTGGTCGAATCGCTGGCGTCCAAATTCGCACGAGGTCATGAATCGATGGAGGATTTGGTGCAGGTTGGCATGATCGGACTCTTGGCGGCGTTCAGAAGATATGATGCGTCTTTCAACAGAAGTTTCGAAAGCTTCGCCATTCCCACGATTGTCGGTGAAATCAAGCGGTACATGCGGGACAAGACGTGGAGCGTGCACGTACCGAGACGGATTAAGGAACTGGGTCCGCGGATCAAGAAAGCCATAGACGAACTAACCGTACAACTGCAGCGTTCTCCCCAAGTTGCTGACATTGCAAAGTACGTCAATGCAACGGAGGAAGAAGTGCTGGAAACCCTGGAGATGGGCCGCAATTATCATTCGCTCTCGGTAGACAGCGAAATTGAAGCCGATTCAGATGGCAGTACGGTAACCTTGCTGGATCTGATCGGGAAAACCGACAGCGGATTTGACCGGGTTGATCAGGAATTGACGATTTCCAAAGTGTTCGATGTGCTTAACGAACGTGAAAAAAAAGTTATTTATCTTACGTTTTATGATAATCTTAGCCAGAAGCAAGCAGGAGATGTACTGGGGATTTCGCAAATGCATATTTCCCGCTTGCAGCGAAGAGCGCTGAACAAACTTCGGGAAGCCTTTCGTGCGGACGGGAGCCTTGTTACGAAAGAATAGAAGAGCGGCCAATTTACTTGGCCGCTTTTTTTCGTCCCATCAGTACGACGAAATTATAATATTTATAAACGCAATCAACATCGGCAAAACCAATTTCTGTAAGCCAGCTCAGTTGATCCTGCAAAGTGGCCATTCTATCCAATTCTGTTCTTTGATAAGCAGAGAGAATTTCTTCTCTGGTTAGTCCGCTGTTTTCCACTTTATTCTTCCAGTCATTTTTATAAAGAGCATCAAGATAAGGGGTGCTTCCGAGGACCTGGTCAGCATTTATAAACAGGCCGTTGCTTTTCAAGATAGAGAAAATAGTTTGATATAACTTTTTCTTCTCCGGATCTGTCAGATGGTGAATGGAGAGAGAAGAGATCACCAGATCGAAGGACTCTCCAAAGTCGTAATTCGTGTAATCATCAATCAGGAATTTTACATTTTGCTTGTTCTGGAATCTCGCTTTGGCAACATCAAGCATTTTTTCGGAGAGATCAATCAGTGTTACGTTTGCCTTCGGGTATTTTTCCAAAAGTAAAGAGGAGAAAAGCCCGGTACCAGCCCCCAAATCCAGGATGTTTGGTGTATCGTGAGTGATTTCTGCGATGGATGCGGCAATATGATAAAAATCATCGAAGCAGGGAATCAGCTTTCTTCTCTGCTGATCATAGCTACGAGCAATTTCATCAAATTTGACTTTCACATGATTTTGTTCGTTCCCCATTTTAATACCCCTTTGATGATTTCCATTCATCCCCTGTAATTCAGCTAAAAACAGCATAAGTCAGGAACGGAAATAAGTAAAATATATAGATTTTATCGCATTCATAGGAATTTCCTATAGAAAAATTGTGCCGCATGCCCTTTATGGTACAATGGCCTGTAGAGATATTTTTTGCCAGGAGGAGTAGCGGATGGATGTAAAACAAATGACGCTCGCAATCGCGCAAGAACTGCAGGTAAAACCGCATCAGGTAGAACAAACCATAACCCTCTTAGACGAAGGGAATACCGTTCCGTTTATCGCCCGGTACCGAAAAGAGATGACTGGGCAGCTGGATGAAACACAAATTCGCGCCATTGAAGAGAGAGTGCGCTATTTGCGTAATTTGGCAGTCCGTAAAGAAGAAGTCTTGCGCTTGATTGAAGAGCAGGGCAAGCTGACGGAGGAACTGGCGCAAGCGATACAATCGGCAACGAAGCTTCAGGAAGTGGAAGACTTATATCGCCCATACCGTCAAAAACGCAGGACAAGGGCAACAGTCGCCAAAGAAAAAGGACTTGAGCCATTGGCAGAATTCCTGTTAAGCCTTCCTGCACAAATCGACCCGGCCGACAAAGCAAAAGAATTCATTAATCCCGATAAAGGTGTGGAAACAGCAGAAGAGGCTCTGCAGGGCGCAATGGACATCATTGCCGAGCAAATTTCAGACGATGCCGACATCAGAAAATGGATTCGGGAGGCAACCTTCCAAAAAGGGGTTTTGTTGACGGAACAAAAGGAACAGGAAGCAGACGAAAAAAATGTATACCAAATGTATTACTCCTATTCCGAACCTGTCAAAAAGGTAGTTCCCCATCGTGTGCTCGCGATGAACCGCGGAGAGAATGAGGGAATTCTCAAAGTATCCATAGAGGCGCCGGTAGAGGAAATTATCCGCTATTTGCAGCGGAGAATCCTGACCAAAGCGACAACGGTTCAGTCCATTCTGGAGACGGCGATTGAGGACAGCTATAAACGTTTGATTGCTCCTTCCATCGAGCGGGAGGTTCGCAACCACTTGACCGAAGCGGCAGAGGAGCGGGCCATTCACATCTTTTCCGAGAATTTGCGGAATCTGCTGCTGCAGCCCCCTCTTAAGGGGAAAATGGTACTTGGCGTTGACCCCGCGTACCGGACAGGCTGCAAGCTGGCGGTTGTCGATGAAACGGGCAAAATGCTGCACGTATCCGTCATATACCCGACTCCGCCGCAGAATAAGGTGGCGGAAGCAGCGGCCAAGGTGAAGGAGTTGATTGCCACTTACGGCATCGAAGTTATTGCGATAGGCAACGGGACGGCTTCGCGGGAAACGGAGCAATTTATCGCCGATGTGTTGAAGGAAGTAAAGCAAGAGGTTTTCTATATTATCGTGAATGAAGCGGGGGCTTCCGTTTATTCGGCATCCGCTCTGGCCAAAGAAGAATTCCCTGAGCTGGATGTTGCGGAGCGAAGCGCGATTTCGATTGCCCGCCGCCTGCAAGATCCGTTAGCCGAATTGGTGAAGATCGATCCCAAATCCGTTGGGGTAGGACAGTACCAGCATGACGTGTCGCAGGCGAAGTTGTCCGAGAGTCTGCAGTTTGTCGTTGAATCAGTGGTAAACCACGTAGGGGTAGATGTAAACACGGCTTCTTCTTCTTTGCTGCAATACGTATCAGGCATCAGCAAACAGGTTGCGGCCAATATTGTGAAGCAGCGGGAGGAACTGGGCAAATTCACCAACCGCCAGCAGTTGAAAAAGGTGCCGCGTCTTGGCGCCAAAACGTATGAGCAATGCATCGGCTTTTTGCGGATTGTTGACGGGGATAACCCGCTGGACAAGACGCCCATCCACCCCGAATCATATGATGCGACATACCAGCTGCTGCAAACGTTGGGTATTCGTCCGGAGGAAATCGGGACGGAGATGTGCAAGGAACGCTTGTCCCGAATCGATATAGCCAAAACAGCGGAGCAGATTGGCATCGGGGAACCCACGTTGAAAGACATCGTCGAGAGCTTGTTGCGTCCGGGCCGAGATCCGCGCGATGAACTGCCGAAACCTCTCCTGCACAAGGATGTGCTTAAACTGAGCGACCTGGTCACAGGAATGAAACTGCAAGGAACGATTCGCAACGTGGTCGATTTTGGTGCATTCGTCGATATTGGCCTCAAAAATGACGGGCTGATCCACATCTCTCAACTGCGCAAAGGCTTCGTCAAGCATCCTCTCGACGTGGTTTCCGTGGGAGAAATTGTTGACGTTTGGGTAATGGAGATTGATGAGAAGAGACAGCGGGTCGGGCTCACGATGATCCCGCCTGAGTAAAAAACCAAAAAAAGTAGCCGTCCTTAATCTTGTGGACGGCTGCCGTGCTTTTCTAAGTATAAGAACCAGCAACTGTTAAGTAAGCGAATTTGGCGAATATCCTTGCCAAAGAAAGCGCGCTGAAGCTGTTTGCGCATCCATTGCGGCATGAAGACACCTCCTGGCCTATTCCTCTTAAGCAGTTTATGTGAAGAAAGAGGTGGAGGTACCTGTCTAACGGGATGAATTATTCGCCTTCTTCTTGCAAGTGTTCCAATTGGGCCAATAATGCGCGAATCTCCGTTAAGAGGGAGATGAGCGGGTATTGCGTTTCTTGCAGGCGGGCAAATTGCTTCTCCAGATCTCCTACATAGGTGATGCCTTCCGTAATCGTATATGCCGAAGATAACAGCTCCAATTCTTTGCATTCAGCAATTACCGTCGGCAGTGTCGGACGATTGGCAATCGTTAATTTGTCAATTTCCTTATGAAGCCGTTTTAATAAAGCCACCAATTGATACATATGAGTTTCCGGCAAGGAGACAAACAACAGCTTGTCTGTTTCTTGTAACAAAAGATAACGCATGGCTTCCTCCCAGATAAAAAGTGTGCAAGCCTATTGCTTTCATGGACAAGTGTAGCGTATCCTTCAAAGTGAATTCAAGCATTGTTTCGGGGAAGATACGTCTTTAAACGCAGGCGAAAGGAGTTTTCTTGCGATTATGACGGAACAAGAACTGCAGCGTATGGTGGAGAAAATATCAGAATCCTTTTTTTTGAAGCCTTTTCGCCACCGGGCCAGATTTAATCCCAGATTGAGGACAACGGGTGGCCGGTACCTTTTGCGAACACATGATTTGGAGTTTAATCCGCTGCATTACCAGGAACATGGGGAGCAAGAATTAATCGGCATTATCAAGCATGAGCTGTGCCACTACCATTTGCATTTGGAAGGCCGGGGGTATAAGCATAAAGACGCCGAGTTTAAAGCACTTCTGCAACAAGTGGGCGGGACACGCTACTGCCAGCGGCTAAGCTCAAGCAAAAAGAAACAAAGTCTGCCGTATCGGTACCGATTGGTTTGTACCGAATGTGGTTTATCCTATAACAGGAAGCGGAAAATGAACCCTGCCCGTTATGTTTGCGGGAAGTGCCGCGGCAAGCTCAGGCTGGAACCTCTGTAAACACAGGCTTTCTTTACGAGCCAATCTGCGCTTGGGTATAATGAGGGGATACATGAAAGAAGAAGAGGTGTGAACTTACGTGGCACAGGACGAATTCTCCCTGATCCGGCGATGGACGAACCGGGTTCAAGAACATTCGCTTCCAAACGGCTTAACGGTGGGAATTGGAGATGATGCTGCCGTCTTCTCTGTCGGAGATGGTATGGAAGTCGTCGCATGCTGTGATGCCATGATTGAGACGGTCCATTTTTTGCGGGAGACGATGAGGTTCTCTGACATTGGCTATAAGGCGATGATCTCGAACATCAGCGACATTGCCGCGATGGGCGGGATTCCCCGCTATGCTTTGGTGACGATCGGCGTATCCCCCAACTGGAGCGCGGATGAGTGCGAGCAAATCTATGACGGCATTTATGAAGCAGCCAATGATTATCACGTAAGCATAATCGGCGGAGATACCGTTTCTACGCCGGATGCCCTTCACCTCTCTGTTACGCTCTTGGGAGAGGTGGAGCGGGGCAAAGCGCTGCTTCGTTCATCCGCGAGACCGGGCCATATCGTGTTCGTCACGGGAACACTGGGAGATTCGGCTGCCGGTCTGCATCTGCTGCTTGCCGCCAAAGAGCGTCAACAGCAGGCAGAAAAGAAATGGCAGCCATTGATTGATAAACATCAACGCCCTTCTGCGCAGATCGCCGCCGGGCGCCTCCTGAACGGTTTGGCGGGGAGGGAAGCGATGGGAGCGGTTAACGACATCAGCGACGGACTGGCGTCTGAGTTGTGGGAAATCGCTGAAGCAAGCCATGTTTCCATCGTCATCGACGAGGAATTAATTCCACTCTCCCAGCCGATGCTTGCGTATGCCGAAGAAGTCGGCCAAGACCCGCTGCTATGGGCTTTGACTGGCGGTGAAGACTATCAACTGGTGGGGACGGTTCCTGCTCTGGAAGCGGATCGATTGGCTGGCCTGTTCAAAGAGCACGGATTGTTTTATAAACCAATCGGCAGAGTGATGGAACCGGATAAGGAACCTGTTCGTCTTATGGATTCGTCCGGTCGTGAACGGCCTCTACATAAATCGGGGTATAATCATTTTCGCAGGTAGGAAGGAGGCAATGGCGTGGAGTTAATCGTTACCCTTCGTGATTCGGAAGAAACAAAACGGTTTGCCGGGCGGATAGCTGCCTATCTTCAGCCGGGGGATTTACTGACTCTGGAGGGAGATCTGGGCGCAGGAAAAACTACTTTTACACAAGGCTTGGCCCGCGGACTGGGCATCAGCGAAGTGGTGAACAGCCCTACCTTCACGATCATCAAAGAGTATCAAGGACGGCTGCCCTTGTATCATATGGATGTGTATCGGGTAGGAGATGACGTTGATTCGTTGGGGTTGGACGAGTATTTTTTTGGTGACGGTGTTTGTGTTGTAGAGTGGGCGTCGTTGATTGAAGACGTATTGCCTGAAGAAAGGCTGGAGCTTACCCTTACAATCGGTGGCGAGCAGAATCGGATTTGTCGCATTGCGCCCAGGGGAAAGCGTTATGAGGCATTATGTGAGGAGTTAGGAAAAGATGCGCATATTGGCAATTGATACTTCCAATCTCGTGTTAAGTGTGGCGTTGGCTGATGACATGCGGGTACTCGGGGAATGGACGACGAATTTAAATAAAAATCATTCAGTCCGCCTGATGGACAGCATCTCCATGCTGATGGACGAACTGGATCTGCTGCCGGAACAATTGGATGCCATCGCGGTTGCTCACGGTCCCGGTTCCTATACGGGCGTAAGAATTGGTGTGGCTACAGCCAAAAGCATGGCCTGGTCGCTTAATCTCCCGGTGATCGGTGTTTCCAGTTTGCAAGCGGTGGCCATGAATGCACTCGGATTTAGCGGACCGATTATCCCGTTGTTTGACGCCAGACGGGGTCAGGTCTACACGGGACTGTACCGCTCCCGGAACATGGAATTGGTGGAAGCGGCAGAAGCGGAAAGAATTATTTTGCTTCGCGAGTGGCTGCCGGTCGTGCTGGATCGGGCAAAAGGAGAGCCGATTCTTTTTCTCGGCGACGATGTGCGCATGCATCGCGAAACAATTGATGAGATCGTGGGCAGCCAAGCTGTTTTTGCGCCCTGCTCGTTCAACCACCCGCGTGCCGCGCATATTGCCATCATCGGGGCCAAGCGGCTAGTGGAGGCTGCCAATGTACACGAACTGGTGCCGGAGTATTTGCAAGTGGCGGAAGCAGAAGCCAAATGGCTGGCAAAACAAGAGAAATAGAAAGGGATTCGTATGGAAACGAGAGAGGATATGGAAATTCGATTCATGACGCTGGATGATGTGGATGCGGTAGCCCAGCTTGAACGACTCTCTTTTTCTACACCATGGCCGAGGGATGCGTTCGTCAACGAAATGACGATTAACCAACATGCCAAATATGTCGTGGTCGTGCTTGAGCAACAGATTGTCGCATACTGCGGCATGTGGCTGATCCTGGATGAAGCGCACATAACCAACATTGCCGTTCATCCCGGCTATCGCGGACGCAAGATAGGGGAGCGGCTCATGCGGCAAATGATGGAGTTGGCTGTGGCATTGGGTGGACGGCGAATGACGCTGGAGGTTCGCCCTTCCAACCAGACAGCGCGGAATCTTTATGCTAAATTGGGATTTGAAGAGCACGGCAGACGGAAAAAATATTATTCGGATAACAATGAAGATGCCATAATCATGTGGGTGAATTTAAGTGAATAATCGATTGTCACGTTATCAACAACTGGTTCAGGATGCCTACCGAAAGCATCAATCGTCCAATCTGCCAGCATTGATCCTCGGGATTGAAACGAGCTGTGATGAAACCTCCGCCGCCGTAGTAGAAGACGGCAAGAAGGTATTGTCCAATGTGATCGCCTCCCAGGCGGAGATTCACAAGCGATTTGGCGGAGTAGTGCCGGAGGTTGCCTCCCGACGCCATGTGGAAAATATTACGGCAACCATTGAAGAGGCCTTGGAGCAGGCGGACAAAACGCTGGACGATATTTCGGCCATCGCCGTCACGTACGGGCCTGGACTTGTCGGAGCCCTGCTGGTCGGGGTTGCCGCCGCCAAAGCGATCTCGTTCGCGCGTGGTATTCCGTTGGTCGGGGTTCATCACATTGCCGGACATATATACGCCAATCGGCTGGTCAGCGAAATGGAATTTCCGTTGATTGCGCTGGTTGTCTCCGGGGGACATACCGAGCTTGTCTACATGAAAGAGCACGGCGATTTTGAGATACTCGGACAGACGAGAGACGACGCAGCGGGAGAAGCGTATGACAAGGTGGCCCGTTCCCTTCACCTCCCGTATCCGGGCGGGCCGCATATTGACCGTTTGGCCCGCGAAGGAGAAGCCAATATCGTGCTGCCGCGAGCCTGGCTGGAGCAGGATTCGTACGATTTCAGTTTTAGCGGGTTGAAATCAGCCGTATTAAACACGCTTCACAACGCCGAGCAGCGGGGTGAGCAAGTGAATGCAGCCAACCTCGCCGCCAGTTTCCAGGCTTCCGTAGTTGAGGTGCTGGTGGAGAAAACGATTCGCGCCGCCAAGGAATACAACGTCCGGCAAGTGCTGTTGGCAGGCGGTGTGGCGGCCAATCAGGGATTACGAGAGAAGCTTGCCGCACGCTGCCAGGAGGAATCGATTCATCTGGTCATTCCTCCGCTCGTCTACTGTACGGATAATGCCGCGATGATTGCGGCAGCCGGTTATATCCTGTATCAAAAGGGCAAGTTTGCTTCGCTGGACTTAAACGGTGTGCCCAGCCTTTCATTGAAGGAATCCTTTTTATCCTAAAGGGTAAAAAGGATTTTTTTACAAATATCCACATGTTCCTGGAGAGAAGCTGTGGATGATTGAATGCTTTCCTGTGAATAATGGTGATAACTCCAAGGCAAACATGACAGAAAGGGAATCCTGCTGTGGATGGTTTTGTGGAATTTGTGGATAATCATGTGGATTTCCCTGATCTGTCATCCTGCTTCTTTTCTTTCAAACGATCCTTTATTCACAGGAGGAATGGAATGATTCGATATACCTGGCTAAAATGGCTGTGCCTGTTGGCTGTCTTGATCATCCCGATGATGAGCCAAACGGCTTACGCAACCGCGGCTCAAACAGAGCAGGGGGCCAGACAGGCAGTAGTCATATTCGTAGACGGCCTGTCATTTGCCGACATGGCTGTTCTTCGGACTTACCCACATGTGGATAAATGGTTAAACCAAAGCAAATACGGTGCGTTAACCATACGTCCTGCAGGTCCGCGTAATGACCCGAATGCCTATCTGATTTGCGGAAGCGGAGGACCGGCCTTGTATACGGAACATAGCGGCACTGCTTATCAACTGGATGAACAGATCAAACAGGAACTGCCTGCTGCCGCATGGATGAATCAATTGGTTGAACCCGGTTTTCAAACAGCAGGAAAGAACAAAATTTTCTTCCCCGGGATTATCCGGCTGAAATCGGATAATCAGGAGAAGCCGTACGATCCGCAAATTGGCCTGTTAGGAACCGCAGTTCGCCAAAGCGGGATGATCGTCTCCGTGTATGGCAATGCCGACACGCCTTGGGAACGAAACAGGCATGCCGCGTTGTTCGGCATGGATGAGAACGGGATGATTCCGGAAGGGGATATATCGTCTAAGACCAATCTGGCGCAAGCGGATTATCCGTATGGGCTCAAAACCAATTATCCGTATCTGGCCGGACAGATACGGGAAGAGAAGCGGCCAGGGCTCTTGATCGTGGAACTTGCCGATTTAACCAGATTGTATCAACTGAAAAAAGACATGGCTCCGCTCCGGTTTGATTTGCAGTATTTCAAAATATTAGCCGACATTGATCGCTTTATTGGTGAGATCCTGCAAAACCGTAAACCGAATCAAATGGTGATGCTTCTGTCCGTCAGCAGCAACGAACAGGCACAGAAGGAAAAGTCGCTCCTGACTCCGTTGATGATTTGGGACTCCACTCCACATAGCGGCCCCCTCACTTCACTTTCGACCAGACAAACCGGCATCGTCAATGGCATTGATCTGGCGCCCACCATCCTGAATTGGCTCAACATTCCAATGCTGACACAACTGATTGGACACCCGGTGACGACAGCATCGTCCTCTGACTTTCAGCAATTTATGAGTGAAGTGGCAAGAATCGATCACATTTACGAAAACCGGTCGACTGTGTTGTACCTGTATGTGATGCTTCAAATCGTTACGCTGCTCGTTGCCTCTTTCGTCTGGATTTGGCAAAGAAAAGGCGAGGTCAACCAATCTATTCCCCTTCGCCGGGCGATACGGCTCTGGATCCTAGCGATGCTGTTTTTTCCCTCGCTATTTTTGATCGAACCGGTTTTGCTTCGCTCGGCACCTCCTTTAATCGTCTTGGGAGTGGTCGTTTTATTGGCGTTTGGAGGTGCGCTTTTGGTGGAGCGCTTGCCATTGCCCAAATTGCTTTTATCCGTTGCCGGTTTTACCTGCTGTTTGATTCTTGTGGACGGATTTACCGGCGCAAAAGCAATGAGCCGCTCCTATATGGGATACGATCCGGTGATTGCCGCAAGGTTTTACGGCCTGGGCAACGAATATGAAGGGGTTTTGATCGGAGCGACCATCCTGCTTGTCTCTGCGCTGTACGAAGGGTGGAGAAGAGACAGAGCAATCTGTCTTGCTTTAGCAGGAGGAGTATTTGGCTTCGTGCTGTTTTATATGGCCTATCCCACTCTGGGCACCAATGCAGGCGGATTTCTAGCCGGAACGGTCGGCTTTGGCATTGCGGTATTTCGCCTCCAGGGATGGCGAATTGGCAAAACAGGCCTCCTCTGCGTGGGAGGCGGCCTGTTCGCTGGAGTGGCTGTATTGATTTTTTTACATACTTATTCGGAGCTGCCGCTGACCCATGTGGGACGCATCGCCCAAGACATGATAAACGGCAATTGGTCGGTCGTTGGCAACATGGTGGAGCGGAAGCTGGAGATGAACCTGCGCCTGATTCGGATTTCGGCATGGAGCAAGGTGTTTATCGTTTCGCTTCTGGTCATCAGTCTGCTAAGTCTCCGTCCTACACAGTTCCTCAGGCGATTGTCCGTTCAATATCCGTCACTGGCTCGCGGTTTCGGTGGAATTACCGCCGGTTCCCTGGCCACACTGGTGTTGAATGACTCCGGCATCGTATCGGCGGCGACTTCGATTATCTTTTTTGTCCTGCCGGTCTTATATGCGGCATTGTTTGAAGACAACCGGGAAGATGCTGTATCGTAAACCTCTTACGCTTCCGAAATCTCGCTCCACTCTTCAAACAACTGCTCCAGTTCCGTTCGGGCTTGGCTGATCAAATCGTTGCGGTTCTTTACCTCTTGATGATCGGAGTAAACTTCGGGCAGACATAATTCTGCCTCCCACTCTGCAATCGAGGCTTCCAGTTTGGTTATGGTTTGTTCAATTTCTTCGATGCGGCGCTGACGTTGTCTCTCGCGCCGCTTTGCTTCTTTATCCAGCTCGTAGCTTGATTTCTCAGGCGCTTTGGCATGCGCCGCCTGATTTTTGCTGCCGGATTTTTGATTCGACTGCTGCGCCAGTTCAAGCGACAGCTCTGCCAGCTCTTGTTTTTTCTCCACAAAGTAATCGTAATTACCCAGGTAGCTGGTCACTCCGTCAGGCGACAGTTCCAGTACGCGAGTGGCAATCTTGTTTAAAAAATACCGGTCATGGGAAACAAAAAGAATGGTGCCGGGATAGTCGAACAGAGCATTTTCCAACACTTCCTTGCTGATGATGTCGAGATGGTTCGTCGGCTCGTCAAAAATCAGGAAGTTTGCTTCCTTCAGCATCAGCTTGGCAAGTGATACGCGGGCGCGTTCTCCCCCGGATAATTCGCCGATTTTCTTTTGGACATCATCCCCGCTGAACAAAAAGTTGCCAAGAATGGTACGTACGTCTTTTTCCAGCATGTGCGGATAATCGTCCCACAGTTCGGCCAAAATTGTCTTGCTTTCGTTCAAATTCCGCTGTTCCTGGTCATAGTAGCCAATCGTAACATTGCTGCCCAGCTGGATGGTTCCGTGCAGAGCCTCCAGATTGCCGACAATGGTTTTGAGCAGGGTTGATTTGCCGATCCCGTTGGGGCCGACCAGTGCGACCCGCTCTTCCCGCTCAATGTCGAAGGAGAGGCCGCGGGAGAGGATGGCATCGGGATACCCTACGCTTACGTTTCTGACCTTCAACACTTCATGTCCGCTCATTTTGTTGATCTCGAATGAAAAGTGGGCTGATTTGCTTTCCGCTATCGGCTTTTCCATCCGCTCGATTTTTTCCAAGGCTTTGCGTCGGCTTTGGGCCCGTTTGGTGGTGGAAGCACGGGCAATATTGCGCTGGATAAAATCTTCGAGGCGGGCAATCTCCTCCTGCTGCTTTTCGTACATCTTCATTTCCTGTTCGATGCGGACCGCTTTCTGATCGAGGAACTTGCTGTAATTGCCCACATACCGGGTTGCTTTGGTCCGCTCAATCTCATAAATGATGGTCACCAGCTTATCCAGAAAGTAGCGGTCATGGGAGACGACGAGAATCGCGCCTTTGTAATTTTGCAGGTACGTCTCCAGCCAGGTTAAGGTTTCAATGTCCAGATAGTTGGTCGGCTCGTCCAACAGCAAAACATCGGGAGCCTGCAGCAGCAGTTTGGCCAGAGCGAGCCTTGTTTTTTGCCCTCCGCTTAACGTTTTGATCGGGGTGTGGATATCCATGTCGGCGAAGCGGAGTCCGTGCAATACGCCGCGAATGCTGCCTTCATAACTGTACCCGCCTTGTTCTTTGAATTGCTCGGAACGTTTGGCGTATTCTTCAAGGATCTGTTGGTACCGTTTCTCATCGGAGAGGATTTGAGGGTCGCCCATTTTTTCTTCCAGTTTTCGAAGTGCTTGTTCTTCTGCTTGCAGATGGGTGAATACCGACATCATCTCATCCCAAATAGAGCGGTCCGATTCAAGACCGCCGTCCTGTGACAGGTAGCCGAGCGTCACGTCCTTTGGTTTTCGTACGATTCCCTGGTCGTAGCTCAGTTCCCCGGCCAAAATTTTCATCAACGTGGATTTGCCGGCTCCGTTGATACCGACGAGACCGATACGCTCGCCTGTTTGTACTTGCAAGGAAATATCTTGTAAAATGGTTTCAATACCATAGGTTTTTGTTATATTTTCCGTTTGTAACAGGATCATGGTTTCACCTCAAGAAATTCATAGCCTAAGTGTAGCCTAATCGAACATTGAGGGACAAGGGGAGAGTGGAGTGACGATTAGAGAAGAGAAAAAAACGCTGAGGAATCAAGTCTTGAAAGCTCGTGAGCAATTGACGCCGGACGATAGGGTAACGAAATCGCGTCAGGCAGCCCAACTGTTGCTTACTCTTGAACCCTTGACTTCATGCAGGACGATTATGATGTTTCGATCGTTCGGCGCAGAAATTGATACAGGCCCGTTTATTGATGCGGCACAACAACGCGGGCAGCAGATTTGGCTTCCTGCCACGGATCAGGCAAAGCGTCAAATCATACCCTATATTTATTCGGGTGAACAGAGCTTGCGCCAAGGGGCATACGGGATTATGGAACCTGATCCTATGAAGGCGGAGGAGGCTGATTGCGGCAAACTGGAGGCTGTGGTTTTGCCCGGGGTTGCATTTGACAAAGCAGGGGGACGCTTGGGGTATGGAGGAGGTTATTACGACCGGTTTCTCTCCACGCTTAGCCACCGCCCGCTGTTAATCGGTTTTTGTTTCTCCATCCAGGTGGTCGACTGCGTTCCCAGAGAACCGCACGACTTTCCGCTCGACTATCTTGTTACAGAGCATGAAATTTTTGGATCGTCACGCTAAACATTTTTATTTTTCTGTCATATATTCTAGCAGGAAAAAGGAACGATTGTAGTATAATGAATTGGAAGTGGGGGTATGGCTATGGGAACTTGGAAAGTAGGAGTCATCACGGCGAGTGACTCAATTGCACGCGGTGAACGACCGGACGACCGGATTAATTTGTTGCGCCAGCTTACGCGTGACTGGCTTAAAGTGGAGGTCGCCGTTTATCGAGTGGTACCGGATGATATGGAAGAGTTAAAAGAAAACATGATTGAACTGGTCGATCGGGAAAAATGTGATTTATTGATCGTCGCGGGCGGTACAGGCCTAAGTCCGCGGGATGTGACGCCGGAAGTTACCACATGGGTCATGGACCGTCGGGTACCCGGTTTGGCGGAAGAGATGAGACGGGCGGGTCTGACTCAATCCAGACGAGCCATGCTGACCCGGGCTGTTGCCGGAACTCGCGGAAACAGTCTGATTATCAATCTGCCGGGCAATCCCAAAGGCGTAGAAATTTGTTTTAACGCTATTGGCGACATGCTGTCCGATGCCTTGCATATCCTCCAAGGAACAGAGCAGGCCAGCGAAGACTGGGGAGGGTACGGATGGTAAAGCCGGGTTTCAAAGAGATACCTGTTCAAGAGGCGGTCGGCCTGGTGCTTCCCCATGATATGACGCAGATCATTCCGGGGAAGTTCAAAGGCCGCCTGTTTAAAAAAGGGCATGTGATTACCGAAGCCGATATCGAACCGCTTTTATCCATCGGAAAAGAACATATTTATGTGTTAGACATGCCGGAAGGGTATATGCATGAAAATGAAGCGGCTGAGCGAATTGCCCTCGCCATTGCCAGTGAAGGTTTTCAGTTGAGTGAGCCCTACGAAGGGAAGGTCAGCCTCAAAGCAAAGCATAAAGGTTTGGTCAAAATTCGCGAAGAAGCAATTCATGCGTTAAACGAGCTGGAATCCATCTCAGTGGCGACGATTCACAGCAATCAAGTTGTGGAAGCCGGCAAATCCGTTGCCGTTGCGAGAATTACTCCATTGATCATTGAAGCAAAGCGGATCGCCGAGTTGGAGAAGGTAGCAGCCTCATTTGGACAACCTATCGTGGATATCCTGCCGTTTCCAGCGAAAAAGGTTGGTCTGGTAACGACCGGCAGTGAAGTTTTCAAAGGTCGAATTGAAGACAAGTTTGGGCCGGTTATTCGCTCCAAGGTGGAAGCGCTTGGCTCAGAAGTGGCAGAGCAGCGGTTTGCGCCGGACGATAAAGAAGTGATCAAGCAGGAGATCAGACGCTTTCTGGAACAAGGGGTTGATCTCGTGCTGGTCACCGGCGGCATGTCGGTTGATCCGGATGATCGGACGCCGGGAGCGATTTCCGAAGCGGCGACAGAAGTGGTACGCTACGGTATTCCTATGCTTCCCGGTTCGATGATGATGATCGCTTATGCGGGCGAAGTTCCGATTCTTGGTCTGCCGGGAGCGGTGATGCATGAACCGTTTACTTCCTTTGATCTGTTCCTGCCGCGTATATTGGCCGGCGATAAAATTACCCCTTCCGACATAACCCGTTTGGGATACGGCGGATTGCATCATTGTTGATCCTTTAAACTTAATGAAACGGAGTGAGTCAGTTGAATACAATCGGTATTCCCGGTCTGATTTTGATTCTTGTGCTTGCCTTGGTCTTGTTTGGTCCCAAAAAACTGCCCGAGTTGGGCCGTGCTGTCGGTCATACCTTGAAGGAATTTAAGAATGCTACCCGCGGCTTAACCAAGGATGACGATGAAGAAGAAAAAACCAGCCAAATTCAACCTGCCGTGGCGACTGCCGCCGCTGCCGCCAGCAAGGAAAGCGTTGATCGCGAGCAATTGGAAAAAGAAATCCGTGAACGTATCGAACGTGAACGGTTGGAAGCTGAAATTCGTGAAAAAATCGAAAAAGAATCTCAACGTTCATAATCCTGTGCTTGTCTTGGTCGATTGTTTAGGGCAGGTGTTTTGATGAATAAACAAACAGAGATGACGATATTCGAGCACCTATCCGAATTGCGTTGGCGCTTAATCTGGGTGCTTGTTGTTTTTATACTGTCTTTACTTGTGGGACTTTACTATGCGGGATCGGTTATCGAGCATTTGAAAAATCAACCGATTGCCGAGGGAGTTCCGTTAACCTCGCTATCCCCGTCTGATGCGTTGACGGTATACATGCAGTTTGCTTTTGTGATTGGGATAATCGTGACATTGCCGGTAGCTTTGTATCACATCTGGAGGTTTGTCAGCCCGGGACTGCGACCAAATGAACGCCGGATTACGCTTGGCTTTATTCCGGCGGCCTTTTTCCTGTTCATCATCGGGCTGTTGTTCGGGTACTATGTCGTTTTTCCCATGATTATGGGCTTTATGACGACGATTACCCATAGCATCGGGGCCAACTTGATGTATGGGATTGCCCAGTATTTCAGCTTTATGTTTAATATGGTGATTCCGTTTGGATTCTTGTTTGAACTGCCGATCATCGTGATGTTCCTCACCCGGCTTCGGATCTTAAACCCGATGCGATTGGCCAAAATCCGTCGTATTGCTTATTTTGGGCTGGCCGTGATCGCCATTACCTTGACGCCTCCTGATTTCATCAGTGATATCCTGGTTACGATTCCGCTGCTCGTCTTGTATGAGATCAGCGTTTGGCTCTCGCGCATCGTTTACCGTAAGCAGTTAAAAGAAGACGAGGAATGGGAAAGCCAGTACAACAGCAGCATGACAAGCGAAGAGATTGGCGAATATTAAAGAATCGCAAATTCTTCTTATAAAAATTGCGTATCCAGCTATGATAGATAGTAAGCAATATGGAATTGGTTAGGAGGGATTTGGTTGAATTACCAGACGCATGTTCATTCATACGGTCGTGACGAAACGAATTTTCCTAAACTGCTTCGGATGTTTGCCGTATCATTGCTTGTCTCGGCTCTCGGCAGCGCGGTCGGCACCATGTTTGTTCCGCCGGTCATGATTATGCCGCTGGTGATTGTGGAACTGCTGTTATTGTTTAGCGCGTTCATGCTTCGGCGCAGGGGAGTAAGAGTTGGTTATTTCTTTACCTTTGCGTTTGTCTTTGTGAGTGGCATTACCCTAGGCCCCACTTTGCAGCATTATGCCGCTGCGGTTGGCTCGGCTTTGGTCAATGCCGCGTTCTTTACGACCGCTGCGATCTTTGTCGGATTGGCAGGATATGCTTATGTAAGCAAACGGGACTTCGGGTTTTTGGGTGGAATCTTGTTTGCAGGATTGATCGGCTTAATTCTTCTGCAGGTGCTGAATCTGTTTGTTCCGCTTGGTTCATCCATGCAATTGCTTATGGCTTCGGCAGGGATTTTAATTTTCAGCGGCTACATTCTATATGACATTTCCAACTACAAATACGGAGTCGCCGATGAAGATATTCCGCTTGCCGTGATCTCGCTGTATCTCGATTTTATTAATTTGTTCTTGTCCCTGCTTCGATTCTTTGGAATTTTGAACAATGACGACTAAAACGGATACATTCCGAACATCCCTTGCTGCGGAAGCGAGGGATGTTCTTTTCTTGCTTCCTCCCAACTTCGCTATGGCGTACCGTTGCTTCCACTGTAGCGAATGGCCCTGATCGTGTTTCGGCATACTAACAAAAATTGCCGAATTGGAGGGGTTGGATGTTAAAAACGTTCTTGCTCAGTCTGTTGTTGCTTACCTCTCATCCTCTTGTATCTGACCAAGTGGAAATATTTGATACGGACAAGGAGCGGGTGGTTCAAACGTTTGAAAATACGGAGGCGTTTCAGAAAACCGCTGCTGCTATCCTTCATACTGCTACAGAACGGGTAGCCGAATTATCCCCATCGTTAGAAAAGGCGGTCATTGTCAAAATTCCGCTTATCCCTCCTCAACAGCTTTCTCGACCGAGGCTGCAAATAAATGCCGGTATCCGTGAAATGTTTGTCGTCATGCCCAAACATGGCAGACGAAAGCCGTGGCTGATCTTACATACGAAAGAGGAGGAGACACTTGTGTTTGAGTTTAGCGGGTCGTTAGAGGAATTGAAGAGGTTGATACATAGAGAATAAGCGAAAAAAAACAGTCGGCTTAAGCTTGCAATGCATCGGGTGGGAGTCCAAGCAATAAGCCCGCTGTCAAACAAGACGACGGGCTTTGGCGTTTAATCTGGCAATCGTTCTTCTCAAAGAGTAGGTGCTGCTTCACCTGGGAGAGGGTGCTGCTTTACCATGGGGGAGCTACTTTTGGAGTGTAACGAAGTTTTGAGTGTAATAATCGGCTGCAACCCCTACACCAAGCTGGGTAAATCCCTTTTCCAGGATGTTTTTGCGATGTCCGAGGCTGTTCATCCAATTTTCTACTGCTTCAATTCCATCCGGGTACCCTGCGGCGATATTTTCACCGGCCATTTGATAATGAATGCCAGCTTGCTGCAAGCGTTGGAAAGGATTTAGTCCCGAAGTGGCAGAAACATGATCAAAGTACTGGTTATTTTCCATATCTTCACTATGCGCCCGAGCCACCTTCGCCGCTGGTTCGTTCCAGCGTAAAAGCGGAAGCTTGTTTCTATAGCGAATCACATTGGTTAAGTCGAGAATTTGCCGTTCCTCTGCGGCGTTGACCAGTTCCTGCTGTTTAATGGTTAAAGCGGGAGGATCGAAGTTGGGTGCCTTTCCTTGGTACGTCCAGTTTGTTTCATAAAATCCGCCTCTGATCAACATGAGCCGGTCAATCATGCGAATGGCCGTCACTTTGTTTTGATTATACTGGTCAATGTAAAAGATAACGGGAACATCGCCAATCAGCGCAAGCGGTCTTTGTTTCAGTTGATTGGAAATTTTCACTTGAGCTCCTTCATAGAGAAAAGTAACCAGCTGTTTGAATGAATACTTGCGATTAAGCGACTCGAAGCTTGTCCCGATTCCAATTTTGCCAAAAGCGGCTTTAGGGGCGTTGGAATAGATATCAACCACTTTACCGTCGGCAATGCCAACCTGCAGATAGCTGTCCCAATTTTTGTTGTAAATGAACCACTCATATCCGAGGGAACTTGGCTCCCGCCTGGCAGGTTGTCCCAACGTATCGATTACCTGCTGCAAAGAATCTCCGAGAGAGATCCCAAACAAACTTTTTTGCTCCATGTCCGGAATTTGTCCCGCTAGTGTGCTTGCTGAAAGGGAAACTGGTTGACCGGCCGCTATTGCAGGTGACGGCTGGACGGTTAGAGTAGGTTTGGGGAGAGTTCCCATCCAAACAGAACGTTTTCCCTCACTCCAACCGACAGGCTTGTTCAGCTTGGAACCGATCAGGCGAAGCGGAACATAAACCGTCCCTTCATACTCGAGAGTGGAAGGCACAAAACTTGTTCCGTTATAGAAATATCCTTGGTGGTCGCGAGCGGTTGCCTCTTTGCCGTCAATATAGATGGCGGCGGCATATGGAACGGCACTCACGGTTGACTTCTCTTTCATCATCCCCAGGGAAGCTATCACGATAATGGAAAGACCGACAGTCGAAGGGAGAAGCCATTTGCGTATCATACTTATACTATCGCTCCTTATATTTCAGAATTTGTCTTGCTTGATCCTATTTATATGAGTGATAGGAGAGTTAATAGAACCGACTTGCTAGAATAATGTATTTTTCATTTTTTGGCTTTTCTCAAACATCCGGTATAAGTGTAAACGCTTAACTCGATAGTAGAATGGGGATGTTATGACGGTTGAAGTAAAATTGCAAAAATGTGGCTGAAAATACTTGCAAACCTTACAGTGATTCATTATTATAGGAATTGGGTGTTAGCACTCCCTTGAGTTGAGTGCTAACAACAACCCGTAACATTACTTTTCCATTTTTGAGGAGGGTGTTTTTTGTGTTGAAGCCATTAGGTGACCGTGTGGTAATCGAACCAATTTCTAAAGAAGAAACTACTGCTAGCGGTATCGTACTGCCAGACACCGCTAAGGAAAAACCACAAGAAGGCCGCGTGATTGCTGTCGGTTCCGGTCGCGTAGTAGACAACGGTGAGCGTGTTCCTTTGGAAGTGAAAGAAGGAGACAAAGTAATCTTCTCCAAATACGCTGGAACCGAAGTAAAAGTGGACAACAAAGAACTGCTCGTTCTTCGTGAATCCGATATTTTGGCGATTATTGGCTAATTCCATTTTCACATATTGAACGAACCAAACACATATTTTAGGAGGTTGAGTCTTTCATGGCAAAACAAATCAAGTTTTCTGAAGATGCCCGCCGCTCCATGCTTCGCGGTGTTGAAGCACTGGCTAACGCGGTTAAAGTAACTCTCGGACCAAAAGGCCGTAACGTTGTATTGGAGAAAAAATTTGGTTCTCCATTGATCACCAATGACGGTGTTACCATCGCGAAAGAAATCGAGCTGGAAGACGCATATGAAAACATGGGCGCACAATTGGTTAAAGAAGTTGCAACCAAAACCAACGACATCGCTGGTGACGGTACTACAACTGCAACTGTTCTTGCTTATGCAATGATCCGTGAAGGCCTCAAAAACGTAACGGCAGGCGCCAACCCAATGGTTATCCGCCGCGGTATGGAAAAAGCGGTTCGTGCAGCTGTTGAAGAGATCAAATCCATCGCGAAACCAGTTGAAAGCAAAGCGTCTATCGCTCAAGTTGCTTCCATCTCTGCTGACGATCAGGAAGTAGGTAACCTGATTGCGGAAGCTATGGAAAAAGTGGGTAAAGACGGTGTTATCACTGTTGAAGAATCCAAAGGTTTTGCTACCGAACTCGAAGTAGTGGAAGGTATGCAGTTTGACCGCGGATATGCTTCCCCATACATGATCACTGATACTGACAAAATGGAAGCGGTTCTCAACAACCCATACATTTTGATCACTGACAAAAAAATCTCCAACATCCAAGAAGTGCTTCCAGTGCTTGAGCAAGTGGTTCAAAGCGGCAAACCGCTCTTGATCATTGCTGAAGATGTAGAAGGCGAAGCTCTTGCTACACTGGTTGTAAACAAACTTCGCGGTACCTTCACTGCAGTTGCTGTTAAAGCACCTGGCTTTGGTGACCGCCGTAAAGCAATGCTTCAAGACATCGCTGTTCTTACTGGCGGTGAAGTTATCACAGAAGAACTTGGTCTTGAACTCAAATCAACCAAGATCACTCAACTTGGCCGCGCTGGCAAAGTTGTGGTTACCAAAGAAAATACGACAATCGTTGAAGGTGCTGGCGACAAAGCAGCCATCGATGCCCGCGTTGCTCAAATCCGTCAACAAATCGAAGACACCACTTCCGATTTTGACCGTGAAAAATTGCAAGAGCGCCTCGCTAAATTGGCTGGCGGTGTAGCGGTTATCAAAGTTGGTGCTGCTACTGAAACTGAATTGAAAGAAAGAAAACTTCGCATCGAAGACGCCCTCAACTCTACTCGTGCAGCTGTTGAAGAGGGTATCGTTCCTGGTGGCGGTACAACTCTTGTTAACGCTATTAAAGCTGTTGAGGCTGTTAAAGCGGAAGGCGAAGAAGCTGTTGGTGTACAAATCGTTCTTCGTGCTCTTGAAGAGCCAATTCGCCAAATCGCGGCTAACGCTGGTTTGGAAGGCTCCGTTATCGTTGAGCGCTTGAAGAAGGAAGCTCCTGGTATCGGCTTCAATGCCGCTACTGAAGAGTGGGTAAACATGCTGGAAGCTGGTATCGTTGACGCGGCGAAAGTTACTCGTTCCGCATTGTCCAACGCTGCTTCCGTAGCTGCAATGTTCCTCACTACTGAGGCTGTTGTAGCTGACAAACCTGAAGAAAGCAAATCTGCTGCCGGTATGCCAGACATGGGCGGCATGGGAATGATGTAATCTGATTGGCGTATGCCAATAGAAAAAGAGGCAGGCTTTAGCCTGCCTCTTTTGATTTTTACGTGCGCCCAGCATGGGCGATAACTCTAGGGTATACCGAACGGTACGTACGGTGGTGTGAGAGGACGGGGGTTAGTCACCCCCTCTACTCGATTTTAATAGAAAGTTTATTCGCTTTAAATTATGAAAGTGGTTAAACTTTCATCCGACTGCTATGAAAAGGAAAGAGCTTCGTCCCATTGCGTGTTCCTTGTGAAGGCATGGCAAAGTGAAGAGAGTGGAGGAAGGAAACATGGTTGCCAGGTGAGAAAACCCCCTGAGTAACTTCCAACCCCCTGAAAGGGACGCGCAGCCTAAAAGGGGCCCCGCCGGGCGCAACGTAGCGCCGCACAGGACGTGCTAGTGCCGGCGACGCAACAAGGACGTTGCGCTTAGCCGGCTTATAGCCCGGTGGGTTTTCTTAGCGCTTATGTTCTTTTCTTAACGCGTATCCTCTTACTGACGAATTGGATGAGATGTTCTTTTGTTGATAAAAATTTTTACAGAAAAAACCTGTTGTCTTCTCTTAGTCAGTTTGTTATTATTACTCTTGTCGCTTTTGAACCAGCATCTTTTGCGACTGTTACTCTTTGTTCCTAAAATCCTAAAATGTAATTTTATCAAAAAATACTCTTGATTTTTAAGGGTTAAATGTGATAGAGTAATAAGAGTCAGCGCCGTGAGGTGTTAAACAAAAAGAATGCTCTTTGAAAACTGAACAATAAAGCGTTTTTGGTGAGAGAATCACTAGCCAAGCAAGAATGAACCAACGATCAATTTCTTTCTTTAATTTATTGCGCGGTTAGCATGCCTTGGCATACTAACTCGCACAAGTGCAACTAAGGTATTCAACTTCGCTTTCAGCTTGTTGAACACCAAGTTTTCTTTGGAGAGTTTGATCCTGGCTCAGGACGAACGCTGG
>JBHGXW010000002.1:0-96348 GCA_041920465.1 Paenibacillaceae bacterium | reverse complement strand
TTCGTACGAGGCCGACCAATAAAAGGATGAGAAGCCGCATGCTTCCCACGCTGATCCAGTAACGTTTCGTTGCTACGGAATTTCCTAACCCAGTTCTTTATTTGAGTAGAACTACGAATCCCAAGAGCATCGGCTACAGCTGATAACTAAGCCCACCTTTTTCGTAAAGGTCGATTGCTCTTTGTTTCGTCTCCTCAGAATGCCACATAAATGTCTGTCCCTTTTTAGCCAAAGAAATCCCCTCCAAGTATCAGTGTACCATCCAAGCCAATATGCTTGGGCTTTTTTCACTGTCTACTCTAAGGGGATAATATCATTGCCTGCTTCCAAGTCGGTTTTTTCCGTTTTTTGGACCTCCGCCTGACTGAGTGAGGCAGGGTGGCTTTTTTTAACGGAAAAGAATTCATAAGTTGGGGGCCCCGCCGGGCGCAACGTAGCACCGCACAGGACGTGCTAGTGCCGGCGACGCGACAAGGACGTTGCGCTTAGCCGGCTTATAGCCCGGTGGGTTTTCCGGCATTTATTGGATCAGATTGGATTTTCTGGAGAACAAGTTCTGACGATCCTTGTTGCGTCCGAGTGAAATCCAGCTAGAGAACCCTCGCATGCCATATACCACATTAGCCGCTGTACAAGCAACAACATGACGGTTTGTGCGCAACGGGTGGGTGAATTTTGAAAGGCCAAGGCTTTTGCGTAGCTGATCGAGCGTAAAGTCTTTTTTTGCTAAAGCTTCGTCAAACTCCTTTTGAGCGGCCTGTTTTGCTTTAAACAGCATCATCTGTACGCGGCTGTATACGTTGATCGCTCCATCTCCCGTGGTTTCAATCGGGAGGAAAATGGCATCGGGGTATCTTTCGGTGATCAATGATTGTACACCATCGGAGACTCCGGAGGATGGCATACAGCCGAATGGTTTGACAGAGATGGTCATGTTCACTTTCCGTTTTGTCACGTTCAGGATCAGTTTTCCTACTTCCATATGACCTTCTCCGCCGCGCAGAAGGTTGTTGTAATGTTTGTGGGCCACCTCGGCAATCTCATCCATGTCGGGCAGATGATAACCATGCAGACCGATTGTGTGGGCATAGGTTTGGAACATGATACGGATTGCACGGTCTGCTACAGCTAACATCCGCAGACGGAAGAGGGGATTTTTTCCTTGTAAACCGTAACGACCGGAATCCTCTCCGCGCAGCTTCATCCTCTTCAGAGTGTCGTAGCGGCCTTCCCAAATCAGGTAAAGAATCCATGCTGTAACCGATTGCACTTCAACTTCAGCCCCTTCCTGTTCGAGAAAGCGCTGTAATTGATAGTTGCCGTCTCCCTCGGTTGTCATCGCCCAAAACTCCCCGATGATACTCACTTTAGGCTTGACTCGTGTCCGGTCCACTTTTACGGATGCCAGTTCCTTTCGACACTTGATCAACACGGGGATCAGCCACCTGCGTTGATGTAAAGCATCGTACAGATACTGCTTGCAGCGGGCAAGAGCGGCATCGGTCGCCCCTGCTTCCACTTCGTAGGGACGGATGCGATACGCGATGGCATTCAAAATATCTCCCAAGAAAACCGCTTTCAGAAAACCGAAGAAGAACGAGGTGTCCAATTTGAGAGCGGATTCGTCGCCTGTTGCCTGTTTCAACCCATTCTGCTGCTGGAACAAGAGGACGCGGAATCCGTCAAAACCCGCATCACGTAAGGCTTTCCGATATTCAGTTACATATGTGCCAAAGCGGCATGGACCGCAAGAACCGCTGGTGATAAACAGGTAGTTGCGAACAATTTCCTCTTTCGATTTACCTTCTACATCCCGCAAATGATGCAGGTATTTAATCAGGTTGCCAACGGTGAAGTACGTCGGGTTGCATTGGCCGCGATTTCCGAACTCTTTGCCAAAACGAAGCGACTCGGTATCTGGACAGTCCATGTGCTTCACCGTATAGCCTAATCCTTTTAGTACTCCCTCTACCAGATAATCGTGGGCCATGGTAAGTCCGCCAAAGAGAATAGTGGTGGTTGCTTTATCCTTCATTAAAAACTGACGGGGAACCGGGTCAAACCACTGTACCTTTTTTTCCTGCTGTATGCCTAACACCAATTCTTGTTCTGCTTGAAAGCGAAGTAATTCAGTCTCGTAGGATGAGCGGTTGGTCTCATGGATGCTGGGAAGCCCTTTGATTGTTGACATGTAAGTGTTTTGCTCCTTTCTGTGTGGGAGAATCAGGATCCCGTTTGTTCATTTACTTGTTGACCAAGAAGTTCCAAGCGTTTTTGTTCGATACGCTGTTGCAGTTCTGCTTTTTTAGCGGCAAGGTCCTGTAAGCGTTCCTCATGCAGTCCCAAGCTATGGGCATACGTTTTTACCCGTATTTTGATCGAACCGCTTGGCTTGTTCGCATCAATATCATGCAAGGCGGAGTAGGGTGTCCCTGCCGTTGAGATAATCGAGTCAATCAGCCCGTAGGTGGGTGCGTCGTGTCCGCATTTAAAGCTGGATAAGTCGAGTACGGCCACATGGGGATGACGCGCCGCGAATTTGGCTGCCCAAACCTTTTGTACACTGTTGGAACTGAAGTTTTCCGGCCAGACGTCAGTCACTTCCAATGCGTAGTTCACTCGCCCGCTCTCCAGGTCGTCGCGGAAAAAGCGCCGCAGCCACTCCTCGTCTTTGGGGATGGAGCGCATGGAAAGAATCGGATAGCCCAATACCTGGAACTCTTCTAATACGCTGTGATTCAGTCCGGGATCGGAATGATAGGGGCGTCCGATCATCAGAATGGCGAGGCGGTTTTCCTGTTCCACTTGTTCTAGGATCATCTTGCCCCGCTCCTGCATCTCGGCATCAAACAGGTTCATCGCGGTCCACCCCTGCTGTACAGCAAAATCGCTTTCGTCCTCTGTGATTTGCAGACAGTCGGCAAACGCCTCATACAACTGCTTCTTCATCAGGTTCCATTCGGTAAAGGTGACGGCAGGATCGAGATAGGTGATTCCTTTTGTCTCAAAAAAGTTAATTTCTTTTGTAAAGGCGGCCTTAATCACATTTGGCGCTCCCGCCACGATTGGACAGCTGGCTGAATCCATCACATTTTGCAGGTGTGTCGGGATGTGGGTGATGCATGGGAAAAAGATGTAATCAAGCGGCTTCCGCTCATGATGCTTAAACAATAAATTGTGGATGTGCGCCTGAGCTACCTTGGATGGATAGCAAGGGTCGATCGAACCATACTTTCCTCCTTCTTGCCACATCTCTTCACTGGTGAAATCGCTAAACACAATGTTGTTTTTGTCGAGACCCAGCGTCTCGAAATAGGTTCGCCAAAATGGGGCGGTGGACCAAATATTTAGAACGCGCGGGATTCCGATCCGAATCTTTTTTCTTCTTTCCATTGAATCGAGGGGAGAGCGTTGAAATGGCCGCTGATAAGAAGCTTTCCGTATTCCGCCTAGTCCGAGCCAACTGCGTTTCAACTTAACATCTTCTATTAGCGTATCCGCTTCCGGAAGAGGTTCCGGGTCGTAGAAGTGCTGGTACATACGAACCGCTTCGTATTCCACCAGATTCGGATAGTGCTTTTTCAGCTCCTGTCGTTTCTTGGTCAGTTGGATAACGGCTTCCTTGTCTTCAACCGTTCCTTTTTCGCAGCTAAAACCGGAGATGTACCGAGCCGTTTGTCCATCCGGTGTTTGAGAATCGATAAAGGTTCGACTGCAATGGTTCGGACAGAAAGTACAGCGCGTCGACTCATCGTTACGACTTACATAGTGCAAGTTTATCGCGGCATCGAGACCCAAAAACGTGGAGTAGCCGCGGCGCTTGACAACACGCATTGTTTCCATCGCGGCGCCGATCGCTCCTGCTTCCCCCGGATGGGGATGAACATATACTTCTGCATCAGGTACACGTTGTTTGATGTAATCAACCTGAGCCTTTACTGCAGCGAGATTATACTGCGTACCGCCTTGCAGAACGAACTTGCGCCCCAGTTCGGACATGCGTGGTATTTGCACGACATACTGCCATACATTTTTTGGCAAGACAAGAGCGAGACCAGCCAACAGTTCTTCCTTGGAATAGCCTTCCTTTTGAAAATTAACTCGGTCGGCATCGAGGAATACGGCACAACCGTATGAAAAGGTAGGGGACAGGTCAGCTCGAAAAGCGGTTTCCGCATACTCTTGTATGGGAATACCGAACTGGTCTGCCATCGCTTGCAGCAACATTCCATTCCCTGCTGAACATTGGTTGGACAGTCTAAAGTTACGGATGTCGCCATTTTTCATAAAGAGAACCTTGATATCCTGTCCGCCTATATCGCAGATCACATCAATATCGCCAAATTGGTGAACAGCACTCATCATATGAGCAACGGTCTCCACAATGTTGACATCTGCTTTCAGTGTTTTTTCCAGAACATCGGCGGCATATCCGGTGGCACCAAAGCCAATGATCTCTAACTCGGCTCCTTGCCCGTTCACCCTGTCGCGGAGCCGCTTTAACATTTCTTTTGTATCTTCCAGGGGATTCCCCTTTGACAATTGATACTCCTTGAGAAGAATGGCTCCGTTTTCATCGACGAGAACGGCTTTGGACGATGTAGAACCGCCATCAAGACCGATCACGGCCCGCACCTTTTGCCCCGGCGTAAAAGTAGCAGATGTGAAGCGGGGGATACTGTAGATTCGGCTGAATTCTTCCAGCTCTGTTTCTGTTTTTATGAGCGGGGGACCTGCATTCTCGCCTAGTTTTGCCTTCCGACCATGCGCGATAAATTGCTTCAGTCCCTCCAATCCCGTGTAGCTTCCTACGCCAGCTGGCTCATGCATCCCGTACATGACCGCACCGTAAGCGGCGTAGTACTGGGAATTGTCAGGAACAAAGATCAATTCTTCTATAGGGATTTCTCGGGGATAATGGTATCCGCGCTCTTGCCAGGTTTGAGGGATGCGTTTTCGCCAGCATTCTTGCAGAAAAGGCAGGTATGTATTGGGACCGCCGAGTAAAAGCACTCGGTGCCGCAACGTATTTCCGCGGGTGAGAACAGAGAGATTCTGCATGACGATAGCATCCGCAAGGGAGCACATGATCTCTGCAGAGGGAATGCCGCTTTTCACGAGGTTTACAATATCCGTTTCAGCAAACACGCCACATTTGGCCGCCACATGATGCAGCTTAGAATCGTCGAAGTGAAGCTGCCCCACTTCTTCCATAGGCATGCCCACTTTCATCATGCACTTATCAATCGTGGCACCAGTGCCAGATGCACACTTGTCATTCATTGAGGTAAGGGCCTGCTTACTACCTGTTTCCTCGTTCTCCTTAAAAATAATGATTTTGGCGTCCTGCCCTCCTAGTTCAATTACACTCCCTACATCGGGGTGAAGGTGTTCGACAGCCATTGTGACCGCATTTACTTCCTGGACAAATTTTGCTCCAATGTGCTCAACAATGGGACCGCTACCTGAGCCAGTCATAAATACACGAATGCTTTCTTGAGGGATGTGGGAAAACTCATTGCCAATGGCAATTAAAAACTCCAAGACTTTTTCCGCTTGCTTGGTATGATGGCGTTGATAATCTGACCATAGGATTTCTTTGCGTTTTGGATGTACCACTGTCGCTTTGACGGTCGTTGAACCGACATCAATACCTACGATTATTGAGTCTAGACATTGGTCGGAAATGGCCATATAATCATTCCTTCGTCAAATAATTACAGATATATTATGGAATTAAGAGAAGGATCATATACATAGTGTTAATATGTATAAGTATTTGCGGGTTTGAAGCAGTGCTTTTCTTGTTGGAATTTCTGCATATTCCCAGACTGGTAGAACATACTAAAAAACAGCAGAAGCCTGATGGAAAGGAAATCGTGCGATGAAAAACCTGTCTACCGGAGCAAAGATGGTCAAGCGAATGAAATTGCAGCGATTGCTGGAAAAGAGAAAGCCAGCCCCTTTTTCTCTCGGTTGCTTTGCCGACTCCCTGGAACAGAACATCGCGGCGATACGCAAATGTCTTGGGCACAATATCGACTTCGCCACCCGTCAGCTGGTTTACGCGGAACGGCGGTTATCCTTGTTTTTCTTCGATACTCTCATCGACATCAAGCTTCTTGGCGAACAGGTGGTGGAACCTCTACAGGCCGCATCTCCCGGGGAAGGGGCCAGCTTCGAGACAGAGACGATTTCCGGGAAGAAAGCGTTTCATTTGATGGAGGAGATCACATCCCGCCTCGTGTACAGGGAAACACGTCTGGTGACGGGGTGGGATGAGGCAGTTTCGCAGCTGTTGCAGGGATACGTGCTGCTGCTCGCGGAAGGAGAATCCAACGGTCTCTTGATTGACGTGAATAAGGTGGAGAAGCGGGGCATTGAAGCTCCCGAAACGGAGCAAAGCGTGATCGGGCCGCGCGAAAGCTTCGTGGAACACCTGGAGACCAATATCTCCCTGATACGGCAGCGGCTCCGCGATCCCTGCCTTTCCGTCGAAGAGATGCGGCTGGCAAGACGCGGGACGGGGAAAGTGGCGGTATTTTACCTGGTCGATGTAATCAATCCGCAGATTGTACAAGAAGCGAGATCCCGTCTGTCGCGGATTGATGTCGATGCCATTCAGGGACAGACGCACCTGCAGGAATTGATCCAGGACAACGTGATTTCCCTGTTTCCCCAGATGCGTCCCACCGAGCGGCCGGACGTCACCTGTTCCTACCTGCTGGAAGGAAGCCTGGCGCTGATGGTCGAAGGAGCGGCGCATGCCCTTATCGCACCCATCAGCTTTTTTCAACTGCTGGACACAGTGGACGATTACTACAGCAGTTGGCAGTACTCCACATTGATCCGTTTTGTGCGTTTGCTGGCGCTTTTGTTTAGTATCGCCACCCCCGGGCTGTATCTGTCCCTTGTCGCCTACAATCCTGAGTTGATTCCCACCAGGCTGGTGATCTCGATGGATGCTGCCCGAGTGAAGGTAGCTATGCCCATCATTCTGGAAATCTTCGTCATGGAACTGATGATCGAGATTCTGCGGGAGGCCGGGATCAAGCTGCCGAAGCCGATCGGCCAGGCAGTCAGCATCATCGGCGGACTGGTAATCGGTGAAGCGGCCGTCGATGCCAATCTGGTCAGTCCCGTTACGGTTGTGATCGTGGCGCTCACTGCTATCTCTTCGTTCACCGCTCCGGTCTTTCTGCTTGGCATAACGTACAGGATTTTGCGCTTTTTCCTCTTGATTTGCAGCAGTATTCTCGGATTGTACGGTTTTTTGATAGGATTGTTTTTGATTCATGCGCACTTGGCACGGTTGGTTACGTTCGGGGTACCCTACCTGGCGCCGCTCTCTCCGTTACGGCTCAGGGACTGGGCCGACTCGCTCGTCCGCATCTCTTACAGGAGATTTACCTCGCGCCCATCCTTTCTCAAGCCGCTTCAGCTCGTGAAGGCGAAGGCACTGTCGCTGATGGCTCGCGCGCGGCACCGCTGAGAAGTACAGGATGATTTCTGCCCAAAAGGAGGGTCGTCGTGAAAGGAAGCAATCCCCCAGCCATTAGTCCTATCCAGCTCGTGTTCCTTATATTTGGCACCATTGTCGGCGTCGGATTCATCACTCTGCCGCGGGGCGTGATGGAAAAAGCGAGAGAGGATGCGTGGATCACCGTTGTGATTGGGGGCATCGTATCGGTGCTCTCTTTTTGGCTTATTGTGCGGGCCATCCGATTTTTTCCGCAGGATACACTGGTGGAATACAATCAAAAGGCGTTTGGCCGTGTGCTCGGATTTTTGTTCAATCTGGCGTACGCGGGTTACTTTTTCTTTTTTACCGTTACGGGCGTGCGGACGATGGGAGAAGTCGTGCGTGCCGAGATGCTCCCGTTTACTCCAGTGGAAGTCATCGTCTTGACCATGCTGTTCACGGTTGTGTACGTTTCCTGGGATGGACTTATGCCAATCATCCGGCTGAAAGAATCCGGACTGCCAGTCACCTTCCTGTTGATTGTGTTTTTTTTGCTGTTCGCCTTTCTGGACGCCGATTGGAGCGAATTGCGCGTCCCCTTTTCGCATGGAATCGCCCCTGTTTTGCAATCGCTTCCAACCACGATTTATTCCTATCTCGGCTTTGAAGTCCTTTACCTTTATTACCCGTTTATTGTGCAGAAAAATAAAGCTTTTTTGGGGGGAACTATCGGCATCGGCCTGGCTGTCGGCTTCTACAGCTTTATCGTATTGGGAACGCTGGTGACGATTGGCGTGGATGTCGCGATCACGCAAACCTATCCTGTGATTACGATGGCCAAAGTGATCGAAGTGGTGCGGCAATTCGTGGAGCGCGCGGAGCTGCTCTTGATCATATTATGGCTCCCGCTCGCCTACACCACGCATATTGTCACGTTTTTCTCCGCGTCGTTTACGCTGCATCGCATGTTCCCCCGCATCTCCCTGCGCTGGTGGCTGACAGGGCTGGCTCCGGCCATCTATGTTGTTTCTTTGGTTCCGCAAAATATATTGGAAATGGCAGAATGGACGGATAAGGTGGGAGTGACCGGTCTGTTCTTTACAACCGGATATCCGTTGCTGTTGCTTCTGGTTGTTTGGATCAGAAAAAAGCTGCATCTTCTGCCTGAACAAGACAGGATCGGTGAAGCGGGATGAAAAAGGGCTGGAACATGCTTTGGTTTCACAGTCTTCTCGTTATGGTGCTGCTCTCCATAGTGCTGGCCGGTTGCTGGGATTACCACGAACTGGAAAATCGTGCTATTATCGTCGGGCTAGGCATTGATGAACTGCCTCCGGTGCGTTATCGCGGAAAAGAGATGCGGATGTACAAGCTCGTTGTCCAGATAGTAGAGCCGTCCGGTCAAAGCGACGGGAAGGCGCAAGGCCGAATGGGCGGGGGGAGTCAGGGAACGAAAGGGTACACCAACTTCATCATCGAAACTCCGTCCATTGCGGAGGGCATTGAGCGGATCGTGACTCGCAGCGACCGCATCCCCAATCTGGCGCACTTGCAAGTGATCGGTCTTGGAGAAAAGGTGGCCAAAAAGGGATTTAATGATCTGTATGACTTTTTTTCCCGCTTCCCGGAGATGCGCCGCCATACCGAACTGATCGTGTTATCCGGTCCGGTGGAAACGTTTTTCACCACACCAAGCATTTCCGAACCGGCTCCAGCCCTGCACATTGCGGAAATGACGGATACCGTCATGAAAACCTTGATGGCTCCCGATAGCAATCTCGGCATCGTGAGCAAAAGAGTCCGCAGCAATATCCCTTATCCCATGATGATGGCCGCTATGGACGAAAAGAAGCAGATCGTGATGAACAAGGCGGCTGTTTTTGATGGGTTCAAGATGGTCGGTACGCTGTCACGAAGCGAACTTCAGGATCTTTCTATCCTGCAGGATGAGATCGAACGCGGCATCTTGCATTTTTCCTGTGATGGCGGCAAACGTGCGGCTGTGCAGGTCTTGAGCGGAAAATGCCGGATCAAGCCAGTAATGCGGGGAAATACTCCGCATGTCACGTTTGACATCGAGTTGAAGACAGAACTTGTCGAGTACCAATGCCTTGGCGCTTCACTCGACAAGCCCGATAGTATCAAGAGGGCAGAGCGCAGCTACTCCGATGCCTTATCGCGCAGGCTGCGCCGGACAACGGAGGAATTGACAAGGAAGTATCATTTTGATCTACTCCGCCTGACCACACGATTGAAGAATCACCCGGCCATGTACAGGGAGATTCGGCAGCGGCCAAAAGAGTTCTTTGAGCACATGACGTTCGATGTACGCGTGTCCGTGCAGATACGCAATCTCGGCAACACCCTGAAAACACCCAGCCGCTCGCTAAGGCAATAAGCACGTTCACCGAAGGATAAAAAGCCAATCGCCCTGTTCAGGATGATTGGCTTTCAAAAGTTATGGGTGATGATATTTTGCAAATGCGATGATCCCTTCTTCATCGTCAAGAACAAGTTCAATCGCAGCAGCGTAAGGGTTGCGGTTTAGCATTGTTTGCAAGTAAAAACGAACGGCCTCTATCAGATTAGCCTCGATAAGGATTTGTTGTCTTTCTAGAACTTCTACTTCCGCTGAAAAGCCGTGGTCTTCATCCCACATCAATTCAACCATAACTTGGTCGGGCTGGATCTGACGCTTATTTGCCACGTGTAAACATATTGCGTTAATCAAATCTTGCTCAGAAAATTTTATCTCTTCCATGCGTCTATCCCTTGTTTGATCCGTTGTTTTTTGAAGTGATGAAATGCTTTTCGAATCAGAGCAATAATGGCTGCGATAGCCAAGAGATTGATCATCAACCCTAGAATGGGCCCTAAAAATCCGAGATGGCTAAACAAACTGCCAAACAGCAGACCCGCTAATCCACCCAGTAAAAGTCCTTTCATTAACCCGCCTTTACTTGGAGAAGCAGAAGAGGACGGGTTCTTAACGGGAGAAACGGTACTTTTGTTCGTGGTTGCATTGACGGTTGAATCGGTCTTATTGGGGGTTGTGTTTAGATGAAATGACTTTTTTCCAGATTTGTAGCCCTTTGCATCAGCATGATCATCATGTAATCCAACAGGAGCAATAAATATTGCCAATGCTACCAAACACATCAAAAGCTTCTTCATGACGGTTTCTTTTCCCTCTCTTTATCATGAAATATACAAATATAATTATAAACTAATTTCTTGATATATCAACTTTATATATCCATTCTGAGTGAAAGCATAGTTGTTCTACAAAAGGTTCCGGAATTTGTTACTGCAACCGAAAAAATAAAATATGATAACATGGTCTAAAAGCTATGAGAGCAAATCTCGAAATTCTGTTGGGGCTGGGACAGACTGTGCGAACTGGTAAACCCTTATTTAATTTACAGACGACCATTACTTTACTTGTATGTTCTGTTGTTGCTCTTTCCTTATTGGTAGCAAACATTCTGATCAGTAAAAAAGTTGCCGATAGCACGCAAGCAAACCAGGCTGAGAAATTGACCATCATTGCCCGTATGGTTGCCCATTCTCCACTCGTGATTGAAGCGCTGAACGGGCAAAGAGATGAAAGAGACATACAGACTTTTGCAAATGAAATCAGACAGATAACCAATGTGAATTTTATCGTCGTAATGGATATGCACAAGATCAGAAAGTCTCATCCGGATCCCAGCAAAATTGGCAAACCGTTTGTTGGGGGCGATGAGGGAGCTGTCATGAACGGACAGGAGCATATCTCCATTGCCGTTGGAACACTGGGTGCGTCCATGCGTGCTTTTACACCTGTTTTTACACCAGACGGCAAACAAGTAGGTGCTGTTGCTGTAGGACTTTCCCTAAACAATGTGAAGCAAGCCGTAGCACAAAGCAGATCGGGTATTTATGTTGGCATTGGTTTTGGGGTGTTGGTAGGAGTTGCGGGCGCTTTGATTTTGGCAAGACGAATAAAGAAAATATTATTTGGCATGGAACCGTTTGCCATCGCCAAATTGTTGGAAGAAAGAAGCGCCATGCTGCAATCTGTGAGAGAAGGCATCCTGGCGATTGATCAGCATGCTCGCATTACCCTTGTAAATGCTGAAGCCATTCGATTGTTTACACAGGCTGGTCTTCATGAAGACCCAATTGGGAGAAATATCGAGGAATATATGCCAACTTCACGGCTGAACAAGGTATTGGAAACAGGAAAGGCTGAATTGGATGAAGAACAGAATTTGAATGGAATCACGCTGTTGGCTAACCGCGTTCCAGTCTATGTGAACAATGAGATTGTAGGGGCTATCGCTACCTTTCGGGATAAAACGGAGATCAGGCAGATGGCGGAACAACTTACCGGAGTACGATTGTATGCTGAAGCGCTTCGGGCCCAGTCACATGAATTCATGAACAAATTGCATGTGATTTTGGGAATGGTTCATATGGGGTATTACGACAAGCTTTCCACCTATATCCACCAGATCGCCAACCATCATCAAACGGAAATCGGCTATATTGTAAGGCAAATGAAAGATCCGGTCTTTGCGGGATTTATTCTGGGAAAACTGAGCTTTGCCAGAGAAGCAGGTGTAGAGTTGAAAATTTCGATGGATTGCTGTTTGCCTGAAGCCAAGGACCCTGAAGTGGTTCATGAATTGATTACGGTGACGGGGAATCTTGTAGATAATGCTTTGAAGGCTGTGGAAGGTTGTTCTCGCAAAATTGTCGAGGTAAAAATCGATTATGAAGATGGAATGTTAACGCTTGAAGTGAGTGATACAGGACCAGGAATTAGCAGCGAACTGAAAAAACAGATGTTTGCCAAAGGATTCTCTACCAAAGGAAAGAATAGAGGACTGGGCCTGTTTTTGGTTCAACGCAGCCTGGAGAGAAGGAACGGGAAACTGGAGATTGATTCACAAGAAGGCAAAGGTACAAGATTTACAGTCTACTTGCCCTACGAGAGCAAGGGGGATGTTGAATGATTAGAGTGTTAATCTTGGAAGATGACCCGATGGTTGCTGAATTTAATAAACGGTATCTTGAACAGATAGAAGGGTTTCAGTTGCAAGCAGTGGCTTCGTCCGTGGATGAAGCCTTGGCTATTTTGGACAGACAAGAGATTGACCTTATCTTGCTGGATATCTTTATGCCTGGAAGAAACGGTTTGGATTTGTTGTCGGAAATCAGGGAGAAAGGCGAGGGTGTCGATGTTATTTTAATAACAGCGGCAAGTGATATTCAAAGCGTGAAAAAGTCCCTGCGATACGGTGCCGTCGATTATTTGATCAAGCCTTTTGAATTCGAACGTTTTCGGGCAGCCTTATCGGCTTATCGGGAAGAAGTGCAGTTTATGAAGGAACTGGAGACACTTAGCCAAGAGGAATTGGACAAGCGTCTCCTGCATAAGGAACAGCCAATGATGCCGGCTGAATTGCCCAAAGGTCTCATGAGAAATACGCTTAAGACTGTGTGGGAAACGATCCAGGATAGACAAGGAGCCCCTTTTTCTACAGAAGAATTAGCGAATCGTGTGGGAATCTCCCGCGTATCCATGAGCAAGTACCTAAAGTTTCTGGTGGATATAGGAGCTGTCGAAGTAGAGATTAGTTACGGTTCCGTCGGAAGGCCTGTGTACAAGTACCGGTCAGTAGATTCAAAGAGCGGTTTATTAAAGACCTACCTTTGAACCGACCAGAAAAAAGAGGGCCATTTTCCGCCTGTTAACTCTTTCCCTCAGGTTCTGCGGCTGGAAAATTGGTCTCTTTTTTACCCATTTTCTGTAACATGTGAAAAAATTCACAAATAAGACGAATAAAAAAATGATTACTGCGTTCTTATTAATTGGTTAAACATTGTAACGAATCGGAAAAGTAATTTTGGATGAAATGCAGGGTGTTGATACATTCTTTTGATAAATGCCGATCCTTTTTCCAAGCAAGGCCGATGTTGATTTCGATTGGAGGATCCAGCGGGACTTTCACGATATTGGGATCATTTTCAACGATCATGTTCATCAGCAGCGTAATGCCGGCACCTTTTGCGACCAAAGCTTTCACCGTTTCCACTTGATCGGATGAAAAAATGACATCGGGAGTAAATCCATGTTTCAAACATTCCTTAAAAGCAATCCGATGATGGACGAATTCTTCCGATAAAAAAACAAACTTTTCTTCTAAAAGCTGCTTGAGGCGAAGCCGCTTTTCATGGGCGAAACGATGATTATGCGGCAAACAGGCCATCATTTGCTGCTTCACTAACGGAATGGTATCAAGCGTATAGGAATGATCGGGAATAATGATGAACCCGATATCTAATTGACCTTGCTCAAGCAAATTCCGAATGTAAAGGGATCCTTTTTCGACTACCTGAAGTTCAATTTGCGGATATGCCTTGCTGAACTCCAAATAAACGTTGGGAAACAGGTGAGCTCCAATCATCGGCGGCAGACCGATTTTGACTGTACCAATATCTATATTTTTTATTTCAGATACCGCTTCGCTGATGCTCATCAGAATATTTGTCACACGTTTGTAAAAGATCTCGCCCTTTACAGTAAGCACTACTTTTTTCGTCTTTCTTTCAAAAAGCTGAACACCTAATTCCTCTTCCAGCTTGTGAATAGCATGTGTTATCGATGGCTGGGATACGTGAAGTTCCTCAGCAGCGTGGGTAAAGCTTTTTAATTTGGACACTGTGCTGAAATACTCAAGTTGTCTCAATTCCATGAGGTATCCCTCCTTGAATCGGTTCTCCTGCCTATCTCTTGTTGCTAAATCATCTATAATGTAAAACTACCATGAAACGGAGGGGAATCGGTATTTTGAAACTAAATAAAGTAGGATTGCCAGACGGATAATTAAGAATTATCAATAAAATAAATAATGACTATCAGGTTATAAAAAACAAGTATTTCCGTTTTTTTTTGAGTCATGTGAAAATATTCACAAAAGGGAGGCAAAAAGACAAGTGATCTGAAAAGCTAATTACTTATTAAAGAAGAGGTGTAAAAAATGTCGAAAGTCATTAGTCATCCAAAACCGACGGTGAACGCCAGACAAGGCGTGAAACAAAAAGTCGAAATGGAAGTAAAGCTAATCCCCTTGCTAATTACCATTGCAACAGGATTAGGCATCTGGTTTATCACACCTCCGGAAGGGCTTGACATCAAAGCATGGCACTTATTTGCGATATTTGTAGCTACAATTGTCGGATTTATCTCGAAGCCTCTTCCAATGGGAGCTGTGGCCATTTTGGGTATGACAGCCACCGCGTTAACCAATACGTTGAGTCTTAAAGATACATTAAGCGGGTTTGGAAACACCACGATCTGGCTCATTGTTATTGCCTTCTTTATCTCACGCGGTTTCATTAAAACGGGTTTGGGAGCGCGTATCTCCTACCTTTTCGTAAAGAAATTCGGTAAGAAAACACTTGGACTATCGTACTCTCTCTTATTCAGCGATCTCTTGCTTGCTCCCGCTATTCCAAGTAACACCGCTCGTGCAGGGGGAATCATTTTCCCAATTATCCGTTCCTTGTCCGAAACGTTTGGCTCCAAGCCGGAAGACGGAACAGAACGAAAAATTGGTTCCTTCCTGCTAAAAGTTGGTTTTCAAGGGAACATGATCACTTCCGCTATGTTTATGACGGCGATGGCAGCCAACCCGTTGGTTGCACAGCTGGCAAAAGATGTTGCCCATATCAACATCAGCTGGACTGGTTGGGCGGTTGCGGCTCTCGTTCCTGGCTTGATCAGCTTGCTTGTCATTCCTTACTTCCTTTACAAGGTATATCCGCCAGAAATCAAAGAGACACCTGGCGCTTCTGAAATGGCTGCACAGAAATTAAAAGAAATGGGACCGCTCAAACGTTCTGAAATCTGCATGCTGGCAGTTTTCTTCCTGGTACTTGTACTCTGGATTTTCGGAGATGGACTGAAAATCGATGCTACCACTACAGCATTAATCGGTTTGTCCGTGCTTTTGCTGACACAAGTGCTTACATGGGATGACATTAAGAAAGAACAGGGCGCATGGGATACGTTAACCTGGTTTGCCGCATTGGTCATGATGGCTACCTTCCTGAACAAATTGGGCATGGTTCCCTGGTTTGGTGAAACCATGAAAAACTCTGTCAGCGGAATGTCTTGGTTGGCAGCGCTGATTATTCTCTCCATTGTGTACTACTATACGCATTACTTCTTTGCCAGTGCGACAGCTCATATCAGCGCCATGTATTCAGCCTTCCTGGCCGTGATGATTGCAGCCGGAGCACCTCCTATGCTTGCTGCTTTGCTGCTTGGATTCTTTAGCAACCTGTTTGGTTCCACCACCCACTATGGATCTGGCCCTGCTCCGGTATTCTTCGGCGCCGGTTATATTTCCCAAAACAAATGGTGGTCACTCGGTTTAGGAATCTCCATCATCCACATCGTCGTCTGGTTCGTTATTGGCGGTATGTGGTGGAAAGTACTGGGGCTTTGGTAAAGAGAGATCATTGGATTGGAGGAAAGCAACATGAAGGAGATATCGGTTGAAGCCATAGTCAAAACGGTCAAAGACTTATGTATCGAAGCAGCCTGTGATTTGCCGTTGGATGTGGAGGCCTTGATCCGTGAAGCGGTTGACAAAGAAGAATCGCAGTTTGGCCGTTACAGCTTGGAAAAAATCGTGAAAAATGTGGAGTTGGCTCGCAAGGAGAACGCTCCAATGTGCCAGGATACAGGCATGGTGGTTATTCTGGCTGAGGTAGGCCAAGACGTGCATATCGTCGGCGGCAGCCTTACCGATGCCATCAACGAAGGTGTCCGTCAAGGATATACGGATGGCTATCTTCGCAAATCGGTGGTGGCAGATCCAGTGCTTAACCGCAAAAATACCGGTGATAACACCCCGGCTGTCATCTATACCGAAATCGTTCCTGGCGATCAATTACGCATTCAGGTTCTGCCAAAAGGGGCAGGAAGCGAAAACATGGGCGCGTTGAAAATGCTGAAACCGGCTGAAGGATTGGAAGGAGTTAAAAATTTCATCATTCAGACTGTTGCGCAAGCGGGCGGAAATCCCTGTCCGCCAGTGATCGTCGGTGTAGGTATCGGCGGAACCATGGATAAGTGCACATTGTTGGCGAAGAAAGCATTGGCTCGCCATGCCGGTGAACCGCATCCGAATCCGGAGTACGCAGCGCTGGAAGCGGAGTTATTGGAGAAAATTAACCAATTGGGCATCGGACCACAAGGATTTGGCGGCAAGGTGACGGCTCTGGCGGTGCATATCGAAACGTATCCAACGCATATCGCCACCATGCCGGTCGCAGTCTGTCTCAACTGCCACGCAGCAAGACACAAAGAAGCGGTACTTTAACCCTGAGGTGAACAATATGCCAGACATTAAAAAAATAACCACCCCGCTTACATATGAAAAAGTAAAAGAGTTAAAAGCAGGGGATATGGTGTCGATTTCAGGAGTTATCTATACGGCGCGGGATGCTGCTCACAAGATATTGGTGGAAGCAATCAATAAAGGCGAGAAGCTGCCGATTGATTTTAAGGATCAAATAATCTATTATGCCGGTCCCACTCCGGCAAAACCAGGCAAAGTGATTGGTTCGTGCGGCCCGACAACAAGCGGCCGGATGGATGCTTACTCACCTGCCATGATGGAACAAGGATTGCGCGGCATGATCGGCAAAGGGCCTCGCAGCAAAGAAGTCATTGAAGCGATGAAAAAGCACGGTGTTGTTTATTTCGCCGCGATTGGCGGTGCAGCGGCGTTGATCGCCGATTCAGTGAAGAAAGCGGAAGTCGTCGCTTATGAGGAACTGGGCCCGGAAGCAATCAGGCGATTAGAAGTAGAGGATTATCCATGTATTGTCGCCATCGACTGTGAAGGAAACAATCAATACGAAATTGGCGTGAATCAATATAGAGTAGCGATAGAGTAGCGGAGTAATTTCAATTTCGGTTACGAGACAGATAAAGTCATACAATCAAGTAGGAGGGCATTCTCATGCTGAAATACGATGTAGTGATTGTGGGTGCGGGCGGTGCTGGTATGAGGGCCGCCCTCGCAGCCAGCGAAGACAGCAACCTGAAAGTTGGCGTGTTAAGCAAGATTTATCCTACCCGGTCCCACACAGGGGCGGCACAAGGCGGGATCAACGCCGCGATGGGGAATCGCGATGCGACTGATTCACCGGAAAAACATTTCCGGGATACTGTGAAGGGTAGTGACTTCTTGGCAGACCAGGATGCGGTAGAGTTCTTTACATCCAATATGCCTAATATCATCAACGAATTGGACTATTACGGTGTCCCATTCTCCCGTGACCAGAACGGAAAAGTTGCACAACGTCCGTTTGGCGGGGCTTCCAGTCCAAGAACTTGTTATTCTGCTGACAAGACAGGCCACGTTATCCTGCATGCGTTGTATGAGCAATGCCTGAAAAACAATGTAGAGTTTTTAGACGAGTGGTACATGTTATCGCTTGTTGTAGAAGATGGACAGCTGAATGGATTGGTTGCGATGGATATTCGCAGCGGTGAGATTCACCCAATCCAAGCCAAATCAATCGTAGTTGCCACCGGAGGATTTGGTCGTGTGTATTGGAACAGGACAACCAATGCGCTCAATATGACTGGTGATGGTACGGCAGCTTGCTTTGATGTAGGGATTCCGATAAAAGATCCAGAGTTCGTACAATTTCACCCAACCGGCTTGGCATCAACCGGGGTTCTCTTGTCAGAAGCTTGCCGCGGCGAAGGCGGTTATCTCATCAACAAAAACGGAGAACGTTTCATGGCGAGATATGCTCCGGAAAAAATGGAATTAGGTCCGCGTGACCTTGTGTCTCGTTCCATCGAGATTGAGATCAAAGAGGGCCGTGGATTCGGAGAAGGCATCAACGCATACGTACTTATGGATTTGCGTCACCTTGGCGAGAAACGCATTATGGAACGCTTGCCGCAAGTAAGGGAGCTGGCGCTGGAATTTGAGGGCGTGGACTTGATCAAAGAGCCGGTACCGATTCGTCCAAGCTGCCACTACACGATGGGCGGTATCCATGTCGTCGATCCTTATACATGCAGCACACCAATCGACGGAATCCATGCTGCCGGTGAATGTTCCTGCGTTTCTATCCACGGGGCGAACCGCCTCGGCGGAAACTCGGTAGCTGACGTTGTCCTGTTCGGTAAATATGCCGGATTGGGAGCGAAGGAAACAGCAAAACGTCGTACATTCGGTTCCGAAACGAAAGTAAAAGAAGAAGCAAACAAATGGGTAAAAACCTTTGAGCGGATGCGCCAGAAGAAGTCAGGCAATAATCTCTTTACAATCCGCACGAAGATGGCGGAAACAATGTGGAACAACGTCGGGATTTTCCGTAATGAACAAGACATGGTGAAAGCTTTAAACACCATCAACCAACTATTGGAAGATTACAAAGATACCTATATAGGGGACTCTTCTGTTCGATATAATACGGCCTTTATCAATTATGTGGAAATTGGCAATCTGCTGAAGCTGGCTAAGGCAATCGCAATGGGTGCGATTGCCCGCAAAGAGAGCCGCGGCTCCCACTCCAGAGGAGATTATCCACAGCGCAATGACGCCGAATTCTTGAAGCACACGCTGATTTACAAGAACGGCGACGAGTACAAATTGGAATATCTCCCAGTCAGAATTACCAAGTATCAGCCAGAGGAGAGGAAGTACTAATGGAAAAATATGATAAAATCACCTATCGAATCAAACGATTTGACGGAGAAAAAGAATGGTACCAGGAGTATGAACTCCCATACGAACAAGGGAAAACCATCCTCTGGGCGTTGACCAAAATTCGCGAAGAGCAGGACCCAACCCTGAACTTTACCGCTGCCTGCCGACATGCGATCTGTGGCAGCTGTGCCGTACGGGTGAACGACAACGCGTTTCTTGCTTGTAAAACGCCATTGGATGAACTGCTGGAAACGTTCAAAACCAATAAGCTTACCTTCAAGCCGTTGGGTAACTTCGAAGTCGTCAGAGACCTCGTTGTAGATTGGAAACCGCCGCTTGAACAGATCAAAGTGGTAAAACCATGGTTGATCCCGAAGGAAGAAGGTTCAAGGGAGAAAGGGTTCACTCAATCAGAAGAAGAGTTTCATAAAATCGCTTCGCCTACGGATTGTATCTTGTGCGGTGTTTGTGCTTCCGAGTGTGGTCAGTTGAATGTGAACGAAGACACTTATCTGGCACCGTTCATGCTGAACAAGGCATATCGATTTGCCGTTGATTCCCGTGATGCGGCGCCTGAAGAACATATCCGTCCTGTACTGGAAAACAACTTGTGGAAATGTATTCACTGCATGAACTGTGTATCCAAGTGTCCGAAACAAATCAACCTTACCCAGGAAATTGCTTACCTGCGTCAGGAAACGATGAAGATGGGTGAAGTGGACAACCTGGGAGCGCGTCACGCCTACGCCTTCCATGATGACGTGAAGAACAAAGGCCGTCTGAATGAAATGACCCTGCCAATCAAAACAGAAGGATTGGTCAAAACGGTGAAAAAACGGGTTCCAATGGCTTTGCGAATGATTGCGAAAGGCAAGATCAATCCGCTGCATATGCCAAAAGAAATTGAAGGCATTCAAGGGGTTAGAAAAATTTATCAGTACGCAAAGAGTCTGGAGGCAAAAAAGCGATGAAAAAATTAAGATACGGCTTCTTTCCTGGTTGCACCCTGGAATCGGCTGCTGAAGAACTCATGATCTCTACCATGAAAGTGGCAGAAGCCCTGGACATTGAATTGACGATATTAAAAGGCTGGACATGCTGTGGTGCAAGCCATATTCAAGACGTGGATGATTTTCTCGGTGTATCCGTGAATGCTCGCAACATCGCTTTGGCCGAAGACTTAAACATGCCTGTCTTAACCGTCTGCAATACCTGCACGCTCATGCTGAGAACAGCCAAAAGCCGTCTTGACAGCGATGAGCAATTAAGAGCAAACGTAAACACCGGATTGGCAGAAGCGGGCATGAGGTACCGCGGCACAAGTGAAGTAACCCACCTGTTATGGGCGCTGATCAAGGATTACGGCTTGGAAAATCTCAAGAAGAAGGTAAAGCGTCCGTTAAAGGGCTTAAAAGTGGCCAACTTCTATGGCTGTCACATTTTGCGGCCACCACAAATTATGGGGTTTGAAAACCATATGAATCCGCAATCAATGGAAATGATAGCCGAAGTTCTTGGTGCGGAAAGTGTTGATTTTGATCAGAGACTTGCTTGCTGTGGCTTCCATGCCGTATTCCCGGCGGAAAAAGAGGTAATGAAGCTGACAGGGATTAACTGCTTGTCTCCGAAAGAGGCAGGAGCTCACTGCATCGTTACACCTTGTCCGCTTTGCCAAATGCAGTTAGACATGTATCAGCCTGACGCGCAAAAAGGCTATCAAGAAGACATCACAATGCCGGTCCTTCACTTGCCGCAGTTGATTGGCTTGGCTTTAGGGTTTGAGCCGGAAGAATTGGCGATTAACAGACATATCATAGATGCTATCCCTGTCTTGAAGAGGAATTTGGCACTGGTCTAAAAGATACGTGCAGCACGAAACGTGCAGCACTGACTGGGCATAGGCGAAGGGGATGATAATTTGAGATACACCTATCGCAAATATCAAAAAAAGGCTAAATTGGTCGGCTTTGTGGGCACGGGAGTCCTGTGGCTTCAAAATGATCACGATGAATGGATCCATGATGTTTATGAGGAAAGCCATATTCATTATGGAACGATTTATTCGCTTGATAAATCATTTCATCCTTCATCAATATCGATTACGGGCTATTTTCAGGATAACGACACGAAACAGTGGATTAAAGTAGTCGATGGCTCGGCAAGAATGGCAACCGACAAATGGGTGGATCGTCTGGAAGATCTTTTGCAAACAGAAATGGACGGGAGGTAAGTAGCATGAACGAAATAAAAAGCTACATCTATACAAGAATGAATTCCTCTGATGAGATCGAAAACTGGGAAATCAGCCTATGCCGAGTGAAATATAATGAGTTTTTGGGAATGGCTTTAGAGAGAGAGTCCAATCTCCGTATCGGATGGAGAAAACTGAATGTGGATACAGAGAATACCGGATTTTTGGAAATGGTCAAGATTATCAATCATGAAGTAAAACAGTTAAACATCAAAGACTGTATGGAAAAGGATCTCCTGTCTCCGCTTGTCTCCGTTCCGCACACTATGTAGATGTTGTATCCCTACTAACGATGAGAAAATTCATTGTGTAATAGGGATGGGTGAAATCGCAGCGAACCGCGACACTTATGGATGAGTGTTGTGGTTTTTTTTCTTCCAAATCATTTTGTACAAAAACGAGCGCATTTTGATACAATCAGGCAAGACCTATATAATGGTGAATCTTTCAACAGAGAAGGGATTTCCGAATGAGAATCAATAAATATATTAGCGAAACCGGCATTTGTTCCAGACGGGAAGCGGACAAATTGATTGAAGCAAAGCGAGTAACGATTAACGGAAACATTGCGGAACTTGGCAGCACGGTTCAGCCTGGGGATAAAGTGCTGCTGGATGGCAAACCCATTGGAACCAAAAAGAAATCGGTGTATATTGCGTTAAACAAACCGGTCGGAATTACGAGCACCACCGAAAAACACGTAGAAGGAAACATCGTTGATTTCGTTAACCATCCGGAGCGAATTTTCCCTATTGGGCGGTTGGATAAAGACTCCGAGGGCCTAATCCTGCTCACGAATGACGGCGACATCGTGAATAAAATCTTGCGTGCTGAGAACAATCACGAGAAAGAGTATATCGTGACAGTAAACAAGCCAATTACCAGTTCCTTTATACAAGGCATGTCCAGCGGTGTACACATACTTGGCACGAAGACAAAACCTTGCAAAGTGTCTCGAATCAACGACCGTGTGTTTCGAATTATTCTGACGCAGGGTCTCAACCGCCAGATTCGGCGAATGTGCCAGGCTTTCGGCTATCAAGTGGTGCGGCTTCAGCGCATTCGCATCATGAACATCAAACTCGATGGCTTAAAAACGGGGCAGTGGCGGAATCTGACCAGCAATGAGCTGAAGGAATTAATGGATCTTCTGAAGTAAGAGCAAGCATGGACGTCCCATGCTATTTTTCTATCGATAGCTAGTACCAGGAATTAGTATTTGGTAATAAAAATGGATTGACAAGAATAAAAAGGTATTGATAGGATTAAGGCATTGCTGCAAGTAAGCCAGGACATATTGGCTGAACGATTAGGGCCAAAAAACGGAAGGAGCAAAATAGTGAAAGAACTTCAGACGTTCGGATGGTATGCAGCACGTATTTCTCCTTATTTGCCGAAAGAAGCATTTAAGCCGGTCCCTGCTCGACTCTTGGGTGGACTTGCGTATTTACTTGTTGTGTTGTCCGGGTTTCTTGCAATTGGTTTGTTTGATCTGCATCCAAGTTTGAATCTGGTGATTGCCGTCAGTTTGGGAGCGAGCTTTGCCGGCATGGGTTTTTTGGGCCACGAAATTCTGCATGGTACCGTGGTGAGGAAGCCTTGGCTCCGTAATTTTCTCGGGGCAATTGCCTTTTGGCCATTAAGCACCGGCCCCAGACTTTGGAGAGAGTGGCACAATATGAGCCACCACATTCATACACAGGATGAGGAGCGCGATCCTGACGCTTGGCCCAGCCTGGAACAGTATTCGAAAAGGGCATTTCTGCGCTGGATTTATCGGCTTCCTTTATCTTTTCGTTCTTTTGTAAGCTTTCTCTCATTAAGTATTACGTTTACACTTCATTCGATAAACATGTTTATCCGCTTAATCAAGAAGATCAACCCGAAGAAGCAGCCGACTGTCTGGTTACAGTTAATTCTGCCATGGGCGACATGGATCGGGCTTTTGTTTTGGATGGGGCCGACTAAATGGTTTTTTGCATTTTTATTACCGCTGTTTATCGCCAATTTTATTGTGATGAGCTATATTTCTACCAATCATCGCTTGAATCCGCTTGTTCCGGTTAACGATCCGTTAGCCAACAGTTTGTCTGTGAGAGTACCGAAATGGGTAGATGTGCTTCACTTTAATTTCTCCTACCACACGGAACATCATCTGTTCCCCGGCATGAGTCCCAAATATTATCCTCTGGTGAAGGAACATATTCTCAAGATGTGGCCTGATCGTTACCATGAAATGCCGTTGGGACGGGCGTTAAAAACACTTTGGAAGACACCGAGAATTTATTATGAGAAAACGGAATTGATTGATCCGCATCAAGGCAACGTTTACCGCTCGTTGGGAAATGGTCTTGACCCGGTCAATATCGAATACCGAAAAATCGCTCTTGAAGAATAGGACCTCTTTTCAAGTTTGAAGCCCCGCTCGACGAAATTGTTACCTTAAGTCGGGCGGGATTTTTTGTTTTCTGCCTGCTTGCAAGGAATTCATGGTTTTGGAAAAATGATACCTAGAAAGATGTAAGCCATGAAAAATCGGGGAGGCTTTTATGAAACCAATTGTCGAAATAGCGAAACAAGTTGATATTTCCGAGCAGGATTTGGAGTTATACGGAAACTACAAGGCCAAACTGTCTGACCGACTGTGGGATAAAGTGAAAGACCGTCCGGATGGTAAGCTGATCTTGGTAACGGCGATGAATCCGAACCCTGCCGGAGCAGGAAAAACCTTAACGACGATTGGGCTGTCGCAAGCGATGAACCGGATCGGGAAAAAGACGATTGCGGCGCTTCGTGAACCATCTCTGGGGCCTTGTTTGGGCATGAAAGGCGGCGCGACAGGAAGCGGGCGGGCTCAAATTCTCCCGGCGGAAGAGATTAATCTCCACTTCACCGGAGATATTCACGCGATTACGGCAGCGCATAACTTGCTCGCCGCGATGATTGACAATCACATGTTCCATGGAAATCCCAGGAGATTGAATCCGAAAAAGATCGTCTGGAAACGAGCCATGGACATGAATGACCGGGCTCTTCGCAATATTGTAGTAGGGCTGGGTGAAGGAAACGGTTCGACACGGGAAGACGGATTTCTGATCACAACCGCCTCAGAAATCATGGCAATAATTTGCTTAAGTGAAAATATGCAGGATTTGCGAGAGAGGTTAAACAGCATCATCATCGGGTACGATCTGGACGATCAGCCCGTAACAGCCAAGGAGATCAATGCGGTGGAGGCGATGTGTGTTTTGCTGAAAGATGCGCTGAAACCTAACCTGGTTCAAACGACGGAAGGTACACCCGTCATTGTCCATGGGGGCCCTTTTGCCAATATCGCTCATGGGTGTAGCAGTGTCATCGGAACCAAACTGGCTCTCAAGCTGGCTGACTACGTGGTTACAGAAGCGGGATTTGGCGCTGATTTGGGAGCAGAGAAGTTTTTTCATATCAAGTGCAGGAAGGCAAAGCTGACACCTGCTGCAGCAGTTGTTGTGATTACGGTAAAAGCGTTGAAATATAACGGCGGAGTAGAGGCGGCCAATCTTCACTTGGAAAACAGGCAAGCCTTGGCGAAAGGGTTCGGCAACGTTTTGCGCCATGTGGAAAATCTGCAGAAATTCGGTGTTCCCTCCGTGGTGGCGATCAACCACTTTGCTTCCGATTCCCCAGCCGAAGTGGAAGCTGTTATCAGTATGTGCCGTGATGCCGGAATTGAAGTGGCTCTCTCCAACGTGTGGGAGGAAGGGGGCAGAGGTGGAATTGACCTGGCGGAAAAGATCGTGGAGGCATCCGAAAAAGCATTCTCATCCTTTCAATTTTTGTACGAAGACCATATCTCGATAAAAGCAAAGATTGAGACAATCGTCAAAGAGATCTACCGTGGTTCCGCGGTGGAATTTTCCCTATCCGCGGAGAAAACGTTATGCAAGGTGGAAGATATGGGACTTTCTCATCTGCCTGTCTGTATGGCAAAAACACCGTACTCCTTCAGCGATCAGCCAGACAAATTGGGAGCACCGACCGATTTCACCATCCATGTGAGCGAAATCAGGGTTTCTGCAGGGGCCGGCTTTATTGTTGTCTTAACCGGCAGTATTGTTACCATGCCCGGACTGCCCAAAAAACCGGCGGCGGAATCCTTGTACGTAGATGAAGAAGGAGAGGTAATGGGATTAGTGTAAGGGGGGCAATGTGAAAAACAGATTTTCTATCGGAGAAATGTCCAAGCTACACAATATTCCGGTTAAGACACTTCGTTATTATGATGAAATCGGATTGTTCAAACCGATGAAAGTGGATGAGCATAACGGATACAGATATTATGCCACCGAACAGTTCGAACAACTGAACACCATCAATTACTTGAAATTTTTAGGAATATCTTTAAAAGATATTAAGGATCAGCTTGAGAATCGGGATATTGATGGCTTTCTACATCTGATGAAAAAGCAACAAGAAATTACAGAAATGAAAATTCGGGAATTAGAGCTAATCAAAAGCAGGACCTTCCAGTAACTGGAGAGTTTATAATGAGCATAGGAACGAGCAAAGGAGCGCGTTTTCCTATGTTTATTTTTTTACATGAGGTGGAATAGCGATGGAACCTGTGAAAATCATTTATTTTTTGTCGGCCTCCATTATTCTTACCATTGCCCCTGGGCCAGATATTATTTTTGTGATGATTCAAAGCATTACACAGAGAAAAATGGCAGGAATTGCAACAGCACTTGGTTTATGTACAGGTCTTGTGGTTCACACAACAGCAGCTGCCTTAGGTATTTCTGTGTTTTTCCGTGAATCCGTCGTTGCCTTTAACATTTTAAAGTATGCTGGAGTTCTCTATTTGCTATACCTTGCCTGGAAAGCTTTTAGGGAAGACGCGCATTTGGTGCCTGCCGAAAAGAGTGAAACCAAGGATTTGCTAGCGCTTTATAAGCAAGGTATTTTCATGAATATCCTGAATCCAAAAGTCGCACTCTTCTTTTTAGCTTTCCTTCCTCAATTTGTCACTCCGACAGCAGGCAATATCCCGCTGCAAATGATTATGCTGGGGGTATTGTTTATGCTTCAGGCCATCGTAATTTTTACAGTTGTTTCATGTTTTTCACAAATTTTAGGGATGAAAGTATTAAGAAATTCTAATCTGGTCAGAAAGATAAACGTGGTAAAGGGATGTATTTTTGTGCTGATCGGGCTTACTTTGGCTTTCCCGATCTAAAGGTTTGGGGCCCGCCCGGCGCAGCGATAGCTTGGGCCGGGTGGGTAATTTTAGTCAGTAGGATTTCATCATCCTTGTCTTCTGTATTCTCTTTGCCATCGCACCCAAGTAAATCAAAAATACGGCAAACAATAGTCCCTGAGCCCAAATCGCACCGGAAACGGACAGCCCGAGATATAAATTGAGATAATAGATGCCGGAACCAATCAGCATCAGGAGGTTCTCGATAAAGTTTTGCACGGCGATTGTTTTTCCTGATCCAATCATTTGTTTGCCTTCTTCTTGCAAAATCGTGTTCATAGGAACAATGAAAACGCCGCCCATAAATCCGATTGCCAGCAAGAAAAGGATGGCAATGCCGGTAACATGAAACCAGGGAAAGAGCAGGATGAAAATCAGCATAAACAAACCATATAAAGCCGAGCGGTAAAAGCGGTTCAACGGAATTAATTTGGTTGAAAGAATCGCACCGACAATGATCCCGATGGAGGTTGTGGCAAGAATGAGCGAAACGGCGAAGTCTTTGGGATTAAATCCCAAGGAAGCGGGAATCCAGGCAAGAGCGGCAACACGCAACACGGCTGAATTCATCCAAAAGGAACCGGTGCCAACCAGCGAAAAGTTCGTATTCGGTCTTTGAAACAGCAACTGTACGCTAGAGAAAAAGTTGCGGGCCTCTGTCCCGTAGCGAATCTGTGGATTCCCATTTATTCTCGGGATGAAAAAGGTCATCAGCACTGAAAGAACATATAATCCTAAGCAGATCAGTGAAGAAACCAAACTGGAGGTTACAGATACAATGGTGCCTCCGCCGCCGATTCCGAGCAAAATCGCGATGATAGTATAAGCTTCCATTCTCGCATTGGCATGAAACAGCTCCGTTTCATTTTGGGTGAGTTCCGGCAAAATTCCGTATTTCGCTGGCGAGTAGACGACTGCTCCGACTCCGACTGAGAAGTAGCTCAACATCAACAGAACAATGTTGGAGTGGTCAGTAAACAACAGGAACAGGACGCCGAGCGCTTTGACCAAATTCCCAATCACCAATACGGTTGATTTTGGCAATTTGTCTGCAAAGGGCCCCACTATCGGGGCAAGGATAATATAGGGTAGAAAGAAGGCCATGGAAACCAGTGCTAACGAAGCAGGGGAAAACCCGTTTTCAGTCAACAAATTAGCGATGACAAATAAAATCATGTTATCTGCGAAAGCGGACAGGAATTGGGTAAAATAAAGGGCCTGCAGACGTTTAACCGGCATGTTCTTTGGTATTTTCATATTTCATGTTCTCCTTTTCCGCCATTTGTTTCAGGCTGACATAATCGGTTTTCCCGCTGCCCAGCAAAGGCAATTTCTCAATCCATTGGATAGAAGCCGGGAGCAGCAAGGGAGAATATCCTTTCTCGGCAAGAAAAGCCCGGATTTGTTCGGCGCGAACAGATGAATCAGTAGTGTAGAGAAGAATCTTTTCTCCTTTTCGTACATCGGGAATTGAGATGGAGGCGAACTCCGAGTGGCCGAAACACTGCATAGCCAGTTCCTCGACGAGATTGAGAGAAACCATCTCGCCGCCGATTTTTGCGAATCGCTTGAGCCGGGACTTGATCGTGAGATATCCGTTTTCATCGATACCCACCAGGTCGCCGGTTTTATACCATTCCTCTGCAGGAAGAAATCCCGTACCGTGAATCAAATACCCCTTCATTACATTCGGACCCTTAACAAGCAGGTGCCCACCTTCCGAAATACCTTCTACCGATTCAATTTGATGTTCGATTCCCGGCAGAAGACGTCCTACCGTCCCTTTTTTATTGGAAAGCGGGGTATTGAGGGACAGGATAGGGGAAGTTTCCGTAGCTCCATAACCTTCAAAAATGCGTACTCCAAATTTATCCTGCCACAACTGTCTTACATCATCCTTTAATTTCTCAGCGCCGGCAAAGATATAGCGAAGAGAGTAGTAATCATAAGGATGGGCGTACCTTCCGTAGCCGGCCAGGAAGGTGGAGGTGCCGAACAGGATGGTCACATTTTGATCGTAACAAATTTCGGAGATAACCTTATAATGCAGCGGACTGGGATACAGATAGACCGGAACGCCGGATATGACAGGCAGAATCGTCCCTGCTGTCAGTCCGAAACTGTGGAACATTGGCAAAGCGTTTAGAATTTTGTCCCGGGAAGTGAAATCAATAACACTTTTCACCTGCTGGATATTGGCATAGAGGTTGTAATGGGATAAGACAACACCTTTTGGTTTGCTTTCGCTGCCGGAAGTAAAAAGAATCAATTCATTGTTTGATTTTCCTGCTTTTTTACGAATCAGGTAGAGAGAGAGTCCTGCTATTTTATCCATGATGCTCAAGGACTCTTTCACCTCCTCCAGATAGAGAATGGTTACTTTCTCTTGAAGGCCGGTGATGAGTCCGCCCAGCTTCCCTTTTTCAATAAATTGTCGTGACGTCAGGATCGTTTGAATACCTGCCGTTTCACAGCAATCAAGCAGGGTACGCACGCCAAGCGAGAAGTTCAAGATGGCAGGTGTTTTCCCGATACGGAATAAGGAGAGCAGAGTGACGACATGGCCGATTGAGTTCGGCAAAAGCACTCCCACCGGTTGATTGGCTGAAAGCAGAGATTTGAACGCATGACCAAGCATATAGCTTGCGATCAGCAATTTGCGGTAGGTGACAGATACTGTAATATCTTTGGCGATCTCTTGGCCTGCACCATGGACGCTTGCTGCTTCCAGCACTTCGTTAAATAAGTTGACTTGTTTTTTCATACGGGATTGGAACAATTCTTTTTGCAAAGTACGCAAGATGAGGTCACTTGCGTATGCTTTTTGCTCCTTCATGGATACATTCTCTCTTTTTTGCAGTTGGAAGGGAGCGGCAACCTTGATGGTGACTTTGGGGAAGCAGGCAAGTCTTACTTTCCCTTTCAAATAGGAGAACCTGGAACGCTCCAATCCGTTGATGATAACCGGATAGACGCTGACGCCTGTGCGTAGAGCCAGGTATCCGACACCGCTGTAAATTTTCATGAGGCAGCCGGTTGTGGTAATTCTGCCTTCAGGAAAAATCACAAGCGAATTACCGTTATGAATGGCGCGGATCATATGGCGGATCGAATAAGGATTCATCGGGTCAACGGTGATGTGTTTGCGAAATTTGAGGAAGAACGAAAATCTTTTGGCGATTTCGGTGTTGGCAACAAAGGTGACAGAGTTGGGGAGATAAAGGGATAACAGCACGGCATCAAGCAGGGAAACATGGTTGGGAGTAAGAATGATGGGTTGGGAGAAATTGATGTTGCGAATTCCTTGGATTTGGACACGAAACAAGAGGCTTAACAAAAACTTGGCGAGCAGATGAAGAATAATCATATGATTCCACACCTTTACAAAAGAATAATTGCTTATACTTTCATTCTAAGGTGTGGGATTTTTTTAAAAAGTACCAACTTTCATTGGTACCTGTTCGTTCGAAGATGGGTAACGGAGGTGCTGGTGCTACCTGATTACTCTCTTCACTTTGACAAGCTTGCCATTCTGATAATCGGATAGCCTGATTACACTTATGCCTTCATCGCGGGCGGCGTGAAGCATTTTGCCATTGCCCAAATAGATTCCCACGTGGCCTATACGTGCCAGTCCTTTTTTATGTTTTCGTCTTTCCGATTCAAAAATGAGGATATCTCCCTTTCGGATTCGAGTTTTTGGCACTCTTACGCCTATTTTACTCTGTTGCCGCGAGTTGCGCGGTAATGGAATACCGTTCTTGCCGAAAATATATTGGATGAAAGAACTGCAATCAAACTGGCTGGTCTCGCCTGGTTGCGCTCCGAATTTATAAGGAGTCCCAAGGTACTTCATTCCCAAAGCAATGATCTGGTTGGCCTTTTGTTCCCAAATGGACTTAGACTTCCCGATCATCTCTATCATCCAAATCGCTCCTTCCGCATACCCGTTTTTTTGCACAAGCATACAATTAATTTATGAGAATCATGATTGCTTCCGCATGTACAAACGTTCTGACCTAACCAAAATATATGAATGTGCAAAAAGAACCTCCCTTGAACGAAAGAAGGTTGTTAAAACAGCTTTTTTTGTTTGGCTTTGGCAGCAGCTTCCTTGCTTGTTTTGGTGCCCAATTTTTTTAGAATGCGGTTGATATGGTTTTTGATGGTTCGCTTGGTTATATGCAGCGTTTTCTCGATTTGGGATTGCGTCTGCCCCTGATGGATCAGTTGAAGGATTTCTTTTTCGGCGGGAGAGAGCAATTTTTTATCTTCTTCCTGCTTTAACCGCAGCAGTTCATTGCGTAAAGCGGCAGCGGCGGTGGGATGGATGGCTGACTGCTGGCGGTGAGCGGCGCGAATCGCTTCGGGAATCTCCTTGAAATTCAGCTTGCTGATGTAATTCACCGCTCCGGCAGAGAAGGAATCAACAATGATTTCTTCGGCCGTCAATGAAGTAAGCATGATGATTTTACAATCAGGTTTTAGCTGGGAAAGCTCAAGGGCAATATCAATCCCGTCCAAATTGTTTTCGGTGAGATTTATATCTAATAAGACGACATCGAATTCCAGATCCTGAGCCGATTGGAGCGCTTCTTGCCTGGTCTCGGCCGTTCCAACTACGGTAAGATCATCTTCTTTGTTCACATAATCAATCAGGCCCTTTCGCCAGATTGCATCATCTTCTACAACCAAAATACGAATATTGTCCATTGTTCCTCTCCTTTGAGGATGGTTTACTCGCTGACCAAACGTTTTTTCGGGAAATAGAGGTAGACGGTGGTTCCCTCATCTTTGACACTGTGAATCTCCAAGCGTCCTTGATGTTTTTGCATGACGTTATAGCAATAGGACAAGCCTAAACCGTAATTGCGTCCCTGCTTTTTGGTGGAGAAAAAAGGATCAAGGACGTAGGGAAGATTTTCTTTGGAAATGCCGGAACCGTTATCCTCGACTGCGATGACAAGGTGTTTTCTGGACATATACATGTGAATGGAGAGGCTTCCGCCAGCCTTCATCGCTTCCATTGCATTCATGCAAAGATTGGCGAGGACTTCCCGCAGATGGACAGGATCACATTTCAGCTTCATCGGCTCATCCGTGATTGTGTTGATCTGGATTTGATATTTTTCTGTATACGGTTTTACATCTTGAAGAACACGATCAACAATGGAGCGGATGGGGACTACTTCTTCTTTCAGCGCGATATCCTGGATTTGGCCTTGGATCCGATTCACCATGTCCAGAATATTTTGGGTGGATTGCATCAGGATTTGCATGTCTTCTTTCATTTCCTGCTGCTTTGTTTCGGCTGCGTAGGATTGGATCCGGTCAGCAAACAGCGTAATTTTGCCCAACTCGTTCTTGATGGTGTGATTAACAATGGCAGCGCCTGAAGTCATGGCACGCAGTGTGCTGTCAAGGCGTCGTTTTTCCACTTTTAGTCTAACTCCGAGCAGACCGTATTTCACACTGATAAGCAAAAACAAAATAAACTGGATAGCAACGATGAAGGCATTGTAGCGCCATGCGTCGTAATTGTCAAAAGTACGCATGATGTAGAGAAACGTAAAGATAAGAGACAACGGCAAGATCATGAGCATGTTATTAAACAGGCGGCTTCTTTTCATGAGTGGATCTTTTTCCAGCCAATACATATAAATAAGCAAGAAGCAGGAGCCAATAAAGTAGGGGATAACCCAAGTGATCATGATCCAGTAATTAAATGTAAGAACCGGGTAAATGGGCGTAATCAGGAGCATGACAACAGGCGGAATCAGCGCTGTATATTGTATGATCGTTCTGGTTCGCCGTGATAAAAAATCACTGGAATGAACGGCGAACATCAGAAAGGAATAAGGAAGGCCTGTTTGACATAAAAATGAGGAAATCCTGTTGATAAACAAAAGGAAAGAATCGACAAACGGATGCTGCAGCGCATAGCCTTGCACGAGCGGATACAGCATTTCTTCCACAACGGCAGAAAAGAAGCCCAGTCCTCCAACGAAGGCGGTAGCACATGCCCAGCGGGTGGATGTTCGCTTGGGATCAGTGAAGAGCAATAGCAGTCCAAATGCCCACAATGCAATCAAAACAATGATAAACATGAAAGGATCTCCTGCATTTTACAAATTTTCCGAACAGGTTGTAGCTTTCATTATACGATATTCGGGAAGATTGCAGAAGATATCATGATTTGGAATTGACGATCATAACAGATTGTGATTAAAATGTAGGACAATATCGACATTGCCGCTGACTAAGAAAAACCACTCTGCTATACCGGAAAAGCTGAGTTAAAAAAGGGTTGTGACATTCTCGTCAACAACCCTTTTTTTACTATACGATGAGAGAAGCCGGACTTGAGCATTTTACATGGAACTGTTTGCAACCGCGGGCACTTGCTTCTCGATGAAGCTTTTGATTTCTTCTGCGGTGTCCATCTGCAAGGCAATGCTGGCCAGATGCTGCATCTCGGATTTTTTCAAAGTGCGAATTAATGCACGGGCAGGCAGAATGGATGATGCACTCATGCTGAATTCGTCCAGACCCATGCCGAGCAAAAGCGGGATGGCAGTCAAATTGCCGGCCATTTCTCCACACATGCCGACCCATTTGCCTTCCTGATGAGCCGCTTCGATTACGTTGTGAATCAAACGCAATACGGCTGGATGGAACGGCTGATACAGATAAGAGATCTTTTCGTTCATGCGGTCTACGGCGATAGTGTACTGGATCAGATCGTTGGTACCGATGCTGAAGAAGTCCACCTCTTTGGCCAACTGATCGGCGACCATTGCTGCTGCCGGGATTTCAATCATAATGCCCACTTCCATCGCATTGTTGAAGGCGATGTTTTCGCGGGTCAATTCACTTTTTACTTCTTCTAAGAGCTGATTTGCCTTGCGCAGCTCCTGAATGGACGAAATCATCGGATACATCATTTTGATGTTGCCATATGCACTTGCCCGGAGAATGGCCCGAAGCTGGGTTTTGAAAATATCGGTACAATCCAGACAGAGACGGATTGCCCGGTAGCCCAAAAACGGGTTCATTTCTTTGGGAAGATCCAGATATGGAAGCTCTTTGTCCCCCCCAATGTCTAACGTGCGGATGACAATCGGCTGATCTTTGGCAAATGTTTCGGCAACCGCCTTGTATGCTTCAAATTGCTCATCCTCAGAAGGAAGATCGGTCCTTTTCATGTACAAAAACTCTGTGCGGTACAATCCGATGCCTTCTGCCCCGTTTCCTTTGGCTGCAACGGCATCTTTCGGATTCCCGATGTTGGCAACCAACTCTACCAGGAAACCGTCTGCGGTCACGCTCGGCTCGTCTTTCAACTGTTTAAGTTGCGCGTGGTGAGCAGCAAACTGATTGATCTTTTCTTTGTACTCTGCGATGACGGCAGGTGCAGGGTTAATATAGACTGCCCCGGTGCTTCCATCCAGAACGACCATATCGCCTTGTTTGACTGTTGAAGTAATTTCTTGTAAACCTACTACAGCAGGAATCTCCATAGATCGAGCCATAATTGCCGAGTGCGAAGTGCGTCCGCCGATATCAGTGGCAAAGCCGGCTACTTTGTTTCGATCCAACTGTGCGGTATCGGAGGGAGTGAGATCTCGGGCGATTAAGATGACAGGTTCCGTGAAGTCATCCATCGACTTCGCTTCTACTCCTGCCAACTTGCGAAGCAGACGGCCGCTTACGTCGCGGATATCGGCAGCGCGTTCCCGCATGTACTCATTGTCCATGCTCTCGAACAATGTAATAAAGCTAGCGGCAACCTCTTCCAAGGCAGCTTCGGCATTGATCGCTTCATCCGTAATTTTCTGCTGGATAGCTCCGATGAATTCCGGGTCCTGCAAAAGCAGAATGTGCGCGGTAAAGATCTCCGCTTGTTTTTCTCCCATTTTTTGTCTGGTTGTTTCGCGGATCGCTTCCAGCTCTGCAATAGCCTCGGCTGTTTTTTCTGTAAAACGTTTCACTTCCAGCTCAATATCTGCCTGTTGAATGGAGCGTCTCTGAACTTCTACCTTCTCTTCCATTAAGAGGAAGGCAGGCCCCATAGCATAGCCTGGGGCTGCACCAATTCCCTTCCATTGCATAATAATTCGCCTCTTTCTTTCCCCTACTCTAGGACGGCCTCAATGATGGCTCCGATCGCATTCAGCGCCTCTGCTTCTTTCTCTCCCTTGGTGATTACGGTTAATTTGTCGCCTTGTTTGGCAGCTAACGACATGATGCCCATAATACTTTTGGCGTTCATTTGTTTGCCGTCTTTTTCAATAATCACTTCGCACGGGAAAGAGTTGGCTGTTTGCACCAACTGTGTTGCTGGTCTAGCGTGAATTCCTGTAGGATTTTTAACTGTAAATATTTTTTCCATTGTATATTTTCCTCCTTAGAAGTTATTGATTTTGAATAGTTGCTGCTTCTGTTTGGGCAGCTACCGCTTGCCCCTTCGCAATCATAAGGCGTTGTTCAGGCTTCAGATTGGTAAAGATAACTGGTGTAATCGTTGATTTGCCTTCCGACTCAATTCGGTTGAGGTCAACTTGCAGAAGCGGAGTACCCACTTCTACCTTGTCACCTTCTTGGCAAAGTGAAACAAATCCTTGCCCTTCCAGTTTGACGGTATCAATCCCGACGTGAATCAAGAGTTCCACTCCTGTATCGGTTACAAGACCAATTGCGTGTTTTGTCGGGAACAAGGTGACGATTTTTCCTTTCACCGGCGAAACTACTTTTCCTTCAGTTGGCTTGATAGCAAAGCCTTCACCCATCATTTTTCCGGAGAAGACAGGGTCAGGAACTTCCGTAATATCGACGATTTCCCCTGTCATCGGAGATACGAACGATTCAACCGATCCTGCCGGTTGTGCTGTTGGTTCATGTTCAGCGGCAGCAGGCTTTGCCGGTTGAGCAACATCTGCTGGAGCTTCCCCTCTCAAAATAGCTTTGATTTGCTCTTTTAAGGAATCGGATTGGGTACCGTAAATTGCCTGGAAGTTGTTGCCCATTTCAAGAACGCCTGTTGCTCCAAGACGTTTCAACTCTGCTTTATTCACTTGCGCCGGATCTTTCACTGTTACACGCAAACGGGTAATGCAAGCGTCAAGAGCAGTCAGGTTTTCTTTGCCCCCAAATGCGTTCAATACGTTGGTAGCGAGATTTCCCGCTTGTGTTTGCTTATTCTCGGTCGTTTCTTCATCCAGTTCTCTTCCAGGAGTTTTCAAATCCCATTTGCGAATGGCGAAACGGAACAGGAAGTAGTAAATCAGACCAAACACCAAGCCGACCGGGATGACGAGCCAACCTTTGGTGGACAATCCGTAGTTGAGAATATAGTCAATCCCCCCGCCGGAGAATGTGTACCCGTGTTTTACTCCGAGGAAGTCCATCACGGTAAAGGACAAACCGGCCAACAGAGCATGAATAAAGAACAAGGCAGGTGCAACGAACAAGAAGGCAAATTCTACTGGCTCTGTGATCCCTGTCAGCATGGATGTCAGAGCGGCGGAGACTAATACACCCGATACGGCCTTGCGCATTTCCGGACGAGCTTCATGAATCATTGCCAAAGCTGCTGCCGGAAGACCAAAAATCATGTACGGGAACAGGCCGACCATGAAACGTCCTGCTGTCGGGTCACCGGCGAAGAAGCGTGCCATGTCCCCTGTTACGACCTGTCCAGTCGTAGGATTAATATAATGACCCATCGTAAAGTAGAATGGCGTTTGGAAAATATGATGCAAACCAAACGGAATCAGCAAACGTTGGATAAACCCGAAGAAGAACGGGCCTGCAGCGGAGCTCATTACCCAGTTGCTGGCTCCGTCAATGCCGTGCTGAATCGGCGGCCACACGAAAGCGAAAATCACGCCAAGCAAGAGAGAAGAAAAAGCGGTGACAATCGGCACAAACCGCTTTCCGGCGAAAAAGCCCAAGACGGGATGAAGCTTGATGTCATGAAAGCGCTTGTAAGCGAGGGCAGCCAGAATACCGATGATGATCCCGCCAAATACCCCCATGTTGATCAAATGCTCTGCGCCTTGGTAAGGTGGCTGTAACCCAAGATAACTCCCCATGTTATCCAGCGTTTTCGTTAACACTAAGTACCCGATCACTGCAGCTAACGCGGCTACACCGTCCCCGCCAGCCAAACCGATGGCAACCCCGACCGCGAAGATTAACGGCAGATTACCAAAAATTACCCCGCCGGCATCTTTAATTACCGGCATGTTGAGCAAATCTTTGTCCCCGAAGCGGAGAAGCAGACCCGCTGCAGGCAATACTGCAACCGGTGTCATCAAGGCCCGCCCAATCTGTTGCAGAACTTGGAAACCTTTTTTAAACATAATATCACCTCAAGAAGTGGTTTCAATAAACTTAGGAAAATATAAAAAAGGCATAAGTAATTAGACAGATACACCTTCTAGGTTGTACCAGTACTAAATTACTCATGCCTGATCGGGTCAGTCACATGGTAGAATATTTAGTTGACATGCTGTGTCATTCGTTGAATATGCAAGGTTAAGTAACTAACTTCGGATTCCGGAATCTCTATCCTTAACTCATTTTGCATAATCTTTACTAGCTTATAGCAGAAATTATAGCATACGGGATATTCTTTTTGCAATAAGGCACTTAAAGGATGATTTTCCCCTAACCCTTGTCCTTTCTCTGCCCGGTCAATCGCGTAGCGCAAATGGGTTACCAGTCTTGCGTAATCGGTAGAGTTTTTATCAATTTGGATACCCATTTCTTTTTCGATCAACTCTACCAGTGTGGCGATCAGGGTGGAAAAGCGGTTCATCTCCGTGATGCTTTGATTGGTTTGGGCGCTGCGCAGATGGAGTGTGATAAAGCCAAGTTCGTCTTCCGGCAATTCTATGTTAATCCGTCTTTTTAATAAGGGAACAACGGCTTCGGCTACGGAATACTCCGTGGGATAAAGGCTTTTGACCTCGTGTAAAAACGGATTATAAATGCGGATTCCCTGTTGTAAGCGCTTTATTGCGAAAGATAAGTGATCGATGAACGAGACAATGAATCGCTCTGTTAGCTGCTGATGCAAGGTTTCTTCCACGAGTCGGATATACTCGTTGATGGCATTCATTACCTCTTCGTCTGTTTCTTCAAAAAGTCGCAGCATCGCTTCCCGATTGTCTTCCGAGGAAGGAATAAATATTTTTTCTATAGAGGTATCATGCGGGATAATGTCGTTCTTCTTTCGTTGAAAGCCAATCCCCTTACCTAAAAGGATCAACTCTCTCTCTAAGTGATCAACAGCAAGGACCGCATTGTTGCTGATAATTTTTTTGGCCTTGTACCGTTTCGTTCTTTCCATGCCGATCCCCCTTCTTGAGGCCCTATTCGTACTGTGAGACTTGCGGTCGAAAGCTATGCAAGACAACAATAACACAGATGAGGCCCCTTCCGATATGGAAAGTTAATGACTGTTTTAAGTTAGCCACTATTTACGTTGAGTTTAGGCTTGGTTTCAGGAGATGACGCCCCTGCACGAAAGCAGATACGATCCAGCCTGGTGGAGATTATGGAAGAAAAGAGCGGGGATAGAGCGGGGCAAGTGATCCCCGCTCATATTATGAGTTAAACTGTAAGAATGTAGTCAACGAGCTTATCAGCGCTGTTCATAATATCCTCAGCAGAAAGTGAGTTTACACCTTGCAGAGTAAAGCTTGGGAGGAATTTCATGCCTGTCAGGTTAGCCATCGCTTGCAAAGGACGAGTCAGCTCGCTGATGGTGTATTGATTGTAGCCTCCTGCCTGATAAGCTTCCTGAGGTCCGCCGGTGGAGATGGCCAGCAGAAGTTGTTTCCCGTGGAGTTTGGTGCCTTCTTTACCGTATGCCCAACCATAAGTGAGTACGACATCCTGCCACTCCTTCAAGATAGACGGGGTACTGTACCAGTAAAGAGGGAATTGAAAGACGATTCGATCATGCGCTAACAGCAGTGCCTGTTCTTTTTCCACATCGATTTTGCCGTCCGGATAAGCGGCGTAAAGGTCGTGAACGGTGATGCCGTCTTCTTGCAACAGACGTTCTTTCCACACTTTGTTTACGCGGGAAGAGTGAAGGTTTGGGTGAGCTACAATTACTAAAGTCTTCATGGGAATCTCTCCTTTAAATTTGGTTGTACATACAAATATTTATATAAAAATATTCATGATTCAAGTTTTTCGCAGGCGTTGTGTATGAAATGAGTCAAATTGTCTCCTGCTTCCTGTCCTAATACTTTAGAATAACCATCGTAAAGGTTTTTCCAGCAATCAGCTATTTGTTTGTTAAGTTCTTTTGCCTTGTCGGTAGGGTAGATATACACTTGTTTACCTTCTTGCTTTCTGGAGACAATGCCTTTGACCACGAGTTTATCGACAAAGCGAGTGCTGGTAGAGGGGGCGATGTGCAGTTTTTCGCATAACTGTTTTTGGGTGATTCCGGGCGTTTCGTTGACAACCATGATCAAAAAGGCGTACGTTCCCGACAAACCAATGGGAGCAAACGCTTCGTCAGCCATTTTATTCATGATTCTTGCCAAGCGGTTTGCAGTGAAGTACAGGCAGCCGCAAAGATAAGATTCGATCATTTTGTCACCTCCGTGATCATCCTGGCAGATATTTGTATATACAAATTTAAAAGAAGATCGGTTGTCTTGTCAATAACAAGTGCATGCTGGAATATTTGAAAATCAATTAAAATCATTCTGAATTAGTTGAAAAAAGATGAATTTGATTATTTTTGATCGAAAATGATTATTTGTGATTGTTTTTGATCGAATCATGAGATACAATAAAATCAGGTCGAGTCGTTTGACAGACCGAAGTGGAGGATCGTTGCTAATGTTAACTCCTGAAAGACACCAAATGATCTTGTCCTTGCTTAAGGAAAAGGATGTCGTCCGCATCCAAGAAATTGTCGAAGCAACCGGTGCTTCTGAATCAACCATCCGCCGTGATTTAAGCGAGCTGGAAGAGATGCGCTTGCTGAAACGCGTACACGGTGGGGCATCTTCTGTCCAAAATAAAATCGAAGAGCCTTCCGTTGTCGAAAAGGCGGTAAAACACGAAAGAGAAAAGATTGCAATCGCCAGATACGCAGCAAGTTTGGTCAAGGAAAGAGATTCTATCTTTATTGATGCAGGAACAACTACCTTTCATATGCTTCCGTTTCTGCCTTATGAAAACATTGTGGTGGTGACGAATGGGCTCGATATTGCCATGCAACTGTGCAAACGGCAGATCAGAACCATTTTGTTAGGCGGGGAATTGAAAGCGGGTACATTGTCCCTGATTGGCCGCGAAGCAGTTAAAAATATCAGTCAATACCGTTTTGACAAGTGCTTTTTGGGGATGAACGGCGTTGATAAACTTCACGGTTTGACAACTCCTGATCCAGACGAAGCCTATGTGAAGCAATTGGCTCTTCATTATTCCGATGAACCTTTTGTTTTATGCGATTCCAACAAGTTTTCCCGGGTTACGTTTGCCAAGGTGGGTGATATTAACCAGGTAACCGTGATTACTGACAATGGTTTGGATGAAAAAGAACAGCAGGTCTATCAACAATTAACCAAGCTAAAAGTGGTGAAAGTATGATTTACACAGTAACTTTGAACCCTTCGATCGACTATCACGTCTGGATTCCCGTCTTACACGAAGGATCCATTCATCAGGCTGAAAAAGAGTGGAAGGACGCGGGAGGCAAAGGCCTCAACGTCTCCAAAGTGTTAAAGAATCTCGGCATGAATAGTACAGCGTTGGGATTTGTCGGAGGTTTTACCGGTGCTTTTATCCGGCAGCAGATTGAAAAAGCGGGAATTATCCATCAGTTTATTTCCGTTCAGCAAGACTCACGGATCAACTTAAAGATCAAAGCCGGAATGGAAACGGACATAAGCGGTGTATCGCCATTAATTCCGCAAGAAGCGCTGGATAAGCTGATAAGTCAGATAGAACAACTACAAAAGGGGGATATCCTGATCCTGGCGGGCAGTGTACCTGCCAGTCTGCCTGCCGACATCTATCAGACTATCATGAAGAAGCTTTTCGGCAGAGGGATAAAGATTTGCCTAGATGCCAAAGGAGATGCTCTCTTGGATGGTTTGCGAGAAAAGCCTTTTCTCATCAAGCCTAACCATCATGAATTAGGTGAACTGTTTGGAGTAACCATCACAACTCCGGCAGAAGCCATTGTCTACGGTCGAAAAGCCGTAGAGTTGGGAGCAGAGCAGGTGATCGTCTCGTTGGCTGGTGAAGGCGCCGTCTATGTTAATGGGAAGGAGGCGTATATCGCAGAGATTCCAAAGCGGGAGCCGGTTAATTCCATTGGTGCCGGGGATTCCATGGTAGCCGGATTCGTATACGCATTTGTGAAAACCAATGATCCCAAAGAAGCATTTCAATACGCCGTTGCTGCCGGAAGTTCGACTGCGTTGTCAGAAGGTTTTTGCACACTTGAAAAAGTTCATCAGTTTCTGCCGCATGTAACCATAAAAAAGGTTGAATAGGGGAGGTTCATATGATGAATGATATTCGCATTGGAGAATTATTGAAGGGTGATACCATTATCACCCGGCTGTCGGCTAAAACCAAAGACGAGGTTTTGGATGAGCTGATTGCCAAGCTGGACAAAGCAGGGCGTTTGCATAACAAAGAGTTAATGAAAAAAGCGATTTTGGAGCGGGAAGCACAGGGTTCGACAGGCATTGGGGAAGGAATTGCCATCCCCCATGCCAAGACGGCGGCAGTGAAAACACCCAGCATCGCGTTCGGATACTCTCCTGAGGGCATTGATTTCCAGTCTCTTGACGGGCAGAAAGCTCACCTGTTCTTCATGATTGCCGCTACAGAGGATGCTAATCAAGCTCATTTGCAAACGCTTGCAACCCTCTCACAAATGTTGATGGATGAAACACTCCGCCAGCAATTAATGAAAGCGGGAAGCAAAGAAGAAGTGCTTGCAGTGATTGCCAAGAAGGAAAAAGAATTGCTTGCTGACTCAAAGGAAACGGAAAGCCGTTCAAGCTCGGCCGGCGCCAAAATCGTGGCTGTAACCGCTTGTCCGACAGGTATCGCCCATACCTATATGGCTGCCGACTCCTTGAAGAAAAAGGCGGGAGAGCTGGGAATTTCGATCAAAGTGGAGACCAATGGCTCCGGCGGCGTCAAAAACAAATTGACACCCGAAGACATTCAAGAGGCCACGGCTGTTATCGTAGCGGCTGACAAGCAAGTAGAAATGGATCGATTTGCCGGCAAAGTGGTGATTACCGTACCGGTGGCAGAAGGAATCCGCAATGCGGAAGATCTGCTCCGACGGGCTGTCAATCAGGAAGGCCCGATTTATAAGGCTGGATCTTCCTACCAAGACAAGATTCAATCGGCGAAAGCAGAGAATAAGAGCAAGCAGCCTGCTTTCTACAAGCACCTGATGAATGGCGTGTCCAATATGTTGCCGTTTGTAGTGGGCGGCGGTATCATTATTGCAATCAGCTTTATGTTCGGAATCAAAGCGTTTGACCCGAATGATCCGTCTTTCCATCCGTTGGCCAAAGCATTGATGGACATTGGCGGAGGATCTGCCTTTAAATTAATGATTCCAGTTCTGGCCGGATTTATTGCCATGAGTATTGCAGACCGTCCGGGATTTGCGCCGGGTATGGTCGGAGGTTTCATCGCAGCCAATTCAGGGTCTGGATTCCTTGGTGGACTTATCGCCGGATTCCTCGCTGGATACATTGTTGTCGGTTTGAAAAAGCTGTTTGCCGGACTGCCCGCATCACTAGAGGGCATTAAGCCGATGCTGCTTTATCCTCTGTTTGGGATTCTGCTTACCGGATTCATTATGGTTTATGTCATTTCTGATCCTGTTGCTGCAGCCAATACCGCACTTGGAAGCTGGCTGAAAAATATGAGCTCGGGCAATGCGGTAATATTGGGTATTGTTCTTGGCGCAATGATGGCTTTTGACATGGGTGGTCCAGTTAACAAAGCGGCGTTTACATTTGGTATCGCGATGATTGCAGAAGGCAACTACTTGCCGCATGCAGCGATTATGGCAGCAGGTATGACCCCTCCATTGGGTCTTGCATTAGCTACTACTCTATTTAAAAAGAAATTTACAGAGGAAGAACGTCAAGCAGGTAAAACAGCGTACGTGCTCGGAGCTTCCTTCATTACCGAGGGTGCGATTCCGTTTGCTGCGGCTGACCCAACCCGTGTGATTCCGTCCATTATGGTCGGTTCTGCGGTTGCCGGTGGTTTATCCATGCTGTTTAAATGTACCTTGCCTGCACCGCATGGCGGTTTGTTCGTCTTGCCAGTGGTAGGAAACGTCGGGCTTTATATCGTTGCCATTCTTGCAGGAACCGTCGTTACCGCGATTATGGTAAATGTATTGAAGAAAGAAAGAGTCGAATAGCATCAAGGAGATGAACAATCAAATGAAAAAAGCATTTACGATTCAAAATCCGTCAGGTCTGCACGCTCGTCCGGCCAGTTTGTTTGTTCAAAAAGCGACCGCCTATCCATGTGAAGTCCAGATAACCAAAGGTGGGAAAACCGTTAACGGTAAAAGCATAATGGGGCTTATGTCACTCGCTATTGCCAAAGGAGATGAAATCACCTTGGAGGTTAAGGGTGACAGGGAACAAGAGGCCCTGGAGGAATTGGGTAAATTGCTTGAGAGTGTCCACGAATAAAAAAGGAGGGAAAATTCCCTCCTTTTTTACTATTAAATGGTGAAATAGGAGAGAATGGAGAGCAAGAGTGAAGTGATCGTTACGGTGATCAGCGGACGGATTGCTTTGGTTCTAAGATCCTTTACGCTGACATGCAAGCCGATGCCGACCATAGCCATCGCCAGGAAGAATGAAGCTCCCTCGGATAGAATGCTGAGAAATCCGGTAGAAACAGGGACGATTTTGCCCAGTACGAAGCTGCCAATAAAACTCATCGCAATAAATCCCAGCAAAAACCAGGGAAATTCAGGCTTTACACCCGCTTGCTCCTGTTTTTCTCGATCCGGATTTGCTCGATCCTGCTTTGTTCGCTGTACGTACATGAACAGAAAGCTAAGCGGGATCAGCAAGAATACCCGCCCCAATTTGGCTAACAGCGCGAGGGCAAGCGCATCCTGGCCGGCAGGAGCACCGGCCAGAGCCACGTGGGCAAGCTCGTGAAGCGTTAACCCAGACCAAATTCCATACTGTTCAGCCGAAATAGGAAGCGCTGGTTGAAGCAAAGTGTACGCAATGGCAAATACCGTACCGATCAGAGCGATGATTCCTACTCCAATTGCGGTATCTTCCTCCTTTGCCTTCAAAATGGGAGAAATGGCGGCAATAGCAGCAGCTCCACAAACTCCTGTACCCACGCCAAGCAACAGGGAAATGTCCCTGTCCGCTTTGAGCCACTTGGCCAAAGTCATGATGATTACAATAGAAAATATGATTGTAGCCGTATCGCGAATGAGAAGGCCCACCCCCTGTTGGCAAATAACCACTATGTTCAGCTTCAGCCCGAACAAGACAATCGCCAGACGCAGCAGCTTTTTGCAGGAGAATTGAATACCGGGGCGCAGCGCTTCCGGGTATCCCCATACTTGCCGGTAGACGACGGCAAGCAATATGGCGGAAGCGAGCGGCCCTATTTGATGGAAACCGGGAAGCCAGGATAAGCCGTAACCAAGCAATGCGAACAGGAAGGTGAAGGCAATACCTTTCTGTACTTGCGCTTGCAACAACGTTTTCATGTTTTTTCAAGCCCTTTCGTCATTCTTTGCACTAAAAGCATAAAACAGATATGATAATAAGAAAAATAAATCATATGAATTATGATAATAAGGAATATTTATGATTGATTGAGACAATCAGATCAACAAAGGTGAATGATAGAATGGACCAGCAATTGGTTGTTTTTGTTACGGTTGCGGAAAAGAAGAATTTCTCACGTGCGGCGGAAGAACTCCATATGACTCAGCCGGCCGTCAGCCATTATATCCGGATGCTGGAACGGGAGATGGGCGCCAAACTGCTGGAGAGAAGCAACAAGTTTGTCCGTTTAACCAAAGCAGGAGAAGTGGTCTATCATCACGCGAAAGAAATTCTTGGCCTGCATACACGAATGAAAGAATTGGTAAATGACATGATGCACGATGCAAGCGGAAGCCTCTCCATCGGAGCCAGTTACACCTATGGAGAGTATGTGCTGCCGCATGTGATCGCCAAACTGCGTGAAAGGTATCCGCGGATTCAACCCTCCATAACAATTGGGAATACAAGAGAAATTGCTGAACTTGTAGTGAACCGACACATTGATATCGGGATTGTCGAGGGAGTATTCCGGCACGAGAAACTGCATGTGGAGCCAATTGAAGACGATTTCATGGTGGTGATCGCTGGTTCATCCCATCGGCTGGCCCAGCAGTCAGAAGTAAGCTTGTCTGAGTTGGCAGATGAGACGTGGATTGTCAGGGAAATCGGTTCCGGTACCAGAGAGGCTACGGAGCGCATGTTTTCCGAGCTTCGATTGGCACCGGCATATTTGATGGAGTTTGGCAGTACCCAAATCATTAAGGAATCGGTTGAGGCGGGTCTGGGTGTTAGCTTGCTGTCCAACTGGGCGATTCGAAAAGAATTGAGTCTGGGGACCATACGCATCCTGCCAGTTAAAGGAACGCCGATTATGCGCCAATTCTCGCTGCTTACACAAGCCGGCGATTTTCAGACCAAAGCGATGGTTTTGTTTGCCGATTTATTGCGTGAATCGAAGGTTGATCATCGTTGAAGAGGAGATTGGGGGGCTGGCCCACAAAGCAGCGGCTATAGTCGGGGGTTATTTCAGTCTTGCTTTTGCCGGAAGATCGGAGTAGACTTCTGGGTAAAGAGTTGCATATTTTCGGGAGCCTGTGGAATCAGGCTGAGAGTACGGCTTTTCTGCTGTTGACCGTTTGAACCTGTTGGGTAATGCCAGCGTAGGGAGTGTTGGGATGTCAAAGTGTGCACTTTGCTTACGCAGAGTGCTTTTTGTTTTCCCTTTCCTAGTGTCCGGTAGTTCAACTATTTACGATAAAAGGAGAATGTCAGTTATGAATGTTCAAGAGATGATTGCCTTACTTGAGCAAGTCCGTGCGAAAAACCCGCTTGTTCACAATATTACCAATGTAGTCGTTACCAATTTTACAGCAAACGGATTGTTGGCATTGGGAGCTTCGCCTGTGATGGCTTACGCCAAGCAAGAAGTGGCTGATATGGCCAAAATTGCCGGGGCACTGGTGCTCAACATGGGTACCCTCAACGAAACAGAAGTGGAAGCGATGCATATCGCCGGTCAATCGGCCAATCAACATGGCGTGCCGGTTATTTTTGACCCGGTTGGAGCGGGGGCGACAGCATACCGTACGGAAACGGCCCGCAGCATCGCGCGAGAGCTGAATATTTCGGTTATCAGAGGAAATGCAGCGGAAGTAGCCAACGTGGTCGGGGAAAAATGGCTGATCAAGGGCGTTGACGCAGGCGAAGGAGCGGGAGATGTTGTGGCACTAGCTCAAAAAGCTGCCCGTGAACTTCAAGCAATTGTCGCCATTACCGGCAAAGACGATGTGATTACAGATGGAGAAATTACCTATCTGGTGCATAACGGCCATCCAATGTTGACCAAAGTAACTGGAACAGGTTGCCTCTTAACCTCGGTGATTGGCGCGTTTGCTGCTGTATCCGAAGATAAACTGAAAGCAGCCGTGGCCGCTGTTACCAGTTATGGTGTTGCTGCTGAAATTGCCTGGAATAAACAAGGAGAGCATGGACCAGGAAGTTTCCAAATCGAGTTCCTGAATCAGCTTGCCAAGCTTTCTCCACAAGATCTGACCCAATTGGCATCTTTCACAAAACTCGCGTAAATCCTAACGAAACGGAGCGAATCTTAGTGAAAACATACAAAGCGTTGACGATCGCCGGTTCTGACAGCGGGGGCGGTGCGGGAATTCAGGCAGACATCAAGACGTTTCAAGAGCTTGGAGTTTTCGGGATGACTGCTTTAACCGCGATTACCGCTCAAAATACTTTAGGTGTGCAAGCTGTCTACCCGCTAACCGTAGAAGCTGTGGAAAAACAGATTGACGCCATCGGAGCAGATTTGGGAACCGACGCGGTGAAGACAGGCATGTTGTTTAATAGCGAAATCATTGAAGCGGTGGCACGCAAGGTGAAGCAGTATAACTGGGAGAAGCTTGTTGTCGATCCGGTGATGGTGGCTAAGGGAGGGTCGCCTCTCTTGCAAAAGGAAGCAGTCAGATCCTTGAAAAAACATTTGCTGCCGCTTGCCATGGTGGTGACTCCCAATATTCCGGAAGCGGAAATCCTTACCGGAATACCGATCCGTACCTTGGAAGACCGCAAGCAGGCAGCCCGGCTCCTGGTTGGCCTGGGAGTTAAGAATGTCGTGATGAAGGGCGGCCATGCCGAGGAAGAAGATACAGTGGTTGATTTGTTGTACGACGGCAGGGAATTCATCAGCTTGGAGAGCCCGAGAATTGATACCAAGCACACTCATGGTACCGGATGCACATTCGCTGCTGCCATTGCCGCAGAATTAGCCAAAGGCAGACCTGTGGAACAAGCTGTCTCGGTAGCCAAACAATTTATCAAAGCGGCTATTGAAGATCAACTGGGTATCGGCAACGGTCATGGGCCTACCAATCATTGGGCCTATAATCGCAGAAGGCAGTGTCAGTCTCAAGCGTAGAAAGAGGGAGTGGGAGAACTGCATGGAGCGAACAACAGAATCTTTATTGCGGCAGATGTTGAGTGTCTACTTCATCATGGGCAGTAACAATTGCCAAAAAGACCCGATCGAAGTGCTGGAAGAAGCGATTCAGGGCGGAATTACGCTTTTTCAATTCCGTGAAAAAGGGAAGGGAGCACTGACGGGAGCATCCAAATTTCGCTTGGCCAAACAGATGCAGGTTGTCTGCAAGCAGCATAACATCCCGTTTATCGTCAATGATGACGTGGAGTTAGCTTTGGCATTGGATGCAGATGGTGTCCATGTCGGACAGGAAGACGAATCTGCCGAGGAAGTACGGAAAAGAATCGGCAACAAAATTCTCGGGGTATCCGCCCATAACCTTGAAGAAGCGAGACAAGCTGTCAGGCAGGGAGCCGATTATCTCGGGGTAGGTCCTATCTTCGCCACCCAGACCAAAGAAGACGCCAAAGCGGCACAAGGACCGGAAGTAATAAAGGAGCTGCGCCAAAATGGGATCGCTATTCCAATTGTAGGGATCGGCGGCATTCATTCCGGTAATGCAGCGTCTGTCATCAAGGCTGGGGCTGATGGAGTATCGGTTATTTCGGCGATCAGTCTGGCCCCTGATATTATCGAAGGCACCCGGAGTTTGCGCAGAGCAGTAGAGGAAGGCTAAGGATATATTTTAAGAGACAGAGCCGCCAGAGATCGAATGAATCTCTGAGTTGGCTCTTTTTTATGGTATTGAATGTTATCGGAAAGTTTAACTGAGTGGGCAAAAATCGTCAGGAGAAAAAGGGCCTCGACCGGTACCACGTTAGTTATGGCCGGGTGGGTAAAAAAGTGGTCAAGCAGCAAAACGAAGGCTAAGGCTACGGTTTTGACCACTTCCTGACAATGAGAGAAGCCGGACTTGATCGCAACTGCGCAAGCTGTAACGGAGGCAACGTTTCAGTCCCCCGACGTTTCAGTCCCCCGACGTTTCAGTCCCCCGATGAGAGGGGATGAGAGGGGATGAGAGGGGAAAAGGGACGAAGTCTTTTCTAATAAGCGAACGAAGCATAAACTTATGCGCTTAATGTTCGTTAATTAACTGGAAACGAAAACAGATGGCTGTTTTTATAAAGAAAGATAAATGTTCGTCTTTTGGTGGCTTGTTCTTTAAAATAGGCAGATTTGGGCTTGATAAAATGCACAAAAGCGAATATATAAAAATAATCGTATTGACATATCGAGAATTTTGCTATACCATACAATTGTCAAAAAATGAAATATCGCAGCAAGCTCTGTTCGTATATCCTCAAGAATAAGGTTTGAGGGTCTCTACAAGGAACCGTAAATTCCTGACTACGAATGGGATGAGATTCTCATACCCATTTCTGGTTTGGAATTTTTTTTTGGGCAAATCTCGAAAATGAACAACAAGAATTTGGTTTATGCAGGAGGATACGATGAACAAATACGATGTGATCGTTGTAGGTGCTGGCCCTGCCGGTATTTTTGCAAGCTATGAAATGACCTTGAAATCACCCAAGTCAAAAGTGTTGTTGATTGATAAAGGCCACGATATCTATCACAGACGTTGTCCGATCCTTGAAGAAACCATTCAATTGTGCCCGCCTCCCGCAGGTAAAAAAAATTATGCCGGTTGTTTGCCGGCATGCTCCATTACCGCTGGATTCGGTGGAGCGGGTGCTTATAGTGACGGTAAGTTCAATATTACAACCGAGTTTGGCGGATGGTTGACCGATTATATCAGCCCGTCCAAGGTTTTAGAATTGATCAAGTACGTAGATAACATCAACCTGCAGCATGGGGCTACCTCAACCATTACGGACCCGACAACGGAGATTGTGAAAAGCATCGAGCAACGCGGATTTGCCGCAGGGTTGAAGCTTTTGCGCGCACAGGTGCGACATCTTGGAACGGAACAAAATCTTGAAATACTCAAGTCTATTTACGAGTATCTCCAAACAAAAATCGACATGCAGTTCAAAACCGAAGTGGAAGACATCATTACGGTAAAAGAAGACGGCGGGTACCGTGTGCAGGGAGTCGTGCTCAAAAACGGCGAAGAGTACTACAGTGACCATGTTGTAATTGCACCGGGCCGAGACGGTTCCGCCTGGCTGGCAGAGGTTCTGAAGAAAAGAAAGCTGAAGATGATCAGCAATCAGGTAGACGTTGGCGTCCGGGTCGAAACTTCCGACGTTGTGATGCGGGAGATCAACGAGAATCTGTATGAGGGCAAGTTTGTCTTCAACACTTCTGTGGGCACCCGCGTCCGAACTTTTTGCAGCAATCCATCCGGTCACGTTGTGGTAGAGAACCACAGTGGGGTCATGGCAGCCAATGGCCATTCGTTCAAAGACCCGGCCCTCGGTTCAGCCAACACCAACTTCGCCTTGCTGGTGTCGCACAAGTTTACTGAGCCATTTGACAAACCGAATGAGTACGCACGGGAAATCTGCAAGCGGGCGAACGATTTGTCCAACGGCGGCGTGATCGTGCAAAAATACGGAGATATTCTCAGAGGCAGACGTTCCACGGAAACACGGATCAAAGAAGGCTTCCTGGAGCCAACGCTGAAAGAGGCTGTTCCGGGGGATCTTGGATTGGTACTCCCTTACAATACGATGAAAAGCTTGATCGAAATGATGGAGGCACTTGATAAAGTGACGCCTGGTATCGCTTCCGAACATACCTTGTTTTACGGAGTGGAAGCCAAATTCTACTCTGCCCGTCCGAAGCTAACCGAAGAGCTGGAAACCGAGATCAAAGGGTTGTACTGTGGCGGTGACGGAGCAGGTATTACCAGAGGATTGGCGCAAGCAGGCGCAGCAGGCGTCTGGATCGCAAGAAGCATTATCAGCCGTTTATAGTTTATAAGAGTAATGTAAAAAACACCCCTGGTTGCCCGAGTCCCGGCAATGAGGGGTGTTTGTCTGTCTATCTGAATTTCTGTCTATCTGTCTATAAGATTGGATTAGTTGGCCAGTTGCAAGAGCTGCTCGCGGCAGATAATCGCTCCTTGCTCCAAAGCCTGCTTGTTTAATGGGATCAAATGGTGGCGACGTTCCGGCAGAACTTTTTTGAGCGATTCCAGCACGGCTTCTGCTGAGACCGCGTGCGTCATTTCAATGAATGCGCCGAGCAAAATCATGTTGGCAATCTGGTTGTTGCCAAGTCGGGCAGCAATATCATTGGCGGGAATTTCGATGATCTGAATGTCGGTTCGGCTTGATTTGCGATCAATCAACGAGGAATTGACAATCAAGAGCCCGTCAGGCAAAACAGTCGGTTCAAATTTATCAAAGGAAGGAATGTTCAAGACGATGGCCGCAGTCGGGTGGTTTACGATAGGAGCACCAACCGGTTCATCGGAAATGATCACTGCACAGTTGGCCGTACCGCCCCTTTGTTCGGGTCCGTAAGAGGGTAACCAGGAAACATGATAACCTTGCAGCATTCCTGCATATGTCATCAATTGCCCCATTGACATGACACCTTGACCGCCGAAGCCGGCGAGAACAACTTCGTGTAACATATTGCTTCACCCCTTCTTTTTCATTAAATTAAATTTATTGTTTGGGGGCCCCGCCCTACGCAGCGCTAGCTATGGTCGGGTAGGTTTTTAAACACACCCAAGGGATAAACAGGAACCATGTTATCTTTCACCCAGTCAAGCGAAGCCTCCGGGCTGTAACCCCAGTTGGTCGGGCAGGTGGAGAGAATCTCGATCAGCGAAAAGCCTAAGCCTTGACGCTGTGCCTCAAAAGCTTTTTGCAACGCTTGTTTGGTTTTGCGAAGGTGCTTGATGTCGTGAGTGGATACGCGTTCGATGTAGGCGACACTGTCCAAAGTGGCTAACATTTCCGCAATGCGGATGGGTGATCCTTGCTGCTGTGCAGAACGGCCGCCTGGGGTTGTCGTTGTTTTTTGTCCGATCAAGCTGGTCGGAGCCATTTGGCCGCCGGTCATTCCATAAATGGCGTTATTGCAAAAAATAACGGTGATGTTTTCTCCCCTTGCCGCCGCGTGGACGATCTCTCCCATCCCGATAGAAGCAAGATCTCCGTCTCCTTGGTATGTGAAGACGATTTTATCCGGCAAAACGCGCTTCAAGCCGGTGGCGACAGCCGGAGCCCGGCCATGCGGTGCTTGCGTCATATCACAGTTGAAATACTCGTATGAGAGAACGGAACAACCGACGGAAGCGACCCCGACTGTCTCCTCCAAGACACCCATCTCCTCAAGAACTTCAGCGACCATTCGATGGACGATCCCGTGCGTACATCCCGGACAGTAATGCGTTTCCTTTTCCTTAAGTCCACTCGTTCTGGTAAAAACAGGCTGCATCGCAAGCGAAGATGTACTCATGCTTTAACCCCCTCAAGAATTTGCTCCACCGATTGCAGGATGCTGTCTTGGGACGGCACCATTCCCCCGGCACGGCCGTTGAAGAAGACCGGTTTTTTGCCGTTGACAGCCAGTTTCACGTCTTCGATCATCTGTCCGGTGCTCATTTCAACCGCCAAGTACGCTTTGACTTGATCTGCGGTTTCGTTAAACGGCTTTTGCGGGAACGGCCATAAGCTGATCGGGCGGATTAACCCCGCTCTGATGCCCTTGGCGCGAGCCTTGTTGACCACATTTTTGACAATCCGCGCCATAGTGCCGTATGCGACGCAAATAATCTCCGCATCTTCCGTCAAATAGCTTTCGTAGCGAACTTCATTTTCGGCGATACGTTGAAACTTCGCGTCCAATCGCTCGTTATGCTTTTCCAGGTCTTCCGGATTGAGATAAAGGGAAGTAATCGATTTGGCTGGTCCGTCCCCTTTGGTGCCGTTGGTAGCCCATGTCTTGGGAGGAAGCTCTTTTTTCGGGCGCTCCTTGAATTCAACCGGTTCCATCATTTGTCCCATCATGCCGTCGCCCAGCAGCATGACAGGCGTCCGGTACATGTCGGCAATGTCAAAGGCGTCTGCCATCAGATCAACCATTTCCTGCAAGCTGGCCGGAGCCAAAACCGGGAGGCGGTAATCACCATGTCCCCCGCCCTTTACTGCCTGGAAGTAGTCGGATTGAGCCGGTTGAATGGTACCCAATCCGGGGCCGCCCCGCATCATGTTGCAAATAACAGCCGGTAACTCGGCGCCAGCCATGTACGATATTCCCTCTTGCATGAGGCTGACACCCGGACTGGAGGACGAGGTCATTACACGTACGCCAGCACTGGCCGCTCCGTATACCATATTAATCGCTGCTACCTCGCTTTCTGCCTGGACGAAAGCGCCGCCCACTTCAGGAAGCCGTTCAGCCATATAAGAAACCAATTCGTTTTGCGGTGTAATCGGATAACCAAAAAAGTATTTGCAGCCCGCTTGAATGGCGGCTTCTCCCAATACTTCGTTGCCCTTCATCAATACCTTAGCCATTTTTGTCCCTCCCCCTCGTCTAGGTGATGATTTTGGGTTGTTTGACAGGTCGATACACGGTGATCACCGAATCCGGACAAACAATCGCACAAAACGTACAGGAAATGCACTTCTCTTGTTCAACTACGCCTGCGGGATGATATCCTTTGCTGTTGATCGAATCGGCCAATGAAATGATGGATACCGGGCATACGGAAGCACAGAGCCCGCATCCCTTGCAAATATCTTCTTTAAATACCACCCTGGAATCTACCATGTGTAACCCTCCATTTTTTCTTACTCCCACGGCACCTTCATGTAACGCTGAATCCCGAGCCACGGATGATCAGGAAGAATGCTGCGGGCTTCCTGCAACAGCTCGGAAGTAATGCAACTGAAGCAAAGCTTTACCCCCAGCTTTCTGGCTGCCTCTTTCACCAGATCAACGCCTCTTAGCACATCGGCGACGGTCGTTGCTGCCTGAAGATTTGTATTGTTGATTAGTCCGGTAACATTCAGGCGAAGAGATTGCTGGACATTGAAAACGTTTTCAACAATATTGTCGACATGACGGTGAACGGGCCGATTGGCATTAACTGCAAATAATACTTCCGGATAATAAGGCTTCAGTTGAGCGGAGTATTGTGCCGTTGCCAATGCTCCGTCCCTGTCGCCGCCGACATCAATGAACAAATGAAACGCCGGGTCGTCAATATACCGGTAAATTTCTCCGGAGACAACCGGTAAGTCGGATGCAGCCAATTCCCCTTTGGGGGCGATTACCGCAATGCCCTCCTGTTCAAACACATCGCGCATTTCCCGTGATCTGAAATAAGGGTTAATCACATCCAGATCAGCAATGGCAACCTGGTTCCCGGCTGCGCGTGAGTACCTTGCCAAATTGATCGCTAACTCCGTTTTACCACATCCGTAGTGCCCGGTGATGACCGTAATGCGTGATAACGACTGATTGGTTTGTCTGTCAAGCATGCACATAACCCCTTCTTCTTCAACCAATTTATTTACTATGCAACTCCCTTGCCAAATATTGAAAAAGGAAAAACTCTTGATACTGCAAGGGGTCCATATGAAGGGAGGCTTCAAGCCTTTGAAAAAAATTGCATTACACGCAAACTATTGCATGCATGAATATGCACAATATAAATATAGAAGTTTGTTACCGTTAATAACGTGTTTTCTAGGAAATAGAGTATGAAAATGCATTAGATGATAAAGTTGAACTATCTTTGGGTAACCATTATTATTGAATACAAGATAGCTTGACAGTATGGAAGAGGCATCGTCCATAAAGGCAGATAAACGGTGTCAGTTTTTATGTTAAGAAAGGTTGATTAGAGTGGAAAATAAGTTGGCTTCATCAAACTTTATCAAAAATATTGTGATCGAGGATTTGAAATCAGGTAAAGTTGATCACGTTATCACTCGATTCCCGCCGGAACCAAACGGGTATTTACATATTGGACATGCCAAATCAATCTGCCTTAACTTTGAGTTGGCTGACGAATTTAAGGGAAAAACCAATTTGCGCTTTGACGACACAAATCCGCTGAAGGAAGATGTGGAGTATGTAGAGTCGATCAAGGAAGACGTGAAATGGCTTGGTTTTGAATGGGACGGGCTCTACTTTGCTTCCGATTATTTCGAGGAGATGTACAACAAAGCCGTGTTGTTAATTAAAAAAGGCAAAGCGTATGTAGATGATTTATCCGCCGAGGAAATCAGGGCAACACGCGGGACTTTGACTGAACCGGGAAAAGAAAGCCCGTATCGTAACCGCTCCGTGGAAGAAAACCTTGATTTGTTCGAGCGTATGCGCAATGGCGAATTCAAGGACGGGGAAAAAGTGCTTCGCGCCAAGATTGATATGTCCTCCCCCAACATCAACTTGAGAGACCCGATTCTTTATCGCATTGCCCATGCTACCCACCACAACACGGGAGATAAATGGTGCATCTATCCGATGTACGATTTCGCCCATCCATTGGAAGATGCGATCGAAGGTGTGACCCACTCCATTTGTACGTTGGAGTTTGAAGATCACCGCCCATTGTACGACTGGGTCATCAATGAATGCGAAACAGAAAATGTTCCCAAGCAGTATGAATTTGCCCGTCTCAACCTGACCAATACGGTCATGAGCAAACGGAAGCTTAAGCAATTGGTGGATGAAAAATTCGTGGACGGTTGGGATGATCCGCGCATGCCTACCATCTCCGGTTTGCGCCGAAGAGGCTATACACCGGAATCGATCCGCAATTTCTGCCGGGAAATCGGCGTAGCCAGAAGCAACAGCACGGTTGATGCAAGAATGCTGGAGCATTTTATTCGTGAAGACCTGAAACTGAAAGCACCTCGGACGATGGCAGTCTTAAGACCGCTTAAAGTGGTGATTACCAACTATCCTGAGGGACAGGTTGAGATGCTGGATGCCGAGATCAATCCGGAGAATCCGGACATGGGCATTAGACAAATTCCGTTCTCCCGCGAAATTTACATTGAGCAAGACGATTTTATGGAGAATCCGCCAAGCAAGTATTTCCGCCTCTTCCCTGGTAACGAGGTACGTCTGAAGCACGCTTATTTCATCAAGTGCAATGACGTGATTAAGGATGAGAACGGCAATGTGGTGGAACTTCATTGCACGTACGATCCGGAGACGAAGAGCGGTACCGGCTTTACCGGCAGAAAAGTAAAAGGAACCATCCATTGGGTGGAAGCGAGCCAAGCCGTGCCTGCCGAATTCCGTTTGTATGACGCATTGATTCTCGACGACAAGGAAGAGGAAGGAAAAACTTTCCTGGACTATGTAAACCCCAATTCCTTGGAAGTGGTTCACGGTTTTGTCGAACCTAATATGAAAGAATCGAAGCCGCATGACAAATATCAATTCTTCCGCCACGGGTACTTCAACGTAGATCCGAAATTTACGACAAAGGATCACTTGGTATTTAACCGGATTGTATCGCTGAAAAGCTCTTTCGAAATATAATGGAAGCACAAAGGAAGGCTGTTGATCTGATGGGGTCAGCAGCCTTTTTCAATCGGCAGAAGTGCTTGAGTAGCCAAAATGTGGTACACTGGAAAAGTAAGTTTTTAACTTTTCATAGGAAGATGGGAGGAATGTCAGTTGGCTACACAAATTAAGGATACAGCAACTCTACATAACGGAGTGAAAATGCCTTGGCTTGGACTTGGAGTATGGCGAGTAAGTGAAGGGAACGAAGTGGAAAGTGCTGTGAAAGCCGCGATTCGTGCAGGTTATCGTAGTATTGACACAGCTGCCATCTATAAAAATGAAGAGGGTGTCGGTAAGGCAATCAAGGAATCCGGAGTATCCCGCGAGGAATTATTCGTTACAACGAAGGTTTGGAATGCCGATCAAGGATATGACTCTACGCTGGTTGCCTTCGAAGAGAGCCGTAAAAAGCTGGGACTGGAATACATTGACCTCTATCTGGTGCACTGGCCGGTTAAAGGGAAATTCAAAGACACATGGAAAGCACTGGAGAAGCTGTATCACGATGGGGCTGTCCGCGCGATTGGCGTAAGCAACTTCCAGATTCATCACTTGCAGGACGTAATGGCGGATTGTACGATCAAACCAATGGTCAACCAGGTTGAGTACCATCCACTGCTTATCCAGCGGGAACTGCTGGCGTTTTGTAAAGAAAACCAGATTCAAATGGAAGCCTGGAGCCCGTTGATGCAGGGGAATCTGGATCAGCCGCTTTTGCATGAGCTGAGCCAAAAATACGGGAAGTCTCCGGCACAGATTGTCCTTCGCTGGGATTTGCAAAACGGAGTGGTCACGATTCCGAAATCCATAACCGAAAGCAGAATTATCGAAAATGCCGACATATTTGATTTCGAGCTTTCTGCAGAGGATATGGAGAAAATCTCCGGCTTAAACCAAAACAAGCGTTTCGGCCCTGACCCGGACAATTTTGACTTCTAACGGCTGTGTTTTTTTATCTTTGTTCCATTTATTTGACGGGAGATTTGTCTTATGATAAGGGGGAGATTTCGTTCGTGCAGGGTGTGTGAAAATGGCTATTTTGAAAAATGACTGGTCTTCGCATTTGGAACAAGAATTTGAGAAGCCGTACTATTTGCGGTTGCGCCAATTTTTGATCGAAGAGTACAGAAGCAAGGTAATCTATCCCGATAAATATGATATTTTTAATGCTCTTCATTTCACTCCGTTGGCCGATACCAAGGTGGTTATTCTCGGGCAAGACCCATACCACGGACAGGGCCAAGCGCACGGGTTAAGTTTTTCCGTGAAACCGGGAGTTGCTCCACCGCCTTCTTTGCAAAATATTTTTAAAGAACTGCAAAGCGACTTGGGATGCTATATTCCAAATAACGGCTATCTGGTAAGTTGGGCCAAACAGGGTGTCCTGATGTTAAACACAGTGTTAACCGTCCGGGAAAATCAGCCCAATTCTCACAAAGGAATGGGATGGGAGACATTCACGGATCAAGTAATCAGCACCTTGAACAACCGGGAGAAACCGGTTGTCTTTATCCTGTGGGGAAAACATGCGCAAGAAAAACAACAGTTGATCAAAGCACCTCAGCATTATATCATTCAATCGCCGCATCCCAGCCCGTTTTCAGCGAATCGGGGCTTTTTCGGCAGCCGTCCGTTTTCCAAAGCCAATCAATTTTTAGAGCGGATCGGCAGTACGCCTATTGACTGGCAAATTCCCAATATCTAAATTTTTCGTCCACTAAAAAACTCGGCAAACGCTGAGTTTTTTAGTGGACGAAACTTTATCCAAACTTTGTCGTCTACGTAAATAAGGAAAACAGCTTATGGGGGAATACCATGATTAAACGCATCCTGACAACCTTTACGGCAGCACTGTTAGTCTCCTCTCTTGTCATGGCACCGGTTCAAGCAGCCGGCTTTAGCCAATTGCAGCCGTATTTGTCCAATTACAAAATCGGCTTTACCAACGGGGCTAAGCTTACGACACCCGCTGTATACGATGAATTTCAGCTGTCCAGTCATTATGCCATCGTCAAAAAAGCGAATAAACAGGGGATTCTAGATCTCCAAACAGGAAAAGAAATTATTGCGCCCGACTGGGACAATATTGAAATTCTGGGTAACCAAAATATCGCTGTTTTATGGAATGGAGGAATGGCACAGTACTATAATCTTCAGAGCAAAACTTTATCCAAACAGAAGTTCAAAACAGCAAATGCCTTTTATTTATCCGATTCAGACAACAGTGTGATGGCCTTTGGCGGCGATCAGTCCATGTTGGTTGATTCCTCCGGGAAGGTGCTTTTGCAGCCGTTTAAGGGAAAAATCAATTGGGTGGACATTGCTCAGCCTGCAACCAACGGAGAAAGCCTAAAACTCCGTACTCTTGCCATAACGACGGATCAGCTTTCACTACTCGATCCCCAAACGTTTAAGCCGCTGTTTGCCATTCCCAATGCCAAGCTATTACAGGAGGAAAACTATGAAGTGCCGTTTTTGCAAGTTGTTGTGAACGGCAAGGTGGGAGCAGTCGACATACAGGGCAGGTTCGTAGTGGAGCCTAAGTATAAGTCTCCTCTTTTATTCCTGCAAAATGGCTATATTCAAGTGGAATCCGAAGCCGGAAAAGGACTGATTCGCCAGGGGGAAATGCTAGCTGAACCGGTTTATGATGAAGTCGGAACGCTGTATGACCGCCCCAATACCTTCTACACGGTAAAAGGAGACATTGTTACCTATCATAATCTGGACAAGCAGCTCAAAATCGATTTTAAGAAGAATGCGGAATATTTTGGAAACGGCTATATTATCGGGCAGGATGCAGCAACCGGATTATATGGAGTGAAAAACGTTAATAACGAGACGATTATTCCGTTCGTTTATCGCAATGTGGAACAAACCATGAACAGAATTCTGGTCAGAGAGGACGGAAAGAAGGGGATGATTCCCTTCAATGACGGGGTGTTAGAAGAGCCTAAGTATTGGTTTGACTCGTTTGAATATATCGGCAGCTTCATCTTCGGAAAAGACGGCAACACGACCGGAGTCCTCTCCATGAACGGGCAGGTAATTTACCCCCCTCAAGAGAATATAACCGTAACCTATGATAAACGTTTTGACACGGTTATTGTGAAAGACGGAAACGGAACGGAAACAGAATTTGACTATCACGGGAAGAAGGTTGAACGTTCCCAAACCTCTGTCAGTTCGTTAACTGACCAATTAAACACCGAGTCAACGGAACAAGGCGTGTATCTGATCAAGAAGGAGACAGGTGAGAAAATCGACAAGCCGTATGCCAATATTTATTTTGACAATGAAGCACAGATTGTGGTTGCGATGGCTGAAGAAGGAGCGGATTTGTACAGCCTGGACGGCACGAAAATCAATCAGGATGTGACGGCTTGGGTGGAAACGGGCTATACGGAAGGACCTCCCGTCGTTTTCAGGAAATTTGGAGAGAGCACGTATGTGCTGGCAAAGAAACCGGGTCAACAAGGATTGGCTCTACTTCGAATTACCGGCGGACAGTCAACCGTTCTCACCGATTTCGCGTATAACCGGATGAACCTTTTGTCCTTGGACAACCAGACGTATGCTTGTCTGGATAAGGCGACGGGAGAGAAAGATATCTACCTTTTAGACTCTCTGGGAACCAGCCGGATCATCAAGGTTTCCAATGTGAAGGATGTTATAACGGCACCTGCAGGGAAGTATTTCTTTGTCAATGAAAAAGGTGCCTGGGATGCATACGATACCCGGTTGCAAAGAGTCACCTTCAAACAATATAAGTCAATCAATATCATACAGGCGGATTCTCAATGTCTCATCACCTACCAAGACCGTAAAACGGGATTGTTTGGGGTACTCCAAGATAATGGAAAGGAATTGACGCCTGCCAGATATGAAGCAATCGAGAAAACAAGGGAGGTCTTCCCGCAACTTTATTTTGCACAAGGTCTTCCGGCAGAATTTGTCTACGCATCAGGCAAATATTTCGGATATATGAATGCCAAGGGCCAGGAAATTCTGCACATGCCCTTCCTGACCAAACAGCCAAAGATTACGTATCTGCCGATGAAATCAGCTACGTTCCAAGGGTTACATATGGCTTTAGAAAGAAATCCGTTGGAGCTGCTTGCTTTCGCGAAACCTTATCAATTCAACTCCCCTGCCGGAAGTGAAACGGATTTCTATCACAACCTGGCTGTCTACTTCAATCTGCCGGTTACCAGTACCAAGCAGGAGATTGTGCAATATCTCAAGTCAAAGAACATTATTACCGCTGAAGAAGGCGTTTTCGGATACGACGAGTTTTACCAGTTGGCCTACTACATGATAACAGGAAGTGCCAATACAACCATGACCATCGACCAACTGTGGAACTGGGGAAATGAACACGGTTTTGTTTTCGACTTAAGCCCGCATTATTATCATGATTTTCATTACGAATGTAACCAATATTTCGTAACCCGTTTGTTATTCCAATCGAAAGAAAAGCAAACTTATACGGTGAAAAAGCTGGATGCAAGCCAACTGAGCAACGTACAGCACGATATGTTGGTGTCCTTGATTCAGGTGAACGGTATGAAATATGACAGCTTGCGCCTTCCGCTTCCGCAAGATCTTGAGAATGCCCACCTGAAAAATATCGTTTCCCTGTACAATCAAACTGCCCCTCGGTTAATTGCCGAGTATATCCAAAGTGTCATTCAATAAGCGAAAATGCGCTCAGGTTTTTCAGACCGGGCGCTTTTCTTTTACCTGACAGACGGAAGGCTAACATACTGTCAGGAGAAATCATTCAACTATAGATACAAGGAAAGAGAAAGAAGGTAATATATAACATATACCCATTCAGAGGAGAAACGGGGGAACAAAGGAATGTCCTATCAGATTCGAACCGCTTCGGAAAATGATTTGCTTGCCTTGAAAGAAATGATGAAGCAATTAAGCGGACATGAGATAACGGATGAAGAGATGGGGAACCGCTTGGAGTTTGTGAAAAACAGTCCGTTTGACTCTCTTTATGTATACGAGGAAGATGGCTTGGTTTACGGCTTACTAGGCTTTCGCATCCGTGAAAATATTGAAGAAGTAAGCAAATTTGGGGAAGTATCGGTTATTGTTGTCGATAATCAAGCACGACGTAAAGGAGTTGGCCGCTTGCTGATGGAATATGCGGAAAGGATAGCAAAGGATCAGGGATGCATCGGCACCTGGTTGGTTAGCGGATTTGGGCGTGAAGAAGAAGCTCACCGCTTTTATAAAGATTTGGGCTATGAAGTAACAGGCTACCGTTTTGTCAAAAGATTTTGTCTAGGTGAAGGCTAAGTCCGGGGGAATAGTATGAGTACCTATCGTAAAATCCTCTCCACGATCATCGGCCTTGTCGTGGTTACTTTGTTTGGAGCGGTCGGTTTTCATTATTTTGACCACATACCTGTTTTCGACGCTGTCTGGATGACGGTGATTTCTCTATTAACGGTAGGTTACGGCGATTTCGTCCCCAAATCGACCGGTGCCAAACTCTTTGCGCTGTTCATCATCCCGATTGGAATCGGGCTGGTTACTTATGCACTTGGTGCCTTTGTAGCGGCACTTATTGAAGGCAATCTTTCGAAGACGATGTGGAGGAAGAGAATGGACCGTTCAATCAAGAAGCTGGAAAATCATATTATCGTTTGCGGTTTAGGGAGAGTCGGTCAGCAAGTGGTAAGCGCACTGAAACAAGAAAATGTGCCGATTGTCATTATTGACCGAAATATCAGCGGGTTGGAGAACTTGCATAAAGACTTGCTTTTTGTAGAAGGAGACTCGACGGAGGATAAAACCTTGTATGAAGCGGGAATCGAGCGGGCCCACGGTTTGGTCGCCACCCTTCCGAATGATGCTGATAATGTGTTCATTTCCTTGACGGCGAAAGGGATTAATCCGGACATTCATATAGTCGCTCGAGCGGAAAGATCGGAAACGGAAGAGAAGCTTCATCGCGCCGGAGCGGATAAGGTTATCAATCCTTCCAGCATCGGGGGAAGACGAATGGCCATGTCCATTCTCAAGCCAATTAGCGTTGATTTTGTCGATACGATTTTACACGCTGAGCAAGAGGAGTACAGCGTGGAAGAGATCATGGTGCAAGCAGGTTCCCCGCTGGTGAACAGGACTCTGCAGGAAAATAAAGTCCGGGAGCAATACGGAGTGACGATTGTTGCCATCAAACGGGAAAATCGAATCATCAGCAACCCTCCGGCAAACGAGAAGCTGCTTGCCGGCGACCTCTTGATCATGTTTGGAACCAAAATCCAGTTAGCCCAGTTCGAATCATCTGCCAAAGGGTAATGGAAGGACTCTGTCAGAGCGACAGAGTCCTTTCGTTTGATCTGAGCAGACGCAAGCCGTTCAGAATAACCAGTATGGTGCTGCCTTCGTGCCCGATCACCCCTAAAGGCAGGTTGATAAACTGGGCAAAGTTGGAGATGATCAGGAGCAGGATGACCGAAATGGAGAAAACCATATTTTGGATCACAATGGAACGTGTGCGTTTGCTCAGGGCAATCGCTGCCGGGATCTTCTCAATGGCATCGTGCATCAGGACCACATCGGCAGTTTCAAGGGAAACGTCACTTCCTGTTCCGCCCATGGAGATTCCGACGGTTGCCGTTGCCAAGGCCGGGGCGTCGTTCGCGCCGTCACCCACCATGGCGATCTTGCCGTATTTTTTGCTGAGTTCGCTTACTTTTTCTACTTTATGTTCTGGCAGCAAATCGGCATAGAAGAGGTCAATTCCTGCTTGGCGGGCAATTGCCTCTGCTGTTGAGCTGCGGTCGCCGGTCAACATGGCAACTTGAATTCCCATTTGCTTGATTTTCTCAATCGTTTTTCGCGTTTGCGGACGAATCGTATCCTTCAGGGCTATGATTCCCGCAAGTCCGCGTTCGTTTTCCATCAAAATCACTGTTTTTCCTTCATGGGCAAGCCGGTCAATCACCTCTTTCGCTTCTGATGGGAATTCTTGCTGATCCAAATAAGCTGGTTTGCCGATTCTCCAAGTCTGATTGTGGAGGAGAGCTTCTACGCCTTTTCCGGTTACGGCTTGCAAAGAAAGCGGGCGGTCTAACGGAAGCTGAAGTTCTTTGGCCCGGTGAACAACCGCTTTGGCGATCGGGTGTTCCGACATGCTTTCAATGGAAGCTGCAATTCGAAGCATCCCCTCCTGGGTAAATCCTTGGTACGCGTATAAGTCAGTTACCTCCGGATGACCAACAGTAAGCGTACCGGTCTTGTCAAAAGCGATGACGCGGACGTCAGCCAAATTCTCCAGATGAGTACCGCCCTTTACCAAGAGTCCGTGGCGTGCGCTGTTGGAAATAGCCGACAGCATCGCCGGAACAATGGAAGCGACCAATGCACAAGGGGAAGCAACAACCAAGAACACCATGGAACGGTAGAAGGCTTCGCTCCAGCTCCAGTTCACCAGATAATGGGGAGCAACCATCAGCACCAAAGTGGAAAAAATGATGACGCTGGCATAGCTCCGCTCAAAACGCTCAATGAATTGTTGGCTGGCCGGCATTTGCGTCTTCGCTTCTTCTACCAGCTTGACAATTCGGGATATCAAGCTGTTTTCGTTTGATTGAGTAACCTTGATGATCAAAGCCCCTTGGCCGTTTAACGTGCCGCTGAATACTTCATTTCCCGCCGTTTTATCCACGGGAATCGGTTCACCGGAGATAGAAGCTTCGTTAATGCTGGAGCTTCCTTGAGTGATAATCCCGTCAGCCGGAATTCTCTCACCAGGCTTCACGATGATATGATCGCCTACCTGAAGCTTTTCGATCCGCACCGGAAACTCGAAACCGTTTTGATAAAGAACGGCTGTGTCCGGCTTCATCTCCATCAAAGAAGTAAGATCACGCTGGCTTCGGGCCATCGAATACGATTCCAATGCACCGCTTAAAGAAAAAATGAAGATTAACAGCCCGCCTTCCATCCAATAACCGATGCTTGCGGCGCCAATTGCGGCCGCCAGCATCAACAGGTTCACATCCAGTGCGCGTTCTTCGATTAACGTGGTGATTCCCTCTTTGGCTTTGACAAACCCGCCAACCGCATAAGCGAGGAGAAACAACGTGACGGCTGCGTATTCAAGGCTTGCTTTTTCCAAAGCCCAAGCGGCGGCAATGAGAATACCACTGGCAATAGCAGCAATTGTTTCCCCATGTTTTCGGAAGAATTCTCCCCGTTGCTTTGGTTCTTTTGGTTTCTTGCACATCATCGGAGTCTGGCACGAAGAGGACTGACACACCATTGGATTCGGACAGATTTTAATGGAAGCATCCATAAAACATCCAACCTTTCTTTACGAATTTATGAACAATTGATAATAAGAATCAGTGTAGATACCCTTAAAATGCTACATGCTACTGTCCATACGGGCAGTAGCATGCTAACTGAGAATGATTATTGTTTTGGTTATAGGCAATAAACTTGTTTTGGGGAAACATTACTATAATTATTATAATTTAATAATCGAAATAAGTAAATGAATTTTTTGCCAATTTTTGGCCTAAACCTGCGAAACCTCTTTAGCAAGAACTGGGCGGCAAGGCTGCCAGCTTCCATTCGGTTGAATTTGCCAACGGAATCGGTAGAATAGGGTATGATAAGAAGGGGAATGCCCTTTTCAAGTGCTTTGGGTTATTAATTTTACGACAGGAGATTATTTATGGAAAAAGTTGAGTTAATCGCTACATCTACTTTTGGGTTAGAATCAGTAGTTGCAGATGAAGTGAAAAAGTTAGGATATACGGATGCGAAAGTAGATAACGGCAAGGTTACGTTTCGGGCAGACATATCCGCGATTCCGCGCTGCAATTTGTGGCTCAGGACCTCTGATCGTGTACGGCTTAAGATTGGAGAATTCCGTGCCACCACATTTGACGAATTGTTTGAACAAACCAAAGCATTGCCTTGGGCTGATTGGATACCAGAGGACGGAACCTTCCCGGTTGAAGGCAAGTCGGTCAAATCGACGCTGTTCAGCGTGCCTGACTGTCAGGCTATCGTCAAAAAGGCGATTGTGGAAAGCCTGAAGAAGACGTACAAGCGAGAATGGTTTGAAGAAAAAGGACCGGTATACAAGGTGGAAGTCGCCTTGTTAAAAGATATTGCCACCCTTACGATCGATACAAGCGGGCCGGGTCTGCATAAACGGGGCTATCGGGAATGGATCGGCGCTGCTCCGCTTAAAGAAACCATGGCGGCAGCCCTGATTCTCTTGTCCCGCTGGAATCCGGATAGGGTGCTCGTAGATCCTTTCTGCGGGTCAGGCACGATTCCGATTGAAGCGGCCTTGATCGGACAAAATATAGCGCCGGGGATGAACCGGGAATTCGCTTCGGAAAGCTGGCCGGCCATTCCGAAAGCTCTTTGGCGGGAAGCGCGAGCTGAGACGCATGATTTGGCGCAGTATGATCGGAAATTGGAGATTATTGGGACGGATATTGATGACGAAGTGTTGAAAGTGGCACGGCATAATGCGATGGAAGCGGGAGTGGATGAATGGATTCACTTCCAACGAATGCCGATGAAGGAGCTTAGCTCGAAGAAAAAATACGGCTACCTGATCACCAATCCTCCCTATGGTGAACGATTAAGCGAGCAGAATGAAGTTGTGAAACTGTACAAAGAATTGGGACAAGTTTGTTCGAAGCTGGACACCTGGTCTTTTTACATCCTTACTTCCGATGAGCAATTCGAACAGCATTTCGGGCGTACTGCGAGCAAGAAACGAAAATTGTACAATGGCAATCTGAAGGTGGATTACTATCAATTTTTCGGCCCCAAACCGCCTCGTCCAAAATCTGTAATCGAAACGAACCAGTCGGTCTAAACGTCTTAGCTAGTAGTTGAGAATATATATGTTTGTGGCCCCGCCCGACAGAGCGATAGCTTAAGTCGGGTGGAGTTGCTTAGAGAAAAAGAGCGGTAGCAGAGGAGGAAACACGATCTTGAGCAGGCGAACCAGTAGGAATTCCAGGTGGATTGCGTTGATAATGACGATGGCCATGCTTTTTACCCCTTCCCTGGCACAAGCAGGCCAACCGGCTAATCCGGTTCTGCCGGTGACCCAGAAGGAGAAAATGTCAATCAATTTTCAGTATACCGACGTTCGCGGACATTTTGCTGAAAAGAGCATTTATTATCTATATGAGCGTCAATTGATCAGCGGAGGGGGAGACAATCGGTTTCGCCCCAATGAGCCGATCACCCGGCAAGATTTTGCTCTCTTGCTGGCGAAAGCGGCAGGATTTCAACCTGACAGCAGGACGGATTTGCAATATTCCGATGTACCAAAAGAAAGCCCGTATGCTCCCTATCTGCAAAGCTTAACCGATGCCGCGATTATTAAAGGAAAAGGAGATCGTTTTGATGCGGCCCTTCCTTTATCTCGTCAGGATTTGGCTGTGATTTTGGCCCGTTTGCTGGAGATGACAGGCAATCCAGCCGAAGTGACGCAGGGGCAGCCAAAACTGTACCAGGACGATGCCCTTCTTGCTCCATATGCAAGAGAGGCTGTTTACACCGTAGGACGTATCGGCTGGCTGGTGGGCAGTAAAGGGATGTTTTATCCTGCACGCCAAGTTACCCGAGCGGAAGCAGCCATCGTGGCGGAACGGGTTTTGCTGGCAAGAGAAGAGCAGGCAAAACAACTGGAGCTGCAAGCCGATACAGCAAGCCTGAAGCTGGTTGCCGGGACAAGCCGGAAGGTTAAGATAACGCGAAAAGATGGGGGAAAACTGCCATTTACCCCGATCTTTTCTTTCGATAACGCTGACCTGGGCTCGATTCTTCCTGACGGGACATTCGTTGCCGGCCCCAATCCGGGGAATGGCCAGATTACCGCTACCGTGGGGTATCAAACGGTCACGATACCGGTGGAGGTGACAGCCAATGGCGTAACGTCGGAAATGCCCGAAACGACCGAAAAGCCTGGAACGGCAAACCTGCCGCAAACTGCCGGAGGAGGCCCATCCGTACAAACGGATTTGACCAATTACGCACCCGGAAGCTTCACCTCCGTTGGCTATACCGGGCCGCAAGACAGCTTTTTTGCCAGTTTGGAAAAGAAATATCCGGGCCCGGCAGGCGGCATCGTGACCCCATCCGAGACTTGGACAGGGTTTAACCGTCAATTTGGCCGCGAAATCACAGTGAAGCTGAACGAAAAGAAAAACGTGCAGCAAATCGCCCTTTCCTTTAAGCAAGATCAAAAGGCAGGTATCGTACTGCCTAAATATATGGAAGTAGAAGTATCCCAAGACGGGAAGCGCTGGTCGTATGCGGGAAAAGTAACGCACACAATCGCCCCGTCGGAAACGACGCCACTTGTTCGCACGTTAACTGTCGCGCTGCCTAAGGCGGAGATTCAAGCGGTTCGGGTGCGTTTTCCAGTGAAAGTGTGGGTATTCGCCCGGCAGCTGCAGGTGTTGGGCAATGAAGAGAAAGGGGAATCCGTCATCCTCCTTCCGCCTGCCAAAACAACCGCCAACAGCCGGGCAGAAGACATCAAAGCGGAAGACCGGATGGAGAACCTGCTCTTAGCCTATTCCGGGGCCAATGGTGATCGCGGTTCCTGGACAAAGGATAGTTTTCTTCCGCTGGTCGGTTATCTCAATCCGGAAGGCAAAGTGGTTGACCGGATGTTTGACAGTGTTCTGTTCCTTCCTTACCCCACCATTCAGTCAACCAAGGGAGGATGGGAGTACTATCTGAACGACTTGTTCCGTCCGGGCAGGCAGCTGGATGCTCTGAATGAAGCAATGCGAGAATACAACAAACGCCGTGGTACGCTGGTCATTGATCCGGCTGTTGAGAAAGTCGTGCTGACCCTTCCGTACCCGGACCCGAATCAGAAAAACTTTGGCAAACTTCTCGAAGATCAGGACCCGCTTACCTTCCAGGCCTCGATGGTAGGGGAAGACCGGGCGTACCAATACCGATTACAGGCGATGAATTGGTATTTCCAAGAACTGATGAACCGTTGGAATCATGGCGCTTATCGGTATTTGAAACTGGAAGGCATCTATTGGTTCCATGAGCTGGTGGATGACGCCGCGCCGAAAGAAAGAGAACTGATCTGGGATGCTGCCGAAATGGTACATGAGAAAGCGCTGCGTTTCTATTGGATTCCCTATTATGAAGCGCCAGGCTTTACCGAATGGAAGCAGCTTGGTTTTGATTATGCGTTTGTGCAGCCGAACTTTTACAATGACAAGGAAATTGCCGTCGAACGGATAGAGGCGACGCTGTCCATAGCAGACAAATACGGGATGGGCATAGAAGTAGAAGGGGATGAACGGATGGTTCGCGACCTGAAATTCTATCAACTCTACTACAACCAGTTAATTGCCGGACACAAGCTGGGAATTGACAAAAACAAGATTCACGCCTACTACTATGGCTCCAAAAGTTTACTGGATGCGTACGCCAACCAGGAGCCGCACATTCGTGCAATCTACGATGACACTTACAAATGGATGCGCGGCAAATTTACGATTAGCGACTATATGAAGCCGATCACTACGCCATAATTGGAAAAGAAGGGGAAATAAGAAAGTTTAATCACTTTCCATGATGAAAGTGGTTAAACTTTCTTTCCTTTTGTTCACTATTATCAGAAAGTTCAACCGCTTTAAACTGTTAAAGTGGTTAAACTTCCGGCTTCGGATCAGCTACGCTTTGCTGTTGCTTCACCCGAACAGAGCGGCTGCCCCGGACTTCAATGAAGCGGAACAGCCTTACGTAGATGAGGGCACTGATGAGTGCACACATCATGATCATGCCGAACACGCCGATTGGAGTAAGCCACTGCGAAACTCCGATGGACAGCGGAGCAAGGAAGCGGCCTACTGAGAACTGCAGTGTTGAAGCGCCCATGTACTGCCCGCGTTTATCTTCCGGAGCATATTTGCTGATAAAGCTTTGCGCAACCGGGGTACGGACCAGTTCACCAAGCGTAAAAATTACCATACAGCCAAACAACAGCCAGACATTGGTGGTAAACCCCATCGCGAACATGCCTAATCCGGAGAGCATGGAAGAGAGAATCAACGAATTGCGGTCACTCCACTCTGCGAAGAGACGGGTTACCAACAAGGTAAACATGACAACCAAGAGACCGTTGATACCCACCATCCAGCCAAATATCTCCGTATTGCCCAGTGTGAAAGACCGATTGTTCCATGAGAAAAGCGTTTGGGGCGGGACGAATTCTTTAATGTAAACCCCCATGTACAAATCCATCTGCATGAACGTAAAGCTGATCAGGATACCCGCAACGATATAAAGCGCGAAAACCCGATCGCTGAAAATCGCTTTGTAGCTGCGCCATTGTTCCAAGAAACTGTTGGACGAAGATGGGGGTTGTGCTTCCCTTGCTGATTTCGGCAGAGTTTCTTTCAGGACGAAGAACAAGACGACACCGAACAACGTGTTGATGAGAAAACAGATTAGCATCAGTTCGGTACGGTAATGCTCAAAGAAGAAAGATCCGATGACAGGCCCAAACACCACGCCAATGTTCATCGCGGTGTAAAAAGTGGCAAATACCTGTCTGCGATCCTCTTCTGTCGTCAGGTCAGCCACCATGGCCGAACTTGCCGGCCAGTAGATAGAGCCGCCCATTGCCAAACCGGTAAAGGCGATAAAATCAATCCAGGGAGACGACGAAAAGGCCAACAAGGCAAGCATGCAGCTTTCGATTACGATGGCAAAAAGCATCGTCGGGCGGCGGCCGATCCGATCGGCAATCCGGCCGCCAATCAGGCTTGAAAATACACCGACCAAAGGCGGAATGGTCAAGAGAACAGCTGCAACCTCCTTGCCAAAGGAAAGGGTAAAATGCAAGGCCATGAACGGAAAGAACATCCAATAAAAGATATGGAATATAGTCTCGCCGACAAGCCGGACTTTCAGGTTTAAATCCCAAGATAACCAATTCAAGCAAAATTCCTCCATTCTGTATTTCAGTTCTGTGGAAGAAGCTTAAGGTCTTGCAGCGCAGGATGAAAGTCCGCCTCCTAGGACGTTTCCATAAAAAAAGCAAAACGCGATTGGAAGGAAAGTAGGCTGATTCTTCCGCTCGCGTTTTGCTTGGGGCTCAACTTCCAGATGTTCAAGAAAAAAAGGCTTTCCGGGACAACCAATTGGAAGCTGAAACAACGGAGGAGAAAGCACCACATCGGCGTATGTCAGTACACCGAAAGATAGCTGTCGCCTCCATAAGTCGAAGCATATGAAAACGGCGCAGACAGATCATCATCCTGCAGCTTCAAACGATATGATGGGTTTTGAGGGACGATGGCGCCCCTCAAGGAGGCCCATCAGATCATGAAAACTACAGGATGCGTCATAAGTCCAACACTCCGTTTCTTTTTTTTGGTAATTGATTAGTATTATATTACGCCAGATGATTCGAAGAATGCAAGAATTTTTTTTGCCGGTCAACTTATCTATGACAAAACCATGATCTGTCCAGGGTGTTCGGCAACCACTTCGCCAATTATGCTGGCCCAGATGACACCGTTTTGGTGCAGGGAAGAAATCAATTCCTCAGCTTTGTCCCGAGGGAGGCTGATTAACAAACCGCCCGAAGTAACGGCGTCACAAAGAATAAGACGTTCGATCTCATCCAGTTCTTCCGCATAGCTGACTCGATTGGCAACCCATCTGGCGTTTGATTTGCTGCCGCCGGGGACAATGCCTTGTTCGGCCAATTCGCGGGTTCCGGGAAGCACAGGTACGGACTTGGCATAAATGCGTATTCCTGCCTGGCTGCCTTCAGCCATTTCCAACGAGTGGCCCATGAGACCGAAACCAGTCACATCAGTGCAGGCATGAACGGGGAAGGCGGACATACATTCTGCCGCCTGTTTGTTCAGCGTGGCCATAATGCTCATTACCGTTTTGGTTTGCTCCGGCGTAAGCGCGTCCCGTTTGATACCGGTGGTTTGAATCCCCACGCCAATCGGTTTGGTTAGAATCAGGACATCCCCCGGCTTGGCTCCTGTATTGGTCAAAACCCGTTTGGGGTGTACCGTTCCCGTGACAGAGAGACCGAATTTCGGCTCCGGGTCATCAATGGAGTGGCCGCCAACCAATGCGGCACCTGCTTCGGCTATCTTTTCGGCAGCGCCGCGCAGAATTTCCGTCAAGATACCAGGGTCCAGCTTGGTAATCGGGAAACCGACAATATTTAATGCGGTAAGCGGTTTTCCGCCCATGGCAAATACATCACTTAAGGCATTGGCAGCGGCAATTTGGCCGAACCAGTACGGGTCATCTACAATCGGTGTGAAGAAATCAAGCGTCTGTACCAGCGCAAGCTCATCCGTCAATTGATACACACCCGCATCGTCGGAGGTTTCAACTCCTACTAACAGTCGCGGGTCGTCACTGCCCGGTCTCGGCAAGCTTTTGAGGACGGATGAGAGAGCGTCGGGGCTGATTTTGCAGCCGCAGCCTCCTTTGCTGGTAAGCGAAGTTAACTTTACGGGAGTGGTCATATCATAACCTCCTGAAGAAATGGATAGAATGGTATGATTATAGAGATGAATCTTTGGCACGTCCTGTGCGTCGCAGGTTAAGTCGGGTGGGTTATTATAAGCATAACAGATATGAGAGGGTTTTTTCATTGAGAGATATCGATATACAAGAATTGCTCTACAAGGGATACAGTAATCTGATTGATGTCCGTTCTCCTGGGGAATTTGCCCGCGATTCCATTCCGGGTGCGTGTAATGTTCCTTTGTTTAATGACGAGGAACGGGCACAGGTAGGGATTACCTACAAACAGCAAGGACAAGCAGCGGCTCAATGGCTGGGCATGCAGATCGTTTCCCCGAAGATGGAATCATTGATGCAAGCGATTCGCTCCCGAACGGAAGAGACGGGGGAAATGCCTACCATCTTTTGCTGGCGGGGAGGAATGCGGAGCAGGGCGATGGCCACGTTTGCCACCTTTGCCGGGATGAAAGTGCAAAGGCTGATCGGAGGATACCGCGCCTACCGCAAGTTTGTCGTGGCGACGATTGAACCATACGAACTGCGTGTTCCGCTTGTTGTCCTGCACGGGATGACCGGAGTGGGCAAGACAACGCTGCTTCGCATGTTGGAACAAAGAGGTCTGCCGGTACTTGATCTGGAAAGGATGGCCGGCCATCGCGGCTCTGTATTTGGACATCTGGGAAAAGGAAAACCGGCTAATCAAAAGATGTTTGATGCCCGCATGTTTGAAAGTCTGAGACGGTATTCAGATGCCCCTTACTTCGTCATGGAAGCAGAAAGCAAGCGGATTGGCAATGCCTTGCTGCCTGCCTTTCTCCAGCAGGCCAAGCGGAACGCCGTTCATCTTGATATTCATGCGCCGTTGGAGGTGCGGGTAAACCGCTTGATGGAGGAGTATGTCTCACCTTTCCTGTGGCGGCCTGACTTCCAGCCAAGGGTGATGGAAGCTTTTCAGACGATTTCCAGACGAATCCCGACAGAACAAGCGCACCTTATCAGACAAGCCATCCTTAAGGGCGATTATCAGACGGCGATTGCCTCATTGCTCGTCCATTATTACGACCCCCGTTATACCAATAAATTAGGCGAGTACGACGGGCCGTTTACTCCAATCGACGCAACGATTTTGAGCGAAGCGGAAGAGCAAATCGTACACTTTTTGCAGCAGCGCTATGGAATATAAGCTTTCGGAAATTGTCAGCAAAAAATTTTTTAACAATTGTTATTTCTTTACTATTCTATATGATAAACTTGTTTTCAGAAATGTCTCTCCAAATCATGAAGGAGTAGGAGGAAAATGCTTGATGAAAGATCCACGGATTGTTACGTTAGCCGAAAATCTGCTCAACCACTCCGTCAGAATACAGCCAAACGAGAATGTCATGATTGAAGTGCGCGGGGAAGGCGACGTATTGGCGAAGGAATTGGTGAAGCAGGTGTATGCATCAGGAGCCCATCCCTATGTCCGTTTCATTCACCCATCCATTCAGCGCGAATTAATGATGGGGACCACCGAAGAACGGGCTTCTTATCTGAAAAAGTGGGAAGAACCGATGTGGAAAGAGATTCAGGCCTTGATCGTGATCGCGGGTACAAGCAACGACAGTGAAATGTCCGATGTTCCGGTAGAAAAGCGCAGAACGTATCAAAAGATTTTACAACCGATCAACGATTACATCACGGCTAACGTAAAATGGGTGCTGCTCAACTACCCGACACCGGGAATGGCCCAAAGCGCCAACATGTCCACGGAAGCGTTCGAGGACTTCTATTTTGACGTTTGTTCCGTTGATTACAAGAAAATGCATGAAGCTTTCCTGCCTTTGAAAGAATTGATGAACAATACAGACCAAGTTCGTCTGGTTGGACCGGGAACAGATTTAACGTTCTCTATCAAAGGAATTCCAAACGTCATTTGTGCGGGTGAAAACAATATTCCGGACGGCGAAATTTTCACAGCTCCTGTCCGAGATTCCGTAAATGGTACCATCTCGTTCAACACCCCGACCCAATACATGGGCACCAGGTTCGAAAATGTACGGTTAATCTTCAAGGACGGCAAGATTGTGGAGGCAACAGCCAACAATACCGAGCGCCTCAACGAAATTCTCGACAGTGATGAAGGAGCGAGATATATCGGCGAGTTCGCAATTGGGGTGAATCCGTATGTGTTGAAGCCGATGAATGATATCTTGTTCGATGAGAAAATCGCCGGCAGCTTCCACTTTACTCCGGGTCAAGCTTATGAAGACGCCGATAACGGCAACCGCAGCACCGTCCATTGGGATATGGTGAATATCCAGCGTCCGGAATACGGCGGCGGGGAAATCTGGTTTGACGGCAAGCTGATCCGCAAAGATGGATTATTCGTCCTGCCTGAGCTGCAATGCCTCAACCCGGAAAACCTGAAAAGCTAACAACAGAAGCCCAAGCTGCAGAAAGCTTGGGTTTTTCATTATCATATCGGGAAGTTTAACCGCTTTAAATTATGAAAGTGGTTAAACTTTCTTTCCTTTTGTTCAGCAGAAGAAAAACTTCGTCCACTCACAGCTCATTTTAAGCGAAACAAAGCGCAGGGAGCGAAAGAAGGAAAAGAGTCGGCATTCTTTACACCATTGAGAGGCCAAGTGGTTTTCTTGTCGACTCCCTTCTGAAGTGAGCGGAGCGGACGGTAGACGCTACAAGCGAGCTTAAATAGAGCGAAGAGGGACGAAGTCTTTTCTTGTTGTGGCTTATAACTGGATGGAAAGCCATATTTTCGGCTACAATGGGCAAGTAGTGCCGCATGACAGGAGGTTCCCATGAAAAACAAAGCATGGTTGGAATATGTCGTAACAGAAGAAGAGGCAGGGTTAACCGTTGAACAGATTGTGCGGGAGAAGCTGCATGTGTCTGGAAGAATGCTGCAACGCTTGACCAGGAGCAAGGGAATTCAGGTAAATCGTAAACCGCCTTACCTGAAACGTCAGGTAAAAGCAGGAGATCGCGTGTCTGTCCGGGTAGCCGATCAAGCCCAAGCAGCCCAGCGGGAGCAGGCTCCATTTACGGGAGAATTGGTACCGCCGCCCGTTCCGATTTTATACGAAGATCAAGATTTTCTGATCGTGAATAAGCCGGCCGGTATGACAGTTCATCCCACACATCCCTCACAGACGGGGACGCTTGTCCAGCGGTTGGATACATATCTTCGTTCACGAGAATTTGCTCCGCATGCCGTGCACCGTCTGGATAAAGAGACGACAGGAACAGTCCTGATCGCCAAAAGCAGCTATGCCCATCAATTGGCGGACAAAATCCTGCGGGCCAATGAACTGCATCGGGAATATCTGGCGATTGTGTCCGGTCAACTTGAACAAACGCAAGGAACCATTAACCAACCTATTGCCCGCGATCCCGGACATCCGACCAAGCGGCGTGTCCATCCCAAAGGAGATTTGGCTGTAACCCATTACCAGGTTGTCACGAGTAACCAGGATTTCACTCTCGTCCGCGTCAACCTGGAGACAGGACGAACCCACCAGATTCGCGTTCATTTTGAGTCACTCGGTTATCCCTTGGCAGGAGACACATTATATGGAGGCAGAAAAGGCGGTTTTCGGCGGGTGGCGTTGCATGCCAGCAAATTGGAGTTTACCCATCCGGTATCTGGTCAAAAAGTGGCGGTGGAAGCTCCACTGCCTGATGACTTTGCCCAGTTTATCCAACACAACTTTGCCAAGGAACGGACGGGAGAGTGATTCGCGATGTTGGGAAAAGATTGGAAGCCCTTATAAAATATTTACAATCGGAACTGCTTGCAAGTATTTACATGCATGAATCAGAAGGGTATAATTGGAAATGTTAACTTAATGCAAGTAAGTGCTTGCTTGACGGAGGTATATATGGATAAAAAGAAACTGAATCCTGTGGAGGGGAAGGCAGAAGAACACCAAACCAGACATAAAATCCTGGCAGCAGCCAGACAGTTGATGGCTCATAAGGGTTTTAAAGGGGCGACTACCAGGCTGATCGCAGAAGAAGCCGGCGTCAATGAAGTAACCATCTTCCGCCATTTTGGCAATAAAGATGGCTTGATTCAGGCCATGCTTGAAGATGTAACGGCGATTCGTCCGCAATTGGAGGCGCTGGATCATCGTAATTATGCTACTGTCAAAGAGTTTCTGATGGCCTTCGGGGATGTTTTTTATCAATCGCTCATCGACAGAAAAGAAATCTTGATTATCACCATGATTGAAGCTGAAAATCTGACGAATGAATCCCACTGTATTTTTAGCAGAGTGCCGAAGGGGGCAGTGCTTGTTCTGATCGAAAAGCTGCAGGCACTTTACAAGGATGGCATGATTGGCCCCTGTGATTATGCGGTTGCCGCGCATATGTACATCTCCTCTTTTTTTGCAGCTTTTATCATGCGTTACCGGGTAGGTCGCGGCCAGTTCGAAATCGATGAAGAACAGTTAAAACATAACGCCGCGGAAATCATAATGCGCGCTTTGCAAAAAAATTGAAATTCTTGGTGAAGCTGACACGTAGTTTGTGAATGAAGCTGATGTGTTGGATATGAACAGTTTGGCGAATAACATGATGAAATGGAGAGAGGTAACGATGAATAAGAAGTGGCTTACCGTCATGATGGTTGCATCCGTATTGGCCACTACTGCATGCAATAGCAAGCAGCCGGCAGCGACAGTCCAGTCCCAGACAGAAGCGAAACAGGTAGAGGCATTGACCGTGAAAGCGGGCAAGGCATCCCGCATCTCTGAACTGTCAGGCACTTTGCAGCCTGTTGAAGAGGCTACCGTATCGTTCGAAGTGGCCGGAAGAATCACACAATTATCTGTTAATGAGGGAGACCATGTAAAAGCAGGAGATGTTCTCGCTCGTCTTGATGCAAGTGATTACTCACTTCAATTAGCCCGTGCCAACTCTACTGTTGCCCAAACAGGAGCAGCACTGGACAAGACAAACAACGGTGCCCGCCAGGAAGAAGTGATTCAATCCAAGGCCGTTCTGGATAAAGCAACCGTATCGTATCAGAAGGCGCTGGATGATTTCAAACGGATGGAGAGGCTTTACCAAGAAAAGGCAATCTCTCTAAACGACTATGAAAATGCGCAAAACCGCCTGACTATTGCAGAAAAAGATTTGTTGACTGCCAAGCAATCCTACGCCCTGACTGTGGAAGGGGCACGGGTGGAAGATCGCCAGGCCCAACGCTCCACCTATGACCAAGCGGTAATCGGCAAACAAATCGCAGCTTTAACCTTGTCAAAAACCCAGCTGAGAGCGCCAATCAGCGGAACCGTCATTTCCAAAATGTCTTCCATCGGTCAATTAACCTCGGTGGGAACGCCTGTTTATCGCATCGGCAACATCGAGAGTCTGAAAGTGGTTCTGCCTGTACCAGATCGGGAGATCAGCGCGTGGAAAGAAGGAGACAGCGTCACACTCTCCGTTTACGGGAAGACACGCGAAGGGAAAGTGACGAAGCTGTTCCCGTCTACCAACCAAAGCACCGGTACAATCGGGGTTGAGGTAACGGTAGCCAATCCGCAGCATGACTGGTTTGCCGGCCAAGTAGTCAAAGCAACACGTCCACTAGAGTCCAAAGAGGGGATATTCCTTCCGGTTGAAGCTGTGATCAGCCGCGGCGAAGAAAAACCGTATGTATTTGTCGTCACCAATAACAAGGCGGTGAAAACCTCTGTTACGATCGGTGAATTGATCGGCAACCAACTGGAGATCACCTCAGGGCTGCAAACAGGCCAACAAGTTGTTGTCAAGGGAGTAGACCGTTTATTTGATGGTGATCCAATTGAGATAACAGGAGGTAATTGATCGTGATCCAATACATCGTCAAAAAGCGCAAGATCACCCTGTTATTCTTCGTCATGGTGATGATGGTTGGGTTTCTCAGCTTTTTCCAGCTGCCTCGCCAAGAGATTCCCGATATCGTGGTAAGCGTCGCAACGGTTACCACAGTTCTGCCGGGTGCTTCACCGGAAAAAGTGGAACAGACCGTTACGAAGAAAATCGAAGAAAAAATTAATGAGCTGCAAGGTCTCAACTATATTTCTTCCACCTCCAGCTTTGGGGTCTCAACGATTATTGTAGAGGCAAAACCGGAAGTTGACGCGAAGCAGAAGTGGGATGAGCTGCGCAAGAAGGTAAAAGACGCAGAAAAAGACCTTCCCGCTGATGCCAAGCAGCCGATTATCAACGACGATTTAAACCGCACCTTCGTTCAAACCTTCAACATTACCGCTCCCACCCGTGAGCAGCTATACAGTTTGCGCGACATGCTGAAGTCCTGGAAAGATCAGCTGCGGACAATTCGCGGTGTTGCCGACGTGTCCATTGAGGGGTTGCCGGATCAGGAAGTGCGGGTTGATGTGGATACGCAAAAATTGCAACAATTCGGCATTACCTGGGGGCAGGTATTAAACGCCGTCAAAACGGAAAATGAAAAAATCCCATTGGGCGACTATGACGTGAATAACCGTACCTACCAGTTGAAAATTGTGGAGTCAAAGGATCCCAAGGAATTGGAGAACGTGATTATCAGCCGCTCCAAAGATGGGTTTCCGATTTATCTTCGTGACATTGGCAAGGTCAGCCTGACTACGGAAAAGGTTGATTTCCTGGCTTATCACAACGGCAAGCCGGCCGTCACCATGAGTATTAATGCCGAAATGGGAAGCGACGTTCCGAACCTTCAGAAAAAAGTGGACGAGATGATGGTTATTCTGGAAAAAGGGCTTCCTGTCTGGGCGAAGAAAGAGTCGATCTTTTCGCAGCACGAACGCGTAAATCTCCTGTTTGGCGAATTGACTCGCGAAATGCTGATCGCCATCGTAGCTGTACTGCTTGTATGTACATTAGGTCTTAACTTGACGACGGCACTTGTCGTAGCATTGGCTATCCCGATTTCGCTGGCTATCGGTCTGATCTTCTTGCCGTCTTTGCACGTAACCTTAAACCAAATCTCGATTGTCGGTTTAATTATTGTACTAGGTATCTTGGTGGATGACGCCGTCGTAGTCAACGACAACATTGAACGCCGCCTCTCCGTATTGGGTGAAAAACCGTTTCGGGCCGCGGTGAACGGGGCCAAGGAAGTCTCCATTTCCATTCTGACTGCCACATTGGCCACCATTGCCTCGTTCGCTCCGTTATTGTTCCTGCAAGGTGACGTTGGGCAATTTATCAAGCCGATTCCGACCATCATTACCCTTACCATGCTGGCGTCAATGATCATGTCGCTCACGATTATTCCGATCTTCCGCCAATGGCACGAACAGCGCTTTTCCAAAGGGGTAGATGGCTATCGGAAACCGGCCGGCTTGCTGGGGAAACAAATTGCCCGGTTGATTAACTGGTACGCAACCCGGTTGATGCCAAAAATGCTGAAGCGCCCGTTACTTACCGGTATGGTGGGCGTTTTGATCGGAACATCCGCGTACTTTTTAATTCCGATGACACCGGTAGAGCTGTTTCCGACGGACAATCGGGCCGAGATGCTGGTAAATATTCGCGTTCCGGTCGGCAGCAGCATCCAGCAGACGGATAAGATTACACGGGAAGTGTCTGAATACCTGTTAAAACAGCCGGGAGTCACCATGGTTGCCAGCTACGCCGGCGGAAGTGCGCCCAAAATGTTCGGCGGAGACGTCGGAGCGGGCAGCGGCATCACGGTTGGGCAGCTTGTCGTGAAAGTGGATAAAGAAAAAATCCAAACTTCCCAGGCGGTTGAGACATGGAGTAAAGAATTCAAGAAGAGATTCCCGGAAGCCAGCGTCATTCCGAAAGAGCTGAAAACGGGTCCGCCGGTAGGGATGCCAGTGGTTATTCGCATCTATGGCGAAGACATCAACGAACTTCGTACACTTTCCCAACAGGTACAGGACAAAGTTTCGAAAGTACCCGGCACGTTTGACGTTCAGGACGACTTCGGCATTGAACGGTATGCTCTTGAATTTGTCGTGAACAAAGATTTGATGGATCAAAAGATGGTGAATTACACCGATCTCACCAGAACGATTCGCTTGGTAGGCGAAGGGCTGCCGGTCAGCCAGTTTGATGACGGCAATGATTTGATCGACATCAAGCTGTACTCCAATGCGGCACAGGAAGATCCGCAAGTGGTATTCCAGCGTCTGACGGTTCCCAACAGCCGCGGTGAGCAAATTCCGTTGTCCGAGATTGCCGAGTTGAAGCCAACCTTCAGCATTCAAAAGATTCCGCACCGTGATTTGTCCCGCGTGGTAACGGTATCTGCGGATGTAAAAGGCAGAACGGCAACAGAAGTGATGAACGAAGTGAAGCCGCTTGTAGCGAGCATCCAATTCCCCGACGGATACCGTTGGGAGGTGGCAGGGGAGACCTCTAAGCAAACCGATATCTTCATAGACATGGGGAAACTCTCCATCGTCGTGGTCTTCCTGATTATCATCCTGATCGCGATGCAATTCTACTCTCTCAGCATCCCGGTGCTGGTGATGAGTACGGTTTATCTGGCATTTGCAGGCAGTCTGATCGGATTGTTCCTGACACAGACACCGCTTGGCTTCATGACCATGATGGGTGTCATATCCCTGTCTGGTATCGTCGTGCGTAACGGTATCGTGTTGATAGAGTTCATCGAGGAAGCCCGTCATGCGGGAGTAGAGTTGAAGCAAGCCGTTATTCAGGCAGGTGAAGCGCGTCTGCGTCCGATCCTCTTGACTACGATGACTGCGGTCGCCGGATTGTCGCCGCTTGCGATAACCGGAGATGTGCTGTTTAGACCGCTTGCGGTAACGATTATCTTCGGTCTCTTGTTCTCTACCATGCTGACATTGATCGTCGTCCCTTCTTTCTATACGGTTCTTGCCCTGCGCAAACAAAAGAAACTGGCGAAGAAAGCGGCAAAACGACCCGATTTATTCGGCCCGGACGCTGATATATACGCATAGGACTGGATGCAGAAGACTCCGCCGCAAACGGAGTCTTCTTTGCTAACTTTTGGTATAATGATAGATAACGTCTGCCACGTTGGAGAAGGGAGTGTCCTCGCTATGCAAGACCCACAGCTTTTACATGAAGAAAAGGTGTTTAAGGACCCCGTTCATCGCTATGTACATGTAAGAGAAAAACTCATCTGGGATTTGATCAATTCGCGGGAGTTCCAACGTCTGCGTCGGATTAAGCAATTGGGAACCAGCTATCTTACCTTTCACGGAGGGGAGCACAGCCGTTTTAACCATTCTCTTGGCGTTTACGAGATTATGCGCCGGATATTGGAAACCTTCGAAGGGCGGGCGAACCTGAGCCGGGAGGAAAGATTGCTCTGCATGTGCGCCGCTCTTTTGCACGATGTGGGGCATGGCCCATTTTCGCATTCATTTGAAAAAGTGTTTCGCTTTCATCACGAAGATTGGACCAAGGCGATTCTGCTCGGCGATACACAAATCAACAGCATTTTGCGCACGATGGGGGATCATTTTCCCCAAAGTGTTGCAGAGGTTATTTCCAAAACCCATGACAACAAATTGATCGTAAGCCTCATCTCCAGCCAGATTGATGCCGACCGGATGGACTATCTGCTGCGAGATGCGTATTATACCGGGGTAAACTACGGCAATTTCGATATAGAGCGTATTTTGAGAGTGATGCGGCCGCACGAAGACGGTGCCGTGATCAAATATAGCGGTATGCATGCCGTAGAAGATTACATCATGTCCCGCTATCAGATGTATTGGCAAGTATACTTCCATCCGGTGACGCGGAGTGCGGAAGTGGTGCTGCGCAAGATATTTATGCGGGCGAAGCAGCTCTGCCTTCAAGGCTACCAATTTATGATGGAGCCTAAACATTTTCTCCCGTTTTTTCGAGAAAATATTATGTTGCACGATTATCTTGCTTTGGATGAGCCGATCGCTTTCTTTTACATCCACCAGTGGAGTGAAGAAAAAGATCCGATATTATCCGACCTGTGTAACCGCTTTATTGACAGGAATTTGTTTAAATACGTCGAATTTGATCCAAGGCATTATCGTGTCCTGGAAGAGATCAAACAGCTCATGCTGGATGCCGGAATCGACCCGGCCTATTACGTGGAGGTTGACTCTACTTCGGATTTACCGTATGACTTTTATCGTCCGGGGGAGGAAGAGCGGATACCTATCATGCTTTTGATGCCTTCCGGGCAACTGCAGGAATTATCGACGAAGTCGGAGATTGTGGAATCGATCAGCGGAAAACGCCGCTTTGACTATAAGTTGTACATTCCATTTGATAAAATCATGGCTCTACCGGAAGAGATATCGGCTAAGATAAGAGAACGTCTAGGGGTGATGGACGATGTTTAGGGGACACGCCAAAATCATGCGCCTCGTTGAGGTGGTCGGTGAAGTAACCGGACGCAAGAAGCTTCATAAGATGGTTTACATCGCCAAGAAGCTTCATGTTGATTTTGAGGAGCATTTCGGGTTTCACATGTACGGGCCATATTCAGAAGAGCTTACGGTTCGCGTGGACGAGCTATGCAATCTGGGCCTTTTGGACGAACAAAAAGAAACCAAAGGCGCCATTGACACCTATCGTTATACATTGAATGAAGCAGGACGAGATTTTTTGCGCTATCAAAACGTTGACCTGGGGCACGGCAAACGCCTGATTGAGCGGATGAACCAGGAAAATTCACGTTTTCTAGAGCTGGTGTCCACGATTTTTTACTTTGACCACTTGCCTGAAGAGGAAATGAAAGCAAAAGTTTTGACGCTTAAAAGCAAGCAGCGCTATACCGAAGACGAGTTCCAGCGAGCACTTGATTTCGTCGAGGAATTACGCACGATGTCTGCGATGGAAATGTAACCAAGTAGATGAAGGGATTGATCCGCCTGGGTCAGTCTCTTTTTTTTTGTCCCATTAGATTGCGGGATAATCAAAGTCCAATAGACAAGCAATGACAAACAGGAAAGTTCAGGAAAAGTTCTTTATACAAGGGAAGGCAACTGCTCTATAATTTGGTTATTATTTACATTAATTACGGTTATTGATAGTTTTTGAAGAATGGATGGGAGGAGAAATGTTGCATGGTTAGAAATTTTTGGGGGACTTGTTTCAGAAACTTGTTGGCTGGGAAAAAGACGCCGCTTCTCTTGATTCTCGTAAGCTTTTGTTCGTTTACCGGAGGGGTAGTCATGGCAAACGGAGTAAAGCTGCCCTTGGTTTTATCGGAAAAGCTGCTAGACGACAAAGAGTGGGCGGTATCCACTGGGCTGGTCTCTGCTGAAGTTGCGTGGAGCCAATCCCCCAGTCAAGCAGAATTTCTCAAAAGGCTAATCACTGTTTACAAGCCAGCCCAACAAGGCGTAATCGTTCCCAAAGGGGCGGAAAACCACTGGGCTGCTCCCTATTACGCCACTGCCAAAAGTGAAGGACTAATAGATTGCTCCTGCCAGATCAAGCCGGATGAGAGTATTACCTACCAGGAAGCAAGCAAATTCATCATGAGAGCGATTAACAAGAAGGCGGGGAAAGAGCTGGTCAAACTGGAGGAAGTACAAGCCTGGGTAAAACATGCAGGAGATGTAACGACTCCTGTCACCAACCTGGAAGCTGTTACTTTTTTGCGGAAGATGGATGGGGTTTTTGAGGCAAATCACTTGAAGAAAGAAGTGGGGGAGAAGGGAAATGAAAAAACTCGTCAATAGTCTGTTGGTTGCCGGATTGCTTTTCGGAACCTTTGTGCCGCAAATAAACGGCGCACAAGCCGCTGTCAAAAGTGTTGTGGTAAAAAGCGATTATGCCAATCATTGGGCAAAGGCAGAGATTGATTGGGCCGTGAAAAACAAGGTGATGTGGAAGTATCCAGATGGAACCTTTAGACCCAATGCAGCAATTACCCAGGTTCAATTTGTCACAAGCCTTGTGGCGTTTTTCCATCTCAATGCGTCAGCTCCTGTTCCTGAGCTGAAAGAATATGCGTACAAAGGATTTTATGAACGAGCCAAGAAAGCCGGGATCTTGGAAGGGGTAGAGATTAACCCGGATAAGCCTCTTACACGGGATGATGTAGCACTCCTTTTGATAAATGCCTGGAAGCCATATTACAACTACAAGATAGAACCAAAAGGCTACACACCAGGACAAAAGGTAGTGGTAAACCGGTTAATGGAACCCTATCCAGACAACAAATTTCATGGTGGGGATTTTGCCACAAGGGGTCATATTGCGGCTCTGCTGAAAAGACTTGACAATATCCTAGTTGCCTTCCAAAAAGGGGAACAAATCGCTCAACAATTCCACAATTCTTTGAAAGTGTCTAATGGATATGTGAGTGGGAAAGTGCCATCGGTGGATAGAAGTAAATATCGAGTAGGTGTTTGTCTATATTTTAAGGATGGCAGCTATAAATATTTTTACCCACCAAGCTCTTTTAAGGCAAAAGCAGACAGCATTAAACTCATGACTTTTACTTTAGATGATTTTCAAGTAGCCAGAACTGTTGCAGCGTATGACTACCGCAAATTTCCTAGCCTTCAAAGAGAAAAAGTAGTGTGGTGATGCGATTGAAAAAGCTGTTAAAAATCGCATTATCCATTGCGGTAACAGCAGGGGTATTAGGAGATTACCTTCCGTCTGTCTCTGCATCGGCCAGTAGTCCGAACACACATGGTATTCCTGTTGGGTATGTTAATCAATACAAGGATGTAAAAGGATCAGACCGTATAACCATAACGGGAAATGACATGCCAAATGTACCCCAATATGGATTAACTATCTCCGATGTAAATGTGGATGGATCATATGCGGGGATGGTTGCTACTTTTAGTGATCTTGGTCAATCAGCAGACAGAGGATGGCCATATGTGGATGTTTCCGAAGCGAAAGAATGGATTGCCAAGTTTGGAGGAAACGAAGCATGGATATTAGGGGGAAGCACCATCTATAGCGCCAGCATTTCCCATCCAAACGTGACTCCTTCCCCTTCCTATCCTGCCTACAACCTGGCAGAGATCGCGGCAGCCTCGGGCGGCAGGGGAACGTCTAACGGAACGTGGAGCAGTATCACAACCTCTAATCCGGATGAAAAGTACAAAATGACCTTGGACTTTCAATCCAGTCCTCGTCCGGAAGGTTGGGTATCTACTAACAAATCGGTCTATAACCTAAACGAAAAGGTAACGGTTACGGCTGGTGGAAAAGATTACTCCTTCTACGACAAAGGACTGATTATATCTGAGCTACAGGTCATCAACAAGACGACCGGGAGGGAATGGCGATCTCTTTTAAAAGATACCACAATTGATGGTACAGGAACGCCGACAGACAATCCCTACATGTGGAGCCAGAACTTTGAATACCTTGACACGGCAGAAGTAGGAACGTATGAGGTATCACTGATCCTAACGGACAAGCATCACCGGACACCTGAAGGCTCGCCAAGCATGAGTCAAGCGAAGGTTATCACTACGACTTTTGAAGTGCAGGGAAACGTGCTGACTTGCGATAAGCCTGCGAGTGCCACCCTTTCGATCCAAGGTCAGTCTGATGTTTCACTAAGCGGCGGGGGCACTTATAATCTACCGGCAGGTATCAATACGATTACCCTGCAAATGATTGATTCGAACACGAAAACGCCCATTGGTGGAACGCTAACGGTGAACGGTCAAAAAATATCGGCTAGTGACGGAAAGTTTGTTAATGTCTTGGTTACAGGACCATCTACCACCATCTCTTTTGAATCGACAGACAAGCACTATTGCTGGACAAAAGACTTCATCCCTCAAGTAAGTACCGGGGGAGGTGGATCAGGAAATTGTTCTTACGAAAACATTCAAATGCACGTTTGGCGGGATTTTGGTTCAAGTGATACTAAAGACAGTAATTTATCTAGTGGCGGCACAATGAACGTGGATAAAACCAATTTTCAGGAGCTTCGGATTGAAGCGCCGGAAACAGGAGATTTCTTCTACAAGTACAGCGGAGATCCATTAGATCATACTGGATACTTTACTGGCCCTGCAAATGTGATGGTTTATCGAAACGTACCGATAAGCTCCACTTCTCCCATCATCGTGAAGTTTGTCAGTTCCTCGGGGGCCAATTGCTGGTACTACACCTTTAAGCTTGTTGATATGACTACACAGCCTGTAGATTGTCCGAAGGTTTATCAAAAAATTACAACTGGTGGAGGATGGGGAGACGATCCAGAGTTAAGGAACGGAGCTACGCTGAATCTAAATTTGAATGATTCGTTGGAGCTGTATTCCACCTACTATGATCCGAACGAAGGGCAAAAATTGAATGCCTATGTCACCTGGAAAATGCAATTTCCGGATGGAACCATAAAAACAATTGCGGAGGATCGCCGTGCTATCATACCTGATTGGGGGGACCCTTCCATCGCCTTTAATAAAGTCGGGACATACAAGATATGGCACGATTATACCGGTTACAAGGATTGGGAAGGGCATTGTCAATGGCAAATCACGATCCATGTAGCAAGGATTGACTGTAGTGACATTTCGGCCGTTGCGTATAGCTCTCAAGCCTTTTTTGAGTACACGGGAACCGGTACCGCAGCCGATCCTTACCGGGGAAGCAAAGAACCCGGTGAAAAAGTCTGGACAACCCTGGAGGCAAGTCATTCGGGTCTGAGAATCCCGGCAGATTGGGAGATTTCAGGCGGGGAATACACAACACCGTTAAAAATATCAAACGAATCGTTCTATCAGATGTATTTCAAAGCTTATTCTACTCCTGTCACGTACACAATAAAGGCTACAATCAATTATCAAGGGTTGACGTGTGAAAAAGTGTTCTATATCCAGTTTAGCCCTTACTCATGTGACAACACTTCGGTATCAGCTACGGTAAACGGAAGTTCGGCCAGCTTGCAAAATGATACGTTGCGGCTGGTGATCGGAAAACAACCATCATACGATGTGGATTTCAAAGCCTTGCATGATGGCAGCACAAATAACGTAACGGGCGATTGGGTACTCCAAAAAGATGGAACATCAGAAAGCTATACTTCCATCGGTAAGAATCCATTTGCGCATACCTTTACGGATACTTCTCCGGCTACCTATACCCTTACGATTAAAGTCAAGATAGGATCACTTGAATGTCCAAAGACGATCAAGATTGAGCTATCCGGCACTCAATGTTCTGACCTGGTTTTACACGTCTACAACTCGAAGGATGCCAAATGGAGAGCCTTTAGCAACGATGGCAGTACCTTTCATGAAGAAGTATATATTTCGCAGCCTGTCGATTGGAAGGTTGTCATAACCGATAGCCTTCAAAATCCTGACACGGGTGGAACGAAAATAAAAGTTGCATGGACAGCCGATCTAGCGAACCAATCCACCACACCGAGTACAGAGTATCTGAGAAAAGGCACTTCCACACAAGGAGAATACCATGTGAAGGCTGTTGTCAATGATCCAAATTACCCGCAGCTCAATGGTTGTACGCTTGAATTGTATTTCAAAGTCTACGATACAAACGCTTCTTGTGATGGAATTTACATGCACGTATACGATTCTATCAAAGGAGATTTCACCTATAATGTGCAAAAAGGTGGTACCGTTACAATAAAGCTGCCAACAGGGGTAACAAAAGTGGATCAGATCGGTGTAACGTTAACCGTATCAGCAACGGACGCGATAGATGTAGTGAATGCTGATTACTCCGGTTCACCGCGATCCAATGAAAGTGCCGATCCCAAACTGGCTTTTGTGGTAAAAAACGTGACCAAGGGAACGTATACCGTAACCGGAACCGTCAATGACACAAAGTTCCCGAATGCCAAGGGATGCCGATTTGATGTAACGATCATTGTCGATGATGGAACCATGCAACCACCTCCACCACCATGTTCAACTTGCCAGCCAGGCGGGGAAATCGACGGCGGGACAATGAAACTTCGCGTCTTTGATTCCGGCAATCGACTGTTAACAGGTTCGAATGATGGTGTATGGGAGCGGGAACCTGCCCGGATCGAAGTCCAAATCAACCAGTCCCAAATTCAAGCGGCCTTCGCAAAGGCAGATACCCAGATTAATCAAGCCATACAAGATAAAATCGAAGAATTAAAGCAAAAATATGCAGATCCCGCGTATGAGGAGGTAGTGGTTACAGCCACTCCCCATACGTGGCAGGCCCAGTCCAGCCCGCAGACGAAGTGGCCGGACAAAATAATTCTGGAAGTGAACGGGCCAAATGGGGAGGCTGGCTACCCGCTTAATCCCAAACTTGCTTCTCAGTCCAATACCTACTCAGAAACAACCCTACCCACCCAAACGACCTGGCGGCTTGATCTGCATCCGCTGGATTACCAGGCAAAGATCAAGGGATTCCAAATTGAAGCGGCATACAAAGTGGCTTTTACCGTTCACTATCAGAAATGTGAAATGGTAAGCCCCGGTGAAGATGAAAAAGGCAATCCTTTGCCGTTAGAGAAGAAATGCACGCCGGGAACAGATTCAGCCGAAATCGCCAATTCCTACTCGATCAACGTTCAAGGGGATGAAACGAAGTTTGAGGTGTTTGAGCCGAACGCCAAGGGATTTATATCCCATACTTCCGAGTGGGCGGAGTATCATGCAAGGGACCGCTATCCGAACAGCAAGCCCAATGATTATTATGCCGGCGAAAGAATTTTGGCGAGAGTTCAGTTGGAGGACAGGCATCGTCACCCGGTCAGCGGCCAATTTCCCCAGATACAGGCTGTGACAGCGTGGATCTCCGAGACAGGCAAAAAAGGCAAGCCGCTTCAATCCAGCATACAATTAATAGAGAGCGGTAATCTTTGGACAGGACCCAACGAGACAGTTCCGAAGCTGGGGATACGGGAGATTGGCGTAGACATCGCGTCTATGGGCGACAAGGTAAGCGGATTTGCTAAAGGCCAGCAGTACGCTGTCTATTTCCAAGTCAAATTCGGCTTCGGGGTCAAAAAAGGGTACGGAGCTTTTAACAAAACGGTCTTAACGGGCCATAATCAGGCTGACTACAGAAATTTGTTTACGATTATTGCCAATGCTTGGGAACGGCAAGGAATCCGTAATCATACCAAACACTAAATATATTTGCAGCCCCTTCTATCTTTTTTTACCATAAATGGTAGAGATGGGAGGGGTTTTTGTGTCCAAGGTATTTTCCATGATGTGCAGTCTGTTTCTGTTCATTTTTGCTACTATTCAAGCAATTGTGCCGGTTTTTGCGGAGAAAAACGGGAACGAGGAAACGATCAAACTGCAAGGATACGGTTATGAACTGGAACCGAACAATGTTCCCGACAAAGCCGACTGGACATATTCTGAGAAGGCTGCATACGGAAGGATACAAGCGAAGGATGATATTGATTATTGGAGAATAAAGGCAACTGGAGAGGGCAGTTTCACCGCCTCTCTCACCTTGCAAAATGGCGTTCATTACAAGCTTCAGGTTTTCGACGAAGATGAAAAGGAGCTTGCCCAATCTGATAACGGCGATTCGGATAAAGCAGAAATAGGCTCCATTCCTGTCACCAAAGACAAGTGGTATTATTTTGCGGTAAGCAGCAGTAACGGAAGCTTTGACAAGAAGAACTACTATATGCTCAAGGTGGTTTTTGTTCCGTCCGGGATGCAAATACCCCCTGACTCCTACGAACCCAACAACAGTCCGGAAGCCGCGAAGACTGTAAATGGCGGTGACTTTCTGGAAGCGACTGTCCATGATTCATCCGATGTGGATTACTATAAGTTTAGTGTTCAGTTGGGATCAACCATCGAATTGACGTTATCCGAAATACCGCAGGATATGGATTTGGATTTGTTTTTGCTGGACAAAAACCTAAAACCCGTGATGAAATCAGCCAATGCGAAGAATAAAGAGGAGCGGATTGTCTATCAGGGCGATCCTGGAACCTACTATATCCAAGTCCTGTATAATAACCGTTCCTCCCTTGTAATGAATCATTACAGGTTAAGGGTAAACGTGAATACAATGCCGGTCATCCTGATACCAGGGATAGGCGGGTCACGCCTTACGAAGCTGGAAGATGGAACCAGTTCAGAAGCATGGCTTAACATTTCTGGCATGCTTGTCAATGAGGAGTACCATCGAAAAGCCTTGTCGCTCATGCCTAAAGAACCGGGCAGTGATCAGGTGGTGCAAAGATTTCCCAATGTGGCCATTATTCCTGAAGAGGGAGATCAGGGATTCCGGGCGATCGAATATTTATCTTATGGTGACTTAAAAAGCCAAACGGAGCAGTACCACAGCATGGCACAACACCTTCAATCGCTTGGGTACAAAAAAGGTGTCAGCTTATTCGGGTTTCCCTATGACTGGCGGCTTAGCAGTTCGAAAAATGCGGAGTTTCTGAAGCAGGCCATCGATCAGGCGCTAAAAAACTCGTATGCCAGGCAGGTACAACTTGTGGTTCACAGCATGGGCGGGTTACTGGTGAAAGAAACATTGCTTTCCAACCCCAGCTATCAGAAAAAAGTAAAAAGAATTGTGTATCTGGGTACGCCGTTTCTGGGGTCCCCCAGTGCATACGAAGCGCTTCGCAAAGGGTACAACTTCGGGATTATGTTCTTCAGCACGGAAACGTCTCAGCAGATTTGCCAATATGCCCCGGCCGTTTTTGAACTGCTTCCTTCCCGGCAGTACATGAGCAAGCAAAACTACCTTTATCTGAACAGCAATGGAAAGCTTACCCCCTTTACTTACCAAGATTTGTACAGGGATCGGAGGGTTAACTCGATTTATCAGCCGTTATTGGCATCAGCTGACCGCCAGCATGCGAAATGGGACAGCCGGTTGTTGCAAGTGCCCCAATACATGATAATCGGTGATGGTCAGCTGACACTCTTGGGTTTTCAGATCATAGAGGCAACCAATATGCTGAATCCGTTCTTCGATAAGGGGGAAGGAGATGGTACGGTTCCCTTCGTCAGCGGCGATTTCAGCCTGAAGGATGTCAGGAAAAAGTACTACATCAGTGAACTTCACGCCAAGTTACCGGTAAACATGTACGTGATTCATCAGGTAGCCAATCTGTTGTTAGGAATTGAACAGGTTCAGAACGGGCTGAGAGAAAAACCGAAGCAAAGCACAGGGCAAATTGATTACCTGATCATTTATCGGGAGGATGGCCAAATCCCGCAAATGACTGTCGAGATTGGCGGAAAGATGTATCTGGTCAACGAAAAAGTCCTGAAACAGCCTGCCATCATGCGGGAAGATCAAGGACCGGACGCCCCAAAAATTGAGCAGGTTGGCGATGCCGTAGTCATCATTTTGCCGGCAAAATATGTTCAAAGCTCAGTTCGCCTCACCCCCAAATTTATGGTGGACGGAAAATCAAATATGATCGTCCAGCGTCATCTAGTAGACAGCAATCATCAGGAAAAAGTGACGAACTATAAGATTACCTCAAACAATCAAACCACGATCTTTTCTGCTGAAAATTGATCCATGACGGCTGCAGCATTGGGGTGTGACAAATTGCACATCATGGCAGTTTCGCTGTACAATGCATAATAAGCAAAAAAGTTTCTTCAGGAGGTGAGAAGCTTGGATTTGTTGAATAACGGCAAGAAAAATACCGGATTTACCATCATTCCGGCAAAAACGGATGTTCACGGCGGATTTGGCCAGGGGGTTCTCGATTTGAGTGCCGTCTCTTCCGTTATCATTGACGGGGACGAAGCCTACATCGACATGGGAGCCCTGCATGCCAAAAGCACAGTGGAAAAAGGGATTAAATGGACAACCAATAAAGAAGAAGTAGTAAACGGCAAGCCATATTGGGTTGTTTGGGTAACGGTTGACCGGAATGAAGCAGGCCTGTACTATGCAGGGGTCACGGCATGTTATATGGAGATTGATCGTGAAGCTAGAAAAGGATATAAAATTTTGGCTGAACACGTGAATCGTATGGACTATTCCATGAAGCGCCGGATCATGGTTTCCGAACTGGATGAAACAAGCAAGGCTGCGCTAAAAAAACTCCTGATGGAACACAACCCAAACATGTGGGAGAACTCAAGCGACGAGCTGAAATCTGCTTTAGGCAATCCTTCATGAAAACCCTTACGAAAATTGAACAGAATGTGAACAAACTGTAGAAACAATTGTGATGTTTGTTTAACTCGGGTAAACTAATCGTACAACTGCATACAGTTTAACACTAGGTCAGCAGGCAGAGAAAGATTCCGTCGTCTTTCTCTGTCTGTTTTTGTATCTATGGATTTCTCTGGTTTACATTTGTTGTAAAAGTGACAAACTAAGCTTCGTACCGAGTGTGATATAAATCCGAAAAGGAGTGCTGTCAGGTGCAAACCAATCACGAGCATTATGCGCGCCACGGCGGAGTTCACTTTCGCAACAATGTTTCTCCGACTGAGATCAACAATTTTGTTCGCAAGCTCCCGGCAGGTAAACGGGAGAGTTTGTTTGAGGTGTTGGACGAGCTTGATAAAGCCGGACTGATTACGGTTGTAAACGATCATGTTTTTGCCGATGGTCACGGTGTGGTCGGTGGAGGAGAGCAAAGCTAGTTCGGAAACTTAGGGCGGATAGGGCGGATCATCCGCCCTTTTCTCATGGTCTCCACCAGCCACCCATCCGCTGCCATAACGACTGCTTGTCGGGTGGTTTGATCGGTTTAGGCTGTGCTTTGGGATTGGGAAGATGCTGTGTGCAGTATTCTTGCGGTTCAGTGCCGGCCAAAAAGTACATAAACTTCGGGTTGGGGCAGTTCTCAGTCGCCAGTTTGCCGTTTGCCGGGTTGATGTAAGCAGAAACGACACCCGGCGGCACGTCAAACAAAGCTGGAGGTTGTTTGGCTAAAGCGCTCTCCATGAATTTGGCCCAAATCGGTGCGGCTAAGCGCGCATCGGTGTACGGATTTACTTTTTTCCCCTCGTCATATCCTACCCAGACCGTCGTTACCAATTGGGGGGTAAACCCGCACAGCCACGCATCATAATCGGTTGACCCGGTTTTTCCGGCAACCGGACGATTGATGAATTGGGCTACCCGATAAGCGGTACCGCCCGGTTCAAAAACACTTTGCATGAGATGAGTCAACAAGAACGTATAGATGGGATCAACCACTTGGACGCCTTCCGGTTTTTCTTCAACCAGAACATTGCCCTCGCTATCCTCGATTTTGGTAATGGCAATTGGCTTTACCCGTATCCCGTGATTGGCGATTGTCCCATAGGCTACTGTCATTTCATAAGGCGAAGTGGGAGAGGTGCCTAAAGCAAGCGAAGGAACTGCTTGCAGCTTGCTGGTAATGCCAAGGGCCTGAGCTTCTGCGATCAGTTTCTGGGGCGTTAACTGCTCAATCGTTTTTACCGCGTAGATGTTATCCGATGTAGCGATTGCCTGTTGAAGCGTAATGTAATCATAGGCGTAATGATCGCCAAAATTACTGGGAATGTATTGCTTGCCGCTGTCATAGGTGAAAACGGTCGGTTCGCTTTTCATCAATGTAAGAGGGGTAAATCCCTGTTGCAGAGCGGCTAAATATAAGAACGGTTTGAAAGAGGAACCAGGCTGGCGCTTGGCAAATACGCGATTGAATTGGCTTTTCTTGTAATCGCGTCCCCCCACGAACGCTTTAATCTGGCCTGTTGTCGGGTCCATGGAGATTAAAGCGGTTTGCAGATCGGGATTATCCTTAGGCATTTCTTTGGCGATAATCTCTTCCGCCTTTTTTTGCATGTCATAGTCGAGAGTGGTGTAGATTTTCAATCCGCCTTTGGCAAACAGGTCTTCTTCAATACCGTACTTGTCTTTCAGTAAGCTGGCAATGTAGTCGCGGAAATATTGGGCGATTTCAAGGTCTTTCTGCTTGCCGCCGCTTTGGAACACAAGCTTCTCGGCATATGCTTGCCGCGCTTGTTCGGCGGTGATATATCCCACTTTTTGCATGGAATCCAAGACTAGCTTCTGTCTTGCCTTGGCATTGTCATAATGATCAATCGGATTGTAATAGGAGGGCCCCTTCGGAATCGAAGCAAGCAGGGAACTTTCAGCCAAAGTTAAATCCTTGGCGCTTTTGCCGAAATACGTACGGGCTGCCGCTTCTGCTCCGTAAGCGGAATAGCCGTAGTAAATCTGGTTCATGTACATTTCCAGGATTTCTTCTTTGCTGTAATTCAGTTCTAATTGGACGGTTAATAGCGCCTCTTTCAGCTTCCGTTCCCAGGTTTTATCATGGCTTAAGTAGAGATTGCGGGCCAATTGCTGGGTAATCGTACTGGCGCCTTGCGATTTGTTCATGTTGACAATGTCGATATAAGCGGCCATGGTGAGCCGTTTCCAATCAAACCCCAGATGTGTCCAAAAAGACCGATCCTCTATCGCTATCGTCGCCTGAACCAGAGAAGGCGCAATCTCCTTCAGCGGAACCACTGTCCGGTTTTCTCCTTGATGGATCGTATCCAACGGTTGACCATTGCTTGCAAAAATGGTGGTAGTCTGGTTGATGGAGGCGGCGGGCAAAGGTTGTGAACGGAGATACAGAATCAACAGGAAAACGGCAAATGCCCCCAAAAGTGTGCTCATAATTCCGAATTTGATCAGACGTTTCATCCATCTCAGCCAACGTATAATTGAAGGTTCTCGAACGACCTCCACTTTTCTCACATCCTTCATAAAGCGCCTCTGGGGTTTTTTCCCGTGGTTTCGGGCATAATGGAAGAGACTGATATACCTTTTAGTATGGGGAAATCTAGTAGTTGATATACTTCCTCTAGCAGGTTTTGAAATGTTGTGTAAAATTTACTTGCTTTTTGAGAGGCAGGCACTATAATTCAATTTGATGTGCAAAAAAAGGGGGCCCCGACCGACTTAAGCGTTGCTTGCGCCGGGTGGGTTCTCTTAGCATAAGAGGAGGTCTAATGGCAATGGAAATGGAATTGTGGTACACCGAGAAGCAAACACCGAATCACGGCATTACAACGAAGGTTACTGATACCCTATATACAGAACAAACAGAGTTTCAAAAAATCGATATTTTTACGACGAAGCAATTTGGCCGCATGCTGGTGCTTGACGGCATGGTCATGACTACAGATGTGGATGAGTTCGTTTACCATGAAATGATCACCCATGTTGCGCTTAACACTCACCCGAATCCGAAAAAAGTTCTGGTTGTAGGCGGCGGAGACGGCGGTGCCATCCGTGAAATCGTGAAACACGCATCTGTTGAAAAAGCGGTTTTGGCTGAAATTGACGGCGGAGTAATCGAATCCTGCAAAAAATACTTCCCGGATATTGCCAGCGCATTAACAGGCAATCCGCGTGTTGACGTGCAAGTAATTGACGGAATCAAGCATATTCACGATCACAAAGGCGAATACGATGTGATCATGGTTGACTCCACCGAGCCTGTTGGACCGGCAGTTGGCTTGTTCGAAAAAGGATTCTATCAAGGAATCTATGATGCGTTAAAACCGGATGGAATCATGGTGGCTCAGACCGAATCACCGTGGTTTAACCGCGATCTGATCAAACGCGTATTCAAAGATCTCAAATCCATCTTCCCGGTTACCCGCTTGTACACCGTAAGCATCCCGACTTACCCGTCCGGACTCTGGAGCTTCACGATTGCATCCAAGCAATATGATCCGCTCGAAGTAGATGCAAGCAAAATCAAAGATCTTGACACCAAATACTACTCTCCGGAAATTCATCACTCCGTATTCAAGCTGCCGAAGTTTGTGGCTGAATTGACTCGCGACTAGGAGGTAGTGGCAGATGCGCTTTGACGAAGCTTACTCTGGCAATGTATTTATCCGCAGCCACCAAAATTACGAAGAGAGCCAAGCGGTAATTTATGGCATGCCGATGGATTGGACCGTATCGTTTCGTCCCGGTTCCCGTTTTGGTCCTGCCCGCATTCGCGAAGTATCCGTTGGGCTGGAAGAATACAGCCCATACCTTGACCGTTTGCTGGAAGAAGTGAAATACTTCGATGCTGGAGATATTCCGCTTCCATTCGGCAATGTAGAAGGAAGCCTGGAAGCGATCCGCTCTTTCGTACGCAAGGTGCTGGAGGACGGCAAAATGCCGATCGGCTTAGGCGGGGAGCACCTCGTGACTTGGCCGGTCATTCAAGCGGTTTACGAGAAGTACAAAGACCTGGTGATTTTCCACTTCGATGCTCATACGGACCTGCGTGACAGCTACGAAGGATATCCATATTCCCACTCCACCCCGATTAAAAAAGCTTGCGATTTGATCGGAGGCAAGAATGTTTACTCTTTTGGTATCCGCAGCGGCATGAAAGAGGAGTTTGAGTGGGCGAAAGAAAACATGAACCTGTACAAATTTGACGTGCTGGAACCTGTGAAACAAGTGCTGCCAACGATCGGCAATCGCCCCATCTATCTGACCATCGACATCGATGTGCTGGACCCATCCGCAGCGCCTGGCACAGGTACAACGGAAGCAGGCGGCATTACCTCCCGTGAACTCCTGGACACGATCCATTTCATGGCGAATAGCGGCGCGAACGTAATCGGCTGCGATTTGGTAGAGGTAGCGCCAATTTACGACCACAGCGAAATGACTCAAATCGTCGCTTCCAAAATGGTTCGCGAATTGATTCTTGGCTTCGTGAAGTAACGGCAAAGAGAGTCGCCCGACAACCGGGCGCTCTTTTCTTTTTTATTTTATAAACATTTTTATTTACAAAATATAATTTATTAATTAGGATAATGGTATGGAAATTACTGGGGAGGGAAACGGGATGAAAGAGGTATTTCGGCAGCGCAGTTTTCGCAAATTGTTTTTCGCCAATCTGTTCTCCGGGTTTGGTCAGGGAATGAGCATGATCGGGATATCCTGGTTTCTGGTCAGTCAGACGGGCTCGGCA
>JBHGXW010000069.1:0-66586 GCA_041920465.1 Paenibacillaceae bacterium | reverse complement strand
AGCGCTCGTCTATCAACACGTCCGCCCAAACTTAAGGAAATAATGTTCATTCCATTCTGAATTGCCCATTCAATCCCTTGAATAACAGACGAATAATACCCTTGACCAGTTCGATCAAGAACTTTTACTGAGTAAATGCTTGCTTGTGAAGACGCTCCAACAATTCCATATTCATTGTTCTGAGCTGCTATGATACCGGCTACTTCTGTACCATGTCCATTATCGTCAAGATAATCCTGTACTCCTTCAACAAATGAGACTCCTCCCGCAACCTGCAAATCAGGATGGGGAGAAATCCCTGTATCAAGAACGGCAATTTTAATTCCTTGTCCCATTTGCTCCTGAATAATTGCATTATCTGCACCAATATCACGAATACCCCATGGTACTATCTGTGTCTGTTCCCCTGAGATTTTTTTATGCTTTACGGGTGACGTTGATTTTTTCTTCGCAATAGCTACAATCGGATCTTCTTCTATGTATTCCACTTTTGGATCCGTTAGCATTTGCTGATATTCCGTTGGACTTAGTTCTGCTGCGATGATGTAGGGAGTAATTTGCTCCCCCTCGGAAGTATCAAGAGTACTGAGGATTTTCCTTACCTTCTGGCTTGACAGTGTCCCTTTTAAACCGATTAGGTACTTCTTAGTCCCTTCCTCCGCTTTGGCTGGGGAAGGAGCATAGGAAGATAGTATTTGGAAAAACAGTAAAAATACTAACAATAAATGAATCCGTTTATTGCCCATCCATCACATTTCTCCCTCTATCTACATTTTTTTACATATTTACTCAAGAAATTATAAAGGGAGATGCAACAAATGTAAATAAATGTGAAAAAACTAATTTATGACAATTTGTTCATTTTACTTATTGTGAATAGGCTTGAAAATTAAGGAAAAATACATATAACCACTTGTTAAAATTTGATAAGGAAATAGACTAAAATCTTACGTATAAAATCCCGATCAACCTGTTAGCCCTTTATGAACTCATATACTTAATTTCCCTGCAGAGCCGCATTTTAGGGGACTGTTTATGTTATCTCGGCTTCTAAATAAATACAAAGGGAAAAATGATAATTTTCATTCAAATAGATATCACTCTCAAAAAATACAATTTATTTAATAGAATGATTTGTTTAGCAGAGGAAGTACTTAATAAATCAAAAGCACATAATCCTATTAACGGATATAGACATCCAATTTTTGACTTTATCAAATTTGCGCTTGAGTTAAAACGGGGGTGTAAGGCAGGGGAATATCAGGCTGATTCCGCGCATGAGGCTTACGAGAAACGTCGAGAACGGTCTGTTCCCAGCGGCAAATGGACAACCGCTCGTGAGCAATACATTGCCGGGAAGTTGGTACAAACCTGGTCTCCCGAGCAGATTGCCGGAAGGATGAGTCAGGAATGCCCCGAACAGAAAGTGTCGTGTAAAACCATTTATCGCTGGCTGTATCAAGGCCTTTTGGTTATTTTGCCGAAGACTCCGAGGAGGAGCTTATTCAGGCCTTGGAACTCATGAACAATCTGCCTAAAAAAATAAACCATCCAGCCGAACTCGACAGGATGGGTAAAAGTCAACTCACAAAAACCTTCTATTTACTTTCTTTCCATCATAGCTGAACAACACGGGCCGCTCCTCCAATACGGATTCCAGATGGATGGATTTGCCCCACAGCTGGTGCACATAAGGAAGCGTCCTTTCAATATACTTCACGTCAAGCTCAAGCCCCTCATAGCAGTGCTTCAGGTATAATTCCCCGGAACGCAGGTAATCTCCATCTGTCACCACAATGTAGGGGAAGCCCCCGTTGACGCGGGAATTGGCCAACTGGTCCCGTACAGCCTCCCACGCTTTCTCTGTTACCTGCCATTCGTTGCCCTGCTTGGCGAACAGGTAGAGGTCGAGATTGTTCACCAGATCCTTGGTTAAATAATTGCGGATGAAACTGATGTCACCATCCTGCTCCCGTACTTCGAAAATTTTGGCCCGTCCTTGACCAGGCTTGCGGCCAAAGCGCTCCTGCTCCTCCTTGGTCGGGTTATCCCAGCGCCGTTCAATATCTTCAAAAATTTTCAGTCCCAAATGATATGGATTAATACTGGTGGACGACGGCTGAATGACGGATGAATGCAGCCGGGCGAATTCAATGGTCTCCTCCTCGGTCAGATCCATCTCCCGCAAGATGCGGCAGTGCCAGTAGGAAGCCCAGCCTTCGTTCATGATCTTGGTTTCGATTTGCGGCCAGAAATAAAGCATTTCGTCGCGCATGATCGTCAGAATATCGCGCTGCCATTCTCTTAAAATGGGGCTGTACTCCTGGATGAAAAGCAGCACGTCCTTTTCCGGCTGCGGCGGGAATTTCTGGGTGATATTGGGCTGTTCTACTGGCTTATCCTTTTGATCAATCCGCCATAAATCATCATACGGTGTGGCGAAAGCGGGGCGGCCTGACTCTCTGGTGCCAGCTTCCTCCGTCTTTTTCCAACCCAGTTTTGAACGGAACAGTCTGGGGTCAACATGCTCTTGAATCGACAGGCAGGCGTCCAGGAAGTTCTCCACCTCTTCCTTGCCGTACTTGATCTCGTACTGCCGAATTCGCTCCGAGCTGGTTGCCATCGTTTCCACCATGTCGCGATTGGTGTTGGAGAACCGCACATTGTTCTTGAAAAAGTCGCAATGCGCCAGCACGTGAGCGACAATCAATTTGTTCTGTATCAGGCTGTTGCCGTCCAAGAGGAATGCGTAGCACGGATTGGAATTGATTACCAGCTCGTAAATTTTGCTCAAATTCAGGTCGTACTGCAGTTTCATCCGATAAAATGACTTGCCAAAGCTCCAATGCGAAAATCTCGTTGGCATTCCGTACGCGCCAAATGTATAAATAATATCGGCCGGACAGATTTCGTAACGCATCGGATAAAAATCCAAACCGAATCCTTTGGCAATTTCGGTTATCTCTTCGATTGCACTCTCCAGTTGTTTACGCTCGTCATTCGTCATCGACGTTTCCCCCTTGCTCGTAAACTTACTTATTTATATGAAATTTGCCAAAGGGGAACAACTTGAATTTATGTGTGCCTGTCTATTCTGCTGTGAAAGATCATATTGATCATGTCTCCGGATTGTAGCCGATATTGCCAAAATTGCGAAGGGCAAGGTGATAGCCGACGTTGCGCACGATATTCCACCACAAGCCGGTCTTGGACTTCCACATCCGCTCGATAATCGACGGAACGGAATAAAACTGCCGGGCTGCCCATTCCATCCCCATCAACAGTTCGTCAGGCGACATCTGGGCCGGTTGGAAAACGACATCTTTTTTGCCGTTGTACTTGGACCAATCGCGGGTAAGAATGCGTCCTTCCGCCTCCAGTTTGCGAAACAATGGCGTGTTGGGGAAAGGTATCAGCACGCTGATCGTCGCCGAATCAAGACCGATCTGACGATAAAACTCCACGGTCGTACGAAAAATCGACTTGTCATCGTGATCGAACCCAAACACGGTTCCCGCTTGGACCGCGATCCTGTAATAATGAAAGCGGCGAATAATATCTTCGTAATGCTTCACCTGATTATGCCCTTTATTGGCAGAAAAGAGACTGTTCTGCGAAATCGTCTCCAGCCCCAAAAAAAGTGCTTTGCAGCCGCTTCTCGCCGCCAACTCCATAAATTCGTCGTCGAACGCGACATCTGAAGTGGCTTGGCTTGTCCACCAGCGTTTAAACGGCGCAATCGCCTTGAACAATTCCTTGGCGTACGCCCGGTTTGCTCCAATATTGTCATCCCAAAAAATGAGCGCTCTGCCCGGCATATGTTTCAGCTCTTCCACAATCGATTCGATCGGCCGATAACGCATTTTGCGTTGGTACATCTGCGGAATCGTACAGTAATCACAAGCGAACGGACAGCCGCGCGAGGCAATCGTCACGCCTTTACCGTACACTCTGCCTTTGATCAAGTCCCAACGCGGATGCGGCATGGCTTGCAAGTCTGGAAGCTGGCACGACTTATAGAGCGGCTGAAGCTCGCCTCGCTCAAAATCGGCGAGCAGCTTGGGCCAAACCAGCTCACCCTCTCCGACAACCACCGCATCAGCATGCTGCATCACTTCCAAAGGCATCAGGGTGGCGTGCGGGCCGCCAATCACCACTTTCACCCCGCGTCTTCGGTATTCCGCTGCCAGCTGATAGGCATGCGGCGCAGCCGGTGTATTGGCCGTAATTCCGACTAGGTCAACTTGTTTGTCAAAATCAACGGTTTGGACAATTTCGTCTGTATGCGTCACATCCCAATGTTCGGGTGTGTAGGCGGCCAAGAGAGGCATGGTTAATTGCGGGAAGCGAATCAGCCTGCGGTGGCGGACAAATCGGGAAGCTTCAGATTCAGCCGTAATCAGTTCCACTTTATATCTCTTTTTCAATGAAAATCACCTGTTAGGAAAAATTGGTAACCTCTATCATTGTAACAAAAAACCCCTTTCAACGATACAAATCGTCAAAAGGGGAAGGAGGACTCACCTCATGTTATGAGTCCTGCTTGGTCAAACGCGGGAACAAGATGTTGTTCTCCAGATGAATGTGTTCAAACAAGTCAGATTCCAGCTCGGCAAGTTTATGGAAAGTTAATGTGTACGTGCGGCAAGCGCCCTCCGGAAGCGTATATCCATCAGTTATGGCTCTCATCTCTTTCAAGATGTCACCGGCGCTTTGATGCTCGCTTTCCAAATCGTTCAACTCAGCTGCCGCTTTGGCGCGAAGCTCTTCGGACGGATTTTGCTCATACTGGCGAATCAGCGGGAACAATACCTCTTCTTCCTTGATCAAGTGCTGATCCAGCTCCATTTTCAAACTGTGGAACAGCTTATACAGTCTGCTCAATACTTCTCCATGAGTCGGACCGTGCACGCGCAGGATTTTGGTGACGAATTCGCTTAGAAGCGGCAGTTCTTTTTGCAAGTAAGCATGGTGAGTGTTGACGATATAGTCGATCAACTCGGCTGAAGAGGCTTCCCGCCAGTCGCGGCTGCCTTCCTGCAGTTTCAGTGCTCTTTCATATGCCTGATTCAGCTTGGCCAGCACTTCTTCCTCGTTCAGATTTTGCTGTTTGAAAGCAAGAGAAAGCGAACGGTTTCCCCCGCAGCAAAAGTCGATGTTATATTCTTTGAAGATGTTGCTTGCACCCGGGAATCTCGCAACTACTTCACCAATTTTATCGTTACCGGTAAATATCATTTCCATCATTATTACCTCCTTTTATAAGGGCATTATAATCCGCTTCGGGAGGCAAAAGTGTGATCTGGATTATACTTTTCCGGTTTTCTTTTTGGTCACTTGCGAAATTTTCTCTGGCTGACCTATGATAAAGCTTCTTTATTGACGACATGGGCCGGAATCTTCCCGTGAACGGCATCCAGCAAATTGTCCGCTGCCAGCATGGCCATCTTGATCCGGGTTGCGATACTGGCGCTTCCGATGTGCGGCAAGGTGACGACGTTGGGCAAAGTGAGCAGCGGATGATCCAGCGGAACCGGCTCCTGCTCAAACACATCCAGACCTGCCGCCCAGATACGTTTGGTCACAAGCGCGTCAAACAACGCTTGTTCGTCGACGATCCCGCCGCGAGCCGTGTTGATCAAAACAGCCGAATGCTTCATCAGGTCGAGCTCCCGCTTGCCGATCAGGTGATGGGTTTTTGGTGTATACGGGGTCATGATACAGACGAAATCAGACTGACATAGCAGCTGATCCAATCCTGCAAAGGTAAGCCCCAGCCGCTGTTCGGCTTCAGGACGGCGGTTCCGGTTGTGGTAGAGAATCTTCATGTCAAATCCTTTCGCCCGTCTCGCAATCGCTTCGCCGATTCTGCCCATACCGATAATGCCAAGCGTCGCGCCATACACGTCCTGACCGGTCAGCAGCATGGGGGACCAGGTTTTCCAATCCCCGCTTCGGAGGAAGTAAGATGACTCGACCAGTCGGCGGGCCGTCGCCAGGAGGAGAGCAAAAGTGAGATCAGCGGTTGTTTCTGTCAGCACATCAGGGGTATTGGTCACCATAATGCCCCGCTTGCTCGCTTCCGCCACATCAATGTTGTTATAGCCAACTGCCATGTTGCTGATAACCTTGAGCCGTTTGGCCCGCGCCAACAGCGAGGCGTCGATTTTCTCCGTGAGAAGAGTGTACAACCCGTCAATCTGCTCGATTTCTTGTTCCAGCACCTCCCGAGGCACAGGCGTATGCTCGTCATCCCACAGGCGAACATCACAGGTTGAGCCGATTCGTTCCAATGCCTGTTCCGGAATCCGTCGGGTGATATATACTTTGGGTTTCATCCTGATTCTCCTTTTCCTTCGACTCTACTTTCTCTTCGATTCTCCTTTTTTTCGACTTCCTTATTCTTCAGTGGATAGAGTGAGGGTTTGAATGCTCCTGTCCGCTGGCCGCCTTGATCAGCCGCGCAATGTTGGCGGCAGCCCGCTTCATGTACAAAGAGCCGTGTTTCATGGAATCTTCCAAACTGACAGGCCCCGGAGCAATGGAATGAAGACTGACAAAAACCTCATGCAGCTGTTCCGCCCCTTCGCCCAGCGAACCTGAAAGCAGGATGGCCCGTTTGTTCAGCTGTTTGGCCATCTTCCCGACGAAATAAGGCACTTTGCCAAAAGCGGTTTGATAGTCGCTTCTCCCTTCACCCGTAATTACCCAGTCGCAGCGCTTCAGCTTTTCTTTCAGACCAGAGGCGTTCGCCACGATTTGCGCGCCGGAGATCAGCCTGCCTCCCAAGGTAAGAAACGCAAAGCCCAGACCTCCCGCCGCTCCTGCACCCGGCTGCTCCTGAAACTCCGCTCCCAGATGCCCTTCGATAAGGCTTGCCGCATGCTGCATGGCTTGATCCATCCATTCAGCCTGCTCTTCTGTCGCTCCCTTCTGCAAGGCAAACACACGGGAAGCCCCCAGTTTGCCGCAGAGCGGATTGGTCACATCACTAGCTATCTGAAACTGGCACTCTTTCAGCCTGGGATCGAGTGCAGTGTAATCAACGGTTTTTACCCGGGATAAAGATGCTCCAACAGGTGGCACCGCTTGCCCGTGCTCATCCGCGAAAACAGCTCCAAGCGCCTGCAGCATGCCAAGACCCGCATCGTTGGTCGCACTTCCGCCCAGGCCGATGATGAACTGGCGATAACCCTGATCCAGCGCCTGCCGGATCACTTCTCCCATTCCGTAAGTAGTGGTAAGCATCGGGTTCCGCTGATCAAGAGGAACCATCGGCAGCCCGGCAATGGCAGCAATCTCCACGACGGCTGTCTTGTGATCTCCCAATACGCCATAAGAGGTGCGAATCGGTTCTCCAAGCGGCCCGGTTGCTTCCACCTCCACCCGGTACCCGTCTGTGGCAAAGATGAGTGCCTCCATTGTCCCCTCGCCGCCGTCAGCCATTGGGACAACATCAATCACAGCTTCCGGAAACTCCTGCAAAAATGCTTCCTTCACCAAGCTTCCAACCTGTATGGAAGAGAGACTTCCTTTGAATGAATCAGGAGCGATCACGATCTTCATATGGTAACCCCTCTTTGAACAGTTTTTCTTACCCACAAATATAGCAGATCATGATACAGTTAGCAGTAGCAAGCTAAAATGATATTTCACTCATTGTAAGCGCTTACTCGCTTGTTTTAGACAGTTGCTGTTTCCTTGACTGAGGGTGTAGGGTAGTAATGCCGAAAAAACAATTTCATAGATGTACGCTTAATCGAAAGAACGGGGGAACCAATTAATTGGGGTGAATCTCATCCTTTGAGATGAGTAGGGCAACTCGCACCTGCCCGAATCCGTCAGCTAACCTCGTAAGCGTGGAGCGGGGTGGATTACGTAATGACACAAGACTTCGTATAACCCTTCTTGTGTTTTTTTGTTTTTCTTTTTTCTGTACAGAGAAACATCCGAAACACAAAGTGGGGAACATTCATGGTAACAAAGCTGAAACGTTTTTTAATCGGACGTCCGATGAAATCAACCGAACTGGCAGAAGAGAAGCTGACAAAACTGAAAGCTCTCGCTGTTCTTTCCTCTGACGCCCTTTCCTCGGTAGCTTACGGAACGGAACAAATTTTGCTGGTCTTAATGGTAGCGGGCTTCACCGCTCTCTGGTACTCTATTCCTATTTCCATTGCCGTACTCGGACTCTTGACCGTACTCATTCTTTCTTATCGCCAAACCATTTTCACCTATCCTTCAGGCGGTGGAGCGTACATTGTCGCCAAGGAAAATCTCGGGTTGCCTTTCGGGCTGGTCGCAGGCGGATCACTCTTGGTTGATTACATCTTGACGGTGGCAGTCAGCGCCTCTGCCGGAACAGACGCCATCACGTCGGCGTTTCCATCGCTGCATGAGAACCGCGTGCTTATTGCGCTTTGCATCATTGTCATTCTGACGATCTTGAACTTGCGGGGAATTACGGAATCTGCTTCGATTCTTGCTTATCCGGTCTATATGTTCGTCATCGCTATTTTCATTCTGATCATTTCAGGCACTTACCGGTTGGCAACGGGCACGATTCCAGCCCATCCGCCTGCCTATGGTGTTGCCGTAAGCGGGGTCAGCCTGTTTATTCTGCTCAAAGCATTCAGTTCGGGCTGCTCTGCTTTAACCGGGGTGGAAGCCGTCTCCAATGCCATTCCCAATTTCAAAGCTCCTGCCGAGAAAAACGCCGCTGTCACGCTTGTCCTGATGGGCACGATTTTGGGCAGTATGTTTATCGGAATCAGTCTGCTCGCCTACTGGTATGGAATCGTGCCTGACTCCAAGGAGACGGTCGTCTCGCAAATCGCTGCGGCTACGTTCGGCCGGGGAACCATCTATTATTTCATCCAGACGGCTACTGCGTTCATTCTGTTTTTGGCGGCCAATACGGCGTACTCCGCCTTCCCGCTGCTTTCGTTCATGCTGGCCAAAGACAAATTCATGCCGCATATGTTTATGGTGCGGGGCGATCGACTCGGATTTTCCAACGGAATTATTACCCTCGGCTTCTTGTCCGCCTTGCTGATCGTCATCTTTAAAGGCGACACGGAAAACCTGATTCCGTTATATGCGCTGGGCGTCTTTATTCCGTTTACCCTGTCGCAAGCCGGCATGATGAAGCGCTGGCTGACCAACAAGCCAAAAGGATGGGGCGTTCCGTTTACGATCAACACGATCGGCATGTTGACCACGCTTTCCATTTCGCTGATTTTTACCATTACGAAGTTTTCACAGGTTTGGATTATCTTTGTTTTTCTGCCAGTCGTAATCGTTGTTTTCCGAAAAATCCACCAGCACTACGAAGACATTGCCGAAGAACTCAGGATCGATCTGGCAAACGAAAAGCCGCAGATCAAAGAGAACATCATTGTCATTCCGGTTGCCGGTGTAACCAGGCCGGTAATGGGCACAATCGGTTATGCCAAATCGTTAACCGACAATGTGGTAGCTGTCTATGTGGGATTTGACGATGAATCAATAGACAAGATGGAACGCAAATGGGAAGAATGGAACCCTGGCGTGCGGCTTATTGTGCTTAGATCCCGTTATCGAAGCATTCTCCGCCCGCTGATCAAATTTATTGATACACTGGAGTGGAAAACATCTTCAACCAACCATATCACGGTATTGATGCCGCAATTCATCACCAAGAAGTGGTGGCACAATTTCATGCATAACCAGACGAGTTGGCTGATTCGCGCCTATCTGTTTGCCCGTAAAGACGTGACCATCGCCACCGTCCCCTATCATTTGCAAAAATAAATAAACGAAGAAATGACTTCGTCCCTCTTCGCTCTATTTAAGCTCGCTTGGAGCGTCTACCGTCCGCTTCGCTCACTTCAGAAGGGAGTCGACAAGAAAATCACTTGGCCTCTCACTGGTGGAAAGAATGCCGACTCTTTTCCTTCTTTCGCTCCCTGCGCTTTGTTTCGCTTAAAAGGAGCTGTGAGTGGACGAAGTTTTTCTTCTGCTGAACAAAAGGAAAGAAAGTTTAACCACTTTAATAATTTAAAGCGGTTAAACTTTACGATATGATAAGAAAATCCCCCGGCAGCTGCGTGCACATCGCCGGGGGTTCCCTATTCATTCATAGGATTTATATCAGAAAAAACTCGTGATACAGTGCAATGACGGCTGTATTCGCATCTTCCGATTTGACGCCGAACATCATGCTTACCTCTGAAGAGCCTTGGTTGATCATCTCCAGGTTGACGCCCGCTTGCGCCAGCGCAGTAGTAGCGCGGGACGATACCCCGATCGAGCGTCTCATTCCCTCTCCGACAATCATAACCAGCGCAAGGTCATGCTGAATCGAGACATCATCCACATTCAGTTCTCCCAGGATTCGTTTCAGGACACGTGACTCCTTCTCCTGATCCAACTGATTCTCGCGCAGAATGACGGAGATGTTATCAATTCCTGACGGCGTATGCTCGTAGGACAAGCCTTCTTCCTCCAAAATCTGCAGCAATCTGCGTCCAAACCCGATTTCCCGGTTCATCAGGTATTTGCTTACGTAGATGCTGCAAAAGCCGCTGTCGCTGGCGATTCCGGCAATCGGGTTGTTCGCCGGATGGCGTTCAGAAACAATCATCGTTCCGGGAGCGCTTGGATTGTTGGTATTTTTGATACAAACAGGAATCCTGGCTCGAAATGCAGGCAGGAGCGCTTCTTCATGGAAAACAGAAAACCCGGCGTATGACAATTCGCGCATTTCACGATAAGTGATTTCGTTGATTTTACGCGGATTGGCTATCAAGGAAGGATTGACGGCAAAAACGGAATCCACATCGGTGAAGTTTTCGTACAAGTCAGCTTTCACCGCTGCTGCCAGAATCGAACCGGTAATGTCGGAGCCGCCACGCGAAAAAGTAACCAGGGCCCCGGCCGGCGAGTAGCCGAAGAAACCCGGGAAGACGACGATGCCGGAACGGTCTCTCAGTTTGGCTAATTTTTCGTATGATTCTTCCAGCACCTGGGCATTGCCGTACTCATCACTTACCAGCAACCCTGCTTCACGAGGATTGACGTATTCTGCATCCATCCCTTTGCTTCTCAAAAAGCTGGCAAAAAGCTTGGCCGAATTATCTTCTCCAGCCGCTTTCATCGCATCGAGAAACGCGTCCGGATTTGCCAGATCAGCACTCAACAGTTCACGTAAATCAGCGGTAATCCGCTCCATAACCTCTTGGGGAAGTGCCAAATCGCCAGCAATTTCCTGATATCGGTTAATAATCAGCTGCAGTTCCCGCTCTGCCTCTCTATCCTTCAGAAACTTGTTCGCGCAGGCAATCAACAGATCGGTTACCTTGGTATCATCTTTATCCCGCTTTCCTGGTGCCGATACGACAACAATGCGACGAGCAGGATCGTCTTTAATGATTTCATATACTTTTTGAAACTGAGCTGCCGACGCCATAGAAGTACCGCCAAATTTGCAAACCTTCACTCTACTTAGCCTCCTATCCACTCATCACGGACATTTGTATTTTGTGTGTGGTCATGATAATACTTTACCTTGTATCCGCCATCTTTTAAAGAGTAAAGTGATGAGAAATAAGAAAAGAGAGGGGAGTCCCTCTCTTTTTTCGATCATTCATTAGTTAGTTACAGCGCCAAGCATTTCTTTCATATCTTCTTGAGCTTCACCGATCGGCTTAACATTGAACAAGTCCTGCAGCACTTGCAATACGCCAGGTTGAATAAACTCCGGAAGCTTCGGACCGATGCGGATATCTTTGATTCCAAGGCTGAAGAGGCCCAAGAGAATGGCTACCGCTTTTTGTTCAAACCAGGAAAGCACAATGCTTACAGGCAGTTCGTTTACTTCACAGCCGAATGCTTCTGCCAGTGCTGCCGCAATCTTAATGGTAGACACGGAGTTGTTGCATTGGCCCAAGTCGATGTAACGTGGAATGCTGGTGCCTGGTACTGTACCGTAATCTACATCGTTAAAGCGGAACTTACCACAGGATGTCGTGAGAATTACGGTTTCAGGCGGCAGGGATGTAGCCAATTCACGGTAGTACTCTCCGCCTTTGCCAGGTGCATCGCAACCCGCGATGACAAAGAAGCGTTTAATTTTACCGGCTTTCACGGCATCAATGATCTCTGGTGCAATGCCCAGCACGGTTTGGTGGTGGAAGCCGGTAGTCAGGGTCAAATCAGATTCGATGTTTGCTTCCGGTAAAGAGAGTGCTTTCTCAATCAGCGGTGTGAAGTCGTTGTTCACAATTTTGGTTACGTTCTCAAGGCCTGCAACCTCGTAGGAGAAGAAACGGTCCGCATAAGTTCCTTTGATCGGCATGACACAGTTGGTAGTTGCCAAAATCGCGCCCGGGAACTCTTCGAAGAGACGGCGTTGGTCATACCAAGCTTTCCCGATGTTTCCTTTCAAATGAGCGTATTTCTTTAACTCCGGATAGCCGTGTGCAGGAAGCATCTCGGAGTGCGTGTAAATGTTGATGCCTTTGCCCTCTGTTTGTTTCAGCAGTTCTTCCAGTGCAAACAGGTTGTGGCCGGTAACCACGATGCATTTGCCTTCGATTTTGTTTTGCGAAATCTTGATTGGCTGCGGAATGCCGAAACGATCTGTATGAGCTTTATCCAAGAGCTCCATTACCTTGATCGCTGCTTTTCCTACTTTCATCGCCATGGCAAGATGTTCCTGCAGGTTGAAGTTTACATTGGTCAAGGTGAAGTAGAGCGCTTCTTGCGTAATGCCGTCCACTTCCGGATCGATATATCCCAATTCGCGAGCATGTGTTGCGTAAGCGGCAATCCCTTTCAGGGCAAAGATAATGGTGTCTTGAATGCTGGCCAGCTCTTCATTTTTCCCGCATACGCCGACTACTGTACACCCGCCGGTTGGTGTCTGTTCACATTGATAACAAAACATTCTGTTTCCCTCCCGAATTCGCTTCGAATCAAGCTTCTTTTCTTTTTTTGATAGAACAGATAATAAAACATGAGATAAAAATCACATGTGACTGTACGCACAAAAAAGCAACTGTTCATTTTTTTGTGACATTTTTCACAGTTTATGACAAAAAAGTGTGAAAAAAATCCATGCTCCTTTACAGAACATGGATTTCGACCTCTATCTCTATTCTATTTCTATTTCTTTTCAGCCAATTGTCTTGCCAACAGGTCGACAATATGGATAGCTTCTATACGCCCTTCCAAGCCTGCGCGATGAATGCCAAGCTTCATCTGCAAGAGGCAGCCCGGGTTAGCGGTAACCAAAATATCCGCTTGGGTATTGCCTACATGCTCCATCTTCTCTTCCAAGATGCGGCCTGACATTTCCGGCTGCACCACGTTGTAAATACCGGCGGAACCACAGCATCTGTCTGCCTCAAATAGTTCTACATATTTGACCCGAGGAATGGATCTGATCAATTGGCGCGGCGGATGAATCACCTTCATCCCGTTGCGCAGGTGGCAGGAATCCTGATAGGTAACCCGCTTGTCGAGCGGTTTGAATTCCAGCTTGTGCCCGATTTCCACCATTACGTCACTAATGTCACGGACGCGCTTGGCAAACCAGACAGCATCTTCCTTCCATTCTGGATCGTCTTTTAGCAGGTGATCATATTCCTGCAGCATCGCACCGCATCCTCCGCCGTTGGAGATGATGATGTCAACATCGGCTTCTTTAAACACTTTGATATTTTTCTTCGCCAAATCACGAGCCAAAGCCCGCTCCCCGCTGTGGGCATGCAGCGCACCGCAGCAGTTTTGATTGGGCGGGATCACGACATCACATCCGGCTTGAGTGAGAAGCTCAACCGTGTTTACGTTGGTTTCATGAAACAGTACGTCCATGATACAGCCGCGGAACATTCCCACTTTAAGCTTTGCTTCTCCTTTGGCTGGGACGAAGGTGCCAACCGCATTGACAAGCCCTTTTCCGGTTGCTTCCGGCAGGATTTGTTCCATCTCCGCCATGTGTTTCGGGAACAGCTTCATGATCCCGATTCCACGAGCCAGCTTATTAAGCCCTGACTTTTGATAAAAACGCATCAATTTGCCCAGCGTATACAGACGGTCTTGGTGCGGGAACAGCGTCTTGAAGGCAAATGTACGGATAAACTGAATCCACGCAGGATATTTGTTGGTCTCTTTGGCATGATCTTCAATTGCTTCCCGCGCTTGTTCAATCAGTTGGCCGTAGTGAACGCCAGCCGGACAAGCAGGTTCACAGGCGCGGCAGCCCAGGCAAAGGTTCATTTGATCGACGAAATCCTGATCAGGCTGAAGAATACCGTCAGCTACTGCTTTCATCAGCGCGATACGCCCTCGTGGTGAAGCAGCTTCGTAGCCCGTCTCGCGAAAGGTAGGGCAGGCTGGCTGGCAAAAGCCGCAGCGCATGCAATTGGAGAGTTCCTCGTAGTCGAGGGTCATTTTGAGTTTATCTTGCAGCATTGTCAATCACCACTCTTTTACGAGATTGTCGGGCAAACATCTTGTCAGGGTTTAAGAGGTTGTCAGGATCGAATGCTTTTTTGATATTTTTCATTAAATGGATACCGGCTTCGCCCAGCTTCCATTCCAGGTAAGGAGCCTTTACCCTGCCGACTCCGTGTTCACCGGTGATCGTGCCTCCCAACTGAATCGCTGCGGCAAACACTTCTTCAAAAGCCAACTCTACCCGTTCTACTTCTTCATGGATACGAGAGTCAGTCATACACGTTGGATGCAGGTTACCGTCGCCGGCGTGGCCAAATGTGCAAATCTCCACGTTATACTTCTTCGCAATCTCCTGAATCGCTTCTACCATGGGCGCTACTTGTGCGCGAGGCACAGTCGCATCTTCCAGGATCGTGGTAGGACGCAAACGCGAAAGCGCTGCCAAAGCGCTCCGTCTGGCAAGCATTACTTCTTCCGCTTCTTTGGCCGTGTTGGCTACTTTCACTTCTGTGGCATGGTTTTGCCTGCAGATTTCCGCCATTTTTTCCATATCGCGGTCTACCGCTTCTTTGTCGCCGTCTTGTCCGATTACCAGAATGGCTCCTACATCAGGCAGGCCGATTTTCTTGAAGTCTTCCACTACGCGAATGGTGCCGCGATCCATAAACTCCAACGTGGCAGGAATAATCTTGGCGGCGATAATATCAGATACCGTTTTGGCCGACCATGTCAATTCGTCAAACATCGCCAGCATGACGCGGGAGGTAGTTGGCTTGGGAATCAATTTGAGAATGGCTTCCGTGATAATGGCAAGTGTACCTTCAGATCCGACAAGCAGTTTGGTTACATCGTAGCCTGCTACATCTTTCATCAATTTGCCGCCTGTGCGGATGATGTCCCCATTCGGCAAGACCGCTTCCAATCCGATGACGTAATCCTTCGTCGTCCCGTATTTCAACCCGCGTAAACCGCCGGAGCCAAGCGCGATATTTCCGCCGATGGTAGATACTACCATGCTGCTCGGATCTGGTGGATAGAACAAGCCGATTGCTTCCACTGCGTCATGAATCGCTTTGGTTTTTACCCCTGGTTGAACCGTAATGGTCAGGTTTTGCTCATCAATCTCGATAATTTTATTCATCCGGTTCATGACCATGACAATCCCGCCGCGGCTCGGGACGGTTCCCGCACACAGATTGGTAGCCGCTCCCCGCGTAACCACCGGAACTTTGTAACGGGAAGCCACTTTCATGATTTGGCTGACTTCCTCCGTATTCCCCGGCATCACGACAACATCAGGCAACGATTGCTGCATAGGGGTTGCGTCATATGAGTAAGCAACAAGTGCTTCCGGTGTATCCAGGCAGTGGGCAGCCCCAACGATTGAGGCTAGTTCTTCACGAATCTTCTGTTCTAACGCCATCTCATTCTCTCCCTTCAATTGAGCGCACACTTTTCAATTTTATTATCTGGTCATCAGATGTCTTTCTCTTAAATTATGAAAGAAACTTTTCTCGTGGTCAATGCAGAAAAATAAAATTTCCCAAATGAGAAAAACGTTGTCCTTTCGCGCCTCCCGTTACAGCTTGCGCAGTTGTGCTCAAGACCGGCTTCTCTCATCGTCAGGAAGTGTTCAAAACCGTAGCCTTGGCCTTTGTATCGCTGCTTGACCACTTTTTTTACCCACCCGGCCATAACTTACGTGGCGCCGGTCGGGGTCCTTTTTCTCCTGACGATTTTTTGCCCACTCGGCTTAAGCTATCGCTGTGCCGAGCGGGGCCCCGGTAAGCGCCTGGGCTTGCGCTGTAAAAGTCGCTGCGAAATGGACAATCGTTTTTCTCCACTGGCTGCGCGATTGGAAAGTAAGTTTAACTACTTTCATAATGGAAAGCGGTTAAACTTTCCGATAATAGCACAAAAGCTGCCGGAGTAATCCCTGGCAGCTTTCCATCTTGAGATTGGCAAGTACTTATTCTGTTTCGGGAACGACAGCTACGATATTTTCATAGCCATTCTCTTCATCCTGCTTCAAGAGCTCAGCCAATTCGTCGCTGTCGATCAACTGCTGCAATGTGCCGACATACTCATCGTGGTAGAATACCACAATTTGATCAAGCGGGGTTGTTTTGCTGATTTCATCAAAGAGCGATCCGTTGTCGGCCATTAACTCTTTAAATGTGTAGCGTTTTGTTTTTGGAACCTTCACTTCTTTTTCTCCCGAGAGAGAGGCAGGAAGTTCTGTTTCCCATTTTAACGTGTACGATCCCGCTTCCAGATCGTTCGGCAGAGACAATGAGGCTTCCGACCAGTTTTCACTCTGCTTGCTCTTCGCAATTACCGAATCATCTTTTATTAGTGTAAGCAGAGGTTCCACTTCTTGCTCCGAAATCGGTTGGTACTCCCGTTTGGCCTCGTCAAGGGCTTGGAAGATTGTTTTGCCTTCTTTATTGACCGTAAGTTTTAACGGTGCGGCAATATCAGAGGACGGATCATCAAGCATCACGACTACGTCCCTCAATCGGTTATGATAACGATCCTGAATCTTCACCGCCACATCCAACGAACTGCCTGGCATGAGGATTTGCTGATGAGGCTCCAATTGTACGGACAATTTGCTGTCTACCTTGAATTCGTAGCCATCCTTTGTTCTGCGCGGCTGAGCATCATACATCAAGGCAGTGGTTACGCCGTCTTCATGTGACAATTTGCCCAACGTAAACCGGTATTCTCCAGGCTGTACATACAGTTTATCGTTTGCCGTCAATTCAAATCCCGTGTAGTTCAACTCTTCATTATCCACATCGGAGTCAGTTGGGACCGAAGCGACTCCTACCAGCCAGGTCGTATTTTTCTTGCCTGTATTGGCAATCTTGACTTGATCCATCTTGCTGAAGTCAGGTGTGATTTGCAAATCTTCTTGCGCCTCGTCAATCACCAGGTCGGTTTGATAGAAGAACTGCTCTTCTCCGCGGAACTTGCTCGCTGTCAAGTGATAGCTGCCGGGATCGATCCAGGCATACTTGGCATCTGCATTGAACCACAGGAGCGGCAGGAACATTTGGTCATTGGTAATCTCGTAATACAGATCTTCTTCAGGATGCAGAACCAGCTTGGACGGCCTTGTGCTCTTCTGGGACAAATCGAGACTAAATTGATTGGTTCTTATCTGGATGGGACGCTCAACAAGTATTGGAGTATTGTCCAAAAGAATACCCGTCAATTGGAATTTGTAAGTCTTGCCCAATTCCAAATCCTGAAACGACAGATTAACCTGACTCTCTGAATCTTCGCCAAAGTTAAGGTAGAAATCACTTGCAACCTCTCTATTCTCCTCGTCCAGCACTACTACCTGCGCCAAAAAGAACGGTTCTCTCGAGGGCGAAGTAAGCGTTACGTTGGTGACCGGGTTGGACGTTCCCATTTCGACTTGGATTTCTTTTACGGTTACCCGCTTTTCTTTTAACGGCATCGGCACGACACTAAAGTCGGCGTCAATCTTGTACTTGCCGTCTGTAATATTGTAGTTGGACGGCACTTCGAAATAGTTCATGCCCGCCTCTTGCCACACTTCCTTGCCTTGTTCGTCACTCATGACGATATACGGGCTTACCTCTTCAAACGGATCATCTTCTGTCTCGTCATCAATGGCAAGAATGGCTTGTTCCTTCGAAATAAAGCGAGATTTATGAGTCTTCTGATCCTTTACCAGAATGGATTGGGCCATCTGTTCCTTAAACTGGTCTGCCTGGATTTCAAACATGTAATCAAGCGTGTATTTGGATCCAAAAGCCACTTGGTATGGCAGATGGATACTGTCACCCGGATGATACACGTCTTTCGGCTGATCCGATTCAGCGTCCTTGTCTTCAGCCTCGTCATCTTGTGTGATCTGAATCTCCGGTGTTGAAGGAACGGTGATTCGCTGATTTTTGGTCAAATCCAATCCATCATGATCGGAACTTAGCGAATAGACCAGGATTTTATCGTCTGCCTCCTGCATCAAATCAATCCAATAGACATCCATTTCCTGCGGGGAGACAAGAATGGATTGGCCGTTCTTCACCTGAATACCCGTGTATAATTCTGTATCCGGATAAAACTGGGCGAACGATGTCCATTTTGGCAGAGAGAAGGTCAGTTTCTTGGTATTGGATAAATTGAATGGGACGGTTTGCATCCCTTTCTCCACATGAACCGGCTGTTCCAGCAAATAATTTTGCCCCGTCTCACCGCTTCTGATCGCGTATCCCTTATATTCTCCCGGAGGCAAATTGATGGCTACACGACCTTCTTTGTCCGCTTGAGTGTAAATCGCAAATTGCTCTACTGCGACGCCGTCAATCAGCGGAACAAAAGCGAAGGCAGCATGATCGAGCGGATAAACTTTATCCTTCGCTGATACCTGGACTTGAACTTCGTTGGTCTGTGACAAGTCAAACCGAATCGCTTCCGCTTTTCCGGTAAGCGGCTGGAACATGACATAATCTTGTTCTTTGTCGGTGTCGAAATACTCGACAGAAGCGATGTACTTCTCATCTTTCAGCAGGATGGAAGAAGGCGCATAGACAAGCCCTTGATCGTTTGCATACGTTCTGAACACGGTATAATAATAACCTTTTTGGGTATCGTCTGCTTTGTCGCTCCAATCAGGTTGACTGTCAAGCCGGAGAATTTGCACGAAAGCTCCGTGAGCCGGCTTGCCTTCGAGATTGGTAACCTGAATTCGCAATCCGCTTTGGTCGCTGTTTTTCACTTTTAATTGGATGCGCTCCGGTGTGCCAACTGCTTGTCCGCTTGCGTCCACTGCTTGCACAACCAAAATGTGGCTTCCGTCGGACAATTGGCTCGAATCCCAGTTAAACCTGGCCGTATGATTGGCAATCGGATAGCTGCCCAGTTGTTTGCCGCTTTCGTCAAGCAACTGCACAGATGCTGCCTGATTTCCTTCCGCCTTGATCTCGAAAGCGACTTGCCCAAATACCTGACTGCCTTGGCTTGGCGTCAAAATATGCAAAGGAGCATTCTCCGTGTATGAAAGAGCTGCCGAAACCTGAAGCAATCCGTGTCCAGTATTGGCGTCGAAGCCTGTTTTGTCGATGTCTTTGGCCGTATTCTGCAAAGCTTGGCGAACCTGCTCCACGTCCCAATCCGGATGGGTCAGTTTCACCAGTGCCGCCGCACCTGCAACAAACGGTGTCGCCATGGAAGTACCGCTGTAGAATTCATATTCCTTGTCTGTCGGCACCGTACTTAAAACCTCTTCGCCGGGAGCCGCGATGTCAATCGGACTTCCGTAGTTGCTAAACGAGGATACTTTGAGTCTGGAATTGATTGACGCTACCGTAATCGGTTCAGGATATCCTGCCGGAAAATATCCGTCCGCATTATCGCTGGAGTTACCTGCCGCCACGACAACCAGCACACCTTTGCTGGTGGCGTTTTGGATCGCTTCCTCCATCAACCGGCTGTGCCCCTGTCCGCCAAGGCTCATATTGATGACATCTGCGCCCATCTCGACCGCCTTATCGATCCCCTTGGCGATAGAGAGTGTCGTACCATATCCGTCATCACCCAAAACTTTGATCGGCAAAATTTTCACATTAGCTGTTCCGGTTACGCCCGCTACGCCCAAATGATTGTTGGTTTGAGCGGCAATAATCCCGGAGACGTGAGTACCGTGGCCATAACGGTCGGTTGTGTCCTTACTGTCGTCAATGGCGTTGTATCCGTCAGACAAAACTCTTCCTGCCAGATCGGGGTGATTGGCTGCCACACCGGTGTCCACAACAGCGACCACCACTTGCTCCCGCGTCTTTCCTTCCCAATGGGCCAGTTTTTCCCATGCAGCAGGAGCATCGACTGCCGGGAGTCCCCACTGCTTTTGGTAATCCTTGTCATTCACCGGCGCGGGAGCGGTTTCTTGTGCCTGATAGATGTAGTTCGGTTCCACATAGGCTACATTGGGGTCTTTGGCCAGTTCTTGGGCCACTTGCTGGAGTTTGTCATTTGACACCTTGACCAGTTCCGTGTTGCCTACTCTTTCTTTCGTTTGGATTTCGCCGGACAACTGGCTTGCCCGTTTGCCTACTTTGCCATCCTTGTACTTAATAATCAATTCACCTGTTGCGAAACTGCCCTTGGTGAACAGAGATTGCACCATCCCGTTTTCTGCAAGCTGCTTTTTTGCCGCTTGAGAAGGAGAAGGCAAACCTGCCAGCATGAGCGGTGCGATCAATGCCGCAGCCAAGCTCTTTTGAAACCACTTCATCCTTTTCACTTCCAATCAAATTTATTGTTTTTATCTATCTTTTTGGATAGCAAGATAAACTTTTTCCTGTTCGAGTAACGATTCACAATGTTCAGTCGGCAGCGGAGGAGAGAATAAATAACCCTGCATCGCATTGCAGCGCTGGGATCTGAGGAAGAGAGCTTGCTCCTCTGTCTCGATTCCTTCCGCTATCACTTTCATGTCCAGGTTATGAGCAAGCGAAATGATTGCTGTAGCAATGGCGGCGCCTTCACGATTCGTCGTCATATCGCGGACAAATGACTGGTCAATTTTCAGGCAATCGATCGGGAACCTTTTCAGATAGCCAAGAGAAGAATAGCCGGTTCCAAAGTCGTCAATAGAAATACGGATACCCATCTTCTTAAATTCCCGCAAAACGGCAATATTGGTTTCCGAATTTTGCATCAGGACACTTTCCGTAATTTCCAGCTCCAGCCATTCGGGTTCAAGTCCAGCCTCTTCCAGGATTCGTCTGATCGATTCAGCCAATTCTTTCTTCAGGAACTGGCGGGGCGATAGATTAACCGAAACCGGCACGCGGGGAAGCCCGGCATCGTGCCAGTCTTTTATTTGGCTACAGGCCGTTCGTAAAACCCACTCACCGATGGAGAGAATAAGTCCAGTCTCTTCCGCCAGCGGAATAAATGTAGAGGGCGGGATAAAGCCCATTTGAGGATGTTTCCAGCGAATCAAGGCTTCCAATCCCATAATCCTGCCGCTGGCCAAATCAACTTGCGGCTGGTAATAAACCTCAAATTCCTGCTTGTCCAATGCTCTGCGAAGGCTGTTCTCCAAAAGAAGACGCTCGACGGAACGTCTGTTCATAGCCGGAGTATAAAACTGGTATTGGTTTCCGCCGCTTAATTTGGCCTGAAACATAGCTGTATTGGAGTTGCGTACCATGTCATCAACAGTCGTGCCGTCTTGCGGAAACATACTGATGCCAATCGTTGCGGTGATGAAAAATTCATGTCCTTCCAAATAGAACGGCTCGTGGAACAAATGTAATATATTTTCGGCTACTTCCATCACTTCTTCCAACGAGACATCGGGTAAAATAATGGAAAACTCATCTGCGGCTATCCGCGCCACCAAATCTTGCGGCCTTAGCGCACGGGCAATGCGTTGGCCTACGTCCTTAAGCAGCAATTCTCCTTTGGGATGGCCTAATGCGTCATTGACAATTTTGAACCGGTCTATATCCAAAAACAGGACGGCCACATTTTCCTCCTGAAGGTTGGTGATGGCCTGTTCCAGACGCTCGCGAAACGCCAGCCGGTTAGGCAGTTCGGTCAAAGGATCATTGTAGGCAAGATACTGAATCTTCTCTTCATCCATCTTGCGCTCGGTTATTTCACGAGCGACAATTGCGACAGCCTCACATTCTTCGCCTTCCCCGTAAATTGGAAAAGCTGAACACTCCAAGTAAATCCAATGACCGTCGCGATGGCGGATGCGAAATTCCGTCTTCCCTGTGTTTCTCTCGACGAGTAAATCGTGTACCGACTGCTTCACTCTCTCCCGATCTTCCGGATGAATATAATCATAGGATACGGTTCCTTGAAATTGTTCAGGTATATAGCCGAGAATTTTAAAATGGGAAGGGGAAGCGTAGCAAATACTGCCGCTTGGATCCAATATGGCTATCAAATCATTGGTGTTTTCGGCGATTAGGCGATACACTGTCTCATCACTGTAACCGGGCAATGATTCCGTATCCATCACTCTTGCAAAAACTTGAATTTCGGAAACTTCTTGTTGAAAGAACATGGGAACAAAATCAAGAGATGCTTTTAATTCTGTGCCTGATTGGTGAAGGAAGCTGGCTAGCAAAACGGCTTGCTGTCCTTTCCATACCTTGTCTATGTATTCTTTCACACGCTGGTGATCTTGAGAGGCAATCAATTGATAGATTGATTGATCATGCAAATCATCTCGTCCCAACAAATCGGGAAAACGGGAGCTCCAACGAATCAACTTTTCCTCGCGGTTAATGGAGAAAGAAGCTATTGTCTCTGCATTCATAAATGGGAAAAAACTTCTTTTGAGAAGAGATTGGTTTATGATCACTTCATCAACCCCGCAAAGTCGGATGTAATATTATCCCAGTATGTATAACTGGATAATCTTACTATAAGATAGCTTTTACTGGATTTCAATTAACAATCATAAATAAAAAAAGCTGGAATGAGACGATCATCATTCCAGCTTTCCAGCTTACTTGTGCAATTCGTTTATTTGTTTCTCGGATGCTGCGCCTGGGAACTTAACGGAGAGCTCACCGGTACATGTGCGGTTGGTGACGTGTATGTGCCAACAGAATAGTCAGGAGCTGAAATGCCGCTTAACGCACCTGTACTCGTTTGGGATGAGTAGGTTGGCTGTTGTGTTTGTGACACGTACGTGCCTGGATACATTTCGGTTGTGCCGTATGGTGCGGTATGGGTGATCGGGAATGTGCCGCTCATTGGTTGATAAGAGTTGATCATGGTTTGTGTCGTCATGTCTTTCATGGTAGGCACTTGATAATATCCTTGCTGGTTCATGTACTGCCAAATTTCATAAGCTTGTTCGCTGCAGTTAACCGCCCCTTGTTGAAGCGTCCGGCGAAGCTGCGGGTCTGCGCACTCCAATGAAGCGAGCATTTTTTTGTTTGCGCCTGTCTTGTGGATATCCAGCATCGCACACGCAACGTCACGGTCATCAACCGCATTGACAGACATAGCGGGTGAAGCAGGGGCTGGCTGGTGTAACCCGTATGTAGGAGCTGTCGACTTCGGCGCACGATAAGGTACAGCGGACTGCATACCTTTGTTCTGAACGGTCTGCACCAGCGTATTGTACCCTTGAACAGCAAATTGGAGGTGTTTGTCAACAATTTGGGCCAGCTGCGTATCCTTTACATGCTGGCGGTAGAGCTGCATTGTATTGATGCCGTTGATTTCTGAAGAGAGGACCTCATGAACCTCCATAATTTCATGTGCTCCATATTGAGCTGCCATTTTATATCTCCTCCTGTACTGGAAAATAACTGGTGAAACTCCTCACCACCAAGGAGTATGCCCAACCGTTCGCCTGTTTAAAATCCGCATAAAAAATTAACCATACCCCCTCTTCCTTTGCTTCAGGATCCATTGGTGCATCAAGAGTTCCGCCAATCCCAGCATTAGCCCAAGCAAAAACGCACCTAGGAATGAAACAGAAACATCGGAAAATAGATACGGTGAACCCCATAGCACAGCGGTCATGAAAACAAATCCCTGTATGGTAGATTTCACATTGCCAAACAGCGGGAGAATGGTTTCATCCGCAACCAAGCCAATCAGCAGGAACAATCCCGCTAGACTCAACATCGGAAGCGGCGAGCCAAACCAGACGAGATCGGGAAACAAGCGGCTGCCGCCGTACAATATTGCGGGAAACACAAGAAGCTTATACACAAAGTTGACAGCCACTCGCGCAAATAATGGCATGATGGTTCCCCTCCATAACACCTTGCCCCGATATTTTTATCATGCCCTGATTTGCCGGATTTACCCCAAGTGGGATCCCAAGCTTAGAAAGCAAAAGACTGGACCAAAAAGTCCAGTCTTACTTTGTCGATGTACATTTGATGCATTGAGCCAACGGATAGATGACTTTATAAAATCCGGATTTAAAAACGGAAGAAGCATGTTCTTTCTGTATAAGTTCTTGACAATTAATACAAAAGACGAGTGTTCCTTGTATCTTTACCATCAAGATCTCCCCTAATCCTTATTTGACTCTAGCTTCTAGACGTTGTAATGTCTGAAAATGTTACCTGAATTATCCGAATTTTTTTGTATTCGCTCCTCAAGATGGACATGTCTGAATGAATTAGGTGGAATAAACGACGGCCTGAATTGACTTTACAGGTATCCTTTGCTATCATTCTTACCATCAAGTTCTATATGCTGGCTGTGAAGGACAGGAGTAGTAAACACCTGGCCATACAAGCGAGCCGGGGATGGTGGAAGCCCGGTATGGACGGTTTATGAACGGCAGTCTGGAGCCAATTCGTAACGAAGGCGGGCGCTTTAAAGCGTCAAGTAGGGTGGAACCGCGGGAGATAACTCTCGTCCCTTACATGTGTACATGCGGGATGAGGGTTTTTTTATTTGAAAAATACCGACTACATTCATAACCACGAAACAGGAGTGAAAGAGATGAGTCAAAAGGTAACGATGGATCAAATTGTCGCTTTAGCCAAACACCGGGGTTTTGTATTCCCTGGCTCCGAAATTTACGGCGGCCTTGCCAACACATGGGACTACGGCCCGCTTGGCGTTGAACTGAAAAACAACGTCAAAAAAGCCTGGTGGAAAAAATTTATCCAGGAATCTCCTTACAATGTGGGACTTGATTCCGCCATTCTGATGAACCCCAAAACCTGGGTGGCTTCCGGTCACGTAGGCAACTTCAACGATCCGATGATCGATTGCAAACAATGCAAAGCCCGTCATCGCGCAGACAAGCTGATCGAAAACGCACTGGGCGAAAAGGGCATCGAGATTATCGTGGACGGTTTGTCGTTTGACGAGATGGCACGCTTGATCAAAGAACATGACATCGCCTGCCCGGATTGCGGATCCAAGGAATTTACCGACATTCGCCAGTTCAATTTGATGTTCAAAACGTTCCAAGGAGTAACCGAAACGTCCGCAAACGAAATTTTTCTCCGTCCGGAAACGGCTCAAGGAATTTTCGTCAACTTTAAAAATGTACAGCGAACCATGCGCAAAAAAATTCCGTTTGGCATCGCCCAAATCGGCAAAAGCTTCCGAAACGAAATCACACCAGGTAACTTCACGTTCCGTACCCGCGAGTTCGAACAAATGGAACTGGAGTTTTTCTGCAAGCCAGGCGAAGACATGAAATGGTTCGAATACTGGCGTGGCTTCTGCTTCAACTGGCTGCTTCAATTGGGCATGAAAGAAGAGAACATCCGCCTGCGCGACCATACGGCAGATGAATTGTCTCACTACAGCAACGCAACCAGTGACATAGAATACAAATTCCCGTTCGGTTGGGGAGAGCTGTGGGGAATTGCCGACCGTACCGACTTCGACTTGTCTCGTCACATGGAGCATTCCGGAGAAGACTTCCATTATCTCGACCCTGAAACAAACGAAAAATATATTCCGTATTGCATTGAGCCATCCCTTGGCGCTGACCGCGTAACCTTGGCGTTTTTGATCAATGCCTATGACGAGGAAGATCTGGGTGAAGGCGACAAGCGAACCGTTCTGCGCTTCCATCCGGCGCTTGCTCCGGTTAAAGCGGCCATTCTGCCGCTGTCCAAAAAACTATCTGAAGATGCAGCCAAAGTATTTGCGGATTTATCAGCCGAATTCAACTGTGATTTCGACGAATCCGGTTCCATCGGCAAACGCTACCGCCGCCAAGACGAAATCGGTACTCCGTTCTGCATTACGTACGACTTCGATTCTCAAACAGACGGCCAGGTAACCGTGCGCGAGCGTGACTCTATGCAGCAGGTTCGCATGCCTATTGCCGACCTGAAGGCTTACTTGTTGGAGAAGATCAAATTTTAAAATACAGGGGCTGTCTCAAAAGAGGAACCCCGAATGATTGAATCCCAAAAAGCAGCCAAGAAACATCCCGTCTCACTGTCTTAGTGGGACGGGACGCTTGGTTTACAGGTAAATTTTGATTTCCTCGGGGTGGTATCCGCGTTTTATACGTTGACAGTTGACAGAATATTTTTTATAATAAACGAAAATGAATGAGCGCTCAATCAAAATGCTGTCGGGAGGCGGAAACTGTCACGTGGTTCTCTTTTTTGAACGTACGTTTCCCAGTGCAAACATGGTTCTGATCAAAGACGAGTTCCCTGTACTCGTCGATACCGGATTTGGAAGTGACTGGGCAGAAACGGAAAGGTTAATCAGAGAAGCGGGGATTTCACCCGAAACGCTGCAGCTTGTCGTGAACACCCATTATCACAGTGATCACGTGGGAGGCAATCATCAACTGCAAAAAAAATACGGTACAAAGATCGCCGCACATAAATGGGAGGCTGATTTGATTAACGCCTGCCACCCGGAGGCATGCTGTGCCGAGTGGTTGGACCAGCCTGTAGAGCAGTACCGGATCGACAGAAGACTATCTGACGGCGATAAAATTCATACAGGACGCCGAATCCTGCAGGTTGTTCACACGCCTGGTCATACATTGGGGCATATCTCTTTGTACGAACCTGAGGAGAAGATATTGATTTGTGGCGATCTTTTCCATAAGAATGACATTGGCTGGATCAATGTCTTCCGTGAAGGAGTCGCTGCCGTTCAGCAATCAATCGAAAGCCTGGATCGGCTGGCCAGTCTTCCGATTCGACACGCCTTCTCCGGCCATGGTCCTGCGTTGGATAATCCTTTGGTTGCGATTGATCATGCGAGAAATCGGCTGGAAAAGTGGCTCCATGCGCCGGAAAAGATGGCATGGCACGCTTGCAAGAGAATTTTTGCCTATACCCTGATGATGTATGACGGACTGTCAAAAGATGAAATCGATACCTACCTCCCATCGTGTGGATGGTTCCGGGATTTTGCCCGCTACTCGTTCCAGCTGCAACCGGACGAATTTGTCCCCATCCTGCTTGATGAAATGCTGCGCTCCAAAGCCGCAAGCTGGCGTGGTGATGATCTGATTGCCACTACACCCTATCAGCCGCCAACCAGGGAATGGATGGAGCGGAGTAGCAAGCCTCGCGTTTGGACAACGGAAGGTTATCGTTCATGATAAAGAAAGGGGGAAGCTTATGCAGGCAGGCGATGTCCTAACGTGGGAGAGAACATTTACCGAGCAGGATGTGCAAGAGTTTTGCAGAATTTCCGGCGACAACGGCGCGCACCATATTACGCCTGACGAACATGGGCGTTTGATGGTACATGGTTTGCTCACCGCAACCTTGCCGACAAAAATCGGTGGGGACTTGCATGTTCTTGCCAGAAAAATGGAGTTTACCTTTCTCAGGCCGGTGTTTACGGGAGACACGATTCGCTGTGAAGTTACCGTCACCCGTTATGAACGGCAGGAAAGCAAAGCGGAAATCGCTGCCGCTGTGGAGTGCTTTAACCAGGAGGGAAAGAAGGTATTGGAAGGCTCGTTTGAAGGGATTATCAGGCTCTAGACAAAAAGGGGCTGTTCCAAAAGTCTATGATATGCTCACAGGTTAAATAATAAAACCTGCTACTGTGAGGGGGGCTTTTTCATGCCCAAAGTACAATACAGTGCGTTAGAGAAATTAACCATCATACAAGAAATTGAAAGTGGCCAGATTGGTGTTAAGGCCCGCAATCGAATGGGTAAAGAAGTACGAAGATGGAGGTCAGGAGGCTTTACAGGATGGTCGGGGGCGAAAAAAAGCGCCTGAGGAGTTAACCGACGGATCGTCAAAAGCTCACGATGAAGAAGCTGGAGTATGAAAATGAGCGGCTTCGGGCGGAAAATGCGTTCTTAAAAAAGTTACAGGAATTCGAAAGGAGGCGACGCTAAGCGGGCATCGTCAGGAAAATGTCTACCTTGCCATTCAAGCCGTTCAGCAAGAAGGACCTTTCAGTGTGCAGGCTTTGTGTGAAATCGCAGGGATTTCAAGCTCCAGCTATTACAAATGGTTGAATCTTTGAGGAACTCAAAAAAGACATAGATGACTCCATCCGTTTTTACAATAACGAGCGATTACAGGCAAAACTAAGCGGCCTCAGTCCCAGGGAATTCAGGACCAAGGCCGCTTAACCGATTTTTATTTTTTGTACGGTCTACTTGACGGGGGTCATTTAACATTTTTTACCATTTTAATCATTTGTTATTATTTGTACTTTTTCCCATACGGGTAGAGGTCGGGTTCCTCCTTCGTAAACCGGCACGTTGGCTGTCCCTTTGATTGATCAAAAACAGGATAAATTTTTCCAATTAGAAACAACCAGCTAACGGACATGCTAACAACAAAAGCGGTATAAAATCTCAGGAGGGAACGAAACTATGACCTACACTTGCTACTACTGTGAACACGAAACAGAAAACGCGCACATGATCACCTTTTTCCAAGGAACACAGGAACGTGACGAACTCCTATGTGATGAGTGTTACACCGAATGGCTGCACTCGATAAAAGGGTAGCGTAATTCATGCCCCAAATAAATTACCATTTCAACTTTTTCTGCATAGAATAGAGCAAAAAGGGAGTAAATCCAATGATGCTTAGTGAAGAAGAAATACAACGGACCTTCCTGCTCATTGTAGTAATCGTGATTGCTGTTTCTTTTTTAACTGGGCCTCCCGGAACAGAGCCCGGCGGTGATGCCGTTCTGGTCCCGATTAGCTAGATTATCCGAATAGGTGAATTATAATGCCGAAAGGGAATAACAAGAAAAACGGAAACAAAAACAACCAAGACAACTGTAATGATCAAAAGCAGAATGACCAGAAAGGCAAAAAAGATAAGCTGAAAGAACTGTTTGGCAAAGAACTGTCTCCAGAGCAATTGGCCGTTATCGCTGCTCTTTTAACGAATACGTTATCGGTTGATTCCGTTCAACTGGATAGAGATCAGAATGTGCAGATTGTCCTGGGAGGGTCCCTTCGGCAAAAAACGAAAATGGATAGGTTGCTTGATGAAATGAGCGGGCTTACCATCGCAGACTTGCTTGATTCGATCAAGCACAGATAAAAACCCCCGGCTATCGCCACTGTTTCATTCGACAGGCGGGGGGTTCAACCAGATCACGACTATATCACGGTACGGCTACAGCTTAAACTTATTCAAAACGTTTTTCAGCTCGGCAGCCATTTTGCTGAGAGAATCCGAAACTGCGCTAATCTCCTCCATGGATGCAAGCTGCTCTTCCGATACTTTTGCGACGTTGACCGACATGGCCGCAGAATCGTTGGCAAGCTTGGACATGCCTTCGACTGACGCGGTTACCTCTTCGGCACTGGCTGATAATTGCTCGGAAGCGGCAGAGATCTCCTGAATCTGTTCCGTAACCTTTTGGATGGAAGAGAAGATTTTGCCGAACGAATCCCCTGCTGTATGGATGATGTTTACACCGGTTACAGCTTCACTTGTCCCTTTCTCCATTGACTCAATTACCTTTTTTACTCCGGATTGAATCTCTTGAATCAAAGCGACGATTTGGCTTGCCGATTCCTTTGATTGTTCTGCTAACTTCCTCACTTCATCTGCTACAACGGCAAATCCCCGTCCATGCTCTCCCGCCCGGGCTGCCTCAATGGCTGCGTTAAGCGCAAGCAAATTGGTCTGGGATGTGATCTCGCTGATGACCGCCGTAATATTTCCAATTTGTTCAGACTGTCTGCCCAATTCTTTGACAAGGTGAGTCGATTCGTCGACGGTTTCTCGGATCGTATTCATCTGGTTAACCGCATTGCGGATCGCAAGATTACCTTGTTCCGCCTCTTTCATCGCATCTGACGCCATTTCCGAAACAGTCATTGTCGATTCAGCTATTCGTTGAATGCCGCTTGCCGCTTCCTCCATGCCATGCGCACATTCTTCCCCTGTTTGAGCGACGATTTTTGATCCGGTGGACATTTGCTGGATTGTTTGTGCAACTTCTGTTGATGCGCTTGTCACTTGTTCCGTACCGGCAAATAACTCTTCTGATGAGGAAGCTACCTGCTCCGCGCTTTCACTAACCTGTTTGATCATTTTCTTCAGGTTTTGCTTCATTTTATTAAAGGAACGGGTTAAATCGCCAATTTCATCTTTGTTTTTTACCACCACTTCTTCTGCCGTCAGATCACCAGCAGCAATCGTTTCAGCCAGCTCTGCAACTTTGCAAATCGGACGGGAAATGACGCGGCTGTTGATTATATTGATAGCAGTGCCTGCCGCAACGGACAGCACGATGAGCACAATCGTTAAATACATCCCGTTTTGATAGAGTGAAGAGGCCTCATCGCTTGCTTTTTGGGCGCCATCCGTATTAATCTTGAGCAGCTTATCCAGATAAACTTGCATCATGTGAAATTGGTTATCGGCATTCCGAACCAATTCTGCTGAATGCTGACTATCGTTGTTTCGGCTGGCTTCCAAAACTTGATTATGTATTACCAAATATTTGTCCCATTCTTCACGCAGTTTGGTGTAGTTGCTCCGTTCTTCATCGGAATCAATCAGTTTTTCATATTCATCAAACGTCTGATTGAGTCTGGTGAAGGTTTTATCCAGCTCTTCCTGATAGATTTCCATGTACTGTTTGTTTGGTGCCAAGACATGCTTCAATTCCGTAGCGATGATATGCTCCGTCAGGAAATTGATCTCTTCAACATACTTAACCGAAGGCAGCCAGCTTTCCGCGATATCCGTTGATCTGCTGTTTATCTCTCTCATTTCTACTATGCTGTTTATGCCTAGCAAACCGATGATGAGCAAGATACAACCAAATCCGATCAAAAGTTTTCTGGCAACGGTTATCCTCATCGTATCACACCAACCCTGAATGTTTTCTTTGTCTGTAATGACAATGTACTACCTATTAGCCAAAAAACATAGGATTTTCATCTCATGTCACAATTTCTTCCCAATATTGTCGTTCAAAAAAATGAACAGTTTACGGAAAAACCCGGCATCTGGGAGTGCCGGGTTTTCATGTAGAGTTTGCGCCGGGTGGGGCCACTGGCTCCTTGCGTGTTTTAGCAAATGCGCGGCAGTTGAATTCCTGTGAGCCGGCTCAAGCGCCTGTGTGTGCCAAGCGGGGTGCAAAGGAGTGCTTGAGCGCCCGTTTTTTGCCGGACAGAGCCGACAATGGCTGCTTCCCTGCCTTCCTCGTATTGGCGCAGGGTTTCAAGCACCGCTTCCGCTTCCTTGCGATCAGCCAAAATAACCGCTTTTCCTTCATTAGCCAAATAGAGCGGATCATAGCCAAGTATACGGGAAATGCCGATCACCGGCTGCGAGACGGGAACTTTCTCTTCCTCCAGCTCCAGTGTAAGATCGAAATCCTCCGCCCATTCAACCAAGACGGTCGCCAAGCCGCCGCGGGTCGCATCCCGCATCAGGCGAATGCCTGTATGCTTTTGCAAAACGGCAAGCAGCATTCGGTTCAAGCTGGCACAGTCACTTTTGGCTTGGTGTTCAATCCCGAAATTTTCCCTCTCCAGCAGGATAGCCGTGCCGTGAGCGCCGACCGTTCCCGTAACGATGATCGCGTCTCCCGCTTCAATCTGTGCGGGAGAGAGTTGAGCGGCTTCAGCCGGACGAAACCCAATTCCCGTTGTGTTGATAAAGACGCCGTCTGCCTTGCCCCGCTCCACTACCTTGGTATCTCCTGCGACAACGCGAATCCCTGCTTTGATAGCTTCTTCTGACATGGAAGAGACGATTTGCTCCAATGCTTCCAGCGAAAATCCTTCTTCCAGAATAAAAGCTACGGTCAGGTAGGCGGGGATTGCTCCCGAGACGGCCAAATCATTCACCGTACCTGCCACTGCCAGTTTGCCGATATTTCCACCGGGGAAAAAGAGCGGCTGCACGACGAAGCTGTCTGTCGTCATCACCAACTCACCCGCCGTTTCTCGTTCGTTGAAGCGAAGCACGGCCCCGTCAAACTGGGATTCTGCCTGATTGCCGAAGTAACGGGTAAACAGCTTGGAGATTAATTGATGAGTTTCTTGCCCGCCCTCACCGTGCGCTAACGTAATGGTTCCACTCAAGGCGTGACACCTTCCCTCATGTAATGGTAATGAGCTCCACATGCTCCCTCATCTGACACCATGCACGGGCCGATCGGATTTTGCGGTGTGCAAGCTTTGGCAAACAGCGGACAATCTGTCGGATTGGCAACACCGCGCAGAATCTCACCGCAGCGGCAGCCTGTTTTTCGTACCGGCTCCTGCGGGATGTGCTGAAAAATTTTTCTGGCATCCCAAGCGGCATATTCCTCTCTGATCGCCAGGCCGCTGTCGGGGATGACCCCGATGCCCCGCCAAGCCGTATCGCAAGGCACAAAATATTTCTGTAAAATCTCCTGGGCATGCCGGTTCCCTTCATCTGTCACGATCATCGGGTATTCGTTGTCTATCTGATAGTCTTCATTTGTTACACGCATCAGCAGCCGGTAGATGCCGGCAAGCAGTTGAACCGGTTCGAAGCCGACAATTGTGCCGGGAACCCGAAACGGATCAAGGATCTGGTGGTATGCTTTTTTGCCCAATACAATCGAAGCGTGCCCCGGCAACAGGAATCCGTCAATCGTTGCTTCCCCGCTTGCAAGCAGGGCAGTCATGATCGGCGGCACCAATTTGGCGGAGAGCCAAAACGACAAATTGGAAATCTTCGCTTCCACAGCCATTTTTAAAGCAATTGCATGCATCGGCATGGTGGTTTCAAATCCGATTGCCAGAAGCACTACCTGTTTATCCGGATTTTCTTTGGCAATTCCGACGGCTTCAGCCGGATTGTAGACCATCCGGATATCTTTGCCCTGGGCGCGGCGGGTAAGAAGTGAACCTTTGGAACCCGGCACTCGCAGCATGTCGCCAAATGTGCATAGAATCGTGTCCGGCTCATCGGCGATCCGAATCATCTGGTCAATGTCAGTCTGGTCGGTCACGCATACCGGACAGCCCGGGCCGGGGATAAATGTGACCTCGCCGATGAGTGCCTGTTTCACTCCCGATTTGGCTAGGGATACGGTATGCGACCCGCATACTTCCATGATGATGGGGGCTCGCCCGTATTTCTCTCGATACTGACTGGATAATTCTTTTACTTTTTGCAATAAGCCTCTGCTTAGTCGGGGATTGGTGTAACGGCTCAACAGATCATTCATGCAGCAGCTTCTCCCATTCCGCCAAACTGGTTTTGGCCGCTTCTTCATCTACGATTTGGATGGCCTGCCCTGCGTGAACAAGCACATATTGTCCCACTTCCACTTCCGGCGTGAGCAAGATGCCCACCGTCAGCCTATTCCCCATCATTTCCACCTCAGCGGAGAATTCCAGCCGTGATTGTACAAGAGCTGGCACTGCCAGACACATGGTGATTCCTCCTTAATCTCTTTGCTTGGATCGGATAGCTGAAGCTACGGCCAGTTGACCGACAGCAATGCCGCCATCCCCTGCCGGAAACAGCTTAGGATGATATACGCTGAACCCCTCGGCAGACAAATGTTTCGTTAACCATGCAAGCAATATGCGGTTTTGGATACTTCCTCCTGCCAAAACAATCGGCTTCGTGCTTCTCCATGTTTTCGGGGCGTCGGAAGAAGAGACGGCAAGCTTCAAAGCGTCTGTCAGCATCTTGCTGATCGTTGCATGAAAACGCGAGGCTATCTCACCGATTGGCTTATCGCCATGCTTGTCGCGCAGAATTTCGCCCAGCATTGGCGCCCATTCCAACCGCCACATCGGATGAACACTCGACGGGACATCTGCGGCCCGTGTGAAAGCAAACGAATATGCCGCTTCTGCCAATCCGTTCCGCTTCGCGTACCGGTCGGCTGCTTCCGTCAGGTCAATCGCTGCCTGAGCGTCGTAGCTGGGGGTTTGACAAATCCCCAACAGCGCGCTTACTCCGTCAAACAAACGACCGCAACTGGAGGCAAGCGGCGTGTTTATTCCGCGTTTCAGCATATGCAAAAGCAGTGGAGCATCCTGCTTTTTCCCGATAGCGGCAAGGAATTCCTCCGCTTCCTTTGCCTGCCCGCTGTTCGCCAGCATGCCGGCTGCGATCCGCCATGTCTCTTTTATAGCCGTCTCCCCGCCGATCAACGGAATGGAAGCAAGCGAGGCCACGCGCTGAAACGATCCGTAATCCCCATGCAAAATCTCCATACCCCAGATTGTATCATCCAGACCAAAGCCGGTTCCGTCCAGGACAATGGCAAAGCACTCTTCAGAAAGTCCATGTTCCGCCATAACCGCTGCCATGTGAGCATGATGGTGCTGGACTGGAACCAGAGGAACTCCCAAATCCGAAGCAAGTGTATCCGCAAAACGGCTGCTCCAATACTGAGGGTGCATGTCGCAGGCGATATGGGTGAACTGTTTGCCATACCAGCGCTTATAACGATCAAGAGCAGCGAGATAACGCTCCTGAATCTCTACATGCGACAATGTCCCGGTGTACGGCCCCTGATAAATCCGGCTGCCTCGTCCCAAAGCAAATGCGGCATGCTGTTCCGCTCCAACCGCCAAAATTCCGTCCATATCGAGCGAAACAGGAAATGATTCGGGCACATAGCCTCTTGCCCGTCTCACGATCAACGGCGCATCACTTTCTTTCTGCCATTCGACGACCGAATCATCCAGCGGATTGGCAATCGGCCGGTTATCCGTCAACAAGCAGTCAATCAACTGAGCCGCTTGGGGCTGTTCGATCCAGACAGATTCATCCGCAATCAAGGGCTGCCCTGACAAATTGGCACTCGTCATCACCAGTACCGGCAGGTCGTTGTTTAGCAACAGATGATGAAGCGGTGTGTAGGGAAGCATCACGCCCAACCGCGTGCTCTTCGGGGCAATTCCCACTGCCAGGCGGTTGCTTGTCTCTTTCTTTGGCAAAAGCAAGATGGGGGCTTTTTGTGAAGTGAGCAATTCTTGCTCCTGTTCACTGCATTCACAATACTCTTTTACGACAGTCATATCTTTCATCATCAATGCCAGCGGTTTATCCGGGCGCTTTTTGCGGCGGCGCAGCTCGGAAACGGCTGACTCAAGATGCGCGGCTGCGGCCAAATGGTAACCGCCTAATCCCTTGATAGCGACAATCGCTCCATGTAACAGGGCCTCTCTTGCCTGTTCGATCGGATCGCCAGCCACCTGCTCAAATCCGCTCACCGGCAGCCGTCGATAGAGCCGAAGCCTTGGGCCGCAGGTCGGACAAGCGATCGGCTGGGCATGAAACCGGCGGTTCAGCGGGTTCCCATATTCCGTCTGGCAATCAGGACAAAGCGGAAAATGTGCCATCGTGGTAAACGGGCGGTCATATGGCATGTTTTCAATGAAGGTGTACCTCGGTCCACAGTAGGTACAGGTCGTAAACGGATATTGAAACCGTCGATTGGCCGCATCCCACAGATCATGCTGGCAAGCCTCACACAGCGCCAAATCGGGAGAAATGTCGGTTAATCCGCCTCCCTCATGCTTGCTTTCCTTAATGATGAACGCTTCTGCATTCTCCGGCTGCACCGCCTGTTCCTGAAAGCTGGTATACTCGGCAAGCGGCGGGGGATTATCTCGAAGCTCCTGTACAAACCCGTCTACCTGCTTCGCTTCCCCTTCTATATGAACAATCACACCGCACGGATCGTTCTGAACCCAGCCAGTCAGTTTGTGCTCCATTGCTCTTCGGTACAGCTCCGGCCGAAAGCCAATTCCCTGCACTCTGCCTTGAATGTGTAGCTGACGCGCTTCTATTGGAGACATAGGGCACGCTTCTTTTCAATCCACTTGATCCACTCGCCGAAACCTTCGCCGCTTTTCACCGACAGCGGAATCATACGGGAATCAGGGTTGATGAGAGCCAAATCCTCCCTGGCTTTCTCCACTTCGAAGTCAAGGAATGGAAGCAGATCTATTTTATTTAGTAACACCAGTTCCGTTCGGCGGAACATGGTCGGGTATTTCGGAATTTTGTCATTTCCTTCCGGTACGGAAAGTACGGCGATTTTGTGGTTTTGCCCGAGATCATATCCGGACGGGCATACCAGATTGCCCACATTTTCGATAAATAAAATATCCAGATTTTCCAAATCAAAATGAGGAATCGCCTGCTCCACCATCTTGGCGTCAAGATGGCAGCCTCCCCCCGTATTCAACTGTACCGCAACGGCACCTGTTGCCCGAATCCGGTCAGCATCCATGGACGTAGCCAAATCGCCTTCCACCACGCCAACCCGGTATGCTTTAGACAGGTGCTCGATGGTTTTGACCAAAAGGCTTGTTTTGCCCGCGCCTGGGGAACTCATCAAATTGATAACCAACACGTTGTTTGCGGCAAACTTCTCGCGCAGCGATGCAGCCGCTTTTTCATTTTCGGCAAGGACACTGTTTTTCACGTCAATTCTCATGATGACTACTCTCCTTCAAAGTAAAGTACCTGCAGGGATTCGCCTTGAACCAGCTTCCCAGTCGGCAGCTTGCAGCATGGGCACAACAGAATCCGGCGATCAGGGCGATATCGGGTTCCGCACGACAGGCATTCCGCCGCTGCTTCCTCATTTTCGATAGTGAGTACGGCATGTTGAAACAGCGAATAGGCTTCTACCTTTACGAGCGCGTCAAAAGCAAATCGGAGCGCATCCGGCATGGCTCCCGACAGCTCACCTACCCGAAGCGCAACCTCCGTCACTTTGGCCATTTGCTGCTCGCCTGCCAGCTCGCGAACCATTTCCAGCGTACTTTCCATTAGCGACATCTCATGCATCTTGTTTCCTCACTTCTATCAACCACTTCTCACCTGCCTGCTTGACGGGCAGTCGAAGGAATACCGCTTCGTCTTTCAGCAGCGGCTGCTCTTTTTTGTTGCATGGCAGGCAGAGAAGGGTGTGATCCATCATTCGCAAAGACAAGGGCGACCCGCATGTGGGGCACCAGCCGTCAATTGCCTCCAGCCGGTTCCGGGCGTGCCTGACCAAAAAGAGAGGCTGCTTGCCAACCATGCGGCGGGCCAGCTTCTCATCCTCACGCAATGCAGAAACGGTGACCCAGACTCTGCCTTCCAGACGTTGTTGAATCATTTCCCATTTATCCGATTTGTCTTCCAGAAGCGGCTGCGCCACCTCCTTCATTGTGTCGAACAGCGACTGAACCGACATTTTCAAAAAGGCCCGTCGATTTACCATCCGGCTCCCCACTTTTTCAACCGTTCTTCCACTAATTCAAGCACCCGCGGAATAACTGCTGCCACCCGGGGAGTCATCTCCGTTCCCCACTCAATGGATTCAGGCACAATACCGATGAAATAGACATGCTCCGGCAAATTCCCCCGCAGGTCGGCAATCGCCAACAACTCCTGAAAGCTTTGCTGGTGCTGCGACAGACGCCCTCCGCCAAAACAAGGAAGCTCCTCTTTTTCCAGACAGATGATCTCTCCGGCTTCCCCCTTGGCAGCTACTGCATCCACAATTAGCAAATGAGTCGAGCTTTCAATCAGGGGCAGGAGTTTCATCCCCTCCGTGCCCCCATCTTCTATATTGACTTCGGGATAGGCAGACTTCTTCTGGCGGAATGCCTCAATGGCGTGCACGCCGATCCCTTCGTCTTGAAACAAGATGTTCCCGATGCCCAATACGGTGATGTTGGTTGCTTTCTCTGCTGATTGGGCGTGGTTCATAACGTGACTTCTCCTTTTTCTTTTGCATGGACTGGGGTGTTAACTTCTGCCTCTTCATCATGAGTCACCTTGTAACCCGTCAAAATGGAAGAGACAGTAGCATCCTTGTCAAGAGCATCCATGCGGATCGCCATATAGACATGAATCACGACGAATACGATAATCGCCCAAGCCAGCCAATGATGGATGTAATGCATCCAAATGCTGTTATCAGCAAACACATGTAACCAGCTGAACCAAGCGAATGCGGCTGAGTCTGGCCGGACTTCCAGATACATGTAAAATCCGGTCAGGGAGAGAATGATGCCGCCAACCCCGATAAAGCTGAGATAGCCCATCTCCGCCATCGGGTTGTGGCCCAGATAATGCGGATGGCTCCGGTCAAGAAACAGGTAGTAACGGAGCATTTTCACCTGGTTCTTCCAGAAATTCGCCTTCAAGATATGGATGCGGGAATATTTGTTGCCGGCAAACGCCCAGTACAGCCGAACCAGCAGATTGGCGGCAAAAATGTACCCGGCGATAAAGTGAATCTCGCGCACATAACCCATGACGAAAGCGGGAGTAGCCGAAAAAGCGGACGCAGAGAAGAACGGATTGCCGATGTAAATTCCCGTCAGCATCAAAACGACGATTGCCGCCGCATTGATCAAGTGAAAAAGCCGAACGGGAAGCTGCCAGACATAAATCGGTTTCACCGGTGCTGAGTGATTCATCTCTCCCCCTCCTTATTCAATCGTGAACTGCAGAGTTTCGTTCTGTTCCAGATCGGTCAGATGAACAGCGCAGGCCAAGCATGGATCATAGGAGTGGATAATGCGCAGGATTTCCAGCGGCTGTTTCGGGTCGACAATCGGCACGTTCAGAAGGGCCGCTTCATAAGCTCCGCGTTGGCCGTTAGCATCACGCGGTGCCGCATTCCAAGTAGTCGGAACGATGGCCTGCCAATTGCTGATTTTGCCGTCCTTGATCACACTCCAATGGGCCAAGGCACCCCGCGGCGCTTCTACAATCCCCACGCCTTTCGCTGCAGCCGGCCACTTGGACGGGTCCCATTTCTCAGAGTTAAATGTCGTCTGATCACCTGATTTAATATTGGCTAATAAGTCATCCATCATCTTGCGCAGATGGTGAACCAAAACCAGTGATTCAATGCCGCGGGCAAACGTGCGGCCCAGCGCCGAGTGAAGAGCCGAGAACGGCAGGTTGGCACGTCCGAGCGCTTCTTCTACAGCCGGCTTGATGTCTTTGTGATTGGTTGCAACCCCCAGGATCATCCGTGACAGCGGCCCTACCTCCATGGTTTTGCCCTTCCATTGCGGTGTCTTGATCCAACTGTATTTGTTGGCGGTATCCAGGTATTCAAATGGCAGTTGACCCGTAAAGTTGAAGGTGGTCTCCCCTTTCCACGGGTGCAAGCCTCCTTCTGTCTGGTATTTGTACCAGGAACGATCCACCACTTCCTTGATCTCTTCTTCATCCCAAGGATCAGGCTGTTTGACGTCCTGCAAATTGCCGTCTACGATTACGCCGGCCGGCATCCAGTAATTCTTGCGGTCAAAGTAGGAACCCGCCGGAAAATCGCCGTAGCTTAAATAGTTCCTGATTCCGCCGCCATAGAGCCAATCCTTGTAGTAATGCGCCATCGCGTACAAGTCAGGCATGTACACCTGCTCCACAAACGCAATCGCCTGGTTAATCAAGTCGGAAATCAGCGCCAACTGTGCTGCGTTGACCGCTGTCTCGCTGTTGATGTCAATCGGTGTGGCCATACCGCCAACCACATAATGCGGATGCGGATTTTTTCCGCCGAAAATGGTGTGGATTTTGACAAGCTCCCGCTGTTCGTCAAGTGCTTCCAAATAGTGAGCGAGCATGATCAGATTCACTTCAGCAGGCAATTTGTAGAGCGGGTGGCCCCAATATCCGTTGGTGAAAATCGAAAGCTGTCCACTCTCCACAATTCGTTTCAGCTTGGCTTGCAGTTCTTTGAAATAACCGGGTGAAGACTTGGACCAGCTCGACATTTTCTGTGCGATGGCGCTTGCCGCATTCGGGTCGGCTTTCAACGCAGAAACTACATCAATCCAGTCCAACGCATGCAGATGGTAGAAATGAACCACATGGTCATGCACAAAAATAACAGCGTTCATAATATTTCGGATCAGGTTGGCGTTCTTCGGGATCTCAATCCTGAGCGCGTCTTCCACAGAGCGCAGCGCCGCCAAAGCGTGAACCGTCGTGCAAACCCCGCAAATCCGTTGGGTCAGTGCCCAGGCGTCACGCGGATCACGGTCTTTCAAAATGGTCTCGATGCCGCGTACCATCGTACCGGAACTGAAAGCGTCAATAATTTTGCCCTGATCCATTTCCGCTTCAATCCGCAAATGTCCCTCTATTCTCGTAATTGGATCAACAACTATGCGTTTTGACATATTTGGTTTCTCCCTTGCCTCTCAATTAATCTTTGTGGATATCAGAATCTTTCTTCCCTTTGACCGCAGTGATCGCCGCATGTGCCGCTACCCCAATTGCCGCAGCTCCGACAGCCACCAAGCCCACTTTATCCGGGTTAAGCGGTTCGGTAATACCGGGAAGCTGAGCCGCTGTTTTGGTGAAGAACGGACCTTTATCCCAGAAATTCTCTTCCGAACAGCCGATACAAGGGTTACCCGATTGAATCGGGAAGCTGACCCCGCCATTCCAGCGAAGCTGTGCGCAGGAATTATACGTCGTCGGTCCTTTGCATCCTACCTTATACAAGCAGTATCCTTTTCGCGCACCTTCGTCATCGAACGATTCGGCAAACAAACCGGCGTCAAAGTAGGCGCGACGGTTGCAGGTATCGTGAATGCGTTGGCTGTAGAATGCTTTCGGGCGTCCTCTGTGATCCAGCTCAGGAATTGTCCCGAAGGTAATATAGTGAACAAGTACGCCTGCCATTACTTCAGCAATCGGTGGACAGCCTGGGATTTGCACAATCGTCTTGTCCGGCAGCACATCTTTTAAACGCATTGCGCCTGTTGGATTGGGATTTGCTGCCGCAATCCCCCCATGTGTAGCACAACTACCGATAGCCAGGATCGCACCAGCATGTTCAGCCGCTTCCCGCACTTGCTCCGACGCGCTTTTTCCTCCCGCGAAGAAAAATTCGTCTTTCGGAATGCTGCCTTCTACTGCTAAAATGTATCTGCCTTTGTACTTTTCCATCGTTTCTTTTTTGGCCCGCTCACTTGCTTCACCAGCGGCTGCCGTCAAGTTTTCATGGTAATTAAGCGATACATAGTCTAGCAAAAGGTCTCCTGCTGTCGGATGGCTGGAACGGAGAAAAGATTCCGAACATCCCGTACAGTCCTGATAATGGAGCCAGATAAACGGAACTTTCTCCTTTTGCTCCATCGCATGCACCACTTGAGCCGATTGTTTGTAATCCAGTCCAAGAAAAGCAGCGACAGTGGCGCAAACCTTCAGGAACTCACGTCGGCTGATACCTGACTCTTGCATTTCCTGATAAATCGTTTTGCTCCTCCTTCTGTCTAACGATCGAATCATAAGCCATCTCCCCAAATGTGTCATATGTTACTTACTCCCCAATTATAATTTTTTTGTGAATTTTTATCGACAATTCGGAATATTAACTCATTAAAGTTGTTAATTACATTTTTAATAGTGACAAGAGTGTAATCTTGTCATAATTGGTTTTTTTGCATTTTATAAGGTGAACGTTTTGTGAACGTCCACTTTCTGAGTTTTTGCATAAGAAAGAGGTTGTGACATAAGTCCAAACTCCCTGTGATATATGTCTCGAGCCCATATGACATAGGTCTCGAACACCTGTGATATAAAGTCTCGAAACCCTGTGATATATGTTTTGAGCCTAAGTGTCGTCCTCTTGCATTCGTGGAAAAATGTTACCTCACGTTAATCTTTTTATTCTACATTGATTATTGCTTGATTGCATAAATATGCTCTTTTTCTATATGGACAACCAGTGTGTATTCGCCCGGTTTGGCAAATGTGGCTTTGGCCTGATAGCAAGAATGCTATCCCTTCCGTGGAATCGGTACATTTCTCCGGCCGCCGATTTCATCGATTTTCCCGTCGTTTGTGCCTTCCATATAGTTATCGCTTACTTGTTCATGCGTCATGGCAAGTCCTTGAGAAGTTATCGACGAACTCTCATAATCAGATGGATGGTACGTTTTTTCAGCAATATTTCCAGCCTGCTTCTTCAGTGTTTCATTCGCATTTTGTTGATCCATTAGGTAACTGTCTCCTTTCTAAAAGAACACCTGAATGCAGCTAATCCTTTGGCAGAGGCAGCAGTTTTCTTCTATTAGTCTGCTGATCAATGTCAGGATTTATGCCTAAAAAACCCTTTCACAAAAAACACGGAACAAGTTAAAGTAAAAATTGTCTTTGATTTGAAAAATAAATCTACGAATATATCATTTAAAGAGACAAGAGACTCTGCCTTGACAGAATAGATAGCGGGGAGAGTTACTCATGGAGACGGAGTGAAGGGGAAATGAATACTTATATCGTTAGTTTGTTGATGGCTTTTACGGCTGGTGTTTTTGCGGCTACACAAGGGGCAATCAACGCGTTTATCGGTAAGTCGACTGGACAGTTCATCATGATTATCGGGGTTTCGTTAGTTCAAGCTTTATCTGCAGTATTCTTCCTGCTCCGCAGCGGGGGAACACTGCCGCTCCATATGATCCGTGGATTATCATCGCTGGTGTGCTTGGCACAGGCATTATGTTTGGTGTTGCTACTTCGGTTGGCAGCATTGGGGCGCTTACCGTATTTGTCCTGCTCATTCTTGGTCAGATTGTGGCTTCGGCTGTGATTGATCATTTCGGGGCATTCGGCGCGCCTCGTCAGCCGATTACCTTGCAAAAGCTGGGGAGCTTGCTCGTCATTATGGGCGGCATTTTTTGGCTGGTCAAGGCTTCATGAGAAAAGACTTCGTCCCTCTTCGCTCTATTTAAGCTCGCTTGCAGCGTCTACCGTCCGCTTCGCTCACTTCAGAAGGGAGTCGACAAGAAAATCACTTGGCCTCTCAATGGTGTAAAGAATGCCGACTCTTTTCCTTCTTTCGCTCCCTGCGCTTTGTTTCGCTTAAAAGGAGCTGTGAGTGGACGAAGTTTTTCTTCTGTTGAACGAAAGGAAAGAAAGTTTAACCACTTTAACAATTTAAAGCGTTTAAACTTTCTGATATTAGAAAAAGCCACCAGTTCTCCTGTCTGGTGGCTAGGTGCTTGGCGGTTGAAAAGAAGCTTCTCATCAAGCTTTTAAATTTGGCGAATCAGGTTAGCCATCTCAATGGCTGCGGCGGCGGCTTCCCATCCCTTGTTGCCTGCTTTGGTACCCGCACGCTCAATTGCCTGTTCAATCGAATCCGTCGTAAGGACGCCGAAAATGGTTGGAACACCTGTTGCAAGCGAAATGGACGCCACCCCTTTGGCGCACTCGTTGCACACGTAGTCAAAATGCGGAGTAGACCCGCGGATTACTGCTCCCAATGTAATGACCGCATCGTATTTGCCGGACTCTGCCATTTTTTTGGCGATCAAGGGAATTTCGAATGCTCCCGGAACCCAGGCGATTTCCACTTGGTTCTCATCGACGCCGTGCCGTTTCAAAGCGTCGTACGCTCCTCCGACCAGCTTGCTTACGATGAATTCGTTAAAACGGCCAGCCACAATCCCGATTCGAAGACCTGAACCTACCAGATTTCCCTCAAATACTTTCATGCTTGTTCACTCCTTATGAAAATGAAGTTGGTGCCCCAATTTTTCCAGCTTGGTATGCAGATATCGTTTGTTATGCGGGTGGGCTTTCACCTGGATCGGCAAGCGTTCCACCACTTCCAAGCCGTACCCGTTAAGCCCGCTGATTTTTCGCGGATTATTGGTTAACAGCCTGATCTTGCCAACTCCCAGATCCCGGAGGATTTGCGCACCGATCCCGTAGTCACGCAAATCAGGCGGGAAGCCAAGTTTCTCGTTGGCTTCTACCGTATCCAGCCCTTGTTCCTGCAGTTGATAAGCGCGAAGCTTGTTGATCAGCCCGATACCTCGTCCCTCTTGGCGCATGTAAAGAAGGATTCCTTTTTCCGCCTGTTCGATTTGCCGAAGGGCGGCGTGAAGCTGCGGCCCGCAGTCGCAGCGCAGCGAGCCGAACACATCTCCGGTCAAACACTCGGAATGAACACGAACCATCACAGGCTCGTCCGGTGTAATCTTCCCTTTGATCAGCGCGACGTGTTCTTTGCCATCCAATTCGTTGGTGTACGCCGCGATGCGAAAATCGCCGTATTCGCTGGGGAGCTGTACTTCGATTTCCTTTTTCACCAGACTTTCGGTTCGCATCCGGTAGCGAATCAGATCGGCAATCGAGATCAGCTTCAGGTCAAAGCGCTCGGCCATCTCTTCCAACTGGGGCAGGCGGGCCATGGAACCGTCTTCGTTCATGATTTCGCAGATGACTCCCGCAGGATAGCTGCCCGCCAAGCGGGCCAAATCAACAGCCGCTTCAGTGTGCCCCGCTCTTTGGAGAACTCCGCCCTTCTTGGCGATAAGCGGGAAGATATGTCCGGGCCGGCGAAAATCAGCCGCTCCTGTGGTCTCATCAATCATCGCCAGTACCGTGCGGGAACGTTCAAACGCCGATATACCCGTATGTGTATGAATTTCATCGATGGAGACCGTAAATGCCGTACCCTGTTTATCGGTATTCACGTCGGCCATCGGCTTTAACTGAAGGCGGGCAGCATTCTCTTCCGTAATCGGCACGCAAACCAGTCCTCTTCCATGGGTAACCATGAAATTGATCATCTCCGGCGTGGCCGCTTCTGCCAGACAAATCAGGTCGCCTTCATTTTCACGGTCTTCATCATCAACTACGATAATGGCTTTCCCCTGTTTCAAGTCTTCCAATGCTTGTTCAATGGTATGAAACACTCTTCCTACCGCCTTTCCTTTTCTGTCTCACAGAAATCCGTTCTCCCGCAAAAACTCCTCATTCAGCTCTTTCTTCGGATGGGCCGTATGTTTTAGTGACGAGGCGGTCATCAGCCGTTCCACGTATTTGGCGATCATGTCGCACTCCAGATTGACGATCTCTCCTGCCCGCTTGTCCCGCAGATTGGTATGGGAAATCGTATGGGGAATGATCGAAACGGCAAAATCGGTTTCCGTCACGTCAATCAGCGTCAAGCTGATCCCGTCAATTGCCACGGAACCGCGCGGCACCATGTAGGCTAAGAGCGAGGGATCAGCTTTGATCCGGAAAAGCACAGCGTTGGCATGCGGCTCTCGTGAAACGATCTCCCCCACGCCGTCAACATGCCCTGAGACAATATGTCCGCCCAGACGATCACCCAGCCGTAAAGCCCGCTCCAAATTGACCGTATCGCCCCGCTTCAACTGGCCGAGGCTGGTTTTCTTCATCGTTTCCGGCATCACATCAGCGGTAAAGGAAGCGGCAGTAAAAGAAGTTACGGTCAAACAGACACCGTTTACGGCAATACTGTCCCCGAGGTTTATCCCTTCCAGAACTTTGCTCGCTTTTATCAAAAGCTTGCTGAAATTGGCACCTCCGCTGATATTCTCCAGGGTTCCCAACTCTTCCACGATTCCAGTAAACACGGTATTCCCTTCCTTTCGCCGTCCTATTTCCATACAGGATAGCCGGTAATGCACAAGTCGTATTCACTTACCCGCTCCACTTCTATGTCTCTGAGAAGAACGGCGTCTCCCATGAGTTCAAAGCCTTCCCCGCCAAAAGGGGTTGATGCTTCTTTTCCGCCAACCAGCTTCATCGAGAGGTAGCTAATCACTTTCTGAAACGCCTTCGCTTTGAGGAATGTTCCGTTCACGGTGGAACCTCCTTCCACCAGAAGCGAACTGATTCCTCGCTGCCCGAGCGATTCCAGAACCGACTCAATATCGACCGCATCACTATCACTTATGACAATGGTTTCCACACCGCGCCCAGCCAGTACAGCCAGCTTGTCAGCCGATGCCCGTTCGGTCGTATATATCCATGTGGGTGCTTTGCCGTCTGTTACGACACGGGCCGTCAGCGGAATTTTCAACTGCGAATCCAGGATAACACGAATCGGCTGCTTGCCCGTCTCTTCTCCGCCGGTTCTGGCCGTTAGCGCCGGATCGTCCGCAATCACTGTGTTTACCCCAACCAGAATGGCATCGTACTGCCGCCTTAACCGGTGCACCTGCTCTCTCGCCAACTCCCCGGTGATCCAGCGGCTATGTCCGGTTTTGGCAGCAATTTTGCCGTCCAGCGTGCTTGCCGTCTTCACCGTCACAAACGGCTTCTTCGTACGGATATAGTGGAAAAAAACTTCATTCAAACGAAGCGCTTCTTCCTCCAGCACTCCAACCGTCACTTCCAATCCCGCCTCACGCAGACGGGCAACCCCTTGTCCCCCGACCAACGGATTGGGATCAAGGACAGCGACAACGACCCGTGAGATTCCCGCGGCGAGAATTGCCTCCGTACAGGGCGGCGTCCGTCCGTGATGACTGCAAGGCTCAAGCGTGACATAGATGGTGGCCCCTTGTGCTTTCTCACCGGCCATTCTTAAAGCGTGCACTTCCGCATGCGGTTCCCCTGCTTTCAGATGAGCCCCCATGCCGACGATCGCTCCGTTATTTACGACGACTGCTCCGACCATCGGATTGGGGCTCGTTTGGCCGGTTGTTCCTTTCGCAAGCTGCAGGGCCAGTGACATGTAGTCCCGGTCATTCACTCTGCTATCCTCCCCGCTACACCTTGAATAAGTAAACGTAAACCTTCATTATGAAAAAAGAAAAATGCCCTTGATTCAAGATCAGGGCATGGGGAAATAAGCCTGTAAACACCACTTTTTTAGAAAATGGCTGTCCAAGACTATTGCTTGCCTTCTTCCATCCGGACTATACCGTCGGCCTTGGAATCGCACCAAGTCAGTCGCCGACATATACTGTCAGCGAGTCGCGGGCTCAAGACTTATCCTTGTCTATCACCGCCGGTCGGGATTTTCACCCTGCCCTGAAGGTTATCATTTAGTTTTTTGCATTATAACACAATTAGGCAACGCTTCCAAGCGCCCATTGACATGGTGCTCTGTTTGTTTTATCATAAATAATAACAATAATAATTACAAACAAGTAATTGTTACTGATTAATATTTACTTTTGGTTTTAATGCCAAATACCATGAGGTGAAGATATGAAACAGCAGAATGTTTTAACGCCAACGCGAAACTCTGCTCTCTTTACCAAACGTGTCAAGAAATTCTTGGGAATGCAAGCCGGTAAGGAGCAAAAAAAAGCATCCAACGGAATGTAAGACCCTCCTTTTCACGAGAATCAGGAGGGGCATTTTTTTAACTGTCCGCCTCTTTTGTTTTCTGCCGCTCGCGGCTAAAACGATTGGTTTCTACTTCCAAAACTCCTTGGTCAAACTGTAAATATGATGGTCCTCCCAGTTCCCATAAATTTTTAAATAAAATTTGGCCAAGCCTTCGTACATGAACCCGACTTTTTCCACAACCCGAACGGAAGCCACATTGCGAGGCATAACAGCCGCCTGAACGCGATGCAGCCCGGCATGCTCAAAGGCGAATTTCACGGACAACCGCACCGCTTCTGTCATAATCCCGCGCCCATTCATGTTTTGGTCAAGGAAATATCCAATTGTACAGCTTTGCCAAGCGCCGCGCACTACGTTGCTGAGATTTACCCTTCCTAGAATATGTTCCTGTTCGTCTGTAAAAATCCCAAAACTGTATCCAGTACCTTCTTCCCAATTTTTCATTGCTGCTTCAATCAATTCTTTTTGGCCCTGAAGTGTAAAATGGGAGTCGGGTCGAATCGGCTCAAAAGGTGCAAAAAAGCTTCGATTGCGCACCCGCAGCTCCCATAATGCTTCAACATCGTCCAAATGTAACGGCCTGATATAGACACGTTCTCCAGATAGCTGCATAGTTCCCTCCTATTGGCAACCCTTCTATTCTCGTGGAAAAATTATACTATAAAATACGTGTTTTACAATCATAGAGCATTATCGTATTTTTGCTGTCTCATTCTGTAACTGTTCCTGAGAGGGATTGATCAGGATATACTTACTGTAGAACAGGAGGGAGCGCCGTGAATGAGGAAATATGGCGAGCAATCGTAGAGTGTGATCCTAAATATGACGGTCAAATTTTTTATGGACTGGTCACAACCGGCATCTTTTGCAAACCGTCCTGCAAATCAAAAACGCCCAATCGTGAAAATGTAAAAATCTTTTACAGTGCCGCAGATGCAAAAGAGGCCGGACTTCGCCCTTGCAAAAGATGCCGGCCAGAGGAGCTTCATTCTCTCTCATCCGAGGAAGAATTGACCCATAAATTGATGCAACTGATCAACGAGTTCTACACGGAACCGCTAACCTTGCACGAAATGGCGGCAAGGTTATACGTCAGCCCATTCTACTTGCAAAAATCCTTTAAGAAGGTAATGAACATCTCCCCCTCCAAATATTTGGCCATGAAGCGGCTCGCAACAGCAAAAACCTTGTTAGTAAAAGAGACGGAAGAGAGCATTACCTCCATCGCCATGCAGGTGGGATTTCTAAACAGCTCCCATTTTGCTTCCGTTTTTCAAAAAGAGACCGGATACTCTCCCACCCACTATCGACTAGCCATGCAGAATCAGAAAGACCGCGGCAAAGGAGATGCATGCACATGTTAAAAATGGCAAACCTGGCTTTGCGGTTCCTTCTGGAGCTGTGTGCCTTGGCCTCACTGGGTTATTGGGGATTTCAAACCGGAAAGGGACTGATCATCAAGCTTGGATTGGGCATTGGCGCTCCGCTGTTGCTTGCGCTTGTTTGGGCCACGCTAGGCGCGCCCGGCGCCTCTGTGCGGTTGTCCGCACCATTTCATCTGCTTCTGGAGTTGGTCGTATTCGGGTTACCCGCTGTCGCGCTATACGTTGCCGGAAAACCAGGTCTCGCCTTGACCTACGGGCTTACCGCAGTAGTGAATCGTCTCCTGATGTACATATGGGGACAATAATAAGCGTTCTTTTCCTCTGATGCCCCCTTTTTTGGTTACCCGTACATAAACTTCCGATTTTCATGGAAAAAATATCAGTGTCGTCAAGCCGCGTCCATAACACTGAAAAGTCGGATATCCAATTAGGCCAAGGGGTGCGTGAGTCCATGAAACGCTTATCGATTCTGACTGTAGTTGTCTTGCTCCTTACTTCCCTTCTTTATCATTCGGCTGCTGCTTATCAGGACATCCCCTATCACTTCGGCTTTAAAAAGAGCAAAAACGGTCAACTCCCCTCAATCGACCAGGAGGGATTTAAGGCGATCATCGACAAGCATGGCGCCATTTTTTTCGGGGATTCGTCCAGGAAAGATCTGTTCCTCACCTTTGATAACGGTTATGAGAATGGATTTACGTCAGAAGTGTTAGACACGTTAAAGGCGAAAAAGGTACCGGCGATCTTTTTTGTCACAGGTCATTATGCCAAAGATCAGCCTGAACTGATGAAGCGAATGGTGCAAGAAGGGCATCTGATCGGAAATCACTCCTGGAGCCATCCGGATATGACGCAAATTTCCAATCACAGGATCAAAGACGAACTGGAAAAAGTGAAGCAGGAGGTGGCCCAGGTTACCGGACAAAAGAATATGCCCTTCTTTCGCCCGCCCAGAGGCATTTTCAGCGAAAGAACACTTGCCGTAAGCAAGGAACTTGGCTACACCAATGTCTTCTGGTCAGTTGCCTATAAAGACTGGGATACCAAAGCCCAAAAGGGTTGGAAATACGCATATGATAACGTCATGGCCCAACTTCATCCCGGTGCGGTCATTCTGCTTCACTCCGTTTCCAAGGATAACGCGGAAGCTTTGGGGCAAATCATTGATGATGCCCGCAAGCAAGGGTATGAGTTCAAGAGCCTGGAACAATTGGGAAAGCCTGCTCAACACTAGCCGTCCATAATTAGGCCCTCAAAAACGGCTGCATACTGAAAGCCCTTCCTGTACAACGGGAAGGGCTTAAGCTTTTTAATAACTTAAATATCCAAACAAGCCAATATCCTCCTGAAAGAAACCCGTTTGTGAACATTTCGTGAAAAGTATTCGACAAAAATGTGACAAAATGTCGAACTTTGTTAACGCTGTGACAAAAGTCACTATTGATTTTGGTATGATAAAAAAGCTGTGAATAGGTTTTTTCTGTTTTTTAAAGGCTTTACCCCCTTCTATCAGTTTCATGCGCAAAAGAGGAGATGAAAGAGTTGGAGAACAAAAAGTTATTAAACCGCGTAAAACTGTTTTTCATGGGGATCTTGGCGACAGTATTGCTTTCAGGGTGTGATACTTCCCAGTATATCGTCCTTGATCCCAAAGGGCCGGTTGGTCAAACTGAGCTGAATCTGATCATTATTTCTACCATTTTGTGTGCTATTGTCGTTATCCCGGTATTAGGTCTTCTCGTATATATTGTCTATCGCTATCGGGACAAGCCTGGAAATACGGCTCCCTACCAGCCGAATTGGGATGACAGCAAAGTGCTCGAAATCGTCTGGTGGGGGATTCCGATCGTGATCATCGGTATTCTGGGAGCTTACACGGCAAGAGACACCTTTGCTTTGGCCAAGCCTCCGGTAACCGATTCGAAGCCGGTTACGATCCAGGTTACTTCACTCGATTGGAAATGGCTGTTCCAATACCCTGATCAAAAAATTGCAACAGTCAACTACGTTGAAATTCCTACAGGGGTGCCCATCCACTTTATCTTGACGTCAGATGCGCCGATGAACTCTTTCTGGATTCCTCAGTTGGGCGGACAAGAGTATACCATGCCAGGCATGGCCATGAGGCTCTGGCTGCAAGCGGACAAACCTGGCGAATATTTTGGAACCGGTGCCAACTTTACCGGAAAGGGCTTTGCCCACATGAGATTCCAAGTGGTTGCCAAGCCGCAAGCTGACTTCGAAAAATGGGTGCAAGAAGTTAAACAAACCTCTCCGGCATTAACCAAAGAAGGCTATGAAGAGTTGAAGAAGCCAGGTACCGCTGAAAAAGCGCTTTACTCTTCTTTCCCAGAGGGATTGTATGATGAAGTTGTAGATAAAAACGGTGGCATTTATTACAAACATAACGAACATGGTTCGGAACACAGCAGCATGTCGGGCAATATGTCTGGCAGTATGCCTGAAATGAACATGGGTCAATAAGAGGAAAGGAAGTAGAAAAACAGATGCTGGAAAACATAAAAACATTCGCATCGCACTTTTTTGTCACCGGTGATCCTTTGATCTATGGAGCGGACGTATCGATTGTACTGGCCACTCTTGCGATCCTGTTCGTCCTCACCTATTTCAAAAAGTGGGGATGGCTTTGGCGGGAATGGTTAACAACCGTTGACCATAAGAAAATCGGGATTATGTATTTGATCGCATCGCTTTTGATGCTGTTCCGCGGGGGCGTCGATGCTCTCTTGATGCGGATGCAGCTTGCCTTCCCGAATGTGCATTTCCTTGAATCGGAGCACTACAACCAAATTTTCACCACACACGGTACGATCATGATTTTGTTCATGGCGATGCCGTTCATGTTTGCCTTGTTCAACATTGTCGTGCCACTCCAAATTGGCGCGCGTGACGTAGCTTATCCGTTCTTGAATGCCGTAAGCTTCTGGTTGTTTTTCTTTGGAGCTATGCTCTTTAACTTGTCTTTCGTTATTGGCGGTTCTCCTGATGCCGGTTGGCTCAGCTATCCTCCGCTCTCGGAGGAACCTTTCAGTCAAGGTCCCGGACAAAACTTCTACATTTGGGGTATCCAGATTTCCGGTATCGGTAGTTTGGCTACAGGGATCAACTTCCTGGTAACCATTTTGAAAATGCGCGCCCCAGGCATGAAACTGATGAAGATGCCTTTGTTTACCTGGTCCGTTTTGTCCAGTTGTATTGCCATCATCATTGCATTCCCGGTATTGACAGTTTCTCTTGCTCTGTTGTTCATTGACCGTTACTTTGGTGCTCACTTCTTCACCATCGACGGCGGCGGTAATCCGATGATGTACGTCAACCTCATCTGGATGTGGGGTCACCCTGAGGTATATATCGTTGTGCTTCCGGCGTTCGGTATTTATTCCGAGATTGTCAGCACATTCTCCAAAAAGAAAATTTTCGGTTACAAATCAATGGTCTTCTCCATGATGATTATCAGTGTGCTTTCTTACTTCACATGGGTGCATCACTTCTTCACCATGGGTGCAGGCGCTGACGTTAACACATTCTTTGCGATTTCGACGATGGCGATTGGTATTCCGACAGGGGTTAAAGTATTTAACTGGCTGTTCACGATGTTCCGCGGACGCATCACGTTGTCTCAACCGATGCTTTGGACCCTCGCCTTTGTTCCTTGCTTTGTAATCGGTGGTGCGACAGGCGTTATGCTTGCGGTTGCTCCAGCTGACTATCAGTATCACAACAGCTACTTCCTGATTGCCCACTTCCACCAAGTATTGATCGGTGGTGTAGTATTCGGATATCTGGCAGGTTTGTACTACTGGTGGCCTAAGATGTTTGGCTTCAAGCTGAATGATCGCCTTGGTAAATGGGGCTTCTGGTTCTGGAATATCGGTTTCTATGTGTGCTTCATGCCGCAGTACGCGCTTGGCTTCATGGGTATGACTCGACGTATTTATACCTATGGCTGGGATATGGGCTGGGCTCCGTTGAACCTCGTATCCACCATTGGTGCCTTCTTGATGGGTATCGGATTCATCTTCCAAGTATGGCAAATCCTTTACAGCATCAAGCACGGTGAGCGTGATCTGACTGGCGATCCATGGAATGGCCGTACGCTTGAATGGTCGATTCCTTCTCCTGCTCCGTTGTACAACTTTGCGGTAATCCCGCAGGTAAAAGGACAAGACGCATGGTTGATCATGAAAGAAGAAATGGCACAAGGAAAAGCGGTAAATCAAGGGGCTAAACTGGAACCGATTCATATGCCGAAGAACTCCGGAATTCCGTTTGTAATGTCCGTATTCTGGTTTATCGCCGGTTTCGGATTGACGTTTGAATGGACCTGGATGGCTATCATTGGATTGCTCGGCGTAGGCGGCTGCTTGCTGGCTCGCTCCTTCCAATATGACACCGACTACTACATTCCAGTTGACGAAGTGAAGCGCACCGAAGCAGCATTAGGGAGGGTTGTATAGTGGAACACGTTGTATCCCATCATGATGATCACGGCCATGAAGACCACGAATCCCTAAAAATCTTGGGATTCTGGATCTTCCTGGTAACGGACTGTATCTTATTCGCTTGCTTGTTTGCAACTTACATGGTTCTGCGCACCCATACGGACGGCGGACCAACAGGGAAAGAATTGTTTGAAGTACCCGGATTTGTTGCGGAAACGTTCATCCTGTTAACCAGCAGTTTTACGAGCGGTTTGGCTACCCTGGCTATGAACAAAGGGAAATTGAAGAACATGATTGGCTGGTTGATTGTAACCGCCGCGCTTGGTCTTGCGTTCGTTGGTTTGGAAATCAGCGAGTTCACCAAAATGGCGATGGAAGGTGCAACAATCTCTCGCAGCGCTTTCCTCTCCTCCTTCTTTACACTGGTAGGAACTCACGGTCTTCACGTTTCCTTGGGTCTTTGCTGGATGGTGGCGCTGATGTTCCAATTGGCCCGTCGCGGAATTACTGCGGTGACACGCCGTAAAGTATTTATCGTCGGATTGTACTGGCACTTCCTTGACGCTGTCTGGATCTTCCTCTTTACTGTCGTGTATTTGATGGGGGTGATGTAAATGGCGAGTCAACATAATCATGTCAATCATGAAACTCACGATTCCACCAAGTCCTATGTGATCGGGTTTATCCTTTCCATCGTGCTCACCATTATTCCATTGGTGCTGGTGTTGAATCACATGATGAGTAAAACATCGCTGATCGTCGTCAGTGTCATTATGGCAGTGCTTCAATTCGTTGTGCAGTTGTTCTTGTTCATGCACATCAGAGACGGTGAAAAACCCAGATATAATGCAATGGCTTTAATTCTCGGGGTTGTGGTCGTCTTTACCATCGTAGCCGGTTCTCTATGGGTAATGTCGTTTAACTCCATGGTTCACTAAGATCACCCAAACTTTTTACTTCGGAAAGGAGTATCGAGTAATGGCTATGCTCCAACAAAATGTGGCTTACACCGCGGAGTCTTCCGCATCCCAATCACGCTCGATGCTTCAAACCATCCAAGCTTATACGGCTTTAACCAAACCGAGAATTCTCGTCATGCTCGTATTTACCTCTCTTTGTGCGGCGTTTGTCGCACAAAGAGGGATTCCTGACATCAAAGTCACTTTTGCGATGCTGCTCGGCCTCGCTTTATCTTCAGGCGGGTCGGCGGCAATTAACATGTGGTACGACAGGGATATTGACGCGATGATGAAGCGGACATCGAAACGCCCGATTCCTGCAGGGCTGGTTGAACCCAGATCAGCTTTTTGGTTTGGTATCGTATTGGGGATTTTATCAATTGTTGTGCTCATGCTGTTTGTCAATACGTTAACAGCAATGCTTTCATTAGCTGGCTTCATATATTACGCCGTGATCTATACCATGTGGCTGAAAAGAAGCACGCCACAAAATATTGTTATCGGCGGTGGAGCAGGAGCTATGCCTGCCTTGATCGGCTGGGCATCGGTGACTGGTGATTTGAGCCTCGCTCCTGTTCTGATGTTCATGATTATTTTTCTTTGGACCCCTCCTCACTTCTGGTCGTTGGCCTTGTATAAAAACGAGGATTACACTCGCGCAGGCATCCCGATGATGCCAGTTGTAAGAGGGCCACGATCCACCAAACGGCAAAGTGTTGCATACGCATGGGTACTGCTCCTTTTATCCGTTTCCCTCTATTTTACCGGGGTAGTCGGATGGCTCTACCTTGCTTCAGCCGTAATTCTTGGCGGTGTATTCCTGGTTTACAACCATCTTGTGTTACGTGAAAACGACGATCAGTTTGTTTGGGCAAGAAGAACGTTCTTCTGCTCCCTCATTTACCTTCCAGTTTTGTTTATGTTCATGGTAATTGACGCTACTTTGTTGTAACAAACTGACGAGAAACATAAACGCACCAGACCTATGCTCAGGTTTTGGTGCGTTTTTTTTGGCGAATTGCAACTTTCCGAAAAGACAACAGAAATCCAGCAGAAAATAAGTATCGATCAATGATTGCCAGAAGGAAGAGAATGGGGATCATTTCCACTCTATTGGGTGATTCTATACATAGCATGGAATCATAAGCAAAGGAGTGCGTATACAAATGAGGAAATTACAGCTGCTGTGGACATCTATCTATTGCTTTCTCTTCTTCACCCTATCATCTCCCGCATTGGCGGTTTATGCGACAAGTGCTGGCGAGCATGAAGCCAGAGCAAACATCAAAATAACCGACAAAAAAGATGTTTCTATGTACATTGATTTTACCTACCCGCAAATTGAGGGGCTGGCCGATCAAACTCTGCAAAAAAAGATAAACGAGATGATCAAAGCAAGAGTGTACGAGCTGCAAAAGAAAGACGTCTTTGACGAAGTGAAGAAATACTTCTGGACGAGATATCAGGTAACCTATCTAAAAGATTCCATCTTAAGCATCCGGCTTGATCAATCCGTCAACGCCGAGAGAGCAGCCCACCCGGCCAATTTCATATCTGCAATCACTCTTGACTTGCAGTCAGGGAAAGAATACCGTTTCGCCGATCTGTTTAAGCCAGGCACTCCCTACGTCGAAAAGGTGAACGAGCTTGCCCGCAAAGAGATTGGCAAACTGGATTTCGGCCTGCTCAAACCGTTCGAAGGCGTTACCAAAAATCAGGAGTTTTATTTAACGCCACATCATCTTGTGGTATTCTTCCAGGAAGGTGAATATACTCCCCATGTATACGGACCTCTCGTGATCCAAATCCCTCTGGCAGAGTTGAAACCGGTTTTGAATTGGATAGCCCTTTCCCGATAGTTTGGAAAAGGGCTTTGTTTCCTGCTGATGGGAGAATTAACGGTAAATCGTTCCCCCGCCTTCCACGAATTCGCGTGATTTCTGTTTGAGCCCCGCTTCAATCTCCCGGATCTCTTCCTCACTGGCCCGCTCACGAATCTCATGCGTAATTTTCATACTGCAGAACTTAGGGCCGCACATCGAGCAGAAATGGGCTGTTTTGGCGCCTTCTGCCGGAAGTGTCTCGTCATGGTATTCCATAGCTCGGGCGGGATCGAGAGACAAGTTGAATTGATCATGCCAACGGAATTCAAATCGGGCTTTGGACAGCGCATCGTCCCTCATCTGCGCTCCCGGATGCCCTTTGGCCAAATCGGCGGCGTGGGCGGCAATCTTGTAGGCGATGATGCCTTCCCGTACGTCCTGTTTGTTAGGCAATCCAAGGTGTTCCTTTGGTGTTACATAGCAGAGCATTGCCGTCCCGAACCAGCCGATCATTGCCGCACCAATCGCGGAAGTAATGTGGTCGTAGCCGGGAGCGATGTCCGTGGTAATCGGTCCAAGCGTATAGAATGGGGCTTCGTGGCAAATTTCCATTTGCTTATCCACGTTTTCCTTGATTTTGTGCATCGGAACATGGCCCGGTCCTTCGATCATCACCTGCACATCATGCTTCCAGGCAATTTTGGTCAACTCGCCCAATGTTTCCAATTCGGCGAACTGCGCTTCGTCGTTGGCATCGGCAATGGAGCCCGGTCTCAGTCCGTCTCCCATCGAAAACGCGATATCATACGCCTTCATAATTTCGCAAATTTCTTCAAAGTGGGTATAGAGGAAATTTTCTTGATGATGCGCAAGACACCACGCCGCCATAATCGATCCGCCGCGTGAGACAATCCCTGTCACACGATTGGCTGTCAATGGAATGTAGCGCAAGAGCACCCCGCAATGGATGGTAAAGTAATCAACCCCCTGCTCCGCTTGTTCAATCAGTGTCTCCCGGAAGATTTCCCAGCTTAAATCTTCTACTTTGCCGTTTACCTTCTCCAGTGCCTGATAAATTGGCACAGTTCCCACCGGCACCGGTGAGTTGCGCAGAATCCATTCGCGGGTCTCGTGAATGTTTTTGCCGGTGGAAAGATCCATGATGGTATCGGCGCCCCAATAGGAAGCCCAGACCATTTTCTCTACTTCCTCTTCGATGGAGGAAGTGACAGCCGAATTCCCGATGTTTGCATTCACCTTTACATGAAAGTTGCGGCCAATAATCATGGGTTCGCTCTCCGGGTGATTGATGTTGGACGGAATAATGGCGCGGCCTGCCGCTACCTCCTGGCGCACGAACTCAGGAGACATGTTTTCACGAATGGCGATGAACTCCATCTCCGGCGTGATGATTCCTTTTTTCGCATAGTGAAGCTGTGTCACATTTCTGCCCGGTTTGGCACGCAGCACTTTGCCGTTTCGTCCCTGGTATTCTTCTACGTCTCCTCGCTCAAGCACCCATGGGCGCCGCAGTTGGGTAAGTCCGCGGTAAATATCAACTTCCTCAGACTCGTCCGTATACACTCCGCTGGTGTCATACACGCGAACCGGTTCATTCGTTTCCACGCTGCCGAACGCCCCATTGGTTGGGTGCAACGCAATCTCCCGCATCGGTACCCGAATGTCCGGTCTGCTGCCTTCCACATATACTTTGCGGCTGCCTGGATAGCTGCGAGGCGTAGAAATTTGAAGCGACGTTTGATTGTTGTCTGACATAAAAAAACCTCCTCTGGCATTTAGTAACTTTTGGTAACTGGTAATGCGCAGACAGAGGCACGACATGTGCAAACGAAAGACCGCCTGCAAAAGCAAGAGCGGTCCAGCGAATATGCGTGTGCTATGTATAACACGAATGTATGATTCCTCCGCTGGCATTATCCAGTTCAGGTATGACGGTCGACGACAGAATAGCCGTCCTCTCAGCCCGGTTCACCCGAGCTCCCGTTTATGGTGTTTTCAATTGGTTAGCTTAACGTTAACACACTCCCTCAAAATGATGCAAGCTTCTATTGTGCTAATTTCATTTTTTCATTCCTGATTGGTCAGAAAAGACTTTACAGAAGTTTCAGCCAGGGCAGCAATTCTTGTGAAATGTATAAATTTGTAATATGATGAAAAGGAAAATAAGTAAAAAGTACCACAATCAACCAAAGGAGCTGAATTGATGAAGCGAAGAAATACCCAAGCGTTTACCTTTCTGGCATGGGCATCATTCGTCATTGCCGTGCTCGCTATGTTTATCGGGATTTATACACTGGATGCCAGCCTGCCTGTAAAAGGGTATTATGCCGTTACCTCGTTTTTCCTCATCATGTCTTGCTTCGTATTACAAAAAACGATTCGCGACAACCACGAAGATGACGAAAAAAATTCTTCATCCACCAAGTTTGATTCTGACATTTGAAAAGGTACAGAAAACGCCAAAAAAAGGGACCTGCCCCCTCTTTTTGGCGTTGAAATTATAAAATATAACGAACGATTTCACTCACTTCTTTTCGCGGCAGCTTTTTCGGCTGCTCTTTCGGATAACCTAAAGCTATCACCATGTTGATTTGTTTTTCCGGTTCAATTTGCAAATAGTCCCTTAGTTTGTCTTGAGCGAGCAGAACCGGTCCTGTCATCGGACAAGTGGCCAATCCCCGCGCATGAGCCGCCAGCATCAGATTCTGGGTAGCCAAGCAACTGCTTTTGATGCCTTCCTCTTCCCAGACAGATTCAGGAACCAGTTGAATCGGTTCAAAAATCTTCTCCCTGAACTTGGATTGATAAGGCGTAGCCAAACAAACGATCAGCACCGGCGCATCAGAAAACGCGGTAGCGTAAGGGCCAAAAGAACGGGTGAGCAGCTTTCCTTCTTTTCCCAATCCTTTTTGTTCTGCCTCCGCTGCTTTTTCATACAAAGCATCCCATGTCAGCTTTTCAATCTCTTTAATTTTCTCTTTGTTTTTGATGACAATAAATTCCCATGTTTGCGAATTGGTATCGCTCGGAGCGTATCGCGCACAGTCGATCAATTCTTCAATGTCCTCGATCGAAACATCTTGTTCCGTATACTTTCTTACGCTGCGGCGTCCATGAACAATATCCTTAAAAGCTTTGTAATCCATTCCAACAAACTCCTATTTTTTTGATAGTATCGTTGTAAACAGGTTTTTTTCGTTTCTGAAATATATATTATAGCATACTTTCCCCAAGAAATCTTCTTTCTCCCCATGTCCAGGCGATTAACCAACTCAAAGTATAGTGGAAGCGTTGGGACAAAAACTTATACATTCCTGTCGATAAAATACAAGACCAGTTCCTTCCCGATACATGGCCGGAAATGAGCTGGTCATTTGTCCATACATTGCTTACCTTTTTCCTCTCAAAGGGAGATTCACATAAAAGCAGCTTCCCGCTCCCTCTTCACTTTCCACACGAATTTTCCCGCCGTGAGCTTCGACAATCCATTTTGCGATGGATAACCCAAGCCCTGCTCCTTCCACAACACCGGAGCGCATTTTGTCACTCTGGAAAAACCGGTCAAAAATGTAAGGAATGTCTTCTTTCGCGATTCCAATGCCGGTATCCGCGACAGCAAGCGTGATCCAATTGCCTTCCCTTCTACAGGATACATTAATGAGCCCCTTGGCCTGAGTGTATTTTAAGGCGTTATCCAAAAGAATCACCAACAATTGATGAATCCGTTCTTCATCCGCAACGATTTCCAGTGGTTCTTCCATATGGGTCTGTATTTGGATGTCCTTGACCGTTGCCAGCTGCTGAAAAGCCTGAACGCTTTTCGTCACGACCTCGTTAAGCTTCATCCTTTTTTTTATCAGTTGGATCTCGTTTGAATCAGAGCGAGCCAATGTCAGCAAATCGGAGACCAGTTTGTTTAATCTTCTCGTTTCTTGAATACCGACCAAAATATTTTCGCTTTCCTGTTCAATCGTATGATCAGGATAGCGGAATAATCGTTCAAGATGGACCTGAATGACCGATAAAGGCGTGCGCAGCTCATGGGATGCGTCAGCCACAAACTGCTGTTGTTTCTCCCATGACAGCTGAATGGGGATTAGCGCTTTTTTGGCGAGAAACAGACCGGTAAGTACCGCAATGATAATACTGATTGCCCCGCCGATGCTGATCACGTAGAGTAAACTATCCAACATCTCTTCTTCAGGTCCTAGATTATAAACGATCTGGAAGGTTTGAGCCTTTCCCAGAATACCTTCCGCATTAACTACCTTATGAACGGTAGCCGTTAAAATTCGGTACGGTTGTCCATTTACAGTCAGGGTAGTGAATCCTTCTGTACCTGTCGTTGTCCGAAATTGATCGAGATCGGCCTGATCCATGATTTCTCCATGCGTATTTCCAATAATTTGGCCTTCTTTATCCCAAAACAAAACGATCGTACGGCGATCTATCTCGGACCATCTTTTTCTTTCCATTTTTAGAAATGGAAACGGGGTATCGCGAATGTGCTTTGCAATCTGAAGCAGTTTGCCGTCCGCTTGTGAGTACAGCCGGTATTTCATGGAGAAGTAAACGGCACTTCCCAACCCGTTCAAGAGCAAGATGAGTACAATCGCATTAAACAGTACCAAGCGAATTCGGGTTTTCCTAAACATGCTCCTTCTTCTCCTTAAGCATGTACCCAACATTCCGAATCGTCCTGATATAGCTCTCGCACCCATGATCTGCCAGTTTTTTCCGCAGGTAATGGACGTATACTTCCACAATTCCATAATTCGCCTCGGAATCAATTCCCCATACCCTGTCAAAGATTTGTTCGCGGGTCAAAATTTGTTCCCGATTACACAGGAAATACTTTAACAACTCATATTCTTTGCTCGTCAACTTCAACGGCTGATCTCCGACATATCCATCATGTTCTTTTTCCTTTAACTGAATTAAGCCGTACGACAATTCACCCTCCATTCCGATCTTGCCGTTTCGGCGGAACAACGCTCTGATTCTGGCTAGCAGTTCTTCTACTGCAAATGGTTTAACTAGATAATCGTCCGCCCCCGCATCCAATCCTTTTACTCGTGCATCCACACTATCTTTTGCCGTAAGAAACAATACAGGGATTCGAATGCCGTTTGCCCGCAATTTTTTCACGATAGACAATCCGTCCAAACCGGGCAGCATGATATCCAGCACTAACAAGTCATAAATCCCTGTTTCCGCCATGTAAAGGCCGTCATCTCCCCGATCCGCACAATCCACGACATAGCCTTCCTCCCGCAAAATGTCAGCTACCGCATGTAGTAAAGGTATCTCATCCTCGACTGCCAGAATTCGCATCTTGCTCAACTCCATTAGCAAAGCTAGAAGTGGCATCCTTAGAATGCCACTCTCACATTGTTTATTCATCTATACTAACTGATTTCATTCTTGCAAGGGGAAGGAATCGGGCAAGCTTTTTGAATCGGATCATCCCATCATCCAGCATGGTGTAGACAACAGGGATAACAACCAGCGTCAGCAGGGTGGAAAAAATCAGTCCCCCGATCACGACGGTTGCCATCGGCGCCTGACTTTCTCCGCCTTCCCCAAAGCCTAATGCCAAAGGAAACAGCCCTAATACCGTACATAGCGTCGTCATCAAGATGGGGCGCAATCGTATAGGCCCGGCAGTTAGCAGCGCTTCGGTCCGTTCAACCCCTTGCCTGCGAAGAATGTTGGTAAAGTCAATCAACACAATCGCATTACGCACCACAATACCGGCCAGCAGAATAATTCCGATAAAAGCCGGAACGCTAAGCGGACGGCCTGTCACCCATAAGCTAAAGCTTGCTCCGAAGAAAGATAATGGGACCGAAAGCATGATCGATAGCGGGTAAACCAGCGATTCAAACTGCGCCGCCAAAATAATATAGACTAAAACGATCGCTAAGCCGAAAGCCAGAATCATGCTGTTCGTAGACTCCTGCAACTGCTGGCTTTGCCCTTGCGTCTCAATCACATAGCCCGGAGGAAGTGGGAAGTTGGCTACGACTTGATTGATTTGCTTCGTCACGCTGCCCAGATCCTGCCCGGGAGCAAGGGATGCCGTAACATTCACGACTCTTGCCTGATTGAATCTCTGGATGGACTGAGGACCGTTGGCGATCGCCACCTTGGCCACATCCTTGATCTGCACTCTTTCTCCTTTTGAGTTGGTCAGCACAAGATTCTCAATGTCCTGCATCGTAGCAGCCTGTTCGTTCGCAAGGGACACGGTAACATCAATCTCTGTTCCGCCTGTCTCAAACGTCGTGGCTACCTGATCTTTCAGAGCCGTCTGGATCGTGCTCGAAACCATCGATTGCGTAATTCCCAGATCTGCCGCTTTGATCCGATCAAGAGAGACTTGGATTTCGGGACGTGTATCTTCTAACGTATTATCCGCTTCCCGTACTCCTTTGATTCGACTTATCTCGTCGGTAAATCGCTCAGCCAATTCTTTCAATGTCTCCTGATCATTCCCGCGCAAGGCATAGGAGATTGGCGCTGCGTTGCCTCCGCTGTTTTGCCCTCCCCCTCCCAATCCGGGAAGCGTTGCTCCTCCTGCTTCGCTAACCCTGACACGCGCTCCGGGGAAACGGTTTAATTCCCGGCGAATCTCTTCCGTAATCTCCGCAGTGCTGCGATTGCGTTTGTTCAAATCCGAAAGAATCAGGAGAAATGATCCCGTAGAGCTGGAGGCACTGCCAAAACGGGTAGCATTCGAGCTGCCAAGACTGGAAAAAACGGTTTTGACCTCAGGAATTTTGGAAACAATCGTCTGTGCCTGTGCCATGACTTCCCTGGTTTTATCAAGCTCCGTACCGGTAGGAAGTGAAATGGAAATGCTCACTTGTCCCTGATCCGCAGCAGGCATCATCTCCATGCCCAGAAATGGAACCAGCCCGACTCCGGCGACTAGGGAAGCAATGGCGATCATAATCGTCGTTTTCCGGTGGCGAAGAGACCAGCTAAGAATATTTCGATACAGCGATACCCACTTCTCATTCATGCCTTTCCCTTGATGGCGGGATTGCTTCATTGCGTTGGCTTTCATCAAATTGGTTGACAGCATGGGGGTAACCGTCAGCGAAACAACCAAGGAAGCAAGCAGGGCAAATGAGACAGTAACGCCTAAATCCTTAAACAGTTGCGCAGTCAAACCCTCCACATAGACGATTGGGAAAAAAACTGCTACAGTCGTTAGTGTGGAGGCGATAACCGGCATCGCTACCTCCTTCGTTCCTTCCACAGCCGCTTCTCTGATGGTTAACCCATTTTCCCGGCGTCGATGGATATTTTCCAATACGACAATGGCATCGTCTACGATCATACCGATCCCCAGCGTTAAGCCTCCCAGACTCATCACATTGATCGTCATATGGGAGAAATACATCAAGGTAAATGTTCCAATGACAGAGATTGGGATCGCAATCGAGATAATCAGGGTATTGCTGATGCTCTTTAAAAAGAGCAAGATAATCAAGATCGCAAGCAATCCGCCGATAAAGGTGTCTTGAACCAGAGTATTGATGGAAGCTCGAATGAATTTCGACTGGTCGGAAATGCTCAAAATGGAAAAATCGACTGGCAAATCTGCCTTAATTTTCTCCAGTTCATTTTGAATTCCGTCAACGACTGCTACGGTATTTGCCCCTGATTGCTTCATGATGGACAACGAAACGGTGTTCTCTTGATTCAGTTTATTTTCAATGGATACTTCTTTATATCCTTCCGAAACAACCGCTATATCTCCAAGAAAAACTTGGCCTCCGCCTTTTAAAGGAATCGAAACCTTCCGTATGTCGTCAATCGAGGAGAACTTCCCTAAAGAGCGTACAGTGTAGGTTACTCCTCCTTCTGTTACCCTGCCGCCCGGAGAATCGATATTTTGGTTGCGGAGCTGTTGATTGATGTCAGACAATGAAATCCCGTATTGGTCTATTTTATTGGGGTCTACCAGAATTTTAATTTCTCTTTCCAATCCCCCCGAGGTAGTAACGGAGGCTACTCCGTTTACTCGTTCCAGATAAGGGACGATTTGTTGATCTACAAAGTTTTTCAGCTGATCAGGCCCTAATTTAGAGGAGATAGCCAGCGTTAATACAGGTAAGCTGTTTGGATCAAATTTGTTAACGGTTGGAGAATCGACATCGTCGGGCAAGGAACGTTTGGCCCGTTCCACTTTTTGCTGGATCTCAGCAACGGCGGCTTCAATATCCGATCCATAATCAAACTCCACGGTTACCTGTGACGATCCTTCCCGCGATACAGACCTGACTGATTTAATCCCGGCAACGGTAGAGACCGCCTTTTCGACAGGTTTGGTTACGAGATTCTCGATTTCTTCCGGGCCTACCCCCGAATAGCTTGTGGTTATCGCCACGGTGGGGATGTCGATTTTCGGATATAAGTCAATCGGGATGCGCGTCAAAGAGATAATTCCAAGAATGATAACAATCAAAACTGCCATCATGACAGTAACCGGACGACGGATGGAGTGTTCGGATATATGCATTTGTTATCACCTATTCCTTCTTGCTGCGCTGCCGATTTGGATTAGCAGATTGCATGTTATCCGGATTACGATCCGGTTTGTTCGGGTCAATAATAGCAACCGAAGCATCGGGAACCAGCATGTTCTGGCCTTTTACAACGACAAAATCCCCTTGCTTGAGCCCTTTGAGGATTTCGATCCGCTCCCCGTCTGATTCGCCAACATCCACTTTCGTCTGCTTCGCTTGATCATTCTCGACGGTGAAAACGTAATTGACCTGATCCTTGAAAATAACCGCTTCTCTCGGTACAACCAGAGCTTTGCGCTGTTCTCCCTTCGCCTCGACGGAGACGATCATCCCTACTTTTGCCCGTCCATCGGGGTTGGGGATTTCGATTTCGATCGGATACGTCCTGTTACTGTCGGCAAGCGGACTTACAGAAGTGATTTTCCCTTTGGTTGACAGGTTAACTGCCGGCACCTGAATATTAACGGATTGTCCGTTATGGAAGAATCCTATCTTGTTTTCATCCACCTGCGTTTTTACCTTCATTGTGCTCATGTCAACAATTTGCGCTACTACCTTATTGTTCGCAACGGTTTCACCGTTTGTCACCGGCAAAGACCCGATAATCCCGTCGATTGGAGCTTTCACGATCAAATTGCTGGAATTCAACTTCGACAGGGCAAGATCAGCTTCCGCTTGCATAACCTGAGCCGCTGCCGCATCAATCGTAGACTGGGTTGGCCCTTTTTTATCCAGCTCCAGTTTTTGCTTTTGGTTCTCCAGGCTGGTTGATGCGCTGACCAGCTGCGATCTCGCTTTTTCTACCTCTTCCTGCGAGATTGCCCCTTCTTTATAAAGGGCTTCTGAGCGGTCCAGTTCTTTTTTGGCCGCATCATACTTGTTCTGCAAATCAGCAAGTGTATTTTGGGATTGAATCAGATTTTCTGCCAGAGTCCCTTTCTTGGCATCCTCATATTTAGCCCTTGCCGATAGCAGCGATGCTTGAGAACGCTGCAGCTGGATCTGAACTTCATCTCCCTCCAACTGAACAATTGGCTGACCGGCTTTGACCTGATCGCCTACATGAACGAAGATACGGGTGATTTTTCCGGATAGCTTGGAGGTCACGTCAACTTGCTGGTTTGCCTCTAATCGCCCACTAAGGGAGAACGTAAGCCCAAAATCCTGATATTCTGCCGGCTTTACTTCGACGGGCACGGCTCTTTGATTGTTGCCTCCCTTCCCTTTGCTGCCCGCCTGGTTCCCAGAAGAACATCCGGCAATCAAAACAGAGGCGATGAAAATGGTTGCAATCGCAATCTTATGTATCTTCAAACTAACACCCTCCTCACTTAACCGAGCCAATCATCTTCGAGTTATTTGCATAGTCTTTTCTATTTAACCATTCGAAAATTAGAATAAAATTAGAAAACGATGCGGATAAGTAAAGCTGCACAAATGGAAAGAAAGGTTAACCACTTTCATAATGTAAAGCGCTTAAACTTTCTTACATGTTGGAAAAGACAGGTGAGCGTCACCTGTCTTTCTGCTAGAGTATAGAGGCTTATTCTTTCTTGTCGTTTTTATGGGCTTCAAAGGTAAATTTCTTTTCTACCAGTTGTTGAACCATGGATTTCATTTTTTCTTTCATTTGATCGATCTTCTCTTGAGACAGCTTGCCGTTCTTCACCATCTCATCGAAACGGCTCTCAAATTGCTTGGTCAATACTTGAATCACTGCATCTTCCGTTACTCCCTGGGCCGTTGCGATTTCCGCCAAGGATTTGCCGGACTTCAACTCGGTTTGCAGTTGGTCGGCAGTCAGTTTCAAGGCGGTCAGCAGTTCTTCGTTGTTCCAGAAAGCGTGTTCTTTGCCCCAACCTTCCCCTTTCGCTTGATGTTTATTTTCCACGAATGCTTTTACTTTCTCCGCCAGATTTGCTTTGATCTTGTCCGC